>CAIJPS010000038.1 GCA_903822595.1 uncultured Chlorobiaceae bacterium
AGTGATGCCGTCGGTTCAATTCGCGATCCCCAGGAGCTTTTCCGTACGGTTATCGACAAGCTTCGTCTTGTTTTTGAGTTTGATTCCGCCGTTATTATTACTTTTGACAAACAGGGGAGGTTCAGTAATGTTTTTTTTGAAATGCTGCGCTTTCAGCTTCCTGATACGTTTGATCGCAGAAAGAGGCTGATTGCAGGCTCGTGGATTGAACCCCATCTTGGCGATCAGGCGGTTTCGGTTATCACGATCGAAGAGGCTCTTGAGCGTTACACTACGGACGTTCCGCTCCTGCAGATACTCAGCGACCTCGGTATGCGGCAGGTGGTGCTTTCTCCGTTGCGTACTGGCGGCAAGGTGATCGGCTTTCTCTGTTTTGTTTCAAAGGATAAAAAGATCTGGTCGGAGAGCGAAAAAGAGCTTCTGGCAACGCTTTCGTCACCTGTTGCCGTTGGCGTCAGCAACGCCCTTGCCTACGAGGAGTTGCGACAGCGTGAAGCGCAAACGGCCATGCAGCTTGCCGTCAACAACGCCCTGCTCACCATAAAAGATCGAAGCCGAATGCTGCTGGCGGTCTGCGAGCAGATCGACAAGCTGGTACCTTGCACCTTCCTTGGTATTCGCGTCATGGGTGAGGACGGAAGCTATCGCATTTTTGACAGTTTCATGCGTGAGGGTGGCGGCGGCTTTGTGCCGGTCTCTCCAGGTGACATGCTTGCTGTTGATGATATTGAGGAGATCACCCGGGAGAGTTTTGCCCTGATTTCCAATCCGGGTTGCTTTTGTGGCGAAGCCTTTCTTTCGCTTTGCGAGGAGTACCGTATACTTGCGCTGGTCAAAGAACGATTCGGTGTCTGCTCCCTGCTTACGGTTCCGCTTTGGGATACACCGGGCAGCCGTGCGGGACTGATTATCTCTGATACCTCTCGCTCGTTCGAAGAGCATGACCAGGCGACCGTGAGCCTGATTGTTCCCCAGCTCTCGCTTGCCTTGCAGAATTACCTCGCTTTTGAGGAGATTGATGAGCTGCGCCGCAAGCTCGAGGGGGAGCGCACCTGCCTTATCGAAGAGATCAAGGCGGCGCATAATTTTGAGGAGATTATTGGTCGTAGCGACTCCCTTTCTGTGGTATTGCGCCGCGTCAGCCAGGTTGCTCCGACTGACGCTACGGTGTTGATTCAGGGTGAAACCGGGACAGGAAAGGAGCTGTTTGCCCGTGCGCTGCACAACCTTTCAGCCCGAAGCAAGCGTGCGTTGATCAAGATTAATTGTGCGACCCTGCCAGGGCCGCTTATTGAGTCGGAGCTGTTTGGCCACGAAAAGGGGAGTTTTACCGGTGCTACGGAACGCCGCATCGGCAAGTTTGAGCTGGCTGAGGGAGGAACCATTTTTCTGGATGAAATTGGTGAACTGCCTTTGGAGTTGCAGGCCAAGCTGCTGCGAGTGCTTCAGGAGCGCGAACTTGAGCGGCTTGGCGGTCGGCAGGTGATCAAGGTTGACGCGCGTGTTATTGCCGCCACCAACCGTGATCTCGAAAGGGAGGTTGCCGAAGGGCGCTTCCGTGAAGATCTCTTTTTCCGGCTCAACGTCTTTCCTCTTTTCATTCCGCCACTCTCTGAACGGAGGGAGGATATTGCCATGCTTGCCGCTCATTTTGCCGCCAAATTTTCAAGGGAGTTTTCGAGGCCGCTCCGCACCTTCAGGGAGAGCGATATGCAGCGTCTTGTCAGTCGTGAATGGAAGGGCAATATCCGTGAACTTGCCCATTTTGTTGAGCAGGCAGTTATTGTTTCTGAAGGGGCGTCACTTGATTTTTCAACACTGCTTTCATCGTTGCCTTCCGTTACTGATGCGCAGCACTCCCGGCAACAGAAAACCATGCATGATTTTGAACTTGATATGGCAGTGATGGAGCGGGAGCTGATACTTGATGCACTTGACCGTTCAAAAGGCCGGGTGAGCGGTGATGGCGGCGCTGCAGAACGGCTTGCCATGCACCCGAAAACGCTCTACTCCCGTATCGAAAAGCTCGCTATCCGCAAGCGCTATCAGTAAACTCAGGATAACTTGCAAGCGTTCATTGCCCACCCTCAACTTGTGAAAAGCCTCCCCTGATGAATAAGTTTATGGATAAAAGTGCTATGGAAGAACATTGACGAGAACTCGAAAACGGGCAATGACTGAAGCATCCCCCTCCCATGAGCGCCATTGCTTGAGCAATATTTCTCCTCTACCACTCTTTTTCCCCTGAAAGATGAAAACAACATTACCACCGGAACCAACAACAGCAGTCTTTGGATAATGTGATTCGGTGGCCAGCTCGTTCAAGAACGTCCCGTCATAACGTTCAACTACCCAACGGTACCCTGTGGTAGCGTTCTCCGGCAGTGTTATCCTCACCGTTTCATGCAAACAGATATCCGCCGTACGCTCATTATCCGTTTCAACGAGTTCATGCACCATTTTTTTGCCATTTTGACTCTTAGGACAGGAAACTGCACCGGGGGAAAAGATAAACCATATACCCACCAGCGCAGTCATTCGCGCAAGGGAGAGAAAATTGGACTTTTGTCTCACAGGCCCTGTCACAGGAATCTGCTTCAGATTGTTATGCCGTAGTTGTCGTTCTGGAATCCGGCATTGATGTAAGCTTCGCTGGCGTAGGCATAACCGTTTTCTCCCCAGTCAGTCCCCCAGCTATTGCGAACGATAAAGCGCTTGTCGGCAGTATAGCCTACAATGGCGATGCAGTGTCCACCGCGAACCGTGGCGGGCTTAAAAACATCAAGTTTGCCATGAGTTGCTTTTGCGTTATCCCAGGTTTCATCCACATTAACACCAGCCACGATGGGGCCATGGGCAGCAAGCCAGAGGCGCCAATTAACAAGATTTTTTCCGAGATTGAAATATCCTGCGATACGTCGCGTTGCGGCTGTGGCATAGAACGTGCTCTCCTCTCCAGTATACATAACGGTAGAAATATGGAATGGCAGCACCGCATCGGTTACAGCACCGTATTTTTTCAGGATAGTGAGCGCTGCGTTGGCAAAGGTGCCAGATGACTCAATGACGGTTGTCGGATGAGCCGTATACACGTCACTCTCTTTTGCTCCCATCCAGGAGTGACGAACCGACAGAAGCTCATTTGGGCCAAGTCTTCCAGCTTTCACAAAATGGTAACGGGCAACACCGTCGGTGGTTCCCCAGCCGACACAGGAACCAGTATTTTCCTGGTCACCAATCTTCCACCAGCTATCGTCGCGCAGATCAACGCTTGCAGGCAAGGTTGCAGGTAAAGAGGCAATGGCTTTGGCTTCGAGAGCAGTTTCTATCTGCCAATCCCTTGTGGTATCGTGACGGGCAGGCAACAGATTGCATATACGACCTGCTTCAGCTCTTTTCGTCTGTTTTACAGTCATAACTTGTTCTCCTTTTTTTTATGAGAGCACCAGGGATATCATTCTACATAAGCCACTTGTAATGCAGCAATATAAAGCATCTCCCCTGCTTTTCTGAAGTGTTTTTGTGAATTTTAACGTATACAGAGAGTTAATATGCGGATATTTTTCTGTATAACAATTGCTAATTTTTCAACCGGAGAATTGCGCGCCAACCCCGTAGCGATATTGTCTCGAATGCAGAACAATCCGTGTGTTTTCAGCGGGAAAGCTGTGACTCTACTGCTGTATGGCGTTGGTTTACCCGCACTGCTTCCGTATGGCGGCGGCCACAATCGGAATGCCCTCGGCGATCTGTTCCGGGGTGTTGTTGCAGTAGGAGAGGCGCAGAGAGTTGTTGCGCTTCCCTTCCGGGTCAAATGTTTTTCCGGCCACAAAGACGGCACCACCTTCGACGGCCAGCATCATGATCTGGGTTGCATCGGCCTCTTCCGGCAGCGTGAGCCAGATGTAGAACCCGCCCCGGGGTTCGTTCCACTGCACATAGCCCGGCATGTACTCCATGAGGGCGGCAACCATAGCCTCAGCCCTTCGCTTATACTCTTGCCGCACCCCCGCGATATAGGTGTAGATCTGGCCGGAACGAATGAAGGCATCGGCCAGCACCTGGGTGAAACTCGGCGAACAGGCATCGGCCGACTGCTTGATGAGCTCACATTTCTGATAAATCTTTTCAGGAACCAGCATCCAGCCAAGCCGCAAACCCGGGCCAAGAATTTTCGAGAATGAGCCCGTATAGCAGACATTGATCCCCTCTGGATTGATCGCCTTGATCGGCTGGAGGCGCGGGCGATCCTCTTCATAAAAATAGAGGTCACCGTAGGCATCATCTTCAATGAGGGGAATATTCTCTCCCTGAAGCGCATTGATGAGCTGCGCTTTACGTTCGGTGGTGTAGAGCAGCCCCGCCGGATTGTGGAAATAGGGAGTGATATAGAGAAATTTGGCCCTCTCTTTCCGATCGAGCTCTTGCTGGAGCGCCTCTATCGAAATACCGTCACTGTCAACCGGCACTCCTCTCAGTTCCGCTTCACTGGCGCGGAATGCCGAGAGCGCCCCGATAAAGCAGGGGTTTTCGACAAGGACGGGCTCCCCAGGATCAATAAAGGCTTTGGCAAACAGGTTGAGCCCCTGCTGGGAGCCTGTGGTGATAAGCAGCCGGTTCTCCTGAACCGGTAACCCCTTTGTTTCAAGGAATCCTGCAAGCGACTCAAGAAGTGAGGGAAGGCCGGGTGTAGGGCCATACTGAAATGCCGCCTGCTTCCTTTTCAGATCGAGCCCGCGGAAGAGCTCCTCAACCTCCTCAACAGGAAAAAGCTCATTACCGGGCATTCCCCCCGCAAAAGAGATGATGTCCGGCCGTGACGCAAGGGTCATAAGATCCCTGATTTCCGAGGAACGAAGTGACGATACCGCTTTTGAAAACCTTGGCATTTTTTCCCTTTAAACCTGATAGACATCCCCTTCCTGCAGCAGCTCCATTTTATGCTCCTGCAAAACAGCGATAATTTTTTCCATTGATTCCGCCCTGATGATCACCGTTGCCTTACAATCCCCGGAAGCGAAAGCGTACATATAGTCAATCGCAACGTTGTTATCAGAAATGATCTGCAGCGCCTTGTGCAGACCGCCAGGCCTGTGGGGAATAATCATCCCTACAACCTCGGTGACTTTGACGGCAAACCCCGCCTTGCGCAATATCTCAGCCGCAGGCTCCGGCCGTCCGACAATCATGCGCAGAATGCCGTAGTCGGCGGTATCGGCAATACTGAACGCCGAAATGTTGATGTCGTTTGCGGCAAGGATGCCGGTCAGCTCGGTAAGCCGTCCCGTCCTGTTTTCAAGAAACACCGACAACTGTTTGATAATCATAGCAGTACCCTGTTTTATAATAAGTTATGGCTTTATATACCACAAAATTTACAAGATGAAAGCATCAACCACCTGTTTGCCCATCATGGACAAGAACCCGTCAAGACAAGTTAAAAACATGAATCAAAAAAGAATGCAGGAACATACAAAAAAGCCCGCACTCAGTCATAACAAAGCCGGGAATTAACCTGCGCTTTTTCATCCCGGACCGAAAGCGAAGGAAGCATGGCCAACCAGATGCATAAAATTCTTTTCCTCAATAAAGTGAAAGCGACAGGATGTGAAGCCTGGAAGGAAAGCTGATTGGTTATGACAGGGTATCAACTTCGGGCCAGAAACTGAACCATGCAGCTTGATGCACTCCAGCGAGCTGGCTGTAAAAAACAGCAAATTTGCTGTAACTGTTTTTGATATATTTGCCAGTACACAAGTGCCCCCGTCAGGCGGGCTCACCTTCACATGAAACATGAATCAAGGGAGTGGTATGCATAGAAAGTTTGGCAAGTCCGATATTGTTAAAATCGCTTTTGATGCTATGCTGCAGAATGGATTGGAGCCGGATTTTTCACTCCAGGCAGAGAAACAGATAGCATCACTTATCGTACCAAGTAATGAGAGCGGCCAGGATATTCTTGATCTTACTTCATTGCTCTGGTGCTCAATTGACAACGATGACTCTCTTGACCTTGATCAGTTAACCGCATGTGACGTGCAGGCGGACTTTTCGGTCATTATTTATGTCGCCGTTGCTGATGTTGATGCTCTTGTAAAAAAAGGATCACCAGTAGATGATCATGCGCGGAACAATACCACCTCTGTCTATACATCGGCACACGTTTTCCCTATGTTACCGCTGCCCCTTTCCACAGATCTCACCTCTCTTAATCCCGATCAAAACCGGCTTGCACTGGTCACCATCATGAAGCTTGACGCTCATGGAAAGGTGATCAACTCAACAGTTGAACGTGCATTGGTAAGGAACAAGGCGAAACTCGCGTATGATGCCGTTTCAGCCTGGATTGAAGGCGAAAGCGATCTGCCCCTGGCCGCATCGGATGTGCCGGGAATGGAGCAGCAGTTGCGCTGTCAGGATGGGGTGGCGCAAAAACTGCGCTTGCGCAGGCATAGAAAAGGTTCTCTTGAATTTCAGACGTTTCAGCCACATGCAGTTTTTGAAGGCGAACGCGTGGTTGCAATCAAACAGCAGGAACAGAACCGGGGACGGCAGTTAATCGAAGAGTTCATGATTGCCACCAATGCCTGTACCGCAAATTTTTTAGCTGATAAAGGTGTCGCGTCGTTTCGCAGGGTTGTACGTTCCCCTGAACGATGGAGGCGAATTGCAGAAGTCGCAAGTGAATATGGTTATGCATTGCCCGATGAACCTGACGCAGAGGCGCTCGAAGGTTTCCTCGCGGCAAGGCATAAGGCGGACCCGTTACGTTTCCCTGACCTCTCGCTGGTTATTATCAAGCTGATGGGTTCAGGGGAATATGTGGTAGAGGTCCCTGGGCAGGAGGCTATTGGACATTTTGGACTGGCTGAGCGTGACTATACTCATTCGACCGCACCTAACAGACGCTATCCTGATTTAATAACCTTGAGAATGATGAAGGCCATTCTCACCAATAGTCTCGCCCCGTATGGCGTTGATGAGCTTGAATATTTAGCTGCACATTGCACCCGCCAGGAGGATGCGGCCCGAAAAGTTGAACGCCGGGTGAGCAAGTCTGAAGCTGCTTTACTGCTGGGCCCGATGATTGGTTCTCATTTTGATGCCATCGTTACCGGCCATTCCGATAAGGGTACCTGGGTGAGATTGTTGACCCTGCCAGCAGAAGGCCGGCTGATCAGGAACATAGGGAAAATCAAGGTTGGTCAACAGATTAAGGTAAAACTTGTTCTGGCCGATGTCGAACGCGGGTTTATCGATTTCGAGAGGATGTAAAATCCTGTGATTTTCACCAATAAAATTTTTGACCAATATCTCTTTCTGAGTTACTTTAAATAACAAAGGTATTCGGATCGAACTCCCAGCTCCGGGCACTCGCGGAAGTCTATGCATGAAGCGATTCAGAGCAGGCGTTTGTATTTGACTTCGCGGCGGTATGGAATAAGGTGATGAACCTCGATCGCTTCGACCTTGCGTGATTTCATAGGTATACTGTGCAGTTTTACCCTGATGATAATTCAGCAATTATGATAACTATTCCGGAATATGAAAATGAAAATTCACATCGTTATTGCCGGCCTTTTAGCGGTAGGGGTCATCTCCTCCTGTTCAAAAAAACCGCAATCAGACACGCAAAATCAGTAAGCCCCTGTTTTTGCTCCGTCGGCAGTTCAAGGACTACAGCCAAAAACTGGTGAACCGGTCAGCCCTCTGGCAGCACCTAAAGTGGCTGACCAGGCCATGGTGGAGCTTGGAAAAAAACTCTTCTTTGATCCGCGATTGTCAAAATCAGGATTCATTTCATGCAACTCCTGTCACAATCTCAGCATGGGCGGAAGTGACAATCTGGTAAGTTCTGTCGGCCACAAATGGCATCAGGGACCCATCAACTCACCAACTGTGCTCAATTCAAGCATGAATCTGGCTCAGTTCTGGGATGGTCGGGCTAAAGACCTCAAGGAGCAGGCCGGTGGTCCAATTGGCAATCCCGGCGAAATGTCATTTACCCATGATCTTGCTGTCGCGGTGCTGCAATCCATTCCTGCCTACGTGGAAGAGTTCAACAAAATATTCAAGGTCGACAAGATTGATATCGACAAGGTGACCACTGCCATATCAGCTTTTGAAGAGACGCTTGTCACCCCCAATGCCCGTTTTGATAAATGGCTTAAGGGTGATGACAAGGCGATCACCAAAGAGGAGCTTGCCGGCTATGAGCTGTTCAAAAGCAGTGGATGCACAAACTGCCATAACGGTCCTGCTGTCGGGGGTAATTCGTTCCAGAAAATGGGTGTGATAACCCCTTATACAACAAAAAGTGCCGTTTTAGGGCGCAGTGCGGTAACCAAAGACAATGCAGATCGTTTCAAATTCAAGGTACCGACACTGAGGAACGTTGAGCTTACCTACCCCTATTTCCATGATGGCGGGGCAGCAACACTCTCGAAAGCTGTTGAGGTTATGGGCCAGATTCAGTTGGGCAAAAAGTTTACCGCAGAGGAAAATGCCAGCATTGTTGCCTTCCTGAAGAGCTTGACCGGCGATCAACCAAAATTTGGGCTACCTCAGCTTCCGCCATCATCCGATACAACCCCGCCTCCGCAGCCATTTGGTAAATAGGCGTCTGCCAATTCAAAGAGGGAAAACGTGTCAAAAGTTTTCCCTCTTTCCATATCAGTTGCGATGTGCGTTTTCTATGTACCCGTGCATTCGTTGCTGCCGGTTTCTTTTCAGTATTTCCGGATAATACTCAAACCTCCGGTTATCGTTATACCGCAAAATTGTTTACCCATGAGACATATTTGTTCATCCAGTTTTGGAGGAATGTTTTGCTCTCGGCACCAATATTGCCAGCATCATCAAACAACCCGTCCTTGAGCTGGATAAACGCTTCAGGTTGAGCCAGAGTCGGCACATCAAGACTTGCGAGAATGTTACGCAAATGCTGCTGTGCCAAAGCGGTGCCCATGGTGCCGACCGAAACACCTAAAATACCAGCAGGTTTACCTTCCCAGGAGTTCTGGCCATGTGGACGAGAACCGTGGTCGATTGCGTTTTTGAGAACACCCGGTATTGAGCGGTTATATTCTGGCGTAACAAACAAAAGGCCATGGGCCGACTTTATTTCAAATTTTAACCGCTTGACGGATTCGGTCTGATTGTCATCATCATCCTGATTATACAACGGCAGGTCGCCGATTTGTAACTGCTTGAATGACAATTCCGGATGTTCCAGCATTCCAAGGGCAGTTGCCAACTTACGGTTTAATGAATCCTTGCGAAGACTGCCAACGATGACAGCTATTTGGTATTTGCTCATGGTTCTTTAATGGAATAGTTAAAAATATAATCCGCTGATTCCGGTCATCTTCATACATCCGCTCTTCAGTTCGCTATTGGGGACAATCTGCCTCAGGATCAGCGGAAAACTGATGCTTTAATAAACAAAGCGATAGTGCTATAAATTCAAGATCAAGTCGTCGGTGATCAACTCAACTGGCATCGTCGGGAAGTTCCTGTCCGAACTCTTGGCTTTCATTGAGAATCACTCCACATTCTGTTCACGAGGCTCTCGCAGCCGGGTGTTTCAGGAGCCAACGGCTCCTGCAGGGGTTGCTCACCACCGCTCATTCCGAACTTGTCGAACAATAGATTGATCCGGCTAAACCGCGGATTTTTGAATTGTAACCCATAAGACATTACATACTAACGATCCAACATACTGCTAATTTTTTACATGGTAAGTGGTTATCCGATTTAATGGATTTGATTGCTGAACGGGTTGGTTTGGCCTTCCGGTATTGTCTGATTCTGATAAAGGCAAAAGCAATGTATTGATTGAAACTGCTCTTGAACTTTGAACTTTTTATTATAGCCCTTTGTTTATTAAAGTGCATATAAAAGAGTGAGTGTAAAAGGGCGAAAAGTTTGTTGCAGCTAAAAAAACACTTTTCATTTAAACGGAGATGCATCATGCTCGAAACCATTGCAGTCATCCTTATAGTTCTCTGGCTTCTTGGTCTTGTCACTTCATATACGATGGGAGGACTTATTCATGGTCTTCTGGTCATAGCTATTATAGTTATTGTTATTCGTGTCATAAGCGCTCAACAAGAATTACTTCCGAAGTAAAGACAAGGCCGAACAACAAGAAATCAGGTCAAACCGACCCGTCATTACGGAAAAACTTGTAGTTAAAAGCTTACAAGGCCGTCGCATATAAAGAAAAACAGCCATCCGATGCCGGAAACAGAGAACAGCTTGCTTTTATGCAGCTTAAGACAGTATTCAGGAGCAGAGAGGAGAGACAGCAGAACATCAGGCTGTTTTTAAACCCGGATAATCCGGAACAAACGGTGTCGTATGCCGGAAAGGTCAGGTGAGCCTTTAAAGTCTGTAATATGATGAGGATTGAAGAACAGAAGATGAGTTTTATGAACCAAAAGCGGAGATACTAATGTGGGATCAGATTGAAGGTAACTGGAAACAACTCAAGGGCAGAGTGCAGGTGCAGTGGGGAAAGCTCACTGATGATGATGTTGATGTTGTCGCAGGGAAACGAGAAGAATTTCTCGGCAAAATCCAGGAACGGTATGGAGTTGCTAAAGACGATGCTGAAAAAATGGTTGACAAGTGGGAGAAATCTGCAGACGACTCATGGTTCTCCAAATGACGCATTAAGAGGCTGGCTTTTTAGAAGCAACATGATTTAGGGTGCAGGTGAGTTGTGCAGACAATTTCCTGCACCTCATTTTTTATTAGACGCTTTCGATCAGAACCAGGGAAAAACCTCGAATGTTCATCCTGTTTATCTCATTGGCGCTCTTATCCTCAGTGTAACTGTACGGATCTGAAAATTCCCCTGAAAAGCACAATCCTCCTGCCTCATTGAAATCAGTTTTTTATTCAGAGTGTAAGAGCTTCTTTTAAATGGAGTTAATGCTCGAAATCCGCCATCTTTTATTCTTGGTTTTTTGTCACTAAATGAAATAATGTTTCAGCATATGCATCTTTTTCAATTTGTTTGGAGTCGTTTGAAAGAGCACCCACTTGCCCGGGTTGGGCCAGGGCTTATAACGGGAGTAGCTGACGATGATCCAAGCGGGATAGCAACCTACTCTCAGGCTGGCGCTCAATTCGGTCTGAATATGCTCTGGACGATGCCTCTGGCATTCCCGTTGATGGCTGCAATTCAATCCATGTGTGCCCGTATCGGCAGAGTTACCGGGAAAGGGCTCGCTGCGAATATCAAAATTACGTTTCCGCCTTTTGTTCTCTATAGTGTGGTGGTGCTGTTGCTGATTGCCAATATCCTGAACATAGCAGCTGATGTTGCTGCTATGGGAGAAGTTGCAGAGCTTATTACGGGGATCAATCGTCACTGGATGACAGCTTTCTTTGTTTTCGGAACAGTTCTCCTGCAAGTGTTCATCCCATACCATCAATACGTAAAGTTCTTGAAGTGGCTTACCATTTCCTTGCTCGCCTATGCAGCGGTGCTCTTTACTGTCCATGTGCCCTGGGGAGAGGTTATTAAACAGACATTTCAACCAACATTTATTTTTAATGCTGATTCAGCAGCAGTCATCGTCGGTGTTTTTGGAACTACAATCAGTCCATATCTTTTTTTCTGGCAGGCCTCCGAAGAAGTTGAGGATATGCATACGAAAAAAGACGCCCCACCACTTTTGAAAAATAAACGTGTTGCGGGTAAAGAACTGCGTCGTATACGATGGGATACCTGGAGTGGTATGTTCTATTCGAATATCACTGCCTATTTCATTATTCTGGCAACTGCCGTGACACTTCATGTATCCGGAATTACCGATATCAATACTGCGGCACAGGCTGCGAGTGCTCTGAGACCTCTTGCAGGAGACTTTGCGTTCCTGCTCTTTGCTATTGGTATTCTCGGGGTTGGGTTGATCGGTGTTCCTGTTCTTGCAGGTTCTGGCGCCTATGCACTTTCCGAGGTTCTGAACTGGAATACAGGACTGGAACGCAAGTTTTCTGATGCGCAAGGGTTTTACAGTATTATTGCGGTCAGTGTTTTTCTCGGGCTTGCTATCCAGTATACCCCGATTAGTCCAATGAAGGCATTATTCTGGAGTGCTGTTATCAATGGCATTATCGCCGTCCCTCTGATGGTTGTGGTGATCTTACTGGTATCCAAAAAATCTGTCATGGGAAAATTTACGGCCAGTCGGCCGATAATTATTCTTGGCTGGGTAGCGGTTGCGGTTATGGGATTGGCTGCCATAGGCATGTTCATCCCCAGGTAGTTTTATTTTTAGAACCTCCGGTTATTGTTATACCGCAAACTTTTTCACCCATGTGACAAACTTGTTCATCCAGTTTTGGAGGAGTGGTTTGCACTCGGCACCGATATTGTCAGCATCATCAAACAACCCGTCCTTGAGCTGTATAAATGCTTCAGGTTGAGCCAGAGTTGGCATATCAAGACTTGCGAGAATGTTACGCAAATGCTGTTGTGCCAAAGCGGTGCCGATGGTGCCGACCGAAACACCTACAATACCAGCCGGTTTACCTTCCCAGGAGCTCTGGCCATGTGGACGAGAGCCATGGTCGATTGCGTTTTTGAGAACACCCGGTATTGAGCGATTATATTCTGGTGTAACAAACAAAATGCCCTGGGCCGACTGGATTTCAAATTTAAACCGCTTGACGGATTCGGTCTGATTGTTATCGTCATCCTGATTATAGAGCGGCAGGTCGCCGATTTGTAACTGCTTGAATGACAATTCCGGATGTTCCAGCCTTTCAAGTGCAGTTGCAAGCTTGCGGTTTAATGAATCTTTGCGCAGGCTGCCAACGATAACAGCTATCTGGTATTTGCTCATGATGTTCTCTTTACAATGTTTACAACTTTCGGCTATTGCTCATTTTGTTTGTCTATGACCCACTCACTGCTTATGATCATTCAAAAAACAGGCTCACTCCATGCGTTCAAAATATCGCCGGCTTTAAAAACAGGATTATTAAACAGAACGTCTATGACAAGAGAAGTTCCCGTCATTTTATTCCGGCACTTCTGTTACCGTTATTGATACTATTACTGTTATGGTTTCGGACTAATTGCCGGCGTTCATCAACGCGTAAATCAGGCTTTCTATATTCAGCCTCACGAATCTTTTTTATGTCCACACTGCCAAGTCTTCTTATCATAGCGGGAAGATGGTGATACGATATATCAAACCAGGGCCAATCACAATCTGATGAACGATACCAGGCGTTATTGATGCAAATGTAGTACAGTTTTCCATATGAGATTATATCATATGGGCTTCCGACGGATACAGAAACCCCCCATCCATGCAGTTTGATAAAAGTCGGCCGTGTATTAAGAGTAATAGGCGGGTTCTGCTTTGCATTTTTAATGATTGCGGAAATTGCATTTGACGAAGGAATACCCAAAACAATTCCCAGGATAATGATAACCAACCAGCTTTTTTTCATTGTATCTTTTTCTGTCGATATGCCTGGTCAAGGAAAAAAGTGCGGACGAAATATATGTTCACTGACGAAAGCATCAACTTTTCCTGTTGCCATAAACCAGCAGCACTCCACCGGCAACAATCGCCCCGACTCCTGCCCAAATCGGAATATTGACTGTCTTTTTTTCCTTTACAGACAGTTCGATCGGACCCAACTTTACTTCTTCGGTCTCTTTTGTATAACTGAAACTGCCATAGACCAGTCCCAGTATCCCGGATGCCATCAATACGATAGCTGCAATCTTTATCGCGTTCATTTCACTTATCTGTTAATCTTGTTTCCGTCACGAATACGAATACTCTCAACATTCTTGTAAACTCCCTTTTTTGATAAATATTCCGCTGATTCCGGTCATTTTCATGCATCCACTCATCAGTTCGCTATCGGGGACAATCTGCCTCCGGATCAGCGGAAAACTCTAACCCAGTTGAAGAGCAAAGGAACTTATCCGGGCAATCCGAACTCTTTTCATAACGCACTACCCTTGTCGATGGAAACGCCATGCACATGTAAGGCATCAAGCGCGAGAATTTTCTCTGCAAGCGATTTTCGCCCCGCCGACAACCATACTCTGATGGTGTCAAGGGGTTTGCCGATTATTTTCGATATCGTCCGGTGTTTTAATCCAGAAACCGCTGAAAGCAGTACCGAAAGTTTTATATCGGCATCGCGCCGCAGCAATACCATCCCCAGCTTTTCCATAGGGTTACATGAAGGTTTCGGAATACAGGATTCCTGGTCGTCACCGAACGTGTCGAAATAACACTCTCTGAATGTTTTGAATACCTCACTTTCAGGCGTATCAAGAGTAACATTCAGATAGGTTATGTTGACCAGCTCAGTGGCTGACGTCTCAGACCCGGCCATCCAATAGGCAAGGCTGTAAATATCATCCATCAAATCTATTGGCGTTCTTTTTTCCCTGGTCATGGCTTCACCCCTGTAATGACTCTAAAAACAGTTGTCAAGAATGGTAATCACCCATTTCACATCAAATGCATGTTACCCCGGGCTTAAAATGTCATCTCCATAAAAAAGCAAAAAAAATACCTGTCAGGTCAGTCTGCGATTATTACTCGTTACCCGTCTACAGTTCCTTTTTACTGAAAAAGTCCCATTCTTTCATGTTTTTGATTGATACTTTAAGAAACAAAGTCAAAAGACTAAAAGTTCAAGACCAGAACGATTATCGTTAAGCTATCGACTCGACATTCCTGGCTATTATAGCTGCGTTTGATCGCAACGAATTCACGCAGAACCCGTTAGCGCTGGCGATGATGCACGTTTCTTTTCCATATTATAGTCTGCATGGGGATTTGGCAGTTTGAGCAACGTACCTGTGATATTGTTACTGCTGGGCGATCGGATGCATCTGCATAGACAGTATCTTTTTCTGTTTGCCGTAGATAAACAGATGCTACACCCAGGCTCGTTAAGTCGGCAGAAATAGCGAAAAATAGGTATATTTATTCTTCATATCGTCACATATTGCGGTTTAATGCTTAAAGATAAATATGAGTTTTTGATGAAGATTGAAGGATTATTGACGGATGAAGCGATTCTGGGAGAGTTGGGCAAGCGATTTGCGCAGCGACGACTTGAGCTTCAGCTTAGCCAGGAGATGCTCGCGGAGCAGGCGGGCGTTTCGAAGCGGAGCGTGGAGCGGGTCGAGGCCGGGGCCGCGACGCAAATATCGACCATGATCCGGATGCTGCGGGTATTGGAGCTGCTGGATAGGTTGGAAACATTGGTGCCCGAGGCTGGAGTGCGTCCGATGGATCTGCTCAAGCTGAAGGGCAAGGCGCGAAAGCGTGCCAGTAGCAAGAAGAAATCAACGGATGAAGTGCCATGGACGTGGGGTGACGAAGCATGAGCACGACGGCAATGGTAAACTTGTGGGGACGTACGATCGGTGCAGTGTCTCTGAATGACGATGCAACGACCGCGACCTTTGAATATGATCCGGCGTTCACCAGTAGCGGTATCGAGGTGGCCCCGCTGATGATGCCGCTATCCAGTCGGCTCTACTCCTTCCCATCGCTGCAGTCAGAAACCTTCCATGGTCTTCCGGGGCTTTTGGCGGATTCACTGCCGGATCGGTTTGGTAATGCGTTGATTGATGCCTGGCTCGCCCGTTCCGGACGCATGCCGGAATCTTTCAATGCGGTGGAGCGCCTCTGTTATACGGGTTCGCGCGGCATGGGTGCGCTGGAGTATGCACCTGCAACCCGATTGGAGGCACCCGGATCATCCCGTATTGAAGTTGACAAGCTGGTAGCGTTGGCTTCGGAGGTTTTGAGCCATCAGAACAACCTGCAGGGCTGGTTCCATGAGGAGGGAAAGAAAACGGCACTACAAGATATTTTACAGGTTGGCACTTCTGCTGGCGGCGCGCGGGCCAAGGTGGTGATCGCCTGGAATCCGAAAACGAATGAAGTTCGTTCAGGGCAGGTGACGCCTGGCAGAGGATTTGAATACTGGCTGATGAAGTTTGACGGTGTCAGCGGCAACAAGGATAAAGAGCTGGAAGACCCAAAAGGATACGGCGCGATCGAACATGCTTATTACAGGATGGCGGTAGACGCGGGAATCGCTATGACTCCGTGCCGCCTGTTCGAGGAGAACGGGCGCCGCCATTTCATGACGAAGCGCTTCGATCGGCTGGAAGGTGGAGGCAAGCTGCACATGCAGTCGCTTTGCGGCATGGCGCATTATGATTTCAATCAGGCAGGAGCATACGGCTACGAACAGGCATTGCAGGTAATCCGCCGACTGGGGTTGCAAATGGCAGCTATTGAGGAGCAGTTCCGACGGATGGTTTTCAATATCGTGGCCCGTAACCAGGATGACCACGTCAAGAACATTGCCTTCCTTATGGACAAGTCGGGAAACTGGTCACTTTCCCCCGCGTTCGACATGACCTACAGCTATCAACCAGACGGAAAATGGACTTCGAGCCATCAAATGACGATGAATGGCAAGCAGAAGGGATTTACTCTGGAGGATTTCAAAGCCTGTGCAAAGAGCGCATCCATGAAGCGCGGGCGTGCGGAAACGATTATTGATGAAGTGAGGAGCGTTGTGGCGCAATGGCGGAACTATGCAGACGAGTCTCACGTCAAGCCGGAGCAACGGGACAAAATAGAGTCAGCCCTGAGACTGGAGCCCCTTGCATGAAACCGGAGAACGCAAAACCGTCCAGATCCTGATTCTTGCCATTCCTGCATCGGCTTATTACTGTTTTTGTTGAAGTTGCTGCCACGGGAATCATGTTGGTTCGCTATGCGTTTCATTTCCTATTGTGAATAGCTTCTTATGATTCAAACCAAAAGGAAATAATCATGACTCTGCCTGAAAAATATTCGAAATGGAACGGCATACCCCGTGAAGAGATCGATTGGCATCCAACCATTGATGTAAACAAATGTACAGGATGTGGAATGTGTGTGGTAAGTTGCGGGAGAGAGGTTTTTGCTTTTAATACAGAAATGAAAAAAGCGAGGTGTCAAGACCATTGCAATGCATGATTGGGTGTACCTCCTGCAAGGCGTGGTGTGTATTTGACGCGATAAGTTTTCCGGATGATCAAAGAGTAAAAGATTTTATCAAAAGGAAGAACATTCTTCCTCATGTAAGGACGCTGCTCGAACAGAAACTGCAAAACCTTACATAACTTTCGGGAGCTGCAAAAAAATGCGGCAGCAGATTCCATCGCACCATGACCCGTATTGTGTATCGTGCGGGCCATTATTTTTATATCATTTTTAAATCAGTTGAGCTTACAGGATGAAAAATATCAAAGGATTGTTTTTGATGACCGTGGGATGTGTGTTTATGTTTTTTACCTCTGCATTGGCTCAAGACCCTCAGGTTAAATCCTTTACACCCATAATAAAGCCTCAAGTGACCTTTGTTGAGCTTGGCTCTACAAGCTGCATTCCATGTCGGTTGATGCAGCCGGTTATGCGCTCTGTTGAAAGCAGATTCGGGTCGCAAGTAAAGGTGATTTTTTATGACGTATCAAGTTCTGAACAACGTCGTTACGCTGCTGTGTACTCCATCAGGCTTATTCCAACGCAGGTTTTTTTGAATAGTGCGGGGAAGGAATTCTTCCGTCATGAGGGATTCTTCCCTGAAGCGGAGATCACCAAACTTCTGAAAAGTCAAGGGCTGAAACCGCTGAATAACAATTAAGCCATGCTTGACACTCTTTTTTCAGAACTGACCCTGGCGTTAGGGCAAAATTTCTGGCTTGCCATGGCGGCCTCATTCTCCTGGGGAATATTGAGCGTTCTTCTCAGTCCCTGCCATCTTTCAGGTATTCCTCTGGTTATCGGCTATATCAGCAGTCATGGCCGTGTAAAAGTAAAACAAACAGTCGCCCTCTCTCTTTTATTTGCGTCCGGCAGTTTATTCACTATAGCCGTAATCGGAGTGATAACAGCCTCAATGGGGAGGATGCTGGGGGATACGGGTGTGTGGGGCAGCTATGTCATTGCTGGAGTGTTTATCCTGATGGGGTTTTATCTGCTGGACATCATCAAGTTACCGTGGAACGGGATTGCCTTTGCCGATGATCAGCGGGGTGGGCTGTGGGGAGCTTTTCTGTTGGGTCTTCTTTTTGGTATAGGGCTTGGGCCATGTACCTTCGCATTTCTTGCGCCGGTGCTTGGAGCCGTATTCAGCATAGCCGCCAACAGTTGGCTTAAAGCGGTCATGCTTATTACAGCTTTTGGTATAGGTCATGCAGCAGTCATCGCTGTAGCCGGTTCTATGACGAACCTGATTCAATATTACCTTACCTGGTCAGGCAAGTCAGGAGCCATGGTTTACCTTAAAAGGTTCTTTGGAATTATATTAACTGCTACAGGCTTGTATTTCATGTATACCACTCTTTGAACCGTAACTACAATATTTCATATACACACAGCTACTCAAGTTTTCAGGCCTTGATTGCTTTCCTGGCGTAATCTTATGAGCATAAATGCTGAAAAATCTATGCGATTAACTACATTGAAAAACGGTTCATACGCATAAAAAACAAAGGATCTGACGCTGATGGCAAACAACAACGGTAATGGAAAATCCCTCGAATCCTGGATCTGGGATGCGGCATGTTCCATCCGTGGCGCCAAGGATGCTCCGAAGTACAAGGATTTCATCCTGCCCCTGATCTTTACCAAGCGGCTGTGCGATGTCTTCGATGATGAGGTCAACCGAATCGCAGGGGAGGTCGGTTCGCGCATGAAGGCTTTCCAGCTCGTCAGGGCCGATCACAAGCTGGTGCGCTTCTATCTACCCCTCGTGCCCGAAGACCCGGATGAACCGGTCTGGTCGATCATCCGCAAACTCTCCTTCAGGATCGGCGAAGGCGTCACCACTCACATGCGCTCCATCGCCAGGGAAAATCCGCTGCTGCAGGGTATTATCGACCGCGTCGACTTCAACGCCACCACGCATGGCCAGCGGGATATCGACGACGACCGTCTCTCCAATCTTATCGAAGCCATCAGCACCAAGCGTCTCGGGCTTAGGGACGTCGAGGCCGACATCATCGGCAAGAGTTACGAATACCTCATCCGCAAGTTCGCCGAAGGCGGCGGTCAGAGCGCGGGCGAGTTCTACACACCACCCGAAGTCGGCACCATCATGTCGCGCGTGCTTGCGCCCGAATCGGGCATGGAGATCTATGATCCCTGTTGCGGTTCCGGCGGCCTTCTTGTTAAATGCGAGATTGCCATGGAAGAGCTGGCCAAAGGCAGGGCGCGCACCGTCGCCCCGCTCAAACTCTACGGCCAGGAGTACACCGCCGACACCTGGGCCATGGCCAACATGAACATGATCATCCACGATATGGAGGGTCAGATCGAGATCGGCGACACCTTCAAGAATCCCAAATTCCGAAACAAACAGGGCCGGCTCCGCACCTTCGACCGAGTCGTCGCCAATCCCATGTGGAACCAGGACTGGTTCACCGAGGCCGACTACGATAACGACGAATTTGACCGTTTCCCCGCAGGGGCTGGATTCCCCGGCAAATCCTCCGCCGACTGGGGCTGGGTACAGCACATGCACGCCAGCCTTAACGAAACCGGCCGTGCCGCCGTTGTTCTCGACACCGGAGCCGCCTCCCGAGGCTCGGGTAATGCCGGAACCAACAAGGAAAAGAGCGTCCGCCAGTGGTTCGTCGACCACGACATCATCGAAAGCGTTCTCTACCTGCCCGAAAACCTCTTCTACAACACCACCGCTCCGGGTATTGTGCTGTTCCTGAACAAGGCGAAGGCAAAAGAGCGAGAGCGCCGCGTGCTGCTCGTCAACGCCAGCAAGATTTTCGAAAAGGGCGACCCCAAGAACTTCATTCCGGACGAAGGCATCCGGCGCATTGCCGAAACCCTGACGGGCTGGAAGGAGGAGGAGAAGCTCAGCCGCATTGTCGATCACGCCGAGCTGAAGAAAAACGACTTCAACATCTCTCCCAGCCGCTACATCCACACCAGCGACGCCGAAACCTACCGGCCGATTGCCGAGATTGTCGAAGAGTTGAACGCCATTGAGCTGGAGGCCAAAGAGACCGACGAAGCCCTGCGGATAATTCTCAGGCAACTGGGAGTCGGAGCATGATTTATAACAATGCAACAAGATTAAATAGGGCCCAGTCAGGGGCCCAGTTGGCACCAGGTTGGCACCAAGCTACCGGAAAAGTCACGTCACCAGTCACGGCACCAGTGGGGGAATATGTCACTCGACACCTTGTTTTACTGGCAGATCGTGCCGCCCTTTCCAATGCCAATATTCTCGAAGCCTTCGGCCTCAAAAGTCGCCGACGGCTCCGTGACACGTACATCGATCCATCCCTTGCTGAGGGACTGGTTGAGCCGACCATCCCGGAAAAACCTACCAGTCGCCTCCAGAAATACCGGCTCACAGAAAAAGGCCGCAGATTGCTGGAGCAGTTGGGCAAAGATGGAGGCCGGTCATGAACGTTATCGAGTATACCGGACAGGTAGAGGCCCATGAGCCCCAAGTCACCCATTCAGTCACCATGCCATGCGGGTTGGAAAACACGCTCTCAGTTGAAAGAGATTCTGGAGGTGGGGGAGGTATAAAGTTTGAAGAAATTCGATTTCCGTCCGACTGGAGACTCAGTCCTATTGCAGAGTCGTTCGACTTTACAAAGAAGCCTCGTTCTCTCGACCTTTCGAAGAATGGAGATGAAATCCCATTCTTTCCAATGAATCAAATCCCGTTGGGGCGCATTCACGTTTCTGAGTTTACGTCTAAGCCACTGGTAGAACTCGGAAGCAGCACCTACGTCGAAAATGGCGATCTAATGGTCGCAAAGATCACACCATCGTTCGAGAATGGTAAGCAGGCTATTGTAGATATTGAGACGGACTTCGCTTATGCTACGACCGAGGTGATTCCGATGCACGGCAGGAAAGGGGAATCGGATACGCTCTTCTTGTTTTTCTATCTTTTGCATCCTGAAGTGAGGGCTGACCTCGCGGGCAAAATGGAGGGCAGCACGGGGCGGCAGCGTTTGAGTAAAACAGTTCTTGGCGACCGATTGATTCCACTCCCTCCACTTCCCGAGCAGAAGAAGATCGCGCACATTCTTTCAACGGTGCGGCGGGCGATCGAAGCGCAGGAGCGGATCATTCAGACCACCACCGAGCTGAAAAAGGCTCTCATGCACAAGCTCTTCACCGAAGGTATCCGCAACGAACCCCAAAAAAAAACCGAGATTGGACTCGTGCCGGAGAGTTGGGATGTGGCGGAATTGGGTGCGCTGGCCAAGGTTGGAAATGGCTCAACACCCAAACGGTCGAATCAAGCCTATTGGGAAGGGGGAAACATTCCGTGGCTGAACAGCACCAAGATACACGACAGATTCATCACCGAAGCTGACCAATTCGTGACACCACATGCCATCAAGGAGTGCCACCTTCCAAAAGTAGCCTCGAACAGTCTGTTGATTGCGATCACCGGTCAAGGAAAAACACTCGGCAATTCAGCGATCACCCGGATTGAGACCTGTATCAATCAGCACCTTGCCTATGCCCAGTTTTACTCAGCGAAGATTGTTCCGGATTTCGTGTTGTGGTTCATGCAGACACGTTATGACTACCTCCGCTCTATTGCTCACGGAGGAGGAAGCACGAAAGGCGCTCTGACTTGCAGTTTTTTGAAGACACTCCCGATACCAATTCCATCGACGGACGAGCAAGAGGAGATAGTTACAACGTTTCATGCACTTGATGAAAAGCAGGGCTTGGCTGTCGCCAAACAGATAGTTCTCCAAGACCTTTTTCGTACTCTCCTTCACGAACTGATGACCGCGAATGTTAGAGTGGTCTCAACAATCGAATCAACCGAATGACGAGTTCCGATCAAGATCAGGCAAAGAGCGAGTTCATTTCGCATTACGTGCAGAATGCCCCTCAAATGATTTGGTTTCTGGGAGCTGGAACGTCGCGGACTGCTGGAATGCCAACGGCCAGCGATATTACGTGGGATATGAAGCGTCGTTATTATTGCCTTCAGGAAAATCAGGATATCAGGTCTCATGACCTGAATTACAAAGCCGTTAAACAACGGATTCAGACGTATTTTGACAGCCAAGGATTCCCAGCACTGTGGAGTGCCGAAGAGTATTCGTTCTATTTCGAACTAACATTTGGGAAAGATTACGCTGCGCAGCAGAAATATCTGGCAGCGAAGTTGTCGCACCAAAACGTTTCCTTGAACATCGGTCACCGTGCACTCGCCGCGTTGATCGATTTGGGGTTAACAAGGATGGTATTTACGACCAACTTTGATGAAGTGCTTGAAGCAGCATTTTCAATTGTAGCGGAGAAAAACCTGACAGCTTTCCATCTGGAAGGTTCATACGCAGCACTTGAAGCTTTGAACGCGGAACACTATCCAATCTACTGCAAGCTTCATGGTGACTTTCGGTATCGGAGCGTCAAAAATCTATCGGATGACTTGCGCGATAATGATAAACAGATTGAAAAGTGCTTTTTAGCAGCGAGCAATCGCTTCGGAATGGTCGTCAGTGGATACAGCGGACGTGACACTAATGTGATGGCAATGTTTCGCTCCGCACTTGAACAATCGAATCCCTTTCCTCAAGGCCTTTTTTGGACTACGACCTCTCTTTCTCTTGTTTCCGATCAGGTGCGTGATTTGGTAGCCTATGCGCAGGACAAGAATGTGAGAGCTGAGATAATTGAAACAGGAACGTTTGATATCATGTTATCGAAAATCTGGAGGCAAGTGTCGTCCCGAAGCGATAAGCTGGATGCGAAAGTCCGAACAGCCGCTGCAAAACCAGTATGCATTCCGCGTTCTCAAGAAGGAGTGAAATACCCGATTTTACGGATGAATGCTCTGCAGATTTGTGATCTTCCGGAAACCTGTGGATCGATTGAATGCCAACCAGTATTAGGCTTTAGCGAGTTGAATAAAACTGTTCTAAGCTTTCGACCAGACGCAATCATCACAGTTATCGAAAAAATTTTGTTTTGGGGCAGTTCTGAATCGGTCAGAAAATTTCTCGATGCTGATCGCGTCAAATCAGTCTCATCTTACCCTTTGTCTGAGACCATCCGATCGAACCCTGATTCGACAGTTTTGCACTCGTTTATTGAAAATGCATTATCTGAAGCCTTGTGCCACGACAAGCCATTGATGCTTCGCAAAAAAGGCCGAAGGTATTTTGCAGTTGTAGCTCACGAAGAGATTGGCGACCCGCGACTTGACGCTCTGAAGGAAGCCGTTGGATTCAGAAACTCACTCGGCACTATTGTTGGCAACATTCCGGGGAATGCGAATATATTTTGGGCTGAAGCACTTGAAATGAAGGTTGATCACCGGGACGGAAAATGGTGGCTTTTGGTCGAACCTGATATTTGGGTATCGCCTCTTTCCGAAAGAGAGAAGGTTTTAGATTTTCTAAGGGACAAGAAGTCGAAACGCTACAACGGGCAGGCCTTCAACATGTTGAACGCTTGGATTCAACTGCTTTGTGGCTTTGTTGGACATAGTGAAAAAACCATTTTTGCAACATGTTATGGAAAGACGGACTATCCAGCCCAATTTGGGGTAAACACGAGGACTGCGTACAGTCGAAGAGGGGGGAGAAATGGATAGTTTTTCTGCCCAACTTTCTGGACATTTCGCCTTGCCGGAGCCACCGCTCCTGTTTGCAAAAGGTCACAGGGGTTTGCATCCTCTTCGTGGATTGCTCGAAGCAGGCCCTTATGGCGTTGACCTCGGCTTCCCTATTAAACTGCGACTTGCATATTTAGCCCCAAGTGATTTGCTGCTCCGCCTTGATTCGTTTGTTTTGGAACTGTCGAGGCCAGCTCAGCCGAAAGAAGCATTGAACTATTACCCAGAATATCCAGGGTTTGAACCGCTTTTCCAGATACCTTTGGTTAAGCCACCGGAGGGCCTTCGATGTTCGACAAATCCTGAATGTTTGGGGTTGGCGCAACGCCAAAGCGGTCCCGACTTGGTTAATTCGATTCTCCATTCGATGGTTAGCCTCATACGTCAAAAGCAATCATTCGATGTGGTTGTCTTGTATTTGCCAAGTTCTTGGTCAACATGCTTTGAGTATGATGGCTTTAACTTGCACGACTGTTTGAAAGCGAGATTGGCACCTCTGAATATTCCTGTTCAAATCGTGAACGATACTACGTTTGAGCGCCGTTGTCGGGCAAATGTGATGTGGGGAATTAGCGTTGCCCTTTACGCAAAGGCTGGAGGAATACCTTGGAAGCTTGCCGACTGTGACAAGGACGAAGCATATATTGGTCTTAGCTATGCAATTAAGAAACATTCAGACGGTAATGAGTATTCGACATGTTGCAGTCAAGTTTTTGATCCTGACGGAACCGGTTTCGAATTCATGGCTTACGATACTCGCGAGTTCACCCTTGATCGGAAAGGGAACCCATATCTGTCTTATCAGGAGATGCAGTCTGTTTTATCCCGAAGTTTGCTCTTGTATCAGAACAGTCATAGTGGGCGCGTTCCGAAGAAGCTCTTCGTACACAAGACTTCGCAGTTCACAGAGGAAGAGATTCAAGGGGCCTATGATGCGATTGGATCTGCGACTGAAATTGAACTGATTCAGGTTATTCAGAGAAGTAGATGGTTTGGGTTGAAAATCGATGGGCCAAAGTTCCAGCAGAACAAGCCGGAACCAGCTTTGTATCCGATTGAGCGAGGTGTTTACCAACCAATCAGCGAAAACGAGTGTTTACTTTGGACCCAAGGTAGTGTTGCTGGAATCAATCAACAAAAGGAGTCTCAGCCAGTTTTTAAGGAAGCTGCGTTGAAGCCTCTTCCAAGGCCTATAGTGCTTCGTAGGTTTTCAGGGGATGGTGGTTGGCACAGCACCTGTTCGAGTGTGCTCGGCCTTACTAAAGTAGATTGGAACAACAATACCCTATATAAAACTCTTCCCGCTACATTGGTTTATTCAAAGGTATTCGCCGATGTCGTGAAGTTTTCTCCTACAATCGCGAACGATACTTATGATTATCGATTCTTCATGTAGACAAAAGATTCACCATGCCCACACCCTCCGAACATAAAACCGTCCAGGTCCGCATTCTTGCCCACGCGCAAGAGATTAGCTGGACTGTTTTGCTCCGCGAAGAGGCCGAAGGATGGCGAGGGTTTGATCCAGAGATGCCGCATCGACGATGGCCGTTTTCCAATTTGAAACTCACGAACAAACGAAATGATCATCATGAACATCTTCATCACGAACGACATCTTGATTATCACTTTCATCGACAACTCTGACTTTCAATCGAATCAAGCGATCACCTAAACATGGCAGCTAAACCGAAATTTAATTCTCGCGAGCTGATGGAGAATGCCATCGCAGCAATGAAGCAATCGATCAGTGAGCCGCGCGTGGACGGAGATGTGACACCTAAAGTGGGCGCGGCTCTTTGGAAGCCGGACGGAACCATCGAGACTGCTTTCCGTGGCGAACTGCGATATGGAGATCATGCGGAATTCACGTTGCTGGAGCGGAAGAATCGGTCAAATGCCCTTGATAGTTGCATTCTGTTTGCTACTCTTGAACCCTGCGCTCCCGGAGCTCGGAACCATCCGAAGCTGAGTTGTGCTGAGCGTATCGTGAATGCCCGAATCAAGGAAGTCTGGGTCGGTTGTCAGGATCCACATCCAAAGGTGGCTGGAAAAGGATTTCGGTTTCTTAAAGACAAAGGTGTCATTGTTCATTTCTTTGACCGTGACCTGCAGGAGGTGATTGAAAAGGAGAACGATGAGTTTTTCAGGCAAGCCCAAGCCGCAGCCGAAAAACAGAAGCACGAATGGACGCCAGCCATAGCAGAGTATGACAAGGTCATGCAGGACGTTGATGTTAATGATTTGTGGTCGGATGCTCTTAACAGCTATGAACTTATGCTTATGGGCAAAGGGCGCCACAAGGAGGATGAGTTTTATCGGAGGCTTTGCCATCAAGGGTTGCTCGAAAAGGTAAAAGACAAGATTCGCCCGACGGGTTTTGGCCTGCTCTTGTTCGCCCGGCATCCTCGTGACATGATGGCCCAGGCAGGAATTCTTGGCTCTATCTTCAAAGATGGTAAGGACGAACTGAAAGATTTTGATGGACCGATGGTTCTCGCACCGCAACAGACGATTCAATGGCTCCGGGACAAATTGCCAAATCCGATTTTACGGACGGAGGCGCAACGTAAAGAGCAGAACGAAATTTATTATGAGCTTATTCGAGAAGGGGTGGTGAATGCCCTCGTTCATCGTGATTATGGAATCAAGCAAGCTAAGATTCAGCTTGTGGTGACAGAGGAGAAAACGGTGATCCGTAGTCCTGGAACGCCTATGGAACCGGTCACCTTAAAGCAGTTGCAGGAATTTAACGCTCCAATGTTCAGCCGAAATCCGAGGCTTCATGCGGTTTTCAATACTATGGAGTTGGCCGAGGAACGAGGGTTTGGGCTGCGCTCAATGAGGGATCGTGCTCAGCAAGCCGGACTGCCTCTTCCAAGTTATGCATGGAATGAGCCCTATCTTGATTTGACGATATATCGGACGGCTGAAAGTGCGACGAAAACATTAGATGAAGTCATTCTCACAGAACTGAATGACGCAGAGAAAAAGGGTTGGTCGTTTATAGTGAGCTCAGGAACTACAACTCAAAGTGAATATGCTCGGGAAATGGAGGTTACGCCACGCACGGCGCAACGGCATTTGTCCCATTTCGTAGATCTGGGATTGCTTCAGCGAATAGGGAGTGGGCCAGCTACAACATATCAGGTAATTCAGTCATAAAAGTGACATAAATCATGATGTTGTGTTTCGATGTAATGGTAAAAACGTATAAGTGGTAGTTATCGCGACATGAATCACGACGCTATGTCGCGATGTAATGGTAAAAACGTATGAGTGGTAGTTATCGCGACATGAATCACGACATTATGTCGCGATGTAACGGCAAAAGTGAATAAGTAATAGCAATCGCGACAGTAAATAGTGATTTGTTGACGAAAGTAAAAGCAATGCGGGTTTCTGTATAATTGCTGCAAAGTATAATTTCAATAAGAGCCTATACGAGAACACGATGCCCACACCCTCCGAACACAAAACCGTCCAGGCCCGCATTCTTGCCTATGCGCAAGAGATCGGCTGGGCCTTTGTTCCCCTCGTGGAGGCGGAGAGGCGGCGCGGGTTTGATCCGGAGGTGCCTATTGCTGACCGCGCGAGAGGTCGTTCGCTCTTCTTCGACGAACTGCTCGACGCGAAGGTGCGGGAGTTCAACCCGCGCTATACCGAAGTCGAGGGCTCTTTGCTCGGGCAGTTCCGCCATCTTCATGCCGATATTTACGGCAACCGGGAATTTGTGGAGCATCTGCGCAACCGGGGCAAATTCTTCGACCATGAGGAAAACCGCGAGCGCGATCTGATCCTGATCGATTATGATAATCCGGAGCGGAACTTGTACGAGGTTACGGAGGAGTGGGCCTTTCACAACGGCCACTATGGCACGCGGGAGGATATCGTTTTTCTCATCAACGGCATTCCCGTGCTGGTGATCGAGTGCAAGAATGCCGGCAAGGAGGAGGCGATTGCCCTGGGGGTGGATCAGATCCGGCGCTACCACCGCGAGACGCCCGAGCTCTTCGTGTCGCAGCAGCTCTTCACTGCCACAGACGCTATCGGGTTTTCCTACGGGGTGAGCTGGAACTCGGTGCGGCGGAACATTTTCAACTGGAAGGACGGGGAGGTCGGCAAGCTGGAGGCCAAGGTCAAGAGCTTCTGCTCCATCCCGCAGGTGCTGGCCTTCCTGAAGGAGTACATCCTTTTTGCCGAGAAGGACGAAGAGCTGAACAAATATATCCTGCGCCAGCACCAGACCGGCGCGGTGGAGCAGGTGGTCAGGCGCGCCCTTGATCCCGCTCGCAGGCGCGGTCTCGTCTGGCATACCCAGGGGAGCGGCAAGACCTTCACCATGATCAAGGCGGCGGAGCTGCTTTTTCGCGCACCGAAGGCGGACAAGCCGACCATCCTCCTGATGATCGACCGAAACGAACTGGAAGATCAGATGCTCAAAAATCTTGCTGCACTGGGGCTGGATAATCTGGAACATGCCACCAGCATTGCACGGCTCAACAAGCTTTTGCGTGACGACTACCGGGGCATCATTGTCACCATGATCCACAAGTTCCGCGACATGCCGCCCGATATCAATACCCGGTCGAACATCTATGTCATGATGGATGAGGCGCACCGTACCACGGGTGGTGACTTGGGTAACTTCCTCATGGCCGGTCTGCCGAACGCCAGTTACATCGGCTTTACCGGCACCCCGGTGGACAAGACCGTCTATGGCAAGGGGACCTTCAAGACCTTCGGCTGCGAGGATGACAAAGGCTATCTGCACAAGTATTCCATTGCAGAGAGCATTGGTGACGGCACGACGCTGCCGCTCTACTACGCTCTTGCCCCGAACGAGATGCTGGTGCCGCACGATATCCTCGACAAGGAGTTTCTCTCCCTGGCTGGAGCCGAGGGTGTGGCTGATATCGAGGAGCTGAACAAGATTCTTGAACGGGCGGTGAACCTGAAGAACTTTCTCAAGGGCAAAGATCGAATAGAGAAAGTGGCCCGATTTGTTGCAGAACACTACCGTGAGAATGTTGAGCCGCTGGGGTACAAGGCCTTTCTGGTCGGCGTCGACCGCGAGGCCTGCGCACTCTATAAACATGCGCTTGATCAGTTCCTGCCAGCCGAATATTCCGAGGTTGTCTACACCGGCAACAACAATGACTCTGCGCTGCTCAAGGAGTTCCATCTCGATCCCAAAAAGGAGCGGCAGATTCGCAAGAGTTTCGGCAAGCTTGGCCAGCAGCCGAAGATCCTGATTGTCACAGAGAAGCTGCTCACCGGGTTCGACGCGCCCGTGCTCTATGCGATGTATCTCGATAAGCCGATGCGCGACCATATCCTGCTGCAGGCCATCGCAAGGGTGAACCGTCCATACGAAAACGAGATGCTGGAGATGGTGAAGCCGCACGGTTTTGTGCTCGATTTTGTGGGTATTTTCGACAAGCTGGAGAAGGCGCTCTGTTTCGACAGCGAAGAGATTAATGCCATCGTGAAGGATATCAAGCTCCTGAAAGTGCTGTTCCGGAACAAGATGGAGCAGCAGGCCCCTGAGTATCTCGGGCTGATTGAACGGAACTTTGACGACAAGGATGTCGATACCCTGATTGAGCGCTTCCGCGATCCGGAACGGCGCAAGGCGTTTTTCAAGGAGTACAAGGAGATCGAGATGCTCTACGAAATCATCTCACCTGATGCCTTCCTACGCCCCTTCATCGATGATTACAGCACACTTTCGGCGATGTATGCTGTTGTGAGAAATGCCTATACGAGGCGCGTTATGGTCGATCGCGTATTTCAGAGAAAGACCAGTAAGCTGGTACAGAAGTATGTCGGAACCAGTTCCATTCATCCTGTCAGCGAAATTCTGGAAATCAACGAGGAGACCATCAAGTATATTGCCGAGCGCAAAGGCGGAGATGGGAAAAAGGTCATTAACCTGGTCAAGAGTATTGAAAAAATAGCGGAAGATGAGAGCGATGACCCGTATCTGATCGCCATGGCCGAGCGGGCTCAGGCGGTACAGCAGAGTTTTGAGGATCGCCAGACCAGCACGGCTGATGCGCTGGAGAAGTTATTGAGGGAAGTTGAGGCGAACGAGGCGCGAAAAAAGGAGCAGGCTGAGAAGGGCTTTGACGGGCTGACCTACTTTGTCTATCGTACGCTCCTTGATGCGAAGATCGAAAACCCGGAAGAGGTGAGCCGCAGGATCAAACATGCTTTCATCGAGTTTCCCAACTGGAAGAAGAGTGAAAATTCTCTGCGCGAATTGCGCAAGAAGGTGACCTTCGCCGTTCTGGCCCATAGTGATGACATGGAACAGGTGACGGCTCTGGTGAAGCAGCTTTTCAGGCTGCTTGAAAAGGCAAACAGGATATAATGTGATGGCAGTACTGGATCAAAAACGAGCGTTTAAAAAACGAACCTGGCACTGGGCAGAAAAACTCGACGTCAAGGTGGCATGGCTTGGTGTGCGCATGATGCGGAATAAATGGGCATCCTGTTCCACCAATGGCCACATGAACTTTAATGTCGAATTGTTATTGCTCGATCCTGAGCTCTGGGACTATGTCATCGTCCACGAACTGCTCCATTTCTTCGTTCCCAACCACGGCAAGCTCTGGAAGAGCCTTATGCGGCTCCATCTGGGGGAGTATGAGCTGTATGAAGCAGCGTTAAAGAAGCTGGCGCGTATCAAGCCGCCGCCGCGGACTCGTTGACGTGCTTTCGTATCACAAACACGAAATCGTTCTGAAGTTTATTGAAATCCCGTTTTGTCATTTTGTCTCCTCCCACCCGCTCAATTTCGCGTTGCTGAAGAACGCGCAGGAGTCGAACCTGTGCCTGGGGAGGTAGTTCGCCGATCTCTTCAAGAAAGATGGTTCCGCCGCTTGCGCGCTCGAAGCGCCCGTGCTTCCGGGAAACGGCTCCGGTAAAGGCACCTTTTTCCTGGCACGGATGTTGTTGTTGTATAAGAAGGTATCAGCCATTGGATGTTTGCGTGCAAGCGCCTCAATTTGTGAAGAACAGGAGAAATCATGACTACCACCATGAACAACGTTGTCGAAATTATAGAGTTTACCGATCCGGTCTGCACCTGGTGCTGGGGCAGCGAACCAGTATTGCGCAAGCTGGAATCCAGATTTGGCGAACAGGTGAAAATCAGTTTTATCATGGCCGGATTGGTGAAGGACATCACTTCATTTTATGATAGCTACAATGACATTGGAGGTGACCCGGTTCGCTCCAACAGAAATATTGCCAAACATTGGCTGGATGCCTCTGAACGCCATGGTATGCCGGTACAAAGCGAGGGATTCAGGCTGTTTTCTAAAGAATTCCCGTCAACCTATCCGCAAAACATTGCCTATAAAGCCGCACAGATACAGGATCAAGTGCTGGCAAACAGGTTTCTCCGGCGCATCCGTGAAGCGTCGGCTGCCGAGGCGAAGTTGACGAATACAACCGAAGTGCTTGTGGAATTGGTAGCAGAAGTCGGTCTGGATGTTGCCCGTTTCCTGGAAGACTTTACGAGCGGCACCGCCCGAAAGGCATTCGAAGCGGATCTTGCTTTGACGGCTCGTTACAAGGCCCATGGTTATCCAACTTTTCTTGTACGGTTTGGCGAGAAGGAGACGCTTCTTCGCGGGTACAAGAGATATGAAGAGTTCAAGGCTGTCATTGATTATTTGTCAAACGGGACAATCAACGAACGCCTTGTTCCGCCCGGTGAAGAGTCAATCATTCAGTTTATAAGAACGTATGGCTCGGTTGCGCCAATAGAGATCAAAATGGCTTTCGATCTTAGTGATGCTGAATTGAATTCGACAGTGGACTCTCTACTGAAGCAAAAGTTGATTACGCGACGTGCAGCGGGAAACGGATATTTTATTTCACCAGCAATCAGTTCAATGGCCTGTGATAACGCAACAGGCATTTGCACAACAGTTTAACGGCAAGTCACAAATTACGGCGCCTAAAAAAAGAACCGGAGAGGTTCTCGGGAAAATGGGCGTAGCCTTGCGGTCCGCGGCTTCATCAAGAAACTCAAGCAGTTTCTTTTCGTCCGGATCATGTTTGAACATGGTATTTTTTCACTTTTAGATTGAAATGCCTTGTATTCCTATATAGTAAAGCTATAAATTGCCTTGTAAATTAAAATATTCGCTGTTTTGTCACCTTAATCATGGTACATGCTTCGATTTATTGATAACGATCTTCGGCGCTGGCAGGAAAGTTCACGCCGCAAACCTCTTATTCTGAGGGGCGCTCGTCAGGTTGGCAAAACCTGGTCACTCAAAGAGTTTGGAAAAAACCGGTTTGAATCTCTTGCTCTCGTCGATCTTGAGCGAAATCAGCCCCTTCGCAAGCTCTTCGATGGCGACCTGAAGGTAACGCGCATCTGCTCCGATCTTGAAGTTATTCTTCAGCAAAAGATAACTCCGGGAAAAACGCTGCTCTTTTTTGATGAGATACAGGCCTGTCCCCGTGCCATAACCGCCCTGCGCTATTTTTATGAGGAGATGCCGGAACTTCATGTTGTCGCCGCGGGTTCGCTCCTTGAATTTGCGCTTGAAGAGAGTTCTTTCCCTGTGGGCAGGGTTCAGTTTCTCAATCTCTATCCGCTTTGTTTTGCTGAATATCTGGAGGCAATCGGCAACGGCGCTGCGGCAACGGCTGTTCTGGGCAATCCGGCTGAAATATCACCCGCAGTGCATGAGCTTCTGCGCGAGGAGCTGAAACGTTATTTCTTTATCGGGGGCATGCCTGCGGCTGTCAAGGCATACCTTGAAAATCAATCATTGCGTGATGCCTTTGAGGTACAACAAGAGATTGCTGAGTCATACAGGATGGACTTTGCCAAATATACTCCGAGGGTTGACCGCTTCTGTCTCGATTCGGTCTTTACCTCCCTGTCGCAGCATATCGGACAACAGATCAAATATGCACGCCTCGGTGAAGGGTACAGCAACCCGACACTGAAAAAAGCATTCGATGCCTTGTGTCTGGCTCAGGTAGCCCGAAGAATCCCCTCGGTCGATCCATCGGGGCTTCCTTTAGGCCGAAGTTCCCCGGCTAAAAATCGTATAACCAATTGATTTTTGATAAATTGCAGGGTTTTTGCGTGTTTTGTACCCATGTAAATTACTTCAAAACAGTTGTTTTGTATGGAATTAATCGATATATTGATTCCATGCACATC
>CAIJPS010000039.1 GCA_903822595.1 uncultured Chlorobiaceae bacterium
ATGAAAGTTGGCTTTAGAATACCTTCGCTTAAAAAGCGCATTGCTGCCCGCACATCGTGGAAGCGGTATGCCCGCCAATCTCTGGGCCTCAAGGCTCCTCGCGGTTATGGTTGGATAACCAATCCAAAGAAAGCGCTTTACAATCGGTTTTATTATCGAACGACACGGGGTTGCTCTGTTGTGCTTGTTGTTTTGTTGTCTGCTGCTGGCGCTTTGGGTTGCGGTGTAGCCTGGGCTGTGAAATATGCAGTACGCTGAAAATTATACCTGCGAAGTACCGTAATAAGAGATATTGAAAACCATCAAAAGGGATTTCGTAATGGGTCAGAATCTTGGGAATCTGAAGCATCAGAATATATCAGAAGAAGTAAACAAAAGCCGGGAAGATCCGGTTGTCAGGGCACGGCGGAACACGCGGGAGGGTGTGTAAGCATGGCAACTCCTGCGTTATTTTCATTGTCGTTTGAGCAACTGGTTGCTGCTATCGGGCAGGTTCATGCTGAACTGGCGTCACAAGCTTCCCGGGCGGTCAACACAAGCCTGACCCTTCGCAACTGGCTTATCGGTTGTTATATCTCCGAGTACGAGTTGTGGGGAGCCGATCGGGCCCGGTATGGTGACAAAATTATCGAGCTGTTATCTGAACGGTTGATGCAGGCGGGTGTCAGCAGGTCAGATGCACGTGAACTGAGGTGATACCGTAAATTTTATTTGATTTACCCTTCAATTCGGGAGTCGCTGTCTCCTGAATTGATAAGCAAGCTTCTGCCACTGTCTCCCGAATCGGGGGTTGCGCCCGATGAACTGTTGAGCAGGATTTCGTTCAGTCATATTGCTGAACTGCTGCGATGTGAAGATGTGACCAAACGCAGCTTTTATCAGTTAGAGTCTATTCAGGGAAGCTGGACGGTGCGTGAGCTGAAACGGCAAATTCACAGTCTCTACTATGAACGTTCCGATCTTTCCCGCGACAAACACAAGCTTTCGAGGCTTGCTCACCAGCAGGCAGAGCGGCAAGGCCCTCTCCTTGATATCTGCGATCCCTATCTGTTTGAATTTATCGGGCTGAAATCCAGAGAGGTCATGGGAGAATCGCAGCTCGAAGATCTGCTTATCGACAAGCTTGAAGAGTTTCTTCTTGAACTGGGGCACGGTTTCTGCTTTGAAGCGCGTCAGAAACGAATACTGATCGGCGATGAGTACTACTTTGTCGATCTGGTATTTTATTGAGGCGCAACTGGCTGCGGGAGATAGTGGCAATGCAGATAGCCCGCAAACGATGGGAATGGAAACCTCAGATGACGAGGGAGGTAACTGGCGGTTTGCTCACGAAATGGAAAAAATTACAATCTGTCACAGTTTGTGAAAGATCATGCAGACATACCCACCATCAGCATGGAATCTTTGATGAAAGCTGCTGGTCTTGTTGAAAGCATGAGTTGTCAAAAAATGAAAATCAGAAAGCCTGCTTTGGCGGCTCAAAAGTAAGAGGATTGTGGATCGTTGATGGCTCGTTTATAATATCAAATGTGCACTCATGAATGTTGAGACCACGAAAGAAAGGCTGTTGCAGCTTGAAAAAGAGATAAAGTCACTTTCTTTGAAAAAGGATATCGAATTTCATCAGCAAAGGGTTGTTAAAAAACATATGGCACTGAAAAGCGCCAATGGAACGCTTTGGATTGTTCCCAATCAAAGCAGTTATGACATCTGTTTATCCGGGCAGTCACTTGTTGCCGAAATGACTCCATTCATGACGAAACTATGCGGGAGTGAATGTACAAGCTATAAGCAAACAAAACCAAAACCTCACATCCCTTATTGGCGCGTTGAAGATTTCCAGAGAGTGAATAAAGCTGTTTATCGGTTTGCTGGTGTGGAACTCAAATAACACCACATTGTACTACCTGAAAATTATTTGATTACCTGAATGTCGAAAAGCGCTTTGAGTTGCTCAATCCGGCAATCCTGAAAGACCAGGCATGGGTTCATGATTGTGCTGAAATCATCAGGTCTGCGTTTTGAACGCTTCAGCGTGTATGGCATTATCAGGAGAAGAACTCTGAAGCCAGCGAAAGCGAACAATCTTCGAGGCGGCTATCTCATTCAGGGCAAAGAGCAGCGACCACCAGAGCCTGGCGTGAATCTCTGCTCGTTTTATGACACATCCGATTTATTGAAAACAGCTTCCAGAGTCGGGGCTGTGAGAATAGCATCAGCCCAAGCTTCCAGATCTTTTGATTTGGCACTCTTCAACTTCTCTGAAGCCCACTCGGGCAACAGGCCAAACCGCCGTTCAAGCTGCCTTTTCAGTATACTTGCTTCACCCTTGACAATGCCAATTCGTTCTATGCTTGTGATGTATTCCATCTTCTCTTTCTCCTCAATGGTTTCAAGTTCTTGCCAGACTTGGCTGTTCAACCATTCGGGCAGTTGCATCAACCAAACTAAGATATAAAATAAATCAATGATACGTTGTTTATCCCATTGATGCTGATAGAGTATTCGCAATATACTAAGTTTTGCCGCGTAGCGTTCCTGATGCTGCTTTTTTGTTTTTTGGGTCAGGATATGAGCTGCCGTAATCCATCCAAAAACGTTATCTGATTCCAGCAGATCATCAAGACGCTCTTCATAATCGGTCAGCTTGGCAACCGGGAACTCAAGAGAAAGCTTGCAGCCCAGCACGGTAAAGCCATAAGAGGTTGGTTTCCACTGCTTGTGTGTATCCGCCAGTACTGCCAAACTGGCAACAGGCCGGTCATATCGGTCGAAAATCCGGTAGTTATAGACAAAAATGTGTTTTGCAAACTTTGCCTGTTTGATTCACTGTACTTTGTGGGGCTTCAAGGCAATATTGGGCACTACAGTTTTTCATATTCCCCAAAAATATTCATACATTAGTTTTGACGTATTGCTGCGCAGGTATTCCCTGTGCAGTGGAAGCTCTGCTTATATCCTCGCAGTTTTAAGTTTTTCTGTTTTCTGGGGTCACGGGTTGGTTATGCGGAATAGCCTTAACAGAGTGTATTGTGGAAAAGTGAAAAGAGTGCGAGAGGACGAATAAAGATCAAGAACTGAAAGTATCCAGTATAAAAAATATATCAGAATAAAAATTAGGCTTACAGGAGATTAAATGCAACACGCAATCATTACAAAAGGGCGATTGCTGTCACCGAGAAGTATTATTCTTGAAGAGGATATTCCTTGTATTGAAGATTCGTTTGAAATTATCATCATCAATGAAACGACGGTAAAAGAAAGGTCATCAAGAGAGGTTGGTAAGCGGTCGATAAGAAATCTTTCCGTAATATAAGGGCAAGGAAGAAAACAGAAACCCTTGCCCCTGTAAATCATGAAGTTAAGCCCCTTGAAATTATCTGCCAGCGATCGTGCAAAGCTACAAGAAGTTGTGGCAAAAG
>CAIJPS010000040.1 GCA_903822595.1 uncultured Chlorobiaceae bacterium
ACACCATGATTGACAACAATAAATATAATCCCGTAGCCTTTGACCCAAAAGCTTATGCTGCTCATAAAAGCTCAAGCGACCCGGAGTTCAAAATAGCCTACGATGCACTTGAAGATGAGTTTGCGGCTCTTCGGGCGCTTTTGCATGCCCGAACGCAAGCGGGCCTTACCCAGGCTGAAGTTGCTTCACGTATGGGAGTTTCGCAGCCTGTTCTGGCACGCATTGAGGCAAGCCTGGGCAAACAGGATCACTCTCCATCACTCAATACCTTGCGCCGATACGCAAACGCATGCGGCATGAAACTGGTCATCCAGATGGTTTTGCCCAATACACCCGTTCCATAGGGAAATCTTCAGCATTACACAGCTTCCGTTCTCCACACCGTTTGTAATGGAATATTCCGTCTCAGGACGTCTTGCGAATATCCGCCAGCAATAGTTTGCCTTTTTCGGTCAATTTCCGGTTACTCTTTCAGTTCGGGTGCGGCAATGATTGTCGCATCGACAGTGCAGGGCAACCCCAACACATCATTCCGCCTCTTTTGCCAACTCCAGCATTTTATCCAACAGCTCTCGAAGTCTGGGGCATTTTTGACTGGCGATTTCAGGATTGAGTTTACCAAAAAGCTCTCTGCCATGAACAACCTTTTTGTACGAACGATGTGTATGGAGCGAATAAAGGCGTTCCAGTAATTTTGCCGGAGGTTCAGTAAAATTGACCGTTTCGGGCCTGTCAATCTTTTTGGGAAATGCGTTTTTAACTTTTTGCGGAAATATTTCAGGATCACTTAAAAGCCATGCTTCAACTTCATGCACAGCAAAAAACTGAAAGAACTTCTGCTCACTAACCAGTTGTTCCATATATTGTTTAGCCCAATCGTAACGCTGGAAACTCTCTTTTGATGTTTCAGGATAAAAAGTTGGCCCATAAAGATCAAGCAAAGAAATTACCGCAATGATATCCTCTTTACATGGTCCATTTAAATGCATCTTCGCCTTTTTGGCCACATCTTTTACTAACTCAGGCCACCCTTCAAAACGAACAATCCGAATCCCGACAGGCTTTATTAACCTTACATCAAGCCACCTTTTCAAGAATGCGGGCAAGGCCTTGTCTTCCGTATATCCTTCGACAAAAAGAATAAATCTCATCCCATCTCCTCCAGTTCACCGGATTTGAAAAGAGTGCCAAGAGAGTACTCCTTGAGCCAGTAGTTCAGATCATCCCCCTGTATGGTTCTCAGTTGCGTCTCACCATTTTCCCATTTTGCAACTGTGGTTGTGGGTATGGTTCCGGCAAAAGCGTTTAAGAAGTTGGGTGAATGGGTCGTCAGAATAACCTGTGACCTGGTCGACGCATCTATTGCATATTCAGCAATAAGGGGAAGCATTGAGGGGTGAAGTCCGGTCTCGGGCTCATCAATGGCAATAACAGGAGCGGGTGATGGACTCGCCAGTACGGTCAGTAAAAAAAGAAAGCGGAGCGTCCCATCCGACAGTTCAGCCGCCGATTGCTCCCGTTTCAGTGATTTCCAGCGAATCCGCATTTGTATTCTTTGATCCGATGCTGGCGGAAAAACAAGCTCTTCAAAATCATCACCAAAGGCAGCCTGCATGGCGGAATGAATATCTCTTTTAAAATCACGATCACCGGTATAAAGCGTATGCAGGACACTGACAAGATTTTGTCCATCAGGATCTATCCGTTTTTCCATCCTCGCAATTGCTGGCTGGCGAATGGGAGCATCCTTGCCAGTCGTGACATCATGATACACCGCTATGGATGATAGCCATTTTTGGAATGGTGGAATCAGATGATTATTGGTAAACGGGCCGGAAGCAACAGAAAGAAGACTCTCCTCTTCGGAAAGAAACTCATCCGGTGTTGAAAAGATTTGCTCAGTTTCGCCAAAAATAACCGCCTGCTTGCCCGTTCTTTCCAGCAATTTGACTGCTGGTGATTCCAGAGCATCCTGCAACCTTTGCGATTGCGTTAACCGCTCGTTTTCTACTCGATACGAGCTGCCTTTTCCAAGCCTGGCCAATTCAAGCTCATACTGCTTTACGCCATCCTCTCCCGATGTTTCCAGAGAAAACCTGATGGATGAGGCAACACCATCCCAAACGATTGGCTCCATTCCGCCTGAAGACTGAATATTTTTGCCCAGCTTTCCTTGAGCTGAAAGAGAGATCAACTCCAAAAAACGCAACAGATTCGACTTTCCGGTGCCATTAGGCCCAATGATCACGTTGAGATTACCAGGTCTCCAGGTTACATTCCGCAGAGAACGAAACCCCTCAATGTTTAACCGCAGAATTTTCACACTCTCTCTCCATTTATGAACAATTACTCCTGTTCAATCTTTAATTTTTCACGAATATAGCTTCGGATATCCTTGACAACACTATCATACTCATTTTTGTGAAACCGCCTGGACTCAAAGTCGATCTTGACCGCTTTAAGGAACTCCTCGAAATCCGAGTTTTGCTCACACAGTTTATTGACAGTTTCCCAGTCAAGTGTCTCCTTTTGGCGTGCAGGGTAGAGAACCCTGGAGCTGTCAATATCGACCGGGTCGAGTTGAATAATACCAATCCCGAAGGATGAGGCAAGGCGCTGGAGTTCTGAAAGAAACTCATCATCCTGGAGAATATCAATAGCGACAAGATACCCTTCATGAGCCCAGGAGGAGTTTGAAACCGCCTGAAAATATGATTCCCTGTAATTGGCTTTTGTGAGACTCTTCTTTAACTCAAAGGAAAAAAGGCGAAGCGAATTGTTGTCGGAGAGCCGATTGAATGCGATGACATCTGGCTGCCAGTCGTCGAGGGGCAGATAAAATCCTACAATGTCGGGATGAATCCATTCATTGCAACCAGAACGCAGAGATTTTTCGTGAAAAATTGTTTTTGTAAAAATTGATCGTCCACGATTGAACAGGGAGTTGGTATAGACGAAATAGGTCAGCAAAGGATGAAGATCCCGCTCGTGGTAAGTCGTCGATTTGACTTTCTGGCAGATCTCTTCTTTTTCGATTGTAATCACGGTATCCGGGAGCAGCTCGCGTTCACGTCCTTTCAGAAAAAAACGTGTCGGGCGTCGACCAACTTTGATAAAAGAAGATTTATCATTATCCCGAACCTCTACATAGAGTTGCGCTCCAAGGCTGTTCCAGGGTGTCTTGCCGGATGTCCTGATTTTTCCACTAAAGCCCTTCTCTTTTCCGATTTGCCAAATCTCCTGATACGTCAGAGGTTTTGTGGTCCCCTTGAGCACCTCCTGAGCAAGATCAAGGAAGGAATACACTGCCATAGCTTTTTTCCTTTTCTACTATAACCGCATTGCGCAAAAATTATGCCCAGCAATAAAACGTTGTCCATCGTAAAGAGCGCCCGGGGTTTTGATGACAAGAATCATGTTCCTTCCTCTGGCTCCAACTTCGCAATGGTCGCTTCAGATTCGGCTGCCATTTCTCATTGAAAGAATATACCTCAACCGCCAATAGTACCGCATTTCTGTCGTTCAGATTCTCAGACTCAAACAGCAAATTCAGCAACCGGTTATCAATGACATCTGTATCCTTGATCTACGTTTAACCTCTTTACCCATATTCCGCAATCGCTTGCACCAGCTTGCTGATTTTGTCGGCAAAAAACCTTTCACTCCACAAGGAAAGGCTTGGCTGCTCTGTGGAAGAAAAAAAAGGAGCGACATCCTGCACAGCTTTTGGCCAGTCAATACTCTTTATTTTTTTTGTCAAGGCGCTTGCCAGCCATGATGCATCAATCGCAAGGCTCTCTCCTGCCCACGGCCCAAACTGTTGCAGGGCATTGGCAAGGTGTGGCAGATTTGGCTTGATCTTTTGCTTGCAATACCAGGTAAAATCAAACCAGTCGCGACCTTTCAGGTAGGGTCTGCAAAGCAGTGCATGGAGTTTAAGTGCATAGTTGCTGGGTAAATCTTGCGCACAGATTTCAAAATCAAGGGGAAAATCAAGATAGTGCCAACTTGTACCCGTCCCGGCTGGTGGACTGGTATCAATTTCAAGTTTAACCAGAAGTTTACGCGGCTTGTCAGAATCAAAAAACGACAGATCAAGTTGCCGCCCGATAGAATCATTCTTGATCATGGCCTGACGTACAGCTTTGTTCATGTTGCTGCGGTCGCTCAATTCGCAATGCACACCAAACTCTGCCATCGTCTGAGTAAGCGAATCGAAATAGGACGACCAGTGAAATGACGGATCTGGCTCCAAGAGAATAAAATCCAGATCTTCTGAAAAACGCGGTAACCCATGCGGGATACGCAGAGCAGTGCCGCCCTGAAATGCCGCCTTTTCAAAGAATTCTGCTCGCCATAGGGCATAAAGCGCAACTTCCTGCAAAATCTCTTTAATCGCCTGTTCCTCCTGTACGGCATTGGTGACCGAATAGTGTTGCAGATGCCTGCGGAGCAGTTCAATCATCTGGCCACCTCGCGGCGGAGTGACTGAATGCACTCCCTCATGCGTTTGTGCAGATAGACCTGTTGCATCAACTCCCATGTGGCAGGATTAACAGAATCGAACAACTCGTCATCAATGCGCATAGATGCTGTAACCGTTTTCATGTCGATCACTTCAAGTTTGCGCAAACAGACCATATCGAGCAGCGCCCGAAGAGGTTGTGCCACCAATGCCGTTTGACCGGAGAAACTGTGACGATCAACCGCCTGCAAAAACTGCCCGCAGTGCAGCGCCAGAGGATAAAAGCGATAGAGCCCCAATACCGGATGATTCACCACCAACTGCCGCCGCCCCGGTAACACTGAAAGAGTGGTCGGCACCGATTCAGGAATCCAGCCGTGAAAGCTCAGCGCCGTCTCCATTGAAATGTATGAACCGGGTTGCAGGGCTTGGGCCAGTACATAAGGATGGAGCGAACTGTTTTGCATTTTTGGTGCAAGCAGGTACAGACCACGCCGCAGTTGCAGCAGCTCACCATGCTGCATGGCACGATTGACAAGGTTGTAGCGACGCTGGGGAGTGCCCTCCACCAGACGAGCCAACTGAGCCTGCGATACCACCCGGTGCCCGAGACCGGAGTGCATCAACTTTTCTGTGATCGTTTGCATTCATGTATGATACTTTCATTTTTTGAAAGTTACAAACATTTTTTAGCGAACAAGAGCCATCAGAATCAGAGTTACCAGCATGGCACCCCTACGAGGCCTATAAGCACAAATATTTTTTACTACTACGACGACTGGCAACTCCCGCCGCTGCAGCAGCAGCAGCCAAGTTTGCCGGTGCTGGCTTTTTCGAGCGACTCTTTTCCCTCCTTCCATGCAAACCAGGCAATGCCCAGCGACCCTGCGGCATCAACCAGACCGATATGAAAAAGTTCATAGAGGAGACTGCTGGCAAGAAGCACCACCGAGAGCAGGAGGCAGGTTTTTGTGCAATTGGCATCGGCGATAATTGCATCGGAATGCAAAGCCTTGCCCGTCTTCATTTTGGCACTCATCAGCCACCACATTGTGACAATCGAGACAAGAGAGACCAGAATTCCGGGAACCGTTGTTACCGGGTGACTTCCCTGAAGGAGGTTAAGCAGTGCGCCAAGAATCATACCCACGACAAGAAGATAAAAGGCCCAGCCGGTAATCCGCAAGGCCTGCCGTTCGAACTGGTCACGTGATGCAACCGGGCTTTTGCGCATTCTCAGAACCATGTGCACAATACCCAAGCCGGAAATCACCTCCACAAGACTGTCCACACCGAACCCAAGCAACGCAAGAGTGTCATCATTGAATCCAAACCAGATGCTGACGACAGCCTCGATGATATTGTATCCGACAGTCAGAATACCGAGAGCCAGGGCAA
>CAIJPS010000041.1 GCA_903822595.1 uncultured Chlorobiaceae bacterium
ACGAATCGCCGCCTTGGCCGCGAAGGTACCAATGGCAATAACCTTTGCGACACTCTCGGTACCATATTTTTCAACCGTATACTCAAGCACCTTCTGCTTGCCAACAGGGGTAAAATCGATATCAATATCCGGCATTGAGGAGCGCTCAGGATTCAGGAAACGCTCAAAAAGCAGCTTGTATTTTAACGGGTCGATCCGTGTAATTCCCGTCAGATAGGCCACAATACTCCCGGCCGCGGAACCCCTGCCCGGTCCAACCGAATAGCCAAGCCTCCTCGAAGCCGCTATAAGATCACTAACGATAAGAAAGTAGGAGCTGAACCCCATCTTTTCGATCACACCAAGCTCCAGCTCTATTCTCGCACGAACATCCTCCGAACTGATTCCTTCGGCTTCAGCATCCGCATACTTCTCCTTTGCCCCCTCCCAGGTCAAGTGACGGAGATAGGTAAACTCATTGTCAAACCCGGCAGGAAGAGGGAAATGGGGCAGAATAGGCTCTTTGTTGCTGAAACTGTAGGAACATTTTTCTGCAATCAGCACCGTATTGCTCAGCTCCCGATGTTCGTCGCTGAACAGGGCGCCCATCTCGGCCGAAGACTTCAGATAATGGTCATCTCCTGCAAGTGCCAGCAGATTCTGATTGGAGAGTTTTTCCTTGGTGCGGTTGGCAACCATCGCCCTGTAGCAGCCAGCATCCTTTCTTTCGAGATAGTGAACATTGTTGGTGGCAACCAATTCCACGGAAAATTTTTTTGCAAGGGAAATGGTCTCTTCATTGAGCTTTTCATCGAAAGAGGTACCATGACGCTGCAGCTCAAGATAGAAGTTCTCCCCGAAAATCTCCTGGTAGTAGGCCGTAAAGGTTTCGGCCTCATCAATAGCCCCTGCAAGAATCGCCCGGCCTATTCTGCCCGAAGAATAACCCGAAAGACAGACAAGTCCTTCGTGAAAGCTCTCAAGCAGACGGCTCTCAATATGCGGCATGCCATTGACAAACCCCTCCTTGGCCGCCCTTGAGAGCAGAATGCAAAGGTTCCGGTATCCAGCATCATTTTGAACAAGAAGCACCAGGGAAGAAGAGACGGGAATGCGACTGTGCTGATGCGCATCGGTTTCGAGCAGCAACAGTTCACTGCCGATAATAAGCTTGACACCGGCGTTTTTCGCCTCACTGAACAGCTCCGGCATGTTGAACATTGCACAATAATCCGTGACTGCAATACTTTTCATGCCAAACTTTACCGCAGCAGAAAAAATCTCATCCGGAAAAATCGGACTGCTCTGCATCGAATAATGCGTATGAGCATGGAGGTGAACAAATTGCATAACCGTCATCCTTTAAAAAAAAATCTATTCCTGAAAAACACATTGCCGAGCACAAATATTATCATAGTTTTGTCTATATACGGGTGAATAATTTTTTTCCCATAAAGTCAAGAATCAAGAATTGTTTTTTAACCGACGCCAAAAATAAATTAATGCGAATAACAAAATCACAGCCAGACTAACAAAACAATATTCTATCACTATCGGCAGATTTGTAACGCCCTCAAAACGAAGAAAATAATAGCCGACAAGAGAGATAACTGAAGGAAGGAAATAATAAATTATCGGTAAAAGCGGATTTATTAACCCTAATACAACAGAATTATTTCTCTCATTTTGCAATTTACTCTCCCAACCAAGAGTTGACAAAGCGCCAATATCCATCTCTTCAGAAAGAAGATTTGGAATTTTTTTCTGCTCAATTTCCTCTCTGATATATTTCGCTATCAAGTGTAACCCATGTGCATGATCGCACCAAATTATACCAAAAACAGAGAGTATCCAGGGCATTACAATCAGTAGCCCTGAATACCGGCCAGGATTTGCAGCAATTACACCAAGCAATACACTTACAGCCGTAACGGAACCCGTAACACAAACCAGTTGATCTTTCGACCTGTTACTGATTTCTTCCCTTAATGAAGAATACTCTGCAATAATAGCCGCCATCTTGATGTCAAGATATTTGTTTTTGTCATCTATTATTAAATTATTTTGGCACATGTTACATGAAGTTATAATTACCAGATAACTCAAATCAATAAAGCCCCATTAATTCTGATAATATATTTTTGTAAAACACACTAAGTCACAAATTGTTGACCCCGTGTCTAAATCTTCTTTATCAACTCGTCCGGCTTGATTTTCCGCTGTGCCGATCAACGGACAGATACTCCGTCTTGCCATCAAAGAGAGTTACAGAGACTTTCTCCTTGCCCGACCCCGCTGAATACCGTAAAATAAAAGTATTTTTCCTGTTTAAAAAGCATATGTGAAACTGAAAGTTTGCCCGACACTCCCGTCTCCTTGACAAGAATTTCTGCCACCAGCCAAAGCGCCTCAATTTTATCAAATTTTTCAAGCTGCCCTTTATGGTGATAACGCTTTTTTTCTTATAATATTAAATAACATGCCAATCTTTTTCAACGAAGTAATTGCCATTATATACTTTGGAGCAAAATACCTACAATCAATGCCCGGTCTGCGGCTACCCCCTCACCATACAGAGTGCGGTATGCCCACGGTGCGGAAACGATATTCTTGAAGATATCTCCTCGCTTGACCAGCAGTCCCAGGAACTTCATCATCAAAATATAGAAGGAAAAAGAGCCGAGTGGTATACCCGCTGCCTTACGGAAAAACTCAATATCAGTACAAACGACCCTGCTGCCTGTTACCAGGAAAGCATTCACCAGGAAACGCGAAAAGAGAGCGTCGAATGCAATGATGCGGTTGATTACCTTCGCCGCATCTCCAGAACCGAGCTCCTCAAGGAGGGTAGCGTACGAAAAAAATGGTGGAATGCCCTTTCCTCTGACTGGAAAGAGGTCGTCAAAACAACCCTGAAAGTTATCCGGGATCCCTCTGATCAAGAGCTGCTTGACTTTTTTGAAACAACACACTTGCGTTGTGACAACCGTAGGATTCATAATCTGTTACCTGTTCGGATCCTTGAAAATCTTCAGCAACTCCGTTGCGATGAGTCTCCTGTCGAAAACCTTGACCCGCTTCTGCATCTTGAAAAGCTCCGACGCATCTATGCTTTCGACTGCGACTTTTCATCACTTGAACCCCTTCGCAATCTCAATGGGCTGAAGCTCCTGTGGATTTCCAGCACCAAGATCAGTTCACTTGAACCGATCAGCAACTTGCTCAATCTTGAAGAGCTCTACTGTTCTGAAACCATAATAAATGATCTTTCCCCTCTCAAAGCGCTCATCAAGCTTGAAAAGCTGAGTTGCTACAAAACAGAGATTTCCTCCCTTGAACCGCTTGCAAACCTCGAAAATCTTATTGAGCTTGGCATCGACAACTCAAACATTATTGATTTGACTCCACTCTCCGGGCTCAGAAACCTCGAATATCTCCGCTGCAATAAAACCGGAGTCAAAAGCATCGAGGCACTTCGCGATCTTTCCGAACTTCGGGAGCTGAGTCTTGCAAACACACCACTTGTCAATATCGAACCCCTCGAAGAGCTCGCCAATCTTGAAGAACTTGATCTGTCGAACACCTCTGTCGCATCCATAGCCCCCATCATGCATCTTCAGCATCTTGAAAAAATAGAACTTTCGGCTGGCAGGATTCCTGACGAAGAGCTCGAACGCTTTATTGAGCTCCATCCGGACTGCGAAGTACTCCTGAAACCATAGACAATCTCCACAGCTTGCAGCAAGGGCATCATGATGTATGACACCCTTGCTGTCCGGCAACTGTACGATATTTACCCGCCTTTTATCGTTGCTGAATTGCCTCGATTTTTCCAGGCTGACACAGCACGAATAATCAGTCAGGCAAGGTAATCTCTTTGATGATGCTATCGAAATCCACCGTAAAGGATGGCTCAACCTTATTAAAGCTATCCCGTCCTTCAGGCATGGTGTGGATCCCTTTGGGCAGACTCTCATGGGCAAGGGTATACTGACGCAGATAATTGGTGAGTCGGTAGTATCCACTCGGCTTGCCGATTGACTGAAGCGCTGGCTTGCCGAAAGCCCATCCATCAACGATTTGTTCAATTGTCGCCTGGTAGAGAGACCTTTTCCGGTTTCGTTCCAGGCTTTCCTGCTCTTCTTTTCCCATTGCAACCACATTGGGAATGTTTTTTTTCGATAACGCGCACATTTCAGTATCCGGATTTATATATTCAGAAAAAATATCTGATCAAAGTCTGGCGCCTCCGGATATTTCAAGAATCTGGCCAGTAATGAATGCAGCATCATCGGATGCAAGAAAAAGAGCACACCGGGCAACATCATCCGGTGTTGCGACCCGTCCGAGTGGATAGCGTTGTGCGCACTCTTTGCGGAGCATCTCCCATCGTTCGATACCCAATGCCGCAACAAAGGCAGGCACCTCAACAAGAGCCGGTGCAAGCGAATTCACTGTTATACCGTATCGGCCCAGCGACAGGGCAAGTGATCGGGTAAAAGCATAAATACCCCCTTTCGCGGCTGAGTAGGAAAACTGGTTGGGGCTTCCCCTGTAGACCAGAGAACTCATGTTGACGATTTTACCATAACCCTGCGGCTTCATCAGCCTGGCAGCCTCGCGGCAGGAGATAATACAGGATTTGAGGTTCAGATCAAGATTGGCACTCATTTTCAAATAATCAATCTCATCGATATCGGCTGCCGGTTCACAGTCACCACCGGCAATGTTCACCACAATATCAAGCCTCCCGCAACGTTCCTGAATATGGCAGTAGAGGGCCCGAATCTCTTCCTCTTTCGTTACATCGGCCAGTACCAAGATCCCACTTCCACCATTGCGTTCAAGAAGTTCAAGGGTTTCAGCACATCCTGACGCATTGATGTCGCTGACAATCACAAAGGCCCCCTCACCGGCAAAACTGAGTGCCACAGCACTGCCAATTCCCCCTGCCGCTCCAGTAACGAGCGCAATTTTCTCAAATAGTCGCATGGTTTTTGATGGTTATCGGTTACGGAATAACTCCCCTTCTCTTCAACTCCCAGAAACATTTCGCCGTTGCCTGAATATCAAAAGCGGCATTATGCATTTCTTGAAATACCGTACCGAATAATTGGAAATAGAGTTCAGAAAGTTTGGGCCATTTGTTCCCATAAGGGCCTTTGATTGCACAGAAATCCGTTGTACTCTCCATAGTGCATATCTTTCTCTTTGAGGGCAAGGGATTTTGCATTCCCGCCCTTATCAGTTCACTTCCGACAATCTTTTCATCAAAGCTGATGTTATGGGCCACAAGCACCTCTGCATCAGCAACAAGCTCATGGAACAATTGCAGCACCTGTCGGAGCGGCGCTCCTTCAAGTGTCGCCTTATCGGTTGAGATACCATGAATCTGGACTGCGCTTGATGGAATAACAAAGCCTTCCGGTTTGATGAGATAATCACCGGAAGAGAGTTGGTTGCCATCCCGATCGCAGAATAAAAATGCCAACTGAACCATCCGTGGCCAGTTGTTTACATCGGTCACGGGTGCACGCCAGTTACGCGGCAAGCCTGTCGTTTCGGTATCAAAAAAAAGGTACATGGATTGATGAAAGGTGAAGTTCAGAACGGACAATCATCATTGGAAATAACACTATTGCCTTCACGCTCGAAAACCGGAGGAGCATAAGAGCCGGGATCCTGAGAAGAGGAGCCCCCCCCATCATTGACACCCTCAACCTTCCATCCCTTGACATCGGTATACCACTTTCCGTTGAACTCCCTGCTCTCAATATCGAAGGAGATGGTGAGTTTCGACCCCACCTTGAGTAAATTCCGGTCATACTTCTCGCCCCACAGGGAGATGCAGACCTTCTTCGGGTACTGCCCGTCGGTTTCAACAATGATATCCTGTTTCTTCCATGTTCCATTTTTTCCCGCACCCGTCTGTTCAGGAAGAATTGCCGTAAGCTTTGCTGTGAGTTGCATAAAATTATTGCTGAATTTAAATAGTTATTTCATTTCCATCTGAAGATTGATCGACAGGTAGTAGACCGCGCATCCATATACCGTGCCTGCAACACCGAGCAGCAGATTGTTTTCCAGAAAAAAGGCAAGCAGAATTGCTGTTGCGGAGAGCAGGAGCATGGTCAGTTGTTTAAAGGCGTTTTTCATGACCGTCTCACCAAGCAGTGCAGAGAGTGCCATCTCACTTCTGAGTGTTTCAAGGGAGTTGGAGCGGGCAATTGAGGGTATGACAATATAAAGCATACCGATAAAGGAAAAGGTTATCCAGCCGAGCAGCGCCGCATGGGTATGAGAGTGATAAATCCACATCTTGTCGAGACGCAGGGGAGGAATGGTACCGAAATGAATCCCTTTGAGAAAATAGATGTTCATGATACCGTAGGCACTCGTGGCAAAAAGAAGGGAAAGACCACTCAACAAAAAAGCAAGTGCCGGGTGGGGGAAGTTTTTATGGAAAAAGTTATAGAGATAGAGGGCAAAACTGCCCAGCAGGGCCATCACACCAAAAAGCAGAAGATGGCTTATGAGCATCATCCCGAGGTAGTATTCGGCAAGAATAACGATCAGAAAGAGCAGAACTCCACCAACAAAGACATAAAACCAGAGGCTGAAAAGGCGTTTGACCAGCTCCCGCCTTGACGAGCGGCTCCATGCATAGGTGTAGAGAAAGCCCATTACACTGATGCTGAGAGGAAAAGAGGAACCGAGGAAATAGGATGACTGGGTCACAAAGAATGGGATAATCCTCTGATCGGGAAAGGCCTCCTTGAGTCCGAGCGTCAAGAGTCCAAGATTGGCAACAAGCAAGAAAAGAACGTCAAAAATGTAGTAGCGCACCGAAACCTCTTTCCATATTTTGGGAATGGAGAGGGTGGTGAAAATCTCCCTGAGCGGCCCAACAACCACCATCATGAGCAAAAATCCCGTCAGTGCCTTCAGAAGGGGCCACTCCATGGCGACGGCAACCGTAATCATGACGAGAGAGAGCAGGACAGCATATATATAGCGCACTTGCCTGAAGGGGTCGATCTTCAGTTCAGGATAAATTGCTGCGGTCAGGTAGCGGTTGAGAATAAGTATGGCAAGGTTGCCGAAACCGATAAAAAAAAGATAAGGGTGAAGCTTCAGAAGAAAAAGATTTCCTGAAACAGCTCCTGTGGCACCTAAAAGAGCGGCAAGGGCGATAACGGTTATGGAAACAGAGAGAAAAAGACGGGCAACACTGCTCAACTCTCCATCAAAACGATACAGCTTCATTCAGGTAGCAGTTTTTAATTTTTTCATCTCGAGCAGGGCGATCACAGAAAGTGCGATCAGCGATACATTCAGGGTCAAGGGGTTGAACGGCAACGCAAACATCGAAGGTTCAAAAAGTGCGACAAAAAGAAGGAGGGCGCTCAGCGCTGTCATATTCAGCCAGAAAACCCACTGCGAGGCAGCAACAAGCAGAAACAGCCCGAAAAGAATTTCGGCAACTCCAATCCAGAGTACAGCCTCACACGCCCACTGGTAAACAGGAATAAGGTGACCAAGCAGGTCGGTTTCTCCCCTGCTCTGGCAGACAATTTTTGGTATCGCACCCTGATACACCCATGAAAAAGAAAGGGCTGCGCGACAAATCAACAAGGCAGGAGTCTGGTTTGAAAAATAACGCATCATGTATCTGTCGTTCATGAAATTGCAAAAACAGCTCCTATGCTGACTGCTTTTTTTTGATCAGGTGTTCAAACCAATCAACGAGCTTACTGAACAACCGAATAAGCCAGCCAATAAACTTCCCCGGCTTACTGTCGAACCAGACGTAAACCACAGGAATCACCAGAAGCGTGAGAAACATTGAGCTGGCGAGACCGCCCACAAGAGCAACAGCAAGACCAGATTTCCATTCGGAACCTGAACTGCCTGAAAGTGCAATAGGCAGAAGACCGAAAATCAAAGTCAGGGTGGTCATGAGAATCGGACGAAGCCGCTCTTTTGCTGCGTCAATAATCGCCACTGAAAGTTCCATACCCTCAAGACGGAATTTATTGATAAAATCCACCAAAAGTATCGCATTTTTTCCCACAAGCCCAACAAGCATGATAATCCCAAGAATGGTGAAGATACTGAGCGATTTTCCGGTAAGGGCAAGGGCAAAAAGGGCTCCGATAATAGCCAGTGGAATAGAGAACATCACCACCATCGGCCAGACATAAGAGTCGTAAAGCGCCACCATGATAAGATAGACAAAGATAATGGCAACAAGAAAAGAGAGCATGAGGGTTGAATTCGATTCACCCTGCCGTTTCAAATCTGATTCATAGGCATAGGAGATGGTCGAGGGCATAATACCGCTTTTTTTCAGGTTCGACATAATCCGCTCAATTTTCTTGCCAATGGTGCCCACCGGAGTGTCGACAACCTGTGCCTTGACCCAGACGGCATTGTTGCGATCCTTGCGCTGCAACTGCGTATAGCCCCGATCCTGTTCAAAGGTGACAAACTGTCCAAGACGAACCAAATCGCCCTGAGGAGTACGGAAAGTGATTTCCGCAAGCGTCGAAGTGTCCTTGCGGTAGGACTTGTCGAGCATGACCCTGATATCGTACTCGTCACCACCATCCCGGTATTTACCCGCTTCATCTCCGGCATAAGCGGTACGGAGCGCAGCTCCAACATCGGTAATGGTAAGACCAAATGATGCCATTTTTTCACGATCGACCACAATGCGCATCTCCGGACTTCCGACCTGTGAGGTGAGCTTGACATCAGCGGTTCCTTTAATGCTTTTGACACTGTCTCGCAACGCTTCGGCCACACGCGTTACCTGACTTCTCAGCGGGCCGCTGAGAATGACGGCAACCGGAGTCTCATTGGCTGTTCCGAAAATACCGATAGGATTGATGCTTGCCTTGAGCCCCGCAATATCCTGCAGATTGATGCGGATTGCCTGCATAATGGTATCGGTCGATCGGCTCCGTTCCTCTTTGGGGGAAAGCTTGACGTTTATTTCCGAGACATTATCCGCGCTCTGGTTGAAAAAGCCTTCGCTCGAAGCGCCGACATTGACCATCACCTTTTTCACCTCAGCCATTGCAGTCAGACGCCGTTCAACACTCCTCGTCAGCCGGTTGGTCTCTTCAAGAGTGGTTCCGGGTTCAAGTTCAAGTTTGACGGCAAACTCCCCGCGGTCGGACACCGAAATAAACTCTCCGCCTATACGTCCGAAAACAAGCAGACTGAACGATGCTACAAGCAGTAAGATTGCGCTGAAAAAGACTTTGTTGGGGTTGCGGAGACTCCATTGAAGGATGTCAAGATAAGTCTGGCGCAAGCGCTGGAAGTTTTCCTCAAAAGCAACAGCAAATTTTTCAAAAATGTTCTTTCCGGAAAACTTTTCAACTTTGGAAAAGCGTGATGCAAGCAGCGGCGTCAGGGTGAAAGAGACAAAAAGACTGACAAGGGTGGAGATAACCATCACAACGGAAAACTCACGCAGGATATTGCCAACTATACCGCTGACCAGTGAGAGCGGCAAAAAAACAACCACATCGACCAGTGTGATGGAAAGTGCCGTAAAACCAATTTCGTTTCTGCCAGCAAGAGCTGCATTGCGCGGCTCTTCGCCCCGTTCAAGATGGCGGTAGATATTTTCAAGCACCACAATGGAGTCATCAACCAGAACACCCACCACCAGCGAAAGGGAGAGCAGTGTCATGAGATTCAGGGAAAATCCAAAAAGATACATCCCGATAAAGGTGGTCACCAGCGAAGTCGGTATGGAAACAAGCACAATCAGGGAGTTGCGCAAACTGTGCAGGAAAAGCATCATGACAAGTGCGACAAGCAGCACGGCAAGCATCAGATCCTGCTGAACCGCAGTAACCGCTTCAAGCGTAAAGGTCGATGCGTCCTGAGCAATATCAAATGAAAGGTTGCTGTGGCTGTAGAGTGCTGTAAGCCGGGAGAGAGTTGCCCGTGTAAGCCGACTCACGTCAACCGTGTTGGCATCGCTCTGCTTCATGACCATGATACCAACAGCACTCCTGCCATTCACCCTTGTGAGTGTTGTGATCTCCTTGAAACCGTCCTCGACTTCGGCAACATCGCGAAGAGCGACCGTGCCGGCGGAAGAGGAGCGCAGAACAAGTGCTTTCAGCTCTTCAAGATCAGTGAACTTGCCAGCGAGCCGCACAACAAACTGCCGGTCGCTGTCATCAATTTTTCCGGTAGGAAAATCAATATTAGCCTTGCCCACCTCCTTGAGCACATCGGGAATGGTAAGGTTATAGCTCTGGAGCCGTTCAAGATCGATATTGACCCTTATTTCCCGCTCACGTCCTCCGAGAAGGTAAACCTGACCTACCCCCGCAATACTTGCAAGCTGGGGCTTGATATCATCCTTGAGCAATTGGTAAAAATCGGTATCCGGCAGCGATGAGGTTGCGCCGATACGCAGCACAGGAACCTCATCCAGCGCAAAACGAGTGATAACCGGTGCCTTTGATTCATTGGGAAAGCGGTCGCGTACCTCGTTGATCTTGCGCTGGGCATCCTGCAATGCCTTTTCGATATTGGCCGAGTTGGAAAACTCGATGGCAACGACCGACATTCCTTCGGTCGAAGTCGAAGTGATGGAAGAGATCTTTTCAATGGCCGAAACCGCCTCCTCCACCGGTTTTGTCAGCGATGTCTCGACTTCAGAGGGCGAAGCACCGGGATAGCGGATGGAGACCGTAACGACGGGCGGTGTCATCTTCGGCAACAATTCATACTGCAGTTGCCGGTAACTGAAAAGACCGAGAATACCAAGCACGGTAAAGAGCACGACAATGAGCGTCGGCCGTTTTATGGAGAGTTCTGTCAGTGTCATGGTGCCACCGGGTTCTTCTTCTGGTCGATGACAACCACATCAGAACCGTCATGAAGCTCGTTTTGCCCGCTTATCACCACACTCTCTCCTGCCGTGAGTCCAGAGAGAACCTCAAGCTGCTTCTGCAACTCCATACCAGCGGCAAACGACTTCAAAAATGCCTTGCCATTACGGACGACAAAGAGTTCAGGTTTTCTGATCCCTGAAACAAGCGCGACGCGAGGAACAAGAAGCGCCTGCCGTTCACTCTCTCCCTTCAGAAGTACCCTTGCAAACATCCCTGATCTGAATACGCTCTTTGTGGGGTTCTGCAGCACCACTTCCACCCTGAAAGTGTGATCGCGACCCGCCTTGTCACTAACCGAATATACCTTGCCGCCGAAATCCTTTCCTGGATAAAGATCACTTGTGACCGCCAAAAGAGTTCCCGGTAAAAACTTGACAATCTCCCGTTCAGGCACAAAGATGATAACCTTTACCTTCGACAGGTCAACCATCTGCGCAACCTTCTTTCCCTCTTGAACCAGCTCACCCTGCTCAACAAACCGGGCAGTTACGATCCCTGAAAAAGGGGCCTTCACCTTGGTATCGCTGTATTTGCGGGTAGCCGCCACAAACTCGGCATCTGACTCTTCAAGCTGTAACTGAGCGGTTTCATAGGCCGAAAGAGATACCGCTCCTTCGCTGTAGAGATTTTTGTAGCGTTCAACGTCCCGTTTCGCCTGACGGTAGTGAGCATCCGCCTTCTTTTGCCGGGCAGTTGCCAGTTCATCATCAAGAATAAACAAGGCTTCTCCTGCCTTTTTCGGAACACCCGGTTCAGCCGAAACCCTGCGAACCAGACCCGTAGATTCAGAAAAAATATCGGCCTCCCTGAACGCCTCGACGGTACCAACCGTACTGAAACTGTCACGAACAGCAGCATTTGAGACCAGTGCAACCGAAACAGGAATGCGCTCTACATCCTTTTTGACCACGACTTTTTGCGACTCACGAGGCTGACAGCACCACAAGAGTGCCAGAAGAAGAGAAACAAGCGGCAGAACAACCTTGTGCTTTTTCGGCTTTCCGGTTATCGTTTTGGGGTTTTTCATTGATAAACATTCATCGGATAATCAGAACAATGTACACGATAAAAAAAAGCGAACCGAGGCCCGCTTTTTTAAGGTAAAAAAGAACGTCGTCTCAGCAAAAATGGCTGGCAATAGAACAGGAGATATCCGCAGATGTCTTGACATGTTCAAGGATAGAGAGGATACCGGTAAGGTTCGTAATATTCCGGTCGTTGACCGATGCCTTGATTTTAGCAACGGCTGTATCGTAAAGAGCCTGAATCTCCCTCATCATCACCAGGGTTTCGCTGGCATGTTTTGAATTGCTGCTGACATAGGCCTCAACCGCTTTCTTGATCATTTCAGCCGTAATATCACCCATCGGTTTCAGACCATACTCATCCTTATGCAGCTCCTGCACATTGGCAAACTCAACATAACCGGTTTTGTCCGCAATGTTGAGTGCAAGCTGGGCCAGCCGTTCAAGATCCCGAAGAATCATGCGGGCGTAGTTGACCGCCTTGAGATCAGCTTCGCCAAGATTCTGGAACGAAGCATAGGCCAGAGTAAGGTACTCAACTTCAAACTTCCCTTTCCGGATATAGGCTTCATCAAACTTGAACGCCGAAGCGGCAAGCTCAATATTGGACTTTGTTGATGCCCGGATGCTGAGCATCAGGTTGTTCTCGACGTTTGAAGAGAGTTTGGTAAGCTTCTGCTTGAGTGATTCAAGCTGCACGTGAACCGTCCCCTGCGGTTTCATTGAAAGACTGAACTTAGCAGGATCAATCTGGATAGTAAAAGCTTTCGGGGTTTCTGCAGTTTTCGGTGTATCGCCGAAAAATTTGCCTAACAGGTTAGCCATAGGTTTCAAACACCATGCTTATGTTTAAAAAATACAAGGTGACGTTAATTTAGCAGACCTGCAAGATTAAATGCAAGAAAAAAAACTAAAACCCCTTAAACTCGCCCCGCGGCCCCACTCTTTACTGCTTTTTACTCTTTGAGCGACTCGATCAGCTTTTCATAAAAACCACCCCTGTGGCGAACGATTTCACCGGTCACCAGAAAAATAACCTCATTGGCTATGCGGGAAGCATGGTCAGCCATACGCTCAATGTATCTCGAAATACTTAAAGCCGCTATGAGCTGGTCTACATCAGAATCGGGCCCCTTCATTAAAGCAGTCACTTTTTTGAAAACTGAGCGATGCATCACATCGACCTCTTCATCAAGAGCGCATACATGGTTTGCAAGCTCACGGTCTTTGGATACAAAGGCTTTGATCGATTTTTGAACCATCTCACCGGCACGCATACCCATACTCTCAAAATCAAACAATTCGAGCATCTCGGGACTTATTTCCGGCATACGGTCAATAATGTGAACCGCCAGGTCACCGATACGCTCAAGGTCATCGTTGATCTTTATAATAGTGACAATGGTACGAAGATCTCTCGCTACGGGCTGCTGGAGTGCAAGAAAGGCCAGACACCGAGCCTCAAGGTTGACCTCGGCCAAATCAATTTCATCATCAACCATCCTGATTTTCCGCGCACCCTGCTCATCCTGATATTTCACTGCATGCAGCGCATCAAGCAAGTTCGCCACTACTTTGTCGGAGAGTTGAACAAGAACCTGGGAGAGTTCTTTTATAAGCTCATGGACCGGACGTTCTGACATAAGTGTAGTATAATTTCGTTAACTGAATCTTCCGGTTATATAATCTTCTGTCATCGGATCTTTAGGATTGGTAAAAAGCTGTGCGGTCGAGGCATGTTCAACAAGAACTCCTTCATAAAAAAACATCGTAGAATCCGATACCCTTGACGCCTGCTGCATGTTGTGTGTGACAATCATGATGGTATAACTGCCACGTAGTTCCTGAATAAGATCCTCGATTTTTGCTGTAGCCTTGGGATCAAGAGCTGAGGTTGGTTCATCAAGCAGAAGCACCTCCGGCTCAACTGCAAGCGTTCGTGCGACGCAGAGTCGCTGCTGCTGGCCGCCGCTCAGGCCAAGGGCATTCTTGTCGAGACGGTCACAGACCTCATCCCAGATCGCCGCTTTTTTCAGGCTGCGCTCTACGATTTCCATCAGTTTTTTTTTGTCATTCACACCATGCAGACGGGGGCCATAGGCGATGTTGTCAAAAATTGACTTCGGAAAAGGGTTGGGTTTCTGAAAAACCATGCCCACCTTCTTGCGGAGCAGCACCTCGTCAGTAAATTTTCCATAAACGTCTTCGCCATCAAAAAGCAGGGCACCGGTTGTATGACAGCTCGGTATAAGGTCGTTCATCCGGTTTATAGCACGTAAAAAGGTGCTTTTACCGCAACCACTTGGGCCAATAATAGCTGTAACATATTTTGAGATAATGTCGACACTAACCCTCTTTACCGCCTCAAAATCACCATAATAAATGGAGAATTCCTTGGCTGAGATATGAATAGTATCATCTCCAGATATTTTTTTTCGTTCCGGAGGAAGATAAATATCTCGTGTTGCCTTCTGTAGCTGCGCACTCTCAGAAGTTTCTTTGGCATCAACTGTCATGAGCATTAATTTATTGTTTAGCCTTTTAATTTTTTAGAAATACGGGCTCTCAGCACTATCGCCGACAAGTTCAGCAACAACACAATACTAACCAGGGCGAGCACCATACCGTACTGAACATGCCGAATCTGACTGGCGGCCTCGTGTTCGCTGGCAAGGTTATAAATGTTCCAGGAAAGTGCGGGTGTCGGAGAAGAAAAAACATCTGCAAGTCCTATAGCCGAACCAACACTGACCGCTGCTGTGAAGATAATCGGAGCCGTTTCACCAGCCGCCCTGCCGAGGCTGATAACAGCTCCGGTCAGAATACCAGGCAGTGCTGCAGGCAAAATCACCGTTGCAATAGTATTCCATTTGGTGGAGCCAAGGCTGAGTGATGCCTCCCTGTAGGTCTTGGGAACAGCAAGTATCGCTTCTTCGGCTGCACGGATAATAGTCGGCAAAATCATGATGGCCAGCGTCAGTGCACCGGCAATCACACTTTTTGATTCAGATACCTTCATGGTATTGATAAAAAAGGCAAGGCCGAACATACCGAAAACAATACTCGGAACACCGGCCAGAGTGCTGTTGGCACTTCGCAGCATACTGTTCAAAAAACCGGGTTTGGCATATTCAGTAAAATAAACCGCAGCTACAACACCAAGAGGGAAAGCAAAAAGCATGGCGCCAATGGCAAGAAAAAAGGTGCCCTGAATTTCCGGCCAGATGCCTCCAAAAAAGTGCGAGTCAACGGAACTGTCCGTGATAAATCCCCAATAGACGGTGAAATCGGGAAGAAGCATCTTTTCAAGGTTATCCTTGACGTAGGGAAAGAGCTTCACAAGAGAGGTACCCTCAAAGCCTATGGCACGGCTCACAAAGTACTCCTTGGACATGACGTTGGGGTTGGAGTTGTCCCATTTGGATTCATAGAGCAGGTCATGCAACTTTTCCTCCGCTTTCTCCCATCGGGTCTGGCCATACTTGAACCTTGTCAGCATCGGCGTGGAATCCCCCGGCAGAGGACCAAGCAGCGCCTGGACGGCCGATCTGACCTGTGCATATTTCTCCTTGTATTCCTTCTTTTTTTCAGGCGCCATCGTTTCAAGTTCTGCCTCGAACCCGGTAAGCATGTCGTAGACCTTCGAACGGTAACGATCTGATGAGGCGACCTCACTGGAAAGACCCTGACTGTCTCCTCGTTTGAATTCATTGAAAAGCATTTTCCGATGTTCAACCGTACCGGTAAAAAATACCGCGCCAATACCGTTAGTAACAATCGGCACAACAACAAACATCAAGGCCAACGCCATGACAATGATAGAGCCGATTCCAACAGCGGTGAACGAACGATCCAGTATTTTCCTGGTTCCGATATTCATAACAACAGGATTAAATGAAAAAATATATAACGCTCTATTTTCGGCAAAGAAGTTACTGACCGGAAAGAATTTTCCTCTGACGCACAACAATTCTCTCACTGACCAGGTTACTGATAAAGCTGATAACAAGCAGAAGCAGCCCCATGGCGAACAACACATGAAAACGGGCCGATCCGGTCACCTGGTCAGCTTCGCCCATATCACCGGCAATGGTTGCCGTCAGCGTCCTGATTGCCTGCAGATAGTTGAACCACGGCTCGGGAATCTGGGATGAGTTGCCCGAAGCCATCCACACCACCATCGTCTCACCAAGTGCACGCATAATACCGAGAATGACGGCAGCAAGAATGCCGCTGCTGGCAGCAGGAAGAATGGTCTTGATGATCGTCTCAGCCCTCGTGGCGCCGAGAGCGTAACTGCCTTCACGAAGGTCGCGCCCGACAGCCTGAAGGGCATCTTCAGAGACACTGACAATCGTCGGCAAAGCCATAAAACTCAGAATAATGGAGACGTTCAGTGCGTTTGTGCCAGTCAGAATCTGAATCCCATAGAGAACCGTACCGACCTTGAACAGAAGCAAAATCGAAAGGAAACCGAAGAAAATCAGAAAAAAGATATGCAGTTGCTGACGACGTTTCTGCTCCTTGATCTTCGTCGTCAACAAATCGGAAATAACGATAACAGCAAGGAGCATAAAGGGGGAAACAAGTATCCACCACGCCCACATCAGCATCGGGCCACCGTTATTCTGCATCAACGGCGCGAAAATGACAAGGGCAAAAAAACCAAACGCAACAGAGGGAATTGCGGCAAGCATTTCAATAACCGGCTTGGCATACTGGCGGATCGAAAAGGGCAGAATATCACTCAGGCATATTGCGGCAGCTACACCCATCGGCACGGCAATCAAGGCAGAGCCGAGTGTCACCATCAAACTGCCGTATATAATGGCCAAAGCGCCAAATTCAGCGGGGTCACTGGCTGGATACCAGTTTGAACTGGTAAAAAATTCGCTGAAACCACGGATTTGAAAAAATGGAACCGCATCTCGCGCAACGAAATAGAAGATAAACAGAACGATAACGGCCACAAAAGAGGCAACAGCAAAGAGCACTCCCTCCCCTGCTGTTTTTGCAGCCTTCTGCATGGTGCGTTTACGAGCGCTTAAAACAAATGTATTTGTACGGTTACGCTCCCCTACACTCTCTTCAGCCATAATTTTGAATAGTTTCTGTGACAATTACCGGTTACCCGGCCTCTCTTCTTGCTCTGCGATGTACAATTTGTATGGCTCCAATCTATCAGCTTTCACCATAAGAAGCAATGACGCTTCTGTTACAAGTATGAAACATTTGCAAAGAAGAACAAAAACAAAAAAGCCGGATTATCGAGATAACCGGCTTTATGCAAAAAGGTGCTCTTACTGTCAAAAAAAAACGGTCTCAGCGGTTGATAAAACCAAGCTCTGTAATCATCCTCTTTCCCTCAACGGTTTTCGGCAAATCAATAAACTGTTTAACTGGCCCCGAAGGCTGACCATTCGTATAGAAATAGAGCGGCCTCGATACCGGATAGCTCCCATTTTTCACCGTTGCAACAGTGGGAAGAATGCCGTTAACAGCAATAACTTTTACCGATCCATCAACAAAACCATGACCGAGGAAGCCTATGGCTGAAAGGGTGGTGCTCACCCGGCTTTTTACTGACCCATTACTCGACTGCGTCTCCGCACTTCCTGTAATCTGTACCCCCTTTCCGATCACCAGATCCTTGAAGGACTCCTCAGTCCCGCTGTTGGATTCGCGCTGAATAACGACAATACGGGTATTGGGGCCTCCCACCTCTCGCCAGTTGGTGATGGTACCGCGGTAGATGCTGCTGATTTGCGCTTTCGTCAGTGAACGAACCGGATTGGCCGGATGAACAACCATTGCAAGACCGTCAAGCGCCACAACAGACGCAACGGGATTGACCCCTTTTTTGCGGGCGGCAGCGATTTCAGCATCCTTCATGGCACGCGACATGGTGGCGATGGTACAAGAGCCATTGATCAGGCTCTTGGCGCCATTGCCGCTTCCCGACTCGCTCACGGTGACACGAATCCCGTATTTTTTAGAAAAGTATGCCGCAAAAGTTTTTGCAACAGGACCTACAGTAGTCGAGCCATCAAGCACAATAGTGTTGACGGCAGCAATGCCTGTCGCTGTGACGGTAAGAGCAAGCAGGGTAACGAAAAGCAGTATTTTTTTTATCATGGTTCAATATTGGTTCTTTAACATTTCACGCAAGATACGCACTGGAGAGGTAACTTTGAAATTTCATCGAAACCTGCATCTCCTGACGACGCATCAACGTGTTACAAACGCAGTTTTCCATTGGCATCTATGGTTTAAATTTATTAAATTGCGCGAAAGTACGGGAGCTGCAAAAGCGGAAAATACCGTAATCAATTTTGACCAGATATATCTTTTTCCTAACCTCAAAATAATAACCATCATGGCAAACGAAACCAATGATTTCTCAGTTGCAATCACCAACCTTGTCGATACCGCTGGCAAACTTGTCCAGCAGCAGGTTGATCTGGTGGGCAGCGGAGTCAAAGCTGTTGTATCAGTTGTTGAGCCCCTCGCAAAAACAGCTATTGATCTTGTCGGCAGTGCAGTAAACACGGCGGGTCAGGTGTTACAGAACGTATCATCAACAATTGCTCCGAAAAAGTAAGCTGCTGTTTTTTTCAGAAAGCACCTTACGCCTCCGGTATAAGGTGCTTTTTTTATGCATGGCAAATTCACCCTTATTGCAAATGCCCGTCGCAAAAAAACAAAGAAATCTCCCTCATGACCTGTAAAGCAGTTATCTTCGACCTTGACGGCACCTTGCTCAACACCCTCCAGGATATTGTCAACACCCTCAACAGCGTCCTTGCCCAGCACCACTATCCCGTCCATACCATCGATGAGTGCCGCTTTCTGGTTGGGCACGGCATGAGGGAGCTGGTCAAAAAAGCGCTGCCCGAAGAAGCAGGAACCCCGGAGACCATTGATCTGATGCTCAAGGATCTGATGACGCACTATTCCGACAACTGGAACCGGCACTCACGCCCCTACCCAGGCATCAGCGCACTGCTCGACACCCTGTCAGAGCGTGGCATAAAAAAGGCAATCCTTTCCAACAAAGCCGACCACTTCACCCAACTCTGCGCAGAAGAGCTCCTGAAAGATTGGGATTTCGATGTGGTCATGGGTCACCACAGCGCTATAGCCCACAAACCTGACCCCGATGGGGCACTGCTTGTTGCGCGGATGCTCGGTGAAAAGCCCTCTTCAATCCTCTACGTCGGAGACAGCGGCATCGACATGCTGACCGCCACAAGAGCTGGCATGTACCCCCTCGGCGTCCTCTGGGGATTCCGGCCCGAAAGCGAACTTCTCGAATTCGGGGCAAAATCTCTGGTGCAGCACCCGGAAGATATTATTGCATTGCTGGAGGTGATCGTGTAACCTGGGGGCAGAAAAGGAAACGGTGCCATGAAGCATCCGGCAATCAATCCACCATAGAGATCGTGGCATCTATTTGCAGCCAGGTATCAATCCAGTTTTTCGAAACGACCCTGCAAACAAATAATTTCCCGGCATCCATCAAACGCGAACAGGCTTGATTCATTGCTGCCGGTACAAATCCAATACGAATGTCGTCACAATAAAGAGCAATGGCAAACCTGTCAAATGTATTATCAGGCTCTCTTTTCATCGTTAAAACTTTATCAGGAACAATACAAGGTTCAATGCTCTCAATTTCAGCACAATAGGTTGTGCCAGCAACGACTATTTCCAATACCAAAATTTCCTGCGTAAAAGGCAGAATACCTTGCCCCTCTCGACGCAGGAGGTCCAGCAATCCTGGCGTTATGGGTATGAGAGATTCACTCATTGATCATGATGTCAATACGAGTTGCATACCTGACTCTTTCCTGATCAAATTTCTCAATATCGCTTCTTAATTCTTCCTGCTTCTGCGCAATATATTGTTCATCAACAATCAACTCTTTGACATTGAAAGGGAACGTTTGCTGTAATTGTGCTATTTTGCCTGTCAGCGATTTGATATTGCTTTCAAGATGCTCAATTCGCTTCCTCTTCTCATCGCCTGAAATAGGCAGAATCTTCTTTTTTTTATACTCATCGAGATAAAGAAGAATATGTTGCAGTTCAGCTATTTTCTGGAGATCATAGGCCGATTTGACCTTGATAAACAACTCTTTTTCATTTTCCGTTTGATCGGGATGCAGATCAGGATGGAGCCTTTTGCACAGTACCCGAAACAACTCTTTCAGCTTCAGGGTATCTTCTTCTGAAACCAAATGTGACAGCACCTCTTTTGCATTATCCAAAGCGGCAGCTTGAGCCTCAATTTCAGCATAATAATTCTGAAATTTTTGCTGTATTGCATGTTCTATCGCTTGCAAATCGGGCTGTTCATCGCGGTTTAATGCGGCCTGTATCAACTGCATTTTCATTTTAAGCCGGGCAGCTTCAGTTTTCTTTTGCAGTAACTCAAGCTGAAAACGACCCAGTTTTTCAAGATAGAGTGCGTTCAGAATAACATACTCATCCTCCACCATCTCTTTATGACGGGTAAACAGATCCAGAAACTCTAAAGCAAGCTTGTCGAGTTTTCGGTTCAGCTCTTCATTTTCCGGGGTAAGCGCAAGGGTGTTCTGGTTCATAATTTCCTCAATCAGTGAACGATTTGATGCAACCTGCTCGAATCATCGTAGCGACATGGTTACATCGAAAAAATCCGGTTTTACCCATTAAAAAGAGTCTTTTCTGATATTCAAGAGCATTCACAAGACTTCATTTCAAAAGCTTCACTTCATCTCAAACCTGTCTGCCAGATATTCAAAGCTTGAAGTCGTAGCAACCTGATCGTGGGGAACAAGAAGGTATTTCCAGGGTTTTCCGTTGTTGGCGGTGGTAAAGTCTGTGGCATAGGAGCAGTAACGCAGTGCAGCGGCAGTTTTCTCAAGGACTTCGCGACTATCGAGTTCGTTGGCGGCTTTGGTTTCGATCATAGAGATGGAATCGGCAGTTTCAACCACAAAGTCGGGTTCGTAGCGTTTTGTGTTGTTCTGCCAGTAGATCCTGAACTGGTTGGGAGCGGGGCGGAGCCATTTGAGTACCCGTGTGTCGTGTTCCAGCACAAAAGCAAGCTCTTTTTCGGCTTTCGAGTCAAATTTGTATTCGAAGTGGCAGGCTTTTTCAAAGCCTCGATAGACGTATTTTGGAATGGTGTTGACGGGAGTTACCGGATCACGGTAATCCTTGTATCCATTCAGAGCGAGAGCGGAGCCGTCCCACTGTTCAATTTTGACAAAGGGCAGCACTTTCGGTTCCCGGTACTCTGGCTCACCCATACAAAAATGCTTTTTCATCTGATCACCGATATTGGATGCGATAAACTTGCGGGATTGATACAGTAGTGTCCGGTTAAAATAAAGAGAGCTGTGCAACAGGATCCCGTGCTTTTTGCAGTGAGCGTTCATCCAAAGACAAAATATCAATAAGCAATCGTTGCTCCATGAGCACAGAAGCGATCATTCTTGTCAAAACCTGTAACGAGTAGCTGTATTTTGTCTGAAATTTGATGTACGATAATAACAGATAATAGCACATGGCCACCCATATCTGGGATAGCACGGCATTCCGGCTTGTTCCAAGGAATGACTTAATTTTCAGGTTCTGTTTGATCCACTTGAAAAAGAGTTCAATCTGCCAACGGGACTTGTAAATCGCTGCAATCGTTGACGCAGGGAGTTTCATATTGTTGGTGATAAACGTATAAACTTTCTTGGTTTCTGGATGCGTATAGCAGACCAGACGAAAGGTTTTTGGATATTTTTTTCTGGTTTTCTCAACGATTAACTCGATTTCATCATCCCGAGTTACCTGGGGATGATCAATTGGTTGATGCTGTCCGACAATACGGTACTGCATCGAGGTTTTCGCGCGTGTCACAAACCAGACTTTGCGTTGATCAAGGCGGTACAGCCATTCGAAGTCGATATATGCCCGATCAACGGAAATAATGCTGTCCGGCAGAAGGTGCAAATCAAGTTTCTCCTCACTTTTTGCAACTCGAATGTCTGACTTC
>CAIJPS010000042.1 GCA_903822595.1 uncultured Chlorobiaceae bacterium
GGCCGTCAAGGAGTCGATCCTCATTGCCAAGAGCGAATACCGTGATGTTGCTGTTGTTGATTTGCAGCTTGGGGAACTGCCGCTGGTCATGTGCGATCCTTCACAGATCAGCCAGGTTATCCTGAATTTGATTGTCAACAGCGCCCAGTCAATCAAGTCACAAAAAAGAAAATCTCCTGGAAACATCACGATTAGAACATGGGCCACAAGTGAGAGTGTGTTTTGCTCTGTCAGTGATGATGGACCTGGAATGCCGGAAGAGATTAGGGCTCGTATTTTTGAACCGTTTTTTACGACCAAGGATATTGGGGAAGGAACCGGGCTCGGATTGAGCATCAGTTATGACATTATGGTCCATAAACATAAAGGGAGTATTTCGGCGGAGTGCAGGCCGGAGGGTGGGACGGTGTTTACGGTTTCGGTGCCACTTTGAAGAGGGGGAGGGGAAGAGAGTGGGCAGTTTGGGGAGTGCTGAGTGCTGGGTGCTGGGTGCTGAGGGAAGAAAGAGAGTTGGCAGTTGGCAGTTGGCAGTTGGCAGTGGGCAGTGGGCAGTTGGCAGTTTGGTGAGTGCTGGGTGCTGGGTGCTGAGGGAAGAAAGAGAGTTGGCTGTTGGTAGTTGGGAGTTATAGCGCTTATGGGAGTTATGATTAGGTTGGGCTTGGTTGGGTTTGGTTGGGCTTGGTTGGGCTATGGATTTCTCTTGGGGGTTCGGGATGACAAGAAAGAAAGTGGTGAGTTAATGATTTATTTAATTGGAGTGGTGGGATATTATGATTGTAAATATTGTGCCGCTTGGGTTTTTGGGGATTGGAGATTTGTTTCCTGTTACTTTAAATTTTGCCGCGATGTTAGGGAATAGAGTTGGGATTGAGAGGAAGGAGGCAATGGTATCTGATAATGAGTTTGTGCGGCTGACGCGTAAGAACAATAAAGCGTTTTCATCAATTATTCAGCGATATCAGGATCCTCTTTTACGATACATCATTTTTTTCTGTGATACCCGTTCTGCATCGTCTTTGATACAGGAGATATTTGTCAGCGCTTACGTCAATCTCAATGAGTATGATGAGTCGATATCTTTTTCGTCATGGATATACAGAATCACCCATAAGGAGATAGCCGGCCGGTTAAAAGAGTCAAAACTCAGACATGAACTGGATGGCGGCAGTTTTCCCTTGGAGCAGATGGCTAAGGCCATTATTGCCGTTTTTCCTGATTGGGAGCATTATTCGATACAGCAGTTGGTCGCTTCGGTGCAACAGCTACAAGGGAGGCATCGTGATATTATGGTGTTGAAATATTCCGAGGGAAAGTCCAGTCAAGAGATATCAGATATTCTGGAACTGAACATTGACACGGTCAGTTCACTGACTCGCCTCGCTGAAGATGAGATAAATCAATATTTAAAAAAAGCTTAACGGTTCCCCAGCTGATTATGAGTAAAAATGTATTGGATTCATTCTGGAAGGAAATAGAGGATAAGAAGATAGAGCAGATCCCCCGGTCGCGTTTTGTTGCCAGGAAAATTGCTGCGGGACTTTTTATCGGAGCTGTTGGCTTAGTGATGAGCCTCGGCATAGCTGTGGCGCTGTATATTTCAATAAACCATGATTACAGTATCGGTCATGGACATTCACTGCCTTCTTTACATCACATACCGTTGTTAAGGAACGTGTTGATGAGCCTGCCTTATGTTTGGGTTGTTTTGATTGCTGTTTTTTTTCTGGTGGCGTTCAGTGTTGTGTCGCGCTCAAAAAAAGGGTATTCGTACAGTGTTATCAGGATTATCACCTGGCTATTGCTTACCACGCTTCCCCTCAGTGTTGCCTTTTATGGTTCAGGAATCGGTCGCTCTCTGCATTGGTATATGACGGAACATTATAGTAGTTATTATCATCTGGTCAATGGTAATGAACAGGACTGGTCGGAACCGAAAGATGGCCGTCTTGGGGGAAAAGTGATCAGCTACGATAAAATAACGAAGGTTATGATTCTTAAAAGCTTTCACAATGATCTGTGGAGCATCAATATGAAAAATGCAAAGGTTGACAGTGATACGCTTTTTAAGCCCGGCAATTATGTGAAGATTCTGGGTGTCCAGACTACAACCGCAGGGTTTACAGCGCACTCCGTGCATGGCAGGCTGGAGATTTACGTAGAGCATTGAGGAAGAGGGCGGTTTGGTGAGTGGTGAGTGCTGAGTGCTGAGTGCTGAGTGCTGAGTGCTGAGTGCTGAGGGAAGAAAGAGAGTTGGCAGTGGGCAGTGGGCAGTTGGCAGTTGGCGGTTGGCGGTTGGCGGTTGGCGGTTTGGTGAGTGCTGAGTGCTGAGGGCTGAGGGAAGGAAGAGAGTTGGCAGTTGGCAGTTGGCAGTGGGCAGTTGGCGGTGGGCAGTTGGCGGTGGGCGGTGGGATGTTTGGGGAGGGCTTACTGCATAGTATTTTTTGGGGGAAGGCGCATTGGCGTATGTGAAAATAAGCAACCAAGTTTTTAGAAATTGGCTTGATAAGCCCTATAACCTGCCTCACCGGTTATAGGGCTTTATATCACGAACATTACACCCCATTTTATGCCTACAGACATTATAGACTATACATCAGCTGCCTTAGCTGACTTAAGACGTCGTGCTGAAGAGCAGTTCAAAATAGACCAGAGTAACATACCCAATCTTTTAAAATCTCAGGAAGAGCTGCTTCGGGGAATCCATGAGCTTTCTGTTCATAAGATTGAACTGAAAATGCAACAAGATGAGCTGATTCACTCGAGAGGAGAGACCGAAGATAGCCTGGTCCGTTATACCAAGCTGTATGAATTTGCTCCAACCGGATATCTGACGATTTCTCGAGACGGCAGCATACAAGAGCTGAATTTGACTGCAACAAAGATGTTTGGCATTGAGCGTCCCCGTTTGAAAGGAAAACCTTTCAACAGCTTCATTGTCCCGGAAGATCTTCCTGTATTCAATGCAATGATTGGTGATGTTTTCAGGAATCTGTGCCATCAATACTGTGAGGTAACACTCTTGAATGATGAGCATCAATACCCAGGAAGAAAGCATAATCTTTCCGGGCATTACCTTCGGATTGATGCTGTTGTAAGCGATGACGGTGAATCGTGCCATGCGATTATTGTAGATATTACTGAAGAGAAGAGAGCTGCATTAGCGGCTTTGAAAGCAAGCGAAGACCGGCATCGTCTACTCTTCGACAACATGCATAGCGGCATTGCGTACTGCCGAATGATTATTGAAGATGGTCGCCCGGTTGATTTTATCTATGAGCAAGTAAATACCCAGTTCGAAATATTGACAGGTCTGAAAAATGTTGAGGGCAAAAAAGTTTCGGACGTTATTTCGGGCATCAGGAAGACAAACCCGGAAATCTTTGAAATTTATGGCCGTGTTTCTGCAACCGGCAGCCATGAAAAGTTTGAGCTTTACCTGGAATCATTGGAACGATGGTTTGAAGTCTCTGTCTTCTGCTTCACAAAGGATAACGTTATCACCTTATTCGACAACATCACTAAGCGCAAACAGATTGATATTAAGCTTCAAAAAAGCAACCTTCATTTACAGAGAAAAAATGACAGTCTGCATCTGATATCGGAGGAGTTGCGTGAGAGTGAAACTCTATTCATGGCTTTGAATGATTCGCAGAGTCGTTTGCTTTTGTTGAGTGACCGGTGTAACAACGCTCTGTTGCATGCAGAGGATGAAAATGTACTGCTGCAACAAATATGCAGCATTATTGTGGATACCGGTGGATACCGAATGGCATGGGTCGGGTATGCAGAACAGGAAGATGCAAAAAGGATTCGAGCGGTTGCCCATGCGGGTTTTGAAGAAGGGTACCTCGATACGCTCAGTTTCTCCTGGGCGGATGACCAGTTAGGCCATGGCCCTGCAGGAACGGCAATTCGCACCCGCCAACCATGTACCATAAATAATATACAGGAAAACCCGCAGTTTGACCCATGGCGTAAAGATGCAATTAGCAGAGGATATTTATCTATTCACAGCATACCACTGATATTAAACGAGGGTGTATTTTTTGTCTTAGTGATTTATTCTGAACTGCCGGATGCCTTTGATGCTTCGGAGAAACAGCAGCTGATGCAGCTTGCTGAGAATCTGGCGTTTGGAATCAGTATACTGCGAAACCGGAAGGCACTCGGTCAAAGTCAGGAGCGCTTCAAGTGCTTATTCGATAGCTTTTCAGCAATCCAGTTTTTAATTGAGCCCGGTACGGGACGTATTATTGACTGCAATCAAGCTGCATCAGATTTTTATGGCTGGCCTGTTGAGAGACTTAAAAAGATGCATAAACAGGATTTCAGTACCGTTCCTCGTACAATGGTCATAAAAAGCCTGCAACCCCTTGATCCCGGAAAACTCCACAAACATATAGAGCTCCACCGGAGGGCAGATGGAACCACGCGGGATGTTGAAATTTACCAGAACAACATTGAAATCGATGGCGATGAAATCATACATGCCGTCATTCATGACATTACTCTGCGTACCCAAGTTGAAATAGTCAGTAAATTCCGGTTGCGAATACTCGAGATGGCAGAGACTCATTCGATAAAGGAGCTGCTGACAGCTACCCTTCTTGAGGCTCAAAAGATAACGGGAAGTTCAATCGGGTTTGTCTTTTTTGTTGATGAAGATCAAAACACCCTTCAGAACATTTTCAAGGCTGAGGGCAAGGGTCAGCACTATCGGCTGGAAAGTTCCGGAGTGTTGGCTGATGCCGTGCGGGAGAAAAAGCCAATCATCCATAATGATTACCAAACACTCGAGCATCGCAAAGGGATGCCTGAAGTCCAAGCTGAAGTCAAGCGTGAACTGGTTCTTCCGATTAACCGTGACGGTAAAACAGTGGCAATCATGGGTGTCGGCAACAAACCGACCGAATATGGCGATAAGGATATTGAATGGCTGGAAATCATAGCCAATAACGTTTGGGATATTGTGGCCAAAAAGATGTCTGAGGAAGAGAACAAACAACTTGGCACCCAGTTGCAGCATGCTTCAAAAATGCAGATGATCGGGCAGCTTGCTGCCGGGATTGCCCATGAGATTAACAATCCTCTTAATTTTATTGGTTCTTTAAGGAATTTAATGGGTAGCTTTTTTAATACTACGGCACTGAATCTATTCGCATATCCAGCTTCCCACAGTAAAACAGTATTCTTGCCCGGTAGCTTTCGAAGTTATGGAATCCTCGAGCGGAGGCCTTTAA
>CAIJPS010000043.1 GCA_903822595.1 uncultured Chlorobiaceae bacterium
CTGCCGCTACTGAATGCCTTGATTGCATGTTCAATGCTGAATTTGATTTCGGTGTCGGTCTTTGCCATGAGGTTACTTTATGATAAGCCAGGTAATGAGTTCAAAGTGGCTGAGTTCTTCAATCTGTTTTTTCCGGGGCTGTATTATGGCACCACGGTCGGTGGTCAGTTTTTGTGCTGTGCGTTTTTTAAAGACACGAATAATCTCTTCGACGGCTTTTTTTAGCAGTAGGGTGTAGTGATCCATGTGCTGGCCGTTGTTGGTCTCGGTATTGAAGAGGTTGCAAAGATCTTCGAAGGGCATGGTGTTTCTTTGGCAGAGCAGGCGGAAAACCTCCAATATCTGTTTGGCATTGACATAGTTATAGCGGACTGTTCCGTCTTTGCGAATATAGACAAGAAAGTAGGGGTTGAGCGGGTTGACCTGCTCGTTACCGTCACTCTCGCCTTTTTGGCGAAGACAAAAGATGGTGCCGGGTTTGATGATATCCTGCTCACTTTGGGAGAACTGTTTTTTTGCAGAGGCTTCTGCATGTTCGCCTGCGGGTGCGGGCACAACGGCATAGAGGCCCAGCGGGGCCTGCATCAGTTTGGTTCTGTTGTTCTCAAGGTAGTTGAGCAGTTCAATCCGGAAATCGTCGAGGGTAAAATCGGTCAATGATACGCTTTCGTCCATGTCTTCCAGATCAAGTACTTCGTTCTGAAGTTTTTTGAGCTGCTGGTTACGGTATTTCAGGTCGTCGGTGATCAGCTCTTCAATTTGCTCGGTGTTCAGGATGTTGTCTTCTCCTGTTGCTGTCACATCTACCAGCGCCATGCGGGCTTCAACCCGTTCGCGAAGATTTATGTAGTTGTCGAGATCTCGTGTAGGCCAGAAGTTGACCAGTTGGATGGTTTCATTTTTGCTGCCAAGCCGGTCGATACGGCCAAAGCGCTGAATGATCCGGACAGGGTTCCAGTGGATATCGTAGTTGATGAGGTAGTCGCAGTCCTGCAGGTTCTGGCCTTCGCTGATACAGTCGGTGGCTATGAGAAGATCAATTTCTCTCTCCTGGGAATAGTCCACAAACTTTGAACGGTTTTTGGCAATGGGTGAAAAATTGAGCAGAATGGCGCTGTAGTCGTTCTTGCCATAGCTTGTTTTTGTGGTGCTGCCACACACCAGAGCACAATGGAGGTTGAATTCGTGACGGTACCATGTGCTGATGTTCTCGTAGAGGTATTGGGCGGTATCGGCAAAGGCGGTGAAGACAAGTACCTTTTTATTGGCTTTTATTGATTTGGCGGCGATAAGTTTTTTGATTTCGTGCAGCTTGGCGTCCCTGTCTGGCGTTACGGATTTTGCGTTGTTGTAGAGATCGACAAGAGCTTCTTTGTCTTTCTGAAGATCGGCCAGCCAAGCGTCCAGCCTTAAATCAGCAAGGTCAAACCTGAGTTTTTTACCTACCTGCCACTGCTCCTGTTCATCACCGTTTTCCTCAAGTTCATCATCTCCGGGCTCAAAGGGCAAAAGGTTTTCTTCATTGGATACGCTTGGGAGAGCAATGAAATTTTGAATTTTCTCTTCAAGCTGTTCAATTTTTTGAATGGTGCGGTCCATCGAAATTTCAAACGATTTGATGGAGCTTTCAAGGCGTTTGAGAAAGTTGACTTTCATCATGCCGATCAAGAAACTTTCGCGAGAGGCCTGTGAGAAATTCAGTACCTGAGTACCGGCCATTGCTTCATATTTCTGCTGTCGTTCATCTTTTACGTAAGCAGATGGATTGAAAATCGAGAGCTTGTAATCGAGAATTTGCTTGTTAAGCCGGTCATAAGAGGGGAAGCGGTTTTTGAGATCAATATCAGGGTAGACTGACTGTGGTTTCTGGCGTTCGGGGAATTTGCCAATCGCCTCAATTTTGTAAAAGCTTTTAATATGCTTGCGTGATCGGGCTATGGTCAATTCGTCGAGCAGCTTGAAAAATCCTGAATCGAGTCGCTCAAGCAACTGCTTCATATTGCGATTGGGGTTCTTTTTTGTATCGGCCCAGTTGGTGAAATGGGTTTGGGCGTTTTTGAGGGTAAAGGCAATATCCTTGATTTTGCAGCACTCAAAAAGGGCGTCTGGCTTACCTTCTGTGATGAAGGCTATCTGGTTTCGCAAATCTCTGAGTGAGTTGTTAACGGGTGTTGCGGAGAGCATGAGCACCTTCGTTTTGATGCCGGAGCGGATGATTTTTTCCATCAGCCATTGAGCCCGGTTCATCTGCGTCGAGCCATCTTCCCTTGTTTTTTCAAGGGGGTTGCCACGGAAGTTGTGGGATTCGTCTATGACGATGAGATCGTAAGCGCCCCAGTTGAAGTTGCCGAGGTCAATGCCGTTGGCATCGGAACGGCCACTTACCCTTGTCAGATCGGTATGGAAAAGAACGGTATAGCTGAAGCGGTCTTTTGCGAATGGGTTGAGTGCGTTGTTTTGGCTTGCCTGGTAAATTGTCCAGTTTCCAGACAGTTTTTTAGGACAGAGTACGAGGACTTTGGCGTTGAGAAGCTCAAAGTATTTGATAACGGCAAGCGCTTCGTAGGTTTTGCCAAGGCCGACGCTGTCGGCAATGATGCAGCCGTTGTGTTTCAGGATTTTATTGATGGCACCTTTTACGCCGTCTTTCTGAAACTCGTAGAGTTCGCTCCATATTTCACTGTCGAAAAAACCGGTACGCTCATTGAGCAGGCCGCCTTGCTTTTGTTCGTCAAGGTAGTGTTCAAAAAGATGAAAGAGCGTTTTGAAGTAAATAAACTCAGGGCTGTTTTCAACATAAAGCTGTTCAAGGTAGCTGAGTACCTGAACCTTGACATCTTCAATAATTCCCGATTGATCGTTCCAGAGGTTATCAAACCACTCTTTGAGCTCTGTGCGGTCACGGTCGCTGTCGATAATCATGTTGAGTTCAATATTCCGGTTGCCACCGAGGCCAAGACCGTTGACCGTGAAATTGGAGCTTCCGGCAATGGCTTTTTCAACCCCGTTGGGCTGAAGGATGTGGTACATTTTGCCGTGCAGGAAGTTGGGCTTTACCATAGAGCGAATTTCAGCTTTGCTGGCAAGCCATTCGGCGCATTCTCTGGCAACGTTTTTTTGGGTAAGGCGGCTCTCGGTGGGAATTACAAGCTGGTCATCCTCGATCTTGAAGTCGCGAGTGTTGACTTTTTCCGGATCAAGTGACTTGAGAAATGTTGGTTCGCCGAAAAGGAAACGAAGGTTTTCTATGCTGGTTAATTCATCCTTCAGATGGTGGAAAGCATAGATCGTGAAGTAGGCCGAGACAATTGAGAGACTGGAGGCGTCTGTGATGTTTTTTTTTAGAAAATCTCCGACAGTGCCATGAGAATGGTTATCGCGTATTGAGGAATAGCTCATGAAACTTGGCTTCTGGTTGATCTATCACACTTGCCTGCTGCTTAACTCTTAACTGCGTTGATGAGAACTACTCTCAGAGATAAGTGAGTATTAATATACACAAGAGCTTTGATTTAGAGCGGTTTGGGGTGCGGGTTTTTTTACGTTGCTTCGATAGATATTTCTTGTTATTTATAAAAAGATTTCGGTATATTTTTATTTGATATTTGTATCTATAATTTTAAGGGGGTGAGGTATGAGTGGTGATGGTGTGGATGGGGGAAAGCCTGGTGCCGGGGATGCCGGGACGGCTTATCAGGGCGGGAAGGGCTCGCCTGCTCAGGGGCGGAGCTATTCGCAGGCGGAGGTTGATGCGTTGGTGGCCGGGAAGTTGGAGGGGTTTGCGGGGGTTGATGTTGAGGAGTATCGGGCGTTGAAGGTGGCGAAGGCTCGGCAGGAGCGGGAGGCGCTGGAGAAGCGGGGTGATTTTGAGAAGATTTTGGCGCAGACGGTGAAGGAGAAGGATGAGGTGATCGGGTTGCGGGAGAAGGATATTTCGGCGCTGGGTGAGCAGTTGCGGACGATCAGGGTGGATAATGCTTTGCTTGCGGCGGCTTCGGCGGCGAAGGCGATCAGCCCGGCGCAGATTGTGACGTTGTTGAAGGGGTCGGTGCATTATGATCAGAAGTCGGATTCGGTGGAGGTGCGGGAGAACGGGGCTCCGTTGTACCGGGACGGGAAGCCGGTGTCGGTGGAGTTGTTTGTGCAGGAGTTTTTGCAGGCGAATCCTCATTTTTTGCCGGCGGGTCCGTTGGGGAGCGGGGCTGGTGGTGGGACGGGGGTGGCCGCTGGTGGGTCGGCGTTTCGGTTGAGTGTGGAGGATGCCCGGGATCCGGCGAAGTATCGGGCGGTGCGGGAGGCGGCGCTGAAGGCTGGGAGGATGGTGGAGATTGTACGATAACTTAAGAGGAGATGAGAGATGGGTACGAATGTGTTGAGTATTTATGATCCTTATTTTTATGCGAATGAGGGGTTGATTGCGTTGGAGGCTTCGTTGGGGATGGCGGCGCGGGTGCATCGTGGTTATGACAAGGAGTCGAAGGCGAAAGGGAGTACGATTGAGATTCGCCGTCCGGGTACGTTTGTTGCCCAGGATGCGCCGTCGAGTGACCAGAATGTGGAGGCTTCGGGTATTGAGATGAAGCTTGATTACTGGAAGGAGGTGAAGTTTTCGCTGACGGACAAGGAGTTGACCTTTACGGGTGAGGAGATTATCAAGGAGCATATTCGTCCGGCGGTGTATGCGCTTTCGAAGGATATTGATTCGAAGTTGAATGGGTTGGCGGAGTATGTGCCGTGGTATGTGGATGCGCAGGCGACGACGTCGATTGATGATTTGACGGGGGTGAGCCAGGTGATGTTTGATAACAGGGTGCCGATGGATAACGGGAATTTGTCGCTGGAGGTGGGTTCGACGCTGCGGGCGGGGTTCCAGAAGTTGTTTGCGAGTAATAATCTGGCTGGCGCGGCTTCGCAGGAGGTGTTGAAGACGGGGCATATCGGGAATTGGCTGGGGTTTGAGATTTTCGGGAACCAGAATGTGGGGTCGCATGTGAAGGGTAGCTGTTCGGTTACGGCTCTTGCCATCAATGGTGCGTTTGCGAAGGGGGTGACGACCATTAATCTTGATGCGGCGGCGGTGACGGGGACGCTGGTTGCCGGGGATTCGTTTGCGATTACGGGTGACGGTCAGCGGTATGTGGTGGTGAACAGTGCTCCGGTGACGGCGTCGGGGAATGCGTTTACGGGGGTGCAGGTTTATCCTCCGCTGGCTCAGGCTGTGTCTGATAATGCGGTGGTGACGGTGAGCCTGATGAATTTTACCAATAACCTTGCGTTTCATTCTCATGCGTTTGCACTGGGTATGGCCCCCCTGTCGGACATTGGCGAGAAGCTGGGCAATGCGAAGGTGGCGAGTGTGGTTGACCAGAGGACGGGTTTGGCGATGCGGTCACGGATTTGGTATGCGCCGGATGCGTCGGCGGTAAAGGTGGCGCTGGATGTGTTGTACGGGGTGAAGTGCCTGGATGGGAATCTGGCTTGCCGGTTGAGGAAGTAGGAGAAGATCGAGGATGAAACGAAGAGGGCGGGATGACCCCGCCCTTACATGGAGGCAGAGATGATTTTTTGTGATGACAGTGATTTGATGCGGGTGCAGCCTTATGTGTTTGAGCAGGGGGTGGCTTCGTTTGAGGAGTTGCATGAGGTGGCGGGTGATGAGGTGGTGCGGGATGTGCGGCGGTATTGGGGTGGGGCGTATGGCGATACGCCCGTACGGGTGATGAATTTTGATGCTGAGAGGCTGAATCCGGTGCAGTGGAACATGGCTGCGGTGTATCGGGTGTTGGGGTGGCATGTGTTGCCGTTGCTGCATTCGTCGGTGGTGTTGGATGGGACGTCGGTGGCGGTGGATGGGATGGGGCTGAATGAGTTGCGGTTGTTTTACCGGGCGGCTTACGATGAGGAGTTTGCGGCGGTGTTGGGGGCGGGGCTGGAGTATGATTTGGGGAGTGGGTTCGTGGTGGTGAACCGGCGGTCGGTGGCTGAACTTCAACGGTTGCGGAGATGAGTGTTACGGATTTGAGTTATTTGCCTCAGGTGTGCAATACGGGGATTGTGCAGGGTGCTGACCGGGTGCTGGGGTTTTCGTTTGTGGTGGATGGGGTGCCTTATGATTTGGAGGGGACGGATCCGCTGATTACGATTACGAGTCGGTCGGGGGCGGTGGTTGCGGAGTTTACGGTGGCGGGTGGCGGGCTGGCGGTGTTGGGGAATGTGCTGGTGTGGTCGGTGTCGGCGGCGGTGTCTGTGGGGTTTGCGGTTGGGAGTTATTCGTATCGGGTGATTTTGCGGATTGGTGATGAGTTTCGGCCTTATGTGTATGGGTCGTACAGGGTGGTGGTGCGATGAGTGTGGATGTTTCAGTTATTCCGGCTTCGTTGTTGGATATTTCGGTGGTGCCTTCGGCTGTGGTTACGGTTGAGTTGGGGCAGTATGGGTTGCGGGGTGCGCCGGGGGTTCAGGGTGTTCAGGGGGTTTCGGCGGTGATGGTTGAGGGGTATTTTTTTCGGGGTTGTGCGTTGTGTGGGGGGAATGACCGTGCTGGCGGGAAGTATGCGGGTTCTGTGTTGGCTGTTGAGCGGCGTTCGGTGTCGGTGCCTTCGATGTTGGTGAATGTTGGGGGTGTGGCGTTGCTGGCTGAGGTGGGTGTGGCGCTGGATTTGGATGTGGCTGGGTGTTGGGATAGTGGTGGATATGCGAGTGCCGGGAACAGGGCCGGGAGGGATTTTTTTGTGTATGCGTGTGTGCCGGTGAGTGGGTCGGTGCCTGATTTTGTGGTGTCGGCACAGAGTGCTGTTCCGTTGGCGATTCCGTCGGGGGCGGTGCCGTCGGTGGCTAATTCGCGCAAAATTGGGGGGTTTCATTGTGTTTGTGTGGGGGTTGGGGTGATTGGTGGTCATGATTTGAGTGGCTATCTGGCTGGTGATGTGTTGCCTCGATCGGTGTGGGATTTGGATTTCAGGCCGGTGTGTTCGCCTGGGGGGATGGTGTTTGGGAGGCATGGGCAGTGGGTGGATATTTATTTGCCGTCGGTGGGTGGTGGTGAGTTGGTTTCGGTGTTTGGGGGTGGGTTTGTTTCGGGTTCGGGGGGTGAGCGGTTTCATGGGTATAAGTTTGATCAGTGGTTTGGTCGGGTTGGGAAGAGGCCTATTGGGAGTTTGGAGTTTGTGGCGGCGTCGCTGGGGTCGAATCAGGGGACGATTATTAGTCCGTTTGCTCTTCCTGCGGGTGCGGGTGGGCATGTTGATACGGTTGGGCGGAGGATGGTGAGTGGTATTGGGTGTGAGGATATGTGCGGGGTGGTGTTTCAGTTGGGGCGTGAGGAGGGTGCGAGCCCTGGGAGTGGGTCGTATGGTGCGGCGTTTGATGGTAATGATAGTGGTGTGATGGGGTTTCATGCGTCGGCTCCTTCGAGGCCGGGGTTTGGGGGGAGCATTTATATTGCGGCTTCGTATTGTGGGTCGCGGTGTGTGAGTTGGTCTTTTACGCCGTTGTCGCTTTCGGGGAGTTGTTCTTCGCGGGGGGTTTCGGAGTTGGCTCCTTGTCGTTTTTAATGGGGGTGTGATGCGGTTTGCGATTGATAAGGGGCGGATGCTCCCCCATCAGCGGGCGTTTTGGGAGTTGCCGAATTTTGTGAAGCTGCTGGTTGGGGGGTATGGGTGCGGGAAGACGCGGATTGGGGCGTTGCGGTCGATTTGGAGTTCGGCGGTGAATGCGCCGATTCCGGCGTTGTATGTGTCGCCGACGTATAAGCAGGCGAAGAAGACGGTTGTGCTTTCGATCAGGGAGATTCTGGACCGAGGCGGGGTGCGGTACCGGTATAACAAGACGGATCATGAGTTTTTTATTCCGGGGTGGAACGGGACGATCTGGATTGCCAGCGGGGATGAGCCGGAGTCGTTGAAGGGGCCGAATTTGGCGACGGCGGGGATTGATGAGCCGTTTTTGATGAAGGAGGAGATTTTGCAGGTGGTGTTGTCGAGGCTGCGGCATCCGGATGCGAGGTTGCGGGAGCTGTTTTTGACGGGGACGCCGGAGCAGTTGAATTGGGGGTATGAGCTGGCTCAGAATGTGGATGGGCGGTATGATTTGGGGACGGTGATCGGGCGGACGGCGGATAATGTGCATTTGCCGGGGCAGTTTGTGGCGATGCTGGAGCGGGCGTTTGACGAGAACCAGCGGGCGGCCTATATGGAGGGGCGGTTTGTGAATCTGGTGGCGGGGCGGGTGTACCGGCATTTTGAGCGCTCGATGGTGGCGGAGCGGGCGGTGCCGGTGGGGGCGGAGGTGATGGCGGGGATTGATTTCAATGTGGATTATCTGACGGCGGAGCTGTTTTTTGTTGCGGGTGAGCGGGTGCATTTTTTTGATGAGATCCGCCTGTCGGATGCGACGACGTTTGAGTTGGCGGAGCGGTTGCATGAGCGGTTCGCGGGTATCAGGGTGTTTCCTGATCCATCGGGCAGGGACAGGCGGACTTCTTCGCTGGCTTCTGATTTTACCATTCTGCGGGACAAGGGGTTCAGGGTGGAGGCCCGCCCTGCTCATCCGCCGGTGCGCTCCAGGGTGAATGCGGTGAACCGGCTGTGCCGGGAGGGGCTGCTGACGGTTTCGGCGAAGTGCGCTCATTTGTTGCGGGATATGGATCTGGTGCGGTGGCGAAACGGGGAGATTGACAAGGTGACGAATCCGGCGCTGACTCACGCTTCTGACGCGGCGGGGTATGCGGTGGAGAAGTTGTTTCCGGTTCGGCTGCCGGAGCGGGTGTATGGGAGGGAGCCGGGGCATTGGAGGGCTTGAGTTTCGAAGAATAGGATTTATGGGAGGGATAAGATGAGCAAGAGGGCGGAGCTGGAGGGGGTGCACCGGGTGTATCGGGAGCATTGTGGGGAGTGGGAGTTTTTTCGGACGGCTTATTTGGGTGGCCGTGAGTGGGAGGAGGCTGGGTTGTTGTATCGGTATGTGCATGAGTTGGGGCCGGAGTTTGCGGAGCGGTTACGGCAGACGCCGATGGAGAATCATTGTAAGTCGGTGGTGCATACGTATAGCGGGTTTATTTGGCGTGTGCCTCCGAAGCGGAGTTTTGGGGCTTTGGAGGGAAATCGGGCGGCGGCGGCGTTGAACGGGAATGCGGATAAGGAGGGCGGATCGCTGAATGAGGTTATGAAGGAGGTGCAGATTTGGTCGTCGGTGTTTGGGTGTGTGTGGGTTGTGATGGATAAGCCTGCGGTTCGGGGGGCGACGAAGGGTGATGAGATCAGCAGGGATATTCGGCCTTATTTGAAGGTTTATTTTCCGGTGCATGTGCTGGATTGGCGGTTTGAGGAGTCGGGGTCGGGGTGTTATGAACTGACCTATTTGAAGGTGCGGGAGCGGGTTGATGGTGCGGATGGCTCTGTTTGTGGGGGGTGGGTGTACCGGGTGTGGACGCGGGAGCGGGTTGAGGTTTGGCGGGTTGATGGCAGGGATGATGAGGCGGTGCTGGTTTCGGAGGGGGTGAATGAGGTTGGTGTAGTGCCGGCGGTGGTGCATTATAATACGAAGCCGCTTGAGCGTGGGGTTGCGGTGAGTGATTTGCAGGATGTGGCTCGGATGCAGCGGTCGATGTATAATGATATGTCGGAGCTTGGGCAGATGGTGCGGGGGTCGAACCATAAGACACTGGTGAAGAATCGGGGGGATGATGCTTCGACGGGCGCGGGCGGGGTGATTGTGATGCATGAGGATACGGTGCCGGAGAAGAAGCCCTATTTGCTGCAGGCGGATGCGGAGGCGCTGCTGGGGTTGTTGCAGGCGCTGGAGATGAAGGTGGAGATGATTAACCGGATGGCGCATTTGACGCCGGTGCGGACGTATCGGAGCCAGGTGGCGTCGGGGGTGGCAATTGAGACGGAGTTTCAGATTTTGAATACGCTCCTGGCGGAGAAGGCGGCTCAGCTTGCTGTTACGGAGAATCAGTTGTTCAAGATTTTTTGCCGCTGGGAGGGGGTGGATTATGATGCGGCGAATGTGGTGGTGACGTACCCGCAGCGGTTTGAGCTGAGGGATAGAAGGGCTGATCTGGATTTTTTGGTGCGGGCGAAGGAGGTGACGGCGAAGATTGGGTCGCCGACGTTGCAGCGGGAGATTGACCGGCAGTTGGCGCGGGTGGTGCTGGAGCGGGATGATGTGTTAGAGGTGGTTGAGGGGGAACTGGGTGGGGGCTAGGCTTCCCTACCCGCAGTTGCAGGCCGCAGCCTAATGTGCCTGTCTGCAATTTGCACTGTTTTTTTTGATCAGGCTGTTTCAAGCGAGCAGTCCGGCGCAGCTAAGCACCTCGGTAGAAGCGTTGCATTTTGGGCAGATGGAAAAAATCAAAGCATGTGCGGGAATGCACAAAAACACTAGCTTTGCGCGGCTTTACACTCAAGGTTCAATGGATTGATGGGTTGTGCATCGGCTGAGGCTCCGAGTGGGGCTTCAGCATCAAGCCATGCCTGATACGCCAAAGATGCAGTAGGCGTACTCAAAGCAATTGACGATTCCGAAGAGCCGGAACCAGAAAAAGAGAAGCCCAGTAAATCAGTAAATAGATCTCTCTGTTGCTCAGATGGTATGTGAGCGCGCTGGCACGCAATGAGATAAGCACATGCAATATGCTCCCAAACGGCGACTTCAGACTTAGGATGAACGTCGCGCTGAAAGTTCGTAATCATCTCAGCAAGATTCATGGGCACGGCCTCACTTAGTACCGCATGAACTAACCGAATTCTGACAAGCAATGATGTTGGGAGCGTAGTGTGCTGTATTGGGCCAAGTTTCAGACCAGCGATTGGCACATCTGACGGGGTTGCCCTCTTTATAGCTTCCCGCCACAGTAACCAGCGCTGAAGATTGGCGAAAATTTCTGGACGAGCAACTTTGACAATTCGCAGACCAATTTGCTCGATCGAAAGCGAGTCGGTGGCAACTGCCACTTTGTCGGCGAGCGTTGGGCTAACTTTTCGAATATCGCTGGCGCCAACTTTGTGCCACACAGGAAGAATCGTCTTTCCGTAGGCAATTTCCTTCGAGACAAGGCCGGCAAGTTCTTGCTTAGGCCACCCTTTCAAAAAAAATGACGGGCTAAGGATAACAACTCCGAAACGTGAAGCGGCAAGCCCCATATCTATCGAGCGAGAGAGGCTGTCACCCATGCCCAGTGTGAATTCATCATACCAAACAGCTACACCAAGAGATCGAAGAAATACACTCAGCGGACGAGCGACTTCCGCTTTGTCTTCAGAGGCGTGTGAGATGAATACATCGTATGGAGTCATTGGAGAACGCTTTTGTAAAATAAGTGACGCCAGAAGAGACCTTTTGACAAACTTGTTATCCCTACTTAACTAAAGCTTCTGCTTGAATCCAAAGCTCATCAGCATTGCCAACTCTGAAATAAACATCTTCTGTTCCTCCACCAGACCCATGAAGTATTTCCCATTGCGATACCGAAGGATTATTCCCAAACGCTGCTCCACCATCCGCTTGCCATTGCCCATTTTCATCTGTGATATCATAAACGTAAGAAAGGCAAGGATGCCCATTAAATTTCTTTATATCTGACATTGGGAGAATTGCTATCAATAATGAGTGTTGGCCGTTGCACTCAGAATGATCACATTTAAAGGCCACTTTAAAATCTGGTCGCCAATCATCTATAGCTATCGGATTTACCCACCATGACCAGCCAGCCAAATCAAAGAATGCCGCCCATTTTGCTTCAAGACGAGTTTTGAACTCAAGTCCTTTATATTGTGAAGACATAATATTATACCCTCTGATTATTTGTGATAAAATTGCTTAGACTAATCCGCCTGATTTTGAAAAAACAGACAGCTTCAGGACCGTCGCGCCTGCAATGAATGGTTAGCCGCGCGCCATTTCAATGCACTATTGATCTGATACTGCATCGTGAAAGTCATTTTCATGAACGATTACTATCGTGTGCCCTGCCCTTCTAAGCTCTACTGCCTTCTCGACTTTGCGCCCGTAACAGGCATATGCCCAACACGGATTTCCGTCTGCACCAACGACCAGATAGTTAACCTTCTTGGAGACCCCGCTTGCAGCCTTCCCGCCGAGGCTGAAGATTAGTTCTTCAAACTCAATCCGTGTGTACTTATGAGATTGTCCGGTAAGGCAAAAGACAGCGTCAGAAAACGCTATTTCCGGACATACAGCGCAGAGACCAACGATATTTGAACCCTCAAGGAATACCGGGCTAACAATCGTTTTGTTATCGAGGATAGATACAAACTCACCGAAGAAAGTCATTAGTATCTTGTGCTCATCGGGATCGATCTTCTTGTCAGATAGAACGCTGGTGACGAGACTTTCAATTTCATCATATGGCCAGCACCGCCTCAGGTGTTCATGCTTTTCTAACCACACGGACAGACCCTTTAGCTCTTCAACAGATATTTCGCCATCTGAAGCGATGCCCGCAACAAGGGCGTGAAGCTTTTGCATATCCGCGGTAGCGGCATTGAAATACTCCGCAGAAGTTAGGCGTTTGCATAGCCACGATATATCCGCTCTTTCATCCTCGGTAAGGACGCCATCGGCAACGGCTTGCTCAACTACCGGAAAGAGCTCATTGAAAGGATGTCTTCCAGAATTAATTCGATGGTCGTCTAACCATGCCCGAAGGAAGTCGATTTCGTTGTCGTTTATTTTGGCATCAATGGCAATGCCTTCTACCAAGCCCATGAGGGAATTGACCGCCTTCTCAAACTCAGCCTTTCCTGTGAACTTCCTGTATGCGTCATGGTCGCTCATATCTCTCTCCATTGCGTAAAGCGGCAAACATTATTTAGCCTGATCCGCCTAATTCTAAAAAAGCAGGCCGTTCCTCTCTGTTTAAAACCTACATACCCGATGGCCACAGCCCTACTTCATCCTTCAACAAGTCGGGACAGTAGCTCCCGTTTGCATTTTTATCTACAGGCAAGATATTGCTGAAACAGCACAATAAGAAAGGATCAGCAAAAGAATTACCGGTTTTTGTGCTCAAAATAGCGAATTGTGTACGTCGAGGAGGTAGTCGGCGAGGTCGAGGCCCTGGGTTCGGTCGGTAGGGGGGTGGCTTGTTTTTCGAGGATGGAGAAGCGGAAGCTGGGGGCTCTCGTCAGTTCTGGAAGCGGCGGGTGAGGGGAGGGGAGCGGCTGATAACAAATAAGGCATCTACTGAACTTTGCAAAAATTCGACAATAATTTTAGGTATAGATTTAGGTATAACATTTTTTCATTATTCATTAAAAGCCTATGAATAAAAGCTTTTCGACTCCCGCCATCTCCACAAAAGGCCCGTCTGACAAGGACGGGCTTTTTTGTTGGCAAGTTGAAGTAATTGTATCTGATTTCCGGAAAAAAGCTTTGTTATTTCCGTGAAATTTATTACTATTTTAACGTAATTTTTCTGGTTTGCGTTCAAGGTGACAAAAACCATAAGAACTTAATTATACAGGTAGCTGCAAGATTTTGTGGTTATCGGTTTTTCCTCTCAGCTTGAACTTCCGATTAAGAGAAATTGCTTTGGCTCCGGCTGGAGTAGCATAAAGCATTTTTAAGACGTATCATACCCAAAAGTGAGTCCGGAAATTTTCAACCTCCTGAAAATTACTGATATGCCTATTTCTCCCCCATCAACTCCCCGGCATTACATTGTTGTTGTTCATGGCATAGGTGAACAGAGGCTGAACGAGACAATTCCTCCGTTTGTACATCGCTTTGCCGAGGTAAGGCAGAACAAAGAGGAAAAATATGACATTATTCTTCCTGCCACGCAATCCTCACAATCAGTACGTTCTGCAACAGAGCTGCATGGATGGGCTGAATATCGGGGAATTCCGATAGCGGACAAGGGGGGAAAGCCGGATGAAAAATTTGACGGCTCACACGCAACAGAAACAGCCGGTGAGAACTTCCGGTTTGTTGAACTGTATTGGCAGGATATTCTCAAGCGCCATCAGGAGCTTTTTGCATCGGAGACCGAAGTGTGGGCCAAGGCATTGCTCAATCGTCTTAATGACGAAAACATGACACCTCCCGAATGGTTACCCTCCTGGGCCGTTCCGATGCTCGAATCAATTGTCAACACAGCTATTCCTCTCAAACAAATGCTGGTGCTGAAATATGCGCCGCTGGTGAAAACAATTTTTGACGGTTATCTCGGAGATGTACATCTGTATGGCGATTATGCCCGTACGAGAGGTGAGGCGGTCCGGCTTTTTCATCTCGAACTCGACAGGATCATCTTCAATGATTTTCTCGATTGGCGAAAACGTGAGCTTGATGCAGGCAAGCTTAATGGAGGGTTGTTCAGCCCAGTCCCCTATCAGAAACCCGATATAACCATTATCGCTCACAGTCTTGGTAGTATTATGAGTTTTGATGCGCTTGTCTATGCTTTTATAACAGAAGAGATACGAATGGCATCAGCAGAAAGCATCAGATTTTTTTCAAGTCTGCCGTTTCAGGGTTATACAACACCATTGCCAGGTGAGGAGGATATTCATGACATAAAGAGAAAAAAAATCGAGGCGTTTGTTCGTGATGTGGAAGCGTTGCTGAATGAAGAGCATGCCGAAAAGGTTCAGTGCAGCATTCAGCAATATTGGGAACATTTTCTTGATGGATTCAGAGACCAGAGTCTTATGAGTCAGTCAAAACCAGAAATACCACCATTGTTTAATAGACTGACGCCAGAGGGAATTCCTCTTCTTCTTTGGAGGACTCAGGTGAAAAATTTCATCACTCTCGGCGCTCCCATCGATAAATATGTGGTGATGTGGCACAAGAATTATCTGCATCTTGATTTGATGATCGAACGGTACGACAAGCTCCGGTCCAGTGAACGCCAGTATGACTTTCCTGAACCATCCAACACCATAAGGCATTATAATTTCTGTGACGAGCAGGACCCGGTCGGTCATCATCTTGATCTGACCAGAAACAAAACAAGGGTCTATAAAAAGTTGTTCGATATATCCGATACAGAAGGTCGTGACGTTGTTTATCGGCGTTACGCAGTGCCGGGTGTTGCTCACCTTATGTACTGGAAAGACAAGGAGTTGTTCAGAAATATACTGTGGGAAATTATTGACAGGAAACCGGGGAAAGAAGAGGATGCCGAGAAGTTTCGCAACGTAAAGAACGCGAATGTACAGGCTATGGTATGGGCTTATTTTCGTGTCCCTTTTATTGCGGCTCTCATTACCGGAATAATTATTGCACTCGGTATTCATGCCCATTTTACCGATGAGCCGTTAAAAATGATTCTATCGTTTTTGATGGCCTTGTTTTTGTGGATAATACCTGCGTTTCTGACCTACTACAAAGAAAAAACAAGCTATCACGGGGTGCATCAGTCAAGATTTAAGCTATTTAGGAATAACATTGTTAATCCCGGGATATTTACAAGACTGATTGTTGCAGCTGTTGAATGGAGGCGAATACTCTTGACTCAAAGTGAGGGAGAAAGCGATTGCACTGATAAAAATAGCCGCCTGGTTTTCCAGAAAAAAGGGGACAAGGGTATTTGGTGGCCTTTTGCATGGCGCTGGTTATACAGAATGGCGGTAACAGCCCTTTTGCTTTATTTTACGATTGGAATGATTGATTTTCCTGATTTATTTCATAATGAAGTACGGTTGGGGATTGCAGGGGGCTTGTTATGTTATGTGATTTCAATGATGATTGTCCTGGTTCAATATATCTCATTGATGAGAAAATATGCCGGAAAAAACTGAAATCGATGTTTCTTGTTTCAACACCGGATGCGGATTCCCTGTGACCTCTTTTGTTTTTCGCTGTGCGCTATCTATTTTGTACTTTGTTGTTTACAATGAGGTAACGCAACTGATGCATGAACAAAAAACAGCTCACCGAACGCGACATCTGCACCAAGTACATTACCCCTGCGCTTGAACGGGCAGGGGTGGTGGTATTGGTGTGCATACAAATGATTACTGTGAAAACATCAATAACTCTTTTTATTCGAATGTTGTTTCATTATGATTGACATTTTTCTCAGTTATGCTAGCAGCCTGTCGGACTAACAATAGAGAAGCTGGGCGCAAAAAATGCCCCAAGCCCCTTTTTTACGTTCATTTTTGCGATAGAAAACCATATCAAGCGCATATTAGACCAAATAAGCCCCAATTGGCAGCCTTGTACTCTTGATTTTGCCTTACAAGCGGCCATTACTTGTGTTTTCGGGCGTGGCTTCGCCAAGATATGCAGTCTTTTCAGATTCCAGGCAAGGCTTACCAGCGTCCATTCTGCATCGACATCTTCCAATCCTCGACGCATAAATTGTCGATACCCAAGCACTGATTTAATAATCCCAAATACCGGTTCGACCGTGCTCTTACGCACGCCATAAATAGCTTTCCCTTCCGGGGTTTTCAACCGGTACTTCATTTTGGCAACACTGTCTGCATCTTCCGCCAAAGGCTCCGGTTTACTGAGTCGTTCTTCAAGGTTTCGATTGTGCTTGTCTCTGCCAACAGCTATCAACGGACTGATTCCCGCATCTTCACAGGCATCGACATTGGACTTGCTGAAATATCCTGCATCAGCTATGATTTCATTGACTTGACCGAGTTGTTCGGGTAATTGTTCCAGTATTTCAATTGCTGGCTCGATTTGCTGTTTATCGTTGGGTTGTTGGGTCACATGAGTTGCAACAATCAGCATGGTGTCGACATCAACGCATGTTTGGGCATTGAACGCCTGCATGAATCCACCTCCACTTGTCGGCATAATCCGGGATTCTTCATCGGTCAGGTTAACCTGATCGTGAGGTTTTGGCCCTGGCTCTGACGGCTTGGGTGCTTTACCTCCTGGTTTCCTGCCTCGCTCTTTGGCTTTCTGTTCCCGTTCCGCAAGCTTGTTCTCGTGGGCTTGCTTTTCCTGCTCATAGCGTTCTGCCGCCCGTGCTTCTATTTTTTTCTTGGCGTCTGCTATCGTTGCAAGACGTTGTTCTCGCCGCTCAAGCTCTTCCGGAATTTTCATGCCATCAGGAATCAATGCTTGATCGGCCTGATCGGCCAGTAACCATAATTGCTCGACCTCTTTTTGGAGTTGCAGTTCAATTTTACACGCATGTTGCCAGCTCAGCGCCTGATGCTTCGATGCATTGGCCTTGACTTTCGTGCCATCAAGACTCACGGTTCCAAGCTTCAGAATCCCCATTTCATGGGCAATGATGAGAATCTGGTTGAACAAATCCTTCAGCTCTGCTGAAAACCGTTTTCTGAACATCGCGATGGTATCATGACTGATCTTCTACAGTTGGGGTTGATTTTTGCCCTAAAAAATCCTGTAACCTATTGTTTTTCCTTATCCGATGTTTTGAAAACCTCAAAAAGGTGGTGCCACAGATCTTTTGATATCCTGTTGTAATAAAGAAGATTGATTGTTGTTTTGAAGGTGTCCTAAATGAAAGGAGGCTTTCATGTTTGCTCGAATCAAAACATCTGGCCGTTACCAGTACCTGCAACTGGTGGCAAACCGCAAAGAACAGGGCAAGACAAAACAACAGGTCATTGCGACGCTTGGCCGTCTTGATCAACTTCAGGCCAAGGGTGACATTGAGAAAATTATTCACTCTCTTGCCAAATTTTCAGAAAACACCCTGCTGATTCTTTCCGGTAAAGGCGAAGCTGATGCTCATGCTGTCAGTATTGGGCCCGCTCTCATTTTTGACCGGCTTTGGCATGAGCTTGGACTACCCAAAATTATTGGCGAACTCCTTGATGGACGGAAGTTTGAGTTCAATATGGAGCGCACAATTTTTCTCACGGTACTCCATAGGCTTTTCTCTTCCGGATCTGACCGGAGTTGTGATCGCTGGCGACGAGATTATGCGATCAGTGGAGTGGATGGTATCGCCCTGCACCACCAATACCGTGCCATGGCTTTTCTGGGTGAAACTCTGACAGAACAGGATGGTGCCACACCGTTTTCACCTCGATGCAATAAAGACCTTGTTGAGGAGAGTCTTTTTGGGAGACATCGCGATCTTTTCACCGGCCTTGATCTGGTATTTTTCGATACCACATCAATCTACTTTGAGGGTGAAGGTGGAAAAACAATTGGTCGACGCGGACACACAAAAGGCTTTCGGCCAGATCTTCGCCAGATGGTAGTCGGAGCATTGCTTGATAGTAACGGTCGTCCTCTTTGCAGTGAAATGTGGCCAGGCAATACCGCCGATGTCACAACGCTTTTGCCTGTGGTTGCCAGGCTTCAGAGCCGCTTCCATATCAAGAGCTTTTGTATTGTGGCTGATCGTGGTATGATAAGCGCTGATACCATGAAGAAGCTTGAACATCCTGATTGCAACATGCCCTATATTTTGGGAGTCAGGATGCGGAATGTGAAAGAGGTTCGGGATACCGTCATGTCTGATATGGCTCCTTGTCTGGAGGTATACCCTGAAAGCGATCTCCTCAAAGATCCATCACCTCTTGCGGTCAAAGAGGTTTTCGTGGAAGGGAGACGTTACATTCTCTGCCAGAACTCTCGCCAGGCAAGAAAAGATAAAGCCACCCGTGAAGCCATGATTGCTGCGTTGACGGAGCGAGTCAAAAGTAACCCAAAAGGATTAATCGGTAATAAAGGTTATTCTCGTTATCTCAAAGTCAATTCAGGAGGTATGAGTATCAATCAGAACAAGATTGAAGAAGAAGCTCTGTTCGATGGCAAGTGGGTGCTGCGTACCAATATAATGGAGCTATCCGCCGAAGAGGTTGCACTCAAATACAAGGAACTGTGGCAGGTAGAGCAGGTTTTTCGTGATATAAAATCAGTATTTGACACTCGCCCAGTCTTCCATAAACGGGATGAGACCATACGGGGCCACGTCTTCTGTAGTTTTCTTGCGCTGGTACTTCGCAAAGAGCTTGATCAACGCTTGGAAAAAGTTGGTCATCAGTTTGAATGGGAGGACATTAAACGCGACCTGATGGCTCTCCAGGAGGTAACCATTGAGGAGAGCGGACGCAAGCTTGCTATCAGAACTGCCAGTGTTGGAGCTTGCGGCAAGGTTTTTCAAGCTGTACATGTCGCGATGCCACAAAGTATTCGTAACGTGTAAAGTGATGGCGGATTTATGAATAAAAAACACACCATGGTGGTGCCAACACTTTTTTTAAAAACGCCAACTTGTTGTAATAGAGATACTTATTTTTGTGAACTGTAGAAGATCAGCCTAAGGGAGCTTGAGCAGGATATAAAACAACTGAAGTCTACTCGTCATGAGAGTGACAACGATGTGTGACAACACCGCATCGTCGCCAAAATCAGCCAGCTTATGGCTCTCTGTTACCAACTTGAATTGCAGATCAATGCAGCTTCATACACACAGTCTGCTTTGCTCAATGCTGTGATGGCAGAGAGATGATGGACTTTAGCGGTAGCCCTCTTTGCGATGAGCCACTCGAATGACCAGAACGGTAACCTCGGCATCCCTGATTTCACACAACACGCGATAATCGCCAATCCGGTAGCGCCACAAAGCGGAAAGATCACCCTGTAAAGCCTTACCCCACTGCCTTGGATTTAATGCTGCCCGATTTCGCAAATAGCTGATAATCCGTTTTGCCTCTTGCTTGTCTATCCGGGCCAACTCTTTCTCCGCTTCACGGGTAACCTCAATCTTCCAGGCCAAGGCGGTGCTCCACTTCGTTTAAACTGGACACCTTCTCTTCACCACTTCTTACCCGTTCCAATACCTTCTCGGCAAAATAGATATCCTCAAGATCATCGAGGTGCTCAAGAATGGCCTCCCGAATATAAAATGTTTTAGTCCTGCCGGTTCTCCGGGCAAGGGTATCAAGCCGTTGTCCGATGCTTTTCGGAATACGAATACCGATAATTTGATCCGCTTTTTCTTTTTCCATTACTCTTTTTATTTATTCTGCCTGCTCACTCAGTCGAATAACATGTTAAACAAGTTTTGCCGGATCTCAAAAAGAAGCTTTCAGGAGCAGCAAATCAAGTGCGTCAAAATCCTTTTTTTCTGCGTTGACTTATAACCTATCTTTCAATGTCAGAAGGTGAACGTCTCTATTATCAGTGTAATAACAGTATACGACGAAACACTCAATGAGACTCAGCGCAACACTGCAGCAATGCATACTTCAGGCAACCCGGCAGAACTTCGGAGAAGATGCGAAGGTTTGGCTCTTTGGCTCTCGCGTTGACGATACGCGTCGAGGTGGAGATGTTGATTTGTACGTGGAAACGACACACAGAAACAACCTGATGGCTGAACTACAGTGCAAAATAGCTATCGAAGAGAGTCTTGATCTGCATGTTGATCTTGTCGTAAATGACCCCGGCAAGGATAAGCCTATCTATAAAATCGCCAAAAAGCAGGGTGTGCTGTTATGACTGAGCATTTACATCTTATAACGATGCAGCTCAATCATTTACAGCGGATGCGCCACTATCTTGAACACTCTTACGAACGCTGCGATGAGATGTTTCCTGTTACGAATTGGCAGGAAATGAGCATGGAGCAGCATGAAATGCTCGCGGCTTTTCGTGTCCGGTTCAGTGAATTTCAGGAACATCTGGTTAAGACCATGAGAGCTGTGGCCATTGAGGAAGAGGTTGATGCGGAACGATTTGGATCCGTACTTGCTTTTATGGAAAAACTTGGCGTATTGGACTCGGTAGAGCGCTGGAAGATGATTCGGGAAATACGAAATTCTGTGAATCGTGAATATGAAGAGGATGCAGTTCGAATCACAGAATTTTTTTCCGAAATGTTCAGTGCGATGCCAGAGTTATTTGCCTGTCATGATAAATTATTTGCTTTTTGCAATGATGCCTACGGGCCTGGCCACTCGACTGACTGAACTTCGGGGTTGACTGATGAGCTGTTTTGATCCGCTTGACAACGGTTTTTAAAGTTTGATGAGATCATGAAACTCAAACCATTAGGTGACGGGTGGCGAGGCTTGACCTTGCGGTTATTGTTTCTTGCAGCAGTTGCGGGATTGAATCCTTCGCTTGTCGGCGCGGCTGACTGGCGAATCCTGATGCCGCCGATCGGCAGTGAAAATACCCCTTTCCTTGTGGATCCGGCAGTGCTGAATGCATCGTATGCGATTGGCCAAGGACCTTGGGAATTGTCAACAACGGTTACCAGTACCAGAACGACGGTACCCCAGTTTTTTATCCGCTTTTATAATCCGACAGCGTCATCAAATGCCTCCGGTCAGGAGGGAAGCTGGGTGATGCGGGCAAGTTCGGTTCGCGGATTGAATGCTCAGCAGATCCGTGCTCTTTTTGCCTTGCCGAATACTCCAACCCTGATGACTCTTGGACTATCCGTTCCGGGCGAATCATTCTATACCGGACTTGCCGCCCCGATCGATGGGTGGGGAGAGGGTGGCGGTCAGCAATTCCAGTCAAGCGGTACCCCGTACACCATTTTTTTTAATGGTCAATCCGTGATGGATGCCGTACTCTTTTACCCGGCAATGGCAACCTCCGATGATGGCCGCACTCTTGCTGCCTACCTTGTTTCGTATATTCCAGGGCCTTATTCTGATATGGAATCTGTTTTCAACAGCCTTGACGTACTCTATAATCCGGCAAGTCAAGGATTGTTCAACAGTGCTCTCAACAGCATATCTCCTCGGCGCTTTGACAATCTTGCTGCATCCGGATACCATGTTGTTGCCATGCAAAATGAGGCTATTGATGACCGTATTGACCGTCTGGTCGTGAACAGATCGACATCAGGTTTATGGGCACAAGCTGCAAGGAGGGTTCAAAAATGCCCTGCGTCAGGGTTTGAGGCTGATATTAATGGAATGATAATCGGTTTCGATAAAAACAGTTCTGAAAAGACGACCTCAGGCTTTTCTCTCGCATGGATGCAGGGAACTGTTGACTGGTATGACGGTGGCGGAGAGGCCGTTACAGACTACTATCGCGCTGCGGCATATTCAGTTCTCTATCTTGATCACGCATTTCTACAGGCTGCTGTCAGTGCCGGATCAGCGGATGGCAGTACCTTGCGGAATATCAATATCGCCACCTTCTACCTACCGTCGGCGCATGGACCGAATCTTTCGCCGCTCTCTTCGTTCTCAAGAACAGCAAGGGCAACGCATAAAGCTTGGGATGCTGATATCGCTCTGCGAAGCGGTCTTTTGCTCTCTGCAGGTACCCTGAAACTTATTCCCGGTTTTGGCCTCGGCTATGCGTATCAGTCAAGAAACGGATTTACTGAAACCGGAGCCGGAAGTCTTGACTGGACGGTAAGGGCTGCTCATGGCCAAACCGTTCACTGTCGGGCGGATCTGCTTATCGAAAGAGAGTTTGTGTTGCATAACCACCATAAAATCACTCCCTATGCGGTAATTGACTGGGCTTATGCAAAACGCCTCGATGCACAGGCCGTAACCGCTTCCATGAATGGCTGGGAAGAGAGCGTTACAACATCTTCTTCCCCGAGCGACACTCATTTCTTCACCGGTACTCTCGGTGTTGAAATAGCGGCCACCAAAGAGCTGCTCATTCATGCCGACTATTCCCGTCAGACACAGGCTAACGCCGGCCAGACCGGTTTTGTTGTCGCATTGAATTATGCTTTTTGATGTTCCCGGGGCGGGTTTGGCCACCGATACATTTTTTGAAACTGCTGAGCGAATGGGTGCGACAACCAACAAAAACACTATGGAGTGACTGAGCGATTTGCATTATTCCTTCTGAAGTCTTACCTTAACAATCGTTATACGTTCTTTAAATCCATGTTGCTGGTCATCAAGAAAGGCTGAGGGAATAGACCCGATGACGCCTTGACAACCGACTCCGTTCAATAACGGGACACGGTGCCACATTCTACTTTTGCACTCTATGCATCTGGCTTTTTCGCCCGGATGAAGCAGAAGAACGATGAGTGAAAAAGAGCTATCATGCTTCTCTTTTCAAAACAGGTATGGCGGCTTTTGGCCCATACCGTAAAGAAACAGAGTTTCATTTTTTAACCTCTTCCATGCTCATCAGGGAAGAGGTTTTTTTATTTTGTATATCTTTAATTTTTTAAAAGAGCTATTCATGAGTTTTCAGACTGATACCATTCATGCCGGTGTGGGCCCTGACAAGGCTTACGGTGCAATCATGACCCCGATTTACCAGAGTTCGACCTTTGTGTTCGAGGATATCGGGAAACATCGGGGATTTGATTACACGAGGAGCGGCAATCCGACACGCAAGGCGCTTGAAGACAACCTTTGTGCTCTTGAAGGGTGCTCTTTTGCTGTCGCGGTAACGACCGGCATGGCGGCGATTACCTCAACCCTCAATATCTTTAAATCCGGTGACGAGATCATCTGCACCGATGACTGCTATGGTGGTACGTCGCGGCTGATGAAGACGGTCGAGGAGCATTTTGGCATCAAGGTGCATTTTGTTAATCTTCAGGAGGTGGCCAATCTTCTTCCGTATGTGAATGAGAAGACGAAAGCGGTATGGGTTGAGACTCCGTCCAATCCGCTCCTGAACCTGGTCGATATTCATGCTGTCGCCTTGCTGGCAAAAACTCATGGATTGCTGACGATTGTCGATAACACCTTCCTCTCACCTTATGGTCAGAAGCCATTCGAGCTTGGAGCTGACATTGTGGTGCATTCGACCACCAAGTACCTTAACGGCCATTCTGATGTGGTTGGGGGAGCGGTGCTTTCCAACAGTGAAGATCTTGATGCCCGGCTGAAGTTTATTGTCAATGCTTTGGGTACCTGTGCCCAGCCTTTCGACTGCTGGCTGGTGCTTCGTGGCATTAAAACATTGGTGGTGCGCATGAGAGAGCATGAACGGAATGCCCAGGCTGTGGCTGAGTTTCTGGAGAAGCATCCGAAAGTGAGCCGGGTATTTTATCCTGGTCTTCCGGCGCATCCACAGCATGAGCTTGCCAGGCTTCAGCAGAAAAGTTTCGGAGGAATGGTCTCTTTTGAGCTTGACGGCTCCATTGAGGATGTCAACCGGGTGTTAACGGGAACCAGGCTCTTTGCGCTTGCTGAAAGCCTTGGTGGTGTGGAGTCGCTGATTGAGCATCCTGCAACTATGAGTCACGCATCAATGGATCTCGAACATCGTGAGGCAGCAGGGATCACTGATACGGTTATTCGGCTTTCGGTAGGTATAGAAGATTGCGATGACCTCATTGAGGATTTGCGGAATGCACTTGGCTGAAGCTGATTTTTTGTACTTGGCGTGCACATGGTTCGATACTCATCAGTACATTAAGGCATGAAAACGCATCATGAGGCCCCGACCGGGATCGCCCCTTTTCCTTATACGCTTAAGGTGAGTCCGAGGGCGAAGTCAGTCCGTCTGAAAATGACGCCGCATGGCGGACTTGTGGTGGTTGTTCCTCCGGGATTTGATAAAAAAAAGATTGTATCGCTGCTGCTGCATCACGAGGAGTGGATAAAAAAAGTTACAGCAAAATTTGATGCCCATCGCCCGGCCCTGCCATTTCTCTCTGACAACGGTCTGCCCGCAACGATTGCATTTCCTGATTTTACGGAATTGTGGTCGGTGGTCTACACGCAAATCGGAATCGGGGAGGTGGAGATGGTTGAGCGACCAGGCAACCAGTTGCTTGTTTCTGGCGATGTTGCCAATACCGCGCTCTCGTGCAAGTTGCTCTGTTCGTGGCTGAAGCACCGGGCTCAAGTGCATCTCCTTCCCGCACTTGAAAAACTGGCACTTGCGCATGATTTCAGTTATGATGCTGCCGGTATTCGCCTGCAGCACACCCGATGGGGGAGTTGTTCATCGCGTCGTTCGATTACTCTGAACAGTAAACTCCTTTTTTTGCCAGAGCATCTTGTCCGCTACATCATGGTGCATGAGCTTTGCCATACCGTACATCTGAATCATTCACGGGCATTCTGGTCGCTGGTTCATGAGCACGATCCTTCGTGTCACCGCAGCAATCTGGAAATGAAAAGTGCCTGGAAATATGTGCCTCAGTGGGTTTCCGCTAAACGTTAGCGTCTGTTTGCAATTTGCCGCAGTCTGGAAAAGATGAGCGCAAAGAACATCGCAAGCATACCCCAGAACACCGCAGTGATTTCAATTGGCTCATTATTCTCTGTTTGATATGTTGATGGTGCTATACTGGTACTGGAATTTTCTTCAGTAGTAATACTGGTACTGGAATTTTCTTCAGTACTTTTAATGGTGTTCAGACTACTTTGATTGGTCGGATTGGAAGTCGAAAAGACAAAAAAGGCAAAGATAAGTCCAAACACAGTTAAGACTATAACACCGACTAAACTCCATGCGACCAAACGAGACTTTTTTGCGCGTTTGGCAATTTTTTCAAAGATAATGGCTTTCGACATAGTGAACTTTTTTAATATGGACCCCAAGTAGACCAGCATCATTGGTGTCATCTACCCCAATTTAAGCAATACACATTATTATAAACGAAAAAGATTCGTGATAGTGTTTTTCCACGATAGTTTCCGTTCAGTCGTGAATCTTTTTGTACCGGTTGTAAAGCAAATGCTGTAATCCGAATGGAATCGTTATATTGCGCTGATCTGATTTTGTGGCCCCGTTAGCGATTCATTCCGCCCGACAAAAGCGCTCTTTACGGCTAACAACTTATAACATCCCCGCATTTTGCAGATACCCGGGTCTCCCTTTTTGAAACAGGGAGAGTTCACTCCGTGGTGTTACCGACGAGCGTGCTTGACGTGCAGCGCATTTCACGCATAGTCGTTTCTCTTATAACAAACAGTTCAACAATTACATACCGTATGGAATTTCAGACACTAAACATCATTGATCCAATTTTACAAGCATTGCAGGAAGAGGGTTATACGACTCCGACACCGATTCAGGCAGAAGCCATACCCATTATTTTACAAGGCACAGACCTGCTCGGCTGTGCACAGACAGGAACAGGAAAGACAGCCGCATTTGCCATTCCTATTCTGCAACTCTTGAGTGAGAACAAGGTTTATGATAAAAAACGAAAAATACGCAGTCTGATTGTTACTCCTACACGGGAGCTGGCTATTCAGATCGGTGAAAGTTTTAATGCTTATGGCAGGCATACAGGATTGACGAATACGGTGATTTTTGGCGGTGTCAACCAGAACCCGCAGACCTCTGCATTGATTCGAGGTGTTGACATCGTTATTGCCACACCGGGTCGGCTGCTCGATCTCCTGAATCAGGGATTTTTAAGTTTACGCCATGTGGAAATACTCGTGCTCGATGAAGCCGATCGTATGCTCGATATGGGTTTTATTCACGATATCAGAAAATTATTGACCGTGCTTCCAAAACAGAAGCAATCACTTTTCTTTTCTGCCACCATGCCTGCTGAAATTGTCAGGCTTGCCGCTACCATTCTCCATAACCCTTCGAAGGTTTCGGTAACGCCGGTTTCTTCAACGGTCGAGATTATCAATCAATCGATCTACTTTGTCGATAAAGGAAATAAAAACAACCTGCTTGTCGATATTTTAAAGGATCAGAAGATTAAAACAGCACTGGTTTTTACGCGAACCAAGCATGGTGCCGATAAAGTTGTGAAAATCCTTGAGAAGCACAATATCAAGGCAGAGGCGATACATGGCAACAAGGCGCAAAATGCCCGTCAGCGAGCCTTGGTGAATTTCAAGGCACAGAAGACGCGTGTTCTGGTGGCGACCGATATTGCTGCACGCGGTATAGATGTTGATGATCTGGAGTATGTGATCAATTTTGAAATGCCCAATATTGCTGAAACATACGTTCATCGTATCGGGCGAACGGGCAGAGCAGGAGCTAAAGGAACCGCCCTGTCCTTTTGTGATGCCGAAGAGAAAGAGTACCTGCGCGATATTGAAAAGCTGATAGCTAAAAAAATTCCGGTTAATGATGATCATTCCTTCCCGTTGATGGATCATAACCCGGTGAAGACTCCCAAGCAGCAGGGAAGAGGAAACTCTGGTCACCCGGGAGCGAAACCTTTAGCAAAGAGCACGTCAAAAAGATGGGCAGAAAAACCTCGTAGCGGTCGATAATCATCGAGCCGTATTTCCGGGGAGGGCTTTTCTTCAGGGCTCAAGGAGCTTGAAGCCGGTGTTGGGATCATGCTGACGGGTAGCCGTATTCTCAAGCAATTCGGTCAGGATGATTTCCATTACCTGCCATACCTTTACACCGTTACGGATGCAGCCTGTGACGGTGTTTTCTTCCCTTCCGCATGCCATGTGCATATGGAGTATCGGGTTCCCCTTTTCATCAGGAAAAAGAGTGCCGCTACCCGTGATTTCATGAGCGTCGTCGAGTTCAAAAGTGACAGGTTTTAACGGATTTGAACGACTCTCTCCAGGACTCACAACAATCAAGCTTCCCTTGTCAGCGCCGCCAACTGCAAAGAGCGTGGCGCGCTGGATGGCATGATCTTTTACAAACTGTTCGATTTTTTCGTGGACTATTTCTCCGTCTTCAAGTCTGATAACAAAGATTCTTCCCTGTTTCGCCTCTGAATATTTCATTGCCCAATGACTCAAAATAGTTTCGATGGTGGGCTGACTCTATCCTGAGGGTGAGGCGGCCCGATTCTTGATGAGCAAGGTAGCAAAATGGTCTCAGTTGTCGAAAAACTCTATGCGCAGGGTTTCATCGGCTTGCCCGGTTACAATGTAGTGTCCTTTTTTTACAATCGAAAGCCCTTTTCTGTCGGCCGCAGGTATGATACTCTGCTCAACGTTATCTGCATCTGCTTTCAGGCAGCTTTGGTTGAAAAAGAGGTTCACTGTAGGGCCTGTATTTTCGAACTGAAGAAGAAAATCATTGTCGTTGACAAAAACAAGATCATCATAGGCATAGGTTACATCATGGCCGAGCTCCTCGAGAAGCTGCATGACTGTTCCAAGTGGACGTAATATGTGTTTCATAGTTTTAATGCTTCTGTTTTGTAAGAATAGGGGTTATGATAATCCCATTGGTTTTGAATATACCTTCAATATTAAGGAAAAATTTTTTTATTGCATAATAAAATAAGGTAAAGTATCGTGTTTTGTTAACAAAACATTTTTTTTGTGTGGTGGTGTAATTAATTAAGGTGTGTGCGTTATGGTCGGGAGTCACCTGTTGATGGTTGCGCTTCCTTGAGTTGCAAAAATTCTCAATCACTGCACGAGACGTTTTCATGTGGAGAAGGGTGCACAGATGCGAGTGTTTTATGCACGGCAAGAAAAAGTGATTTGAAGCGGAAGGGCTTCTGGATAAAATCGATACTTTCACCCAGGAGATCGAGACCGGCAATGACGTCAGGGGTGTAACCGGACATAAAGAGCGCCTTAAGATTCGGGATGGCAGGCAGCAGTTTTTTGTAGAGATCGCATCCGTTCATCTCTTGTAACACTACATCGCTCAGGAGGAGGTCAATCTTGCCATTGTGTTGTTCAGCAAGCGCGATTGCCTCATTGGGTGTTGCGGCGGCAAGAACCGTATAGCCGTTTTCTTCAAACATCTCCTTGCAGAGAATCAGGATATCGGGTTCATCTTCAACAAGAAGAATTGTTGCGTCGCTATGGCTGATTGCTATCTGAGCATATGGTTCATTCTCAGCAAGTTCGCACGCATCGTCATGCATCGGCAGATAGATTGTAAAGGTGGTTCCTTTTTGGGGGATACTTTCGCATTCGATATATCCTTTATTTTGTTTGACAATACTTTGGATGATTGACAGCCCGAGACCCGTGCCTTTACCAAATTCCTTGGTGGTAAAGAAGGTTTCGAAAATATGGGAAAAATCTTTTTTTGCGATACCTCTGCCGTTATCAGTCACGGAAAGAATCACGTAGCTTCCGGGTACCTTGCTGTTGTGGCCAGTAGCACCATCAGTCTGATTGAGATGAACGAGGCTTGTTTTAATGGTGATAAGACCATTTTTTTGCATTGCATCGCGTGCATTGATACAGAGGTTTGCAAGAATCTGGTCGAGATGCACCGGATCGATCTTTACCTTTGCATTTTCTTTATCGGGGATCCAGGTGAGCATGATATGTTCACCGATCAGTCGTCGAAGCAGCGTGATCATACCCTCAACCATGCTGTTCAGGGTGAGAATTTTCGGTGTTACGCTCTTGTTTCTGGCAAAGGCAAGCAATTGCTGGCTGAGATCAACAGATCGGATTGCTGCATCATGGATGATCTTAAGGTCAGCATGGAGCGGCAACTCGGGTTCAACATCCTGGAGGGCCAGTTCGGTATACCCAAGAATGAGACAGAGCATGTTGCTGAAGTCGTGGGCTATGCCTCCGGTAAGCTGGCCAACAATCTCCATTTTCTGCGACTGTATCAGCGCCTCAAGTGTTGTCTTTTCCCTTAATCTGGCCAGCTTGCCATTGATGACATCACGGGCAATGTAGGCAAGCGCACTCACCCATCGGATATCGTCCTCGTTATAGAAAAAAGGCTTGTTGCCCACTCCCATGAAAGCGATCACACTTTTGCCTTTTATGATTGGTACTACCAGCGTTCGAGTGAAGCCTGTATGCTCAGTAGGATTACCTTGCTGTTTCAGGAGCGCTTTGTAATCGTTTTGAATTACCGCTTTTTTTTCCAGCAGGGCGTCGGCCCATATACCAGATTTTTTCAGTAGGGATTGATCACCCTTATACCGCTTCATCCAGTCGTGTTTCCTGTTGGAGTTGGTTGACCATACCTCAAGCGAGGGTACCGTTGTGTCATCCGTAAGCTGCTGGCAGAATCCAATCGAGCTTTCCGTCAATTGCTCGGCTTCGTCGAGTGTTGCCCGGAGCAACTCTTCTACTGAGTGGCTTTCAGCCATTTTGAAAAGGCGAAAGCGAAATGCGGTGATGGCTTCCAGCCGTTTGCGTTCGGTGATATCGTGAATGATGGCATAGAGAAGATTGCTTCCTGCTGTCTCGATCATGTTGCTGAAGACCTCAACATCACGAGTTGAGCCGTCTTTGCGGCGGTGAGAGAAAAAAAAATGGTTTTGCTTTGATGAACGGATTTTTTCCAGATTCTTTTTTACCGTTTTAGGCGGGAGTATACTGAGTTGCTCTATTTTCATCTGGCGGAGTTCATCAACTGGCCAGCCATAAAAATTCTCTGCCGCTGCATTGGCATCAACAATATTGCCAGTATCCGGATCAATGACAAGCTGGATTGCAGCATGACTTTCGAAGAGTTTCCTGAACCGTTCCTCGCTCTCTTTCAGCTTTTGTTCTGCTTGTTTGCGTGTGGTGATATCTTCGAACACAGCGAAGAACTCCCCTTTCTTTGAACTGAAGGCTGAAATGTCATGCCAAGCCTTCAAGGGAGCGATGTAAATTTCAAAGCGGTCAGCAATGCCGCTCTCTGCAACCTTTGCAAGTCGTTCAAAAAGCTCAGGAGTTGACTGATGAAGAGTGGGAAGAAGCTCGGAGGCTCTTCGTCCGCCAATATTTTTCAATCCTGTTCGTTGCGTGAAGGCTGGGTTGACTACTACATGAACAAAATCAACAGGAATGCCCTCTTTGTATATTATTCGGCAGTAGGCGCATCCGTTCAACAGGCTGTCAAAGAGACGAAGAAATATCTCGGGACTTACGAAGAGCGAATCAACGTTATTCTCGTGGGCAGAATTATTGCAGCCTTTGTTGCTCAGCATTGAGGGGGATCGTTTTTTGCGTCGTGATTGACAGGCAATGTTGAGTACAATATAAAGACTGTACCCACATTTTAGTATAAGCAACGTATCTCTTCGCTGATTGTGTTCTTGCCAGTTGGAGGTAACCGCCAATCCTCATACCTGATGAGCGGTTACCCCCGGGCGGTGGAGCTCAGCTTTTTTCGCGCTGCACTGTTGGAACGAAGTTTTGCTGCCGTCCCACTTTTGGCAGGCCGAGAATCTCTCTTGCATGGTCGAGAGCATCGTCAATATTGCCGAAAATATTCTCTTCACCCAAGTCGTCGTACAATCCGTATTGCTGCAGGGCAAAGAGGGGCTGGGCATGAACGCCTGAAAGGATAAGCCTGGTCTCTGTTTTTCTGCAGTCTTTGAGCAGCTCTTTCATCATGTTCAGCCCAGTGGCATCGATGGAAAGGACGCTCCGCATTCTGATGATCCTGATTTTTGGTGCTTTTTCAACAATGTGCATCGCTTCCCTGAATTTGCTGGCAGCTCCAAAGAAAAAGGGTCCACCTATTTCAAAGACCTCGACGCCATCAGGCACTTTTCGTGTTACAATCGTATTTGGGTCATCCTCTTCATCGCGGTCAATCAGCTCCTTTGTAATGACGCCGACATTGGAGAGCTGGGCCATGCGCTGCATGAAGAGGATAACGGCGAGAAGCATTCCGATCTCAATGGCGAGTGTCAAATCAAAAACAACGGTCAAGCCGAAAGTGGTCAGCAGGACAATGACATCGCTTCGCGGGCTTTTGAGGAGTTGCCGGAATACCTGGATTTCGCTCATGTTCCAGGCAACAATAATGAGTATTGCCGCCAGAGAAGGCATCGGAATAAGCTTTGCCCATTTGCCGAAGAGCAGCATGATCAGGAGCAGTGTGATGGCGTGAACAATTCCGGCTACAGGGGTTCTGCCGCCGTTCTTGACATTGGTCGCTGTTCTTGCGATTGCTCCGGTGACGGGTATGCCGCCAAAGAGGGGGGGTAATGATATTTGCTGCCCCTTGGGCAATGAGCTCCATATTTGACTTGTGTCGGCTGCCTATCATACCGTCAGCAACAACGGCCGAGAGCAGCGCTTCAATTGCTCCAAGTAAGGCGATGGTGGTTGCTGGCATGATGAGGTGCTGTATGGTGGCGAAATCAACCGACGGGAGTGTCGGGGCAGGAATCATGGAGGGGATCTCTCCGAAACGGGACTGAATGGTTGCTACATCGAGATGAAAGTATTGCACAATCACGGTTGTTGCGACAATAGCAATGAGCGAGCCGGGAATCTTTCGTGAAATTTTTGGCCAGAAGAGGATAATCAACAGGGCAAGTATGCCGATCATGAAGCTTGCAAGATCGAATGTTGACAGGTGACCGGCGTAGGATGACCATTTGCCGATAAAATCTGCTGGCACAGTGGCGATGTCGAGACCAAGAAAATCCTTGACCTGGCTGGAGAAAATAATGACCGCAATACCGCTGGTAAATCCGACAATCACCGGATAGGGGATAAACTTGATCAGTGAACCGAACTGGGCGAAGCCCATGATCATAAGGATGATGCCTGACATGATGGTTGCTACTACCAGGCCGTTAATACCGTATTGCTGGACAATCCCGTAAAGGATTACAATAAAAGCTCCTGTCGGGCCTCCTATCTGTACCCGGCTTCCACCAAGAAAGGAGACAAGAAAGCCGCCGATTACAGCAGTGATCAGCCCCTTTTCAGGGGATACTCCGGATGCAATAGCAAAAGCTATCGCCAGTGGCAGTGCAACAATGCCGACCATAATACCGGCAATGACATCTTTCATAATCCGATCCGGGGTAAGCTCCGGCAGGATTGAAAATAATTTTGGTTTGAACATGGTGTGTCTTTGAAAAAGAAAATGAACAAGTAGCCCTTTGCAGGCTTGGGTTTCTATATAATCTTTTTGTATTATTTTATCAACGCGTAGCGCTTTTGTGGCGAGAAAACCGATTTTTTGTTCTCAACCCGTCATTGCAGGCGGAGGGTTTCCAGGTTTTTTTTAAACATATCGGTCAGCAAATTGTCCATTTTCCACTGTAAACAGTCCACTCTCATGAACCTATCTGATCCGTTGCAGCGACCGCTCTCCGATGAAGATTTCGAAAAACTGGAGAGCTTTCTCGTCTCTGATTCGACCCCGGAGGATTGCCTGTTTTCCATTGAAATGATTGACGGTTATATGACCGCACTGGTTGTTGGTCCAGAAGTGATTCCACCTGACAGATGGATTGCCTTTATCTGGGATCAGGAAACCAATAATGAGCCCTGTTTTTCTTCGGAAGCAGAAGCAAGAACAATACGCGAGCTGCTTGTTCGCCACATGAGCTCTATTGCCCGGCAATTTGATGAAGATCCGGATGAATTTTTTCCAGTATTTGAACAATTCGCCTATGCTGATGAGGAAGAGAAGAGTATCGCCGTTGAAAACTGGGCACTTGGATTTACCGTGGGTATGGAGTTGGCACATGCCTCATGGCGGCCTTTCCTTGAAGATGAAGAGACGGCACAACTTGTGCTGCCGATGTTTCTTCTTGCTAAAATAACAGACGATTTTGATGAATTGACGGAGGATGATTTGGTCAACTTGACACTCTTGATGCCAGAATTTATCATCAAGATATACGATTTCTGGAGTGAGGCTTAGACAGGCAACACCAGTATAATGGATAAACAAAATAAATGAGAGAAGTGTTATGGCTACAACGAAAGAGAATCTGAGAGAGGCATTTGCCGGTGAGAGTCAAGCTAACCAGAAGTACCTTGCTTTTGCCAAAGAGGCTGAACGTGCGGGTTTTGGTAATGTTGCGAAGTTGTTCCGTACGACAGCCCAGGCAGAGCGTATCCATGCTGAGGGTCATTTTGAGGCACTTGGTGGAGTCGGTTCAACCGCCGAGAATCTTGCTGCGGCAATCGGTGGAGAAACATTTGAGCATACCGAGATGTATCCGCCGATGCTTGAGCAGGCTGAAGCCGATGGCCATCCTGCAAAGCGGATGTTTGCGTTTGCGCTCAAGGCTGAACAGGTTCATGCCGAACTCTATAAAAAAGCACTCGAAGCGGTTCGCAACGGTCAGGATATCACGGCAACCGAGGTTTGGCTCTGTCCATTCTGTGGTCATATCGAGCTTGGCACTCCACCGGAAACCTGCCCTGTCTGCGGTGCAAAGGCTGCGCAGTATGTGCAGGTTTAAGACATTGTGCCAGTTGTATTAAAGCCACGGACATCTTGCAATCGTCCTTATTCTGCTATCTGTTTTTTTGTTGCAAGCAGGAGTATTGCTGCTGCGAGGTCAACGGCTATCCCGATTTCTTTTGGAAGGTTGATTTCCATTACCGGATTGAAGATTATGGCGAAAAGGGTATAGGCAAGGGGCAAGAGCAGCACTCTCTTTGCGAAGTTTCGGTATGCTCCCCAGGCAAAGGTCCCCGCAGCAACAATTCGCAGCAAAGCGTAGAAATCGGCAGGCATTGGAAGTATGGCGAGAAAGAGAAGCACTGCGGTAATGTAGATGACTTGTACAGGCATAAAGGGCTGTATGGGATAAATTAAAAAGCCAGACAGAACTTGCATTCTGTCTGGCTTAAGAGAAAAATGGCTTTAAAGATTAAGGCTTAGTAGCGATCTCTTCTTGCTGGTCGTTCTTCACGGGGCTTTGCTTCGTTCACCTTGATGGTGCGGCCGTTCAAATCCTTCTCATTCATTGATTCGATGGCTTCACGAGCTTCACTGTCGTTAGGCATGTCAACAAATCCGAACCCTTTGGAACGCCCTGAAAACTTGTCATTAATGATGCTTGCGCTATCGACCTGCCCGAATTCGGAGAAGGCATCGCGCAGATCATCTTCAGTAACCGTGTAAGCCAAATTGCCAATGTAAATATTCATTGTTAGTCTCTGTATGCATGTGCATTGATAGGAGGAGATACCTTCAAGTAACCAAAGCACAAATTACCTGAAAAGCGATCAGTCAACCATTGACTGATTTCTGTACCAAGTTTAAAGTAATTATTGCTCATTTTCAAACATATTATTTATGCCGTTCACAATTTTCAATATTGGCATTTCCCCCTTTCTCTCTTGCGATTTACCTCTTGTTTTGATTTGTTGATAGATATAGATACAATAAGTAAATATGCCTCCTGTTTGCTGGCCGTTTTTCCCGGATAACGTACTCTCATGCATGAATTTGATTTTTTAGGCGAACTGGTGCTTATAGGGGCATTTGCTGTCGCTATTATTCTGATTTTCCAGCGGTTGAAGATTCCGCCGGTCATCGGTCTGATTTTTACGGGCATTCTTCTTGGTCCGTCGGGTATCGGCGCGGTCTATGACCAGAAAATGATTTCAACGCTTGCCGAGCTTGGCGTTGTTCTCCTCTTGTTTACGATCGGTCTCGAATTTTCGCTCGATGATCTTAAAAAACTGAAAAAAATTGTGCTGGTTGGCGGTGTTGTCCAGATTCTTGTGACCGGTCTTGCGATCAGTTTTCTGTCTTACTGGTTTATGCTTGCCATAGGACGGGGAATTACTGTTTCAGCCGCAGTGTTTCTCGGGTTTACCTTTTCTGTCAGCAGTACGGCAATATGTCTGAAAATTCTGACTGACCGTGATGAGCTGACTTTGCCGCATGGCCGTATCGCTTTAGGAATCCTGATTTTTCAGGATCTCGCAATTGTTCCCTTGATGATTGGCATTAATTTTTTACATCCTGATGCCGCCCCCTCTTTTGCAACGGTGGTAAATAAAATTGGCCTCATTGTGCTCTTCGCTACGGGGATTTTTCTCGGCTTCAGGCTTCTTATGCCGAAAATGGTTCGTCTTATTGCATCCCTTCATGCGCGAGAGGTTCTTGTTATCGGAGCGCTTGTTATCTGTTTCGGAGCGGCTTATCTCACCTCCCTGGTTGGTTTGTCGCTTGCTCTTGGTTCATTTGTAGCCGGTATGGTGATTGCCAGTACCGATGAAAGTCATCAGATAAGCGTGACTATTGACCCCTTTCGTGAGGCGTTCAGCAGCATTTTTTTTATATCAGTCGGGCTTCTGCTTGACGTCAAGATGATCCATCTGCCTCTTTTTGTTGGAATTGCCCTTGTGGTGCTTTTTGTAAAAGGGCTGCTTGTTGCGGGGGTCTCCCTTTTTCTCGGTCACTCTCTCAGGGTCAGCATGATGGCAGGTATGGCGCTTGCACAGATAGGGGAGTTTTCCTTTGTACTGGCTGAGAGTGGTCTGAAAAACAGCGTTATCAATCACGAAGTATTTCAGGCCATGCTCGCCATCATTGTTGTAACCATGATCGTCACTCCGGCCATGATAGCCATTGCGCCGAAAATTGCCGACCAGGTAGCGCCTGCACTCGGATTTATTCCTCTGGTCTCAAGGGACTCCTCTACCTCTGCGGTGCGTCCTCCCGATAGTACGATTATCTGCGCAGGGGAGATTCATGCTGCAATTATCGGTTTTGGCATTAATGGCCAGAATGTAGCAGCAGTGCTCCATGCCACCAATATCTCTTATTCCGTGCTTGAAATTGAGCGGGAAATGGTTAAAGTTATGAAAAGAAGAGGTGAGCCTATTTTTTATGGCGACTGTACAGAAAAAAAAGCACTGATTCGGGCTGGAATAGATCATGCCCGTGCGGTGGTGCTCGGGATTTCAGATACCACTGCTATTGGCAAAAGTATTGCCATGATTCGCGAAATCAATAAAAAAGCGTTTGTGATTGTCAGAGCAAGAACTCTTGATGATGTTGCCGCGCTCTACAGGGCTGGCGCTGATGTTGTCGTTACAGAAAAATTTGAAACATCTATCCAGATTTTCTCACAGCTCCTGAACCATTTTACGGTTGATCCGGAACTGATTCTCGAACAGCAGGAAATTATCCGGCGCGAATGTGAAAAGATTTTTCTTCGGGGTCAGACTTCTGGCCAGTAAACAATGATCGTTTTGCGCTGCACAGCCGCAACAAAAACAATACCATGATGCCTAACCTGTTTTTTTCCGGTCAAGGTAAAATTTTTCTTATCTTTAGGAATAATATGAGACCATATCTCAACTCACCATTCAGATGATACGTGTTATGGCATACCCATCGTCATCCCCGACACAAAAATTTACCCGTTACCGTCAGGAGCTTCTTGATCTTCAGGCGTCGCAAGACGTTGCTGCGGCAAAACGTGCCTCCTACGAGCTTTCGTTAATGGAGCAGAGTTGCTTTATTGAGCTGAACGGTATTGTTCACCATTATCACGATTCTGGCCCCAAAGATGCAGCCCAGACAGTATTGCTCATTCATGGATGGGATTGCTGGTGGATGTGGTGGCATCATGTGATCAACTCTCTCAACAAGAGCGGTATACGCACCATAGCCTACGATATGCGTGGACATGGATGGTCAGACAATGATCCAAAGAACCACTATCATATCGATTTTTTTGCGCATGACCTGGATGAACTGGTCACTAAACTTCAGCTTGGCAAATTTCATATAGCGGCATTTTCTTTCGGACCTTTCGTTGCGCTTGATTATGCCCGCGTTCATCCTGATCTTATTCAGTCGATGACCTTTTTCAATTTCGGTTATCTGCCGAACAGTGCCTTCATCCAGGCATTTGCCACAAACACGATTACTTTTGTTTTCAACAATCTTTTGCGCAAACTCACCTGGTGGCTTCCCGCCTATATGTTTGCCCGGTGGGTTCTGTCAAAGAATACGATTTTGCTGCACGATATTCTTATTGGATTTAAAAGTCTTGGCCTGTGTGCACCGGAGGCTATTGATCAAACAACCCGCCATATAACCTCCTTTCAGACGACAGATTCCGTTCCTGAGATGGTCAAGTCTATGGGTATGCCTATCCTTTTTGTGGCAGGTGCGGGGGATACGATCATGACCTGCGAGAATACGAAAAAACTGGTGGAGTTGACCCATAAGGGTACTTATGTCGAAGTGCCTGAATGTGGGCATCTGATTACGGTTGAATTGCCGGAAACAGCTTCGGCGCTGATTCTTGGACAGGTAAATGCTTGCAGCGGTTTTTAAGAACTTGCAAGATGTACGGTCTTGATAAATGAGTGGATTTTTTTGCTGTCCTTGATTCCGGGCAGCATCTCCACTCCGCTTGAGGTATCGACACCATAGGGCTGAACATGGCGGATTGCTTCGCCAACGTTGGTTTCGTTCAGCCCTCCGGCCAGAATGGCATAACAGGAATTTTCCAGTTCATTGAAGATTCGGGCTGCAAGAGAGCGTCCGATAGTTTCTCCCGTTCCTCCCGCCATGTCGGGCCGAAAAGCGTCGAAAAGGAAAGCGTTGACGCCGCTTTTTTTTGCAAACGCCAAAACCTCCTCCACCGCAAAATTTTCTTCAGGCCGAAAAACCTTGATTACCCTGGCCTCTGTTATGGAGCGTGCATGATCCGGGTTGTATTGCTCGCTGTGCAGTTGCGCTATCTGGAGCTTGCAAAAGCGGCAGATGGCATTGATCTCTTCGGGTGACTGATCAACGAAAATGCCTGCTGACTGAACAAGAGGCGGTAATTTTTCGATGATTGCCCTTGCCTGTTCAGGCGCAATTACTCGCGGACTCATGCGACTGAAATTGAAGCCAAGAGCATCTGCCCCGGCATGGCAAGCATCAAGCGCGTCCTGAAGGCGGGTTATTCCGCAGATTTTTATTTTTACCATCGCCTGTCAATAATATTTTATTATTCCCTCAACAAATCCGTAGGGGCGGGGTCATCCCGCCCTATCCGTATCCGTAATGTATCCCGTGCCCCATTTCGCCCGATGGGTCATTCCACCATTATATTCCGTATTTATCCCATCCCAATATTCGTAAATATAATTTTTGCGAACCACAAGGTATATCTTATCCCGCGAAGTCAGCCCCGTAAGTTGTTGTGATTGTCTCATATTGTACGTATATTTAAAATCGGTTACAAATTTATTGTAACCGCATTGGGGCGTCGCCAAGTGGTAAGGCATCGGCCTTTGGAGCCGACATCCGCAGGTTCGAATCCTGCCGCCCCAGCAAAACAAAAAAGGCAACCTTTCCGGGGTTGCCTTTTTTGTTTGTGTCAGTCCTCTTTCCGCCAAATCAATCAATAGCGGTAATGTTCTGGTTTGTAGGGTCCATCCTGTGGTACACCGATGTATGCAGCCTGTTCGTCGGTTAATCTGGTGAGTTTTACGCCGAGCTGTTCAAGGTGCAGTCTTGCAACCTCTTCATCAAGCTCTTTTGGCAGACGGTAGACGCCAATTGCATATTCCTTGGTCCAGAGTTCGATTTGTGCCAGTGTCTGGTTGGTGAAGGAGTTGCTCATCACAAACGAAGGGTGTCCGGTTGCGCACCCGAGGTTGACAAGGCGTCCTTCTGCAAGCAGATAGATGCAGTTGCCATTCTCGAAGGTATACTTGTCGACCTGTGGCTTGATATTCAGTCTTTTTGCACCTGCGTAGGCATAAAGCTGTTCAACCTGGATTTCGTTGTCGAAGTGGCCGATGTTACAGACAATGGCTTCATCCTTCATCTGCTTCATGTGCTCAAGAGTGATGACATCTTTATTGCCGGTAGTGGTGACAAAAATGTTTCCTTCTTTGACAGCTTCATCCATGGTGGAGACTTCGTAGCCTTCCATTGCGGCCTGCAGCGCACAGATCGGGTCAATTTCCGTAACGATTACCCTGGCACCGTAAGCGCGCATTGAGCGAGCTGAGCCTTTGCCCACATCCCCATAACCAAGCACCACAACAACCTTGCCGGCAACCATCACATCGGTTGCACGCTTGATACCGTCAGCCAGTGACTCGCGGCATCCGTAGAGGTTGTCGAACTTTGACTTGGTGACCGAGTCGTTGACGTTGATGGCAGGGAAGAGCAGTTCGCCCTTTTCCATCATCTGGTAGAGGCGATGAACACCGGTGGTGGTCTCTTCAGAAACACCTTTCATTTCTGCGGCAACCTTGTGCCAACGCTGGCTGTCCTCTGCAAAGACCTCTTTGAACTGCTGATAAAGAGCTTTCTCCTCCAGATTGGCGGGAGTTTTTTCGAGCAGTTCAGGACTGTTCTCAATTTTATAACCGAGAATGATCATAAGGGTTGCGTCACCGCCATCATCGACGATGAGGTTTGGCCCTTTTCCCCCTTCAAACTCAAGGATCTGGCGGGTACACCACCAGTACTCTTCAAGGCTTTCTCCCTTCCATGCAAAAACCGGGACACCGGTTACTGCTATGGCTGCTGCCGCATGATCCTGTGTGGAAAAAATGTTGCAGCTTGCCCAGCGAACCTCGGCTCCGAGTTCCACAAGGGTTTCGATCAGCACAGCCGTCTGGATGGTCATGTGCAGTGATCCTGCGATACGGGCGCCTTTCAGCGGGTATTGCCCTGCATATTTGCGCCTGGTAGCCATAAGGCCCGGCATCTCTTTTTCGGCGACCTCAATTTCCTTGCGTCCCCATTCTGCAAGGGAGATATCGGCTACTTTATAATCAAGCACATCTGAGACTGTTGTCATATTGTCATCTGGTTTTAATGTGTTGCGATTGTTTATGCAAGATCGAAGGCTGTTTTCAGCTCTGCAACCTTTTCAGTTTTTTCCCATGGGAAGATATCACGACCGAAATGGCCGTAGGCTGCGGTCTGCTGATAGCTCCATCCTTCTGGCTTGTCGAGGCTGAAACGTTTGATGATGGCTGCCGGACGAAGATCAAAAATCACTTCAGCTTTTTCCTGGATCTGGGCATCGTTGAGGCCGTGTTTTGCCGTGTCGTGGGTATTGATGTAGATCGAAACCGGCCGAGCAACACCGATGGCATAGGATACCTGAACGGTGCATTTGTCGGCCAGACCTGCTGCAACAATGTTCTTTGCAACGTGACGCGATGCGTAGGCTGCGCTACGGTCAACCTTGGAAGGATCTTTGCCACTGAACGCGCCGCCGCCGTGGGGAGCTGCACCACCGTAGGTATCGACAATGATCTTGCGTCCAGTCAAACCGGTATCCCCGTGTGGTCCACCGATGACAAAACGTCCTGTCGGATTGATATGAAACTTGGTCTTTTCGTCGATCAGGTTTGCGGGAATGACCACCTTGATCACATGTTCAATGATGTCATGCTTGATAACTTCCTGCCATGCGGCTTCGCTCACGCCTTCCGGTTCCGGATCATGCTGGGTTGAAACAACAACAGCATCAACGCGGATAACTTTTTCGTTTTCATATTCAAGTGTTACCTGGCTTTTTGCATCCGGGCGAAGGTAGGTCATGATTTTGCCTTCCTTGCGGATTTCAGCAAGTTTTTTGACCAACTGCTGCGCAAACTGGATTGCCGCTGGCATAAGCTCGGGAGTTTCCGTGCATGCGTAGCCGAACATCATACCCTGGTCACCTGCGCCGACACGGTCAAACTCGTCAGCAATCTCTTCCTTGCGGTCAACACCGCGGTTGATATCGGGTGACTGGCTGTGGAGCGCTGAAAGCACACCGCAGGAGTTGGCTTCAAACATGTACTCGCCCTTGGTGTAGCCGATTTCGCTGACTACCTGACGGGCTATTTTCTGGATATCAACAATTCCTTTCGTCGTGACTTCTCCACCGACAATCACCTGACCGGTTGTGACAAAGGTTTCACAGGCAACGCGTGAGCTCGGGTCCTGGCGGAGAAAATCATCAAGTACAGCATCGGAAATCTGATCGGCAACCTTGTCCGGGTGTCCTTCTGAGACGGATTCTGAGGTAAAGAAATACCTTGTTTGTGACATGTTCTGAAAGGTTTTGGTTAAACGAATGAGAGTAACAACAAAAAAAGTGAAGCAATGGAAAGTTTTTCAGTGAGAGGATGTCAAAAAGAGATGACTCGGGACACGGAAAAACTTCCGGCAAGCTCGGGGAAATAACCCCTGCTGAGAGCTTGCGACACCGTGTCCATAGGTAATGGGGATGTCGATGAAAAATAAAGCCAAAATGTAACTATTCGTTTTCTTCTATGCAAAAAATCTCTTGCCTATCCCACCCGTATTTCAGAGTAGTCGCCAATGTTGATCTCTTGGGAGCTTCCTGTAATGAAGGCACTGTTTCCCACAATTGAGTGACTGAGCATGATATGGGCAACCCGTGCACTGTATCCAATAATAGAATTTTTGATAATGACATTTTTAATGATGGCATGTTCACCGATGGTGGTATAGGGACCGATAATGGAGTTTTCAAGAACGGCATTATCAGCGATAAAGACTGGATCATTGATAATGCAGCCAGGATATTCTTTTGTTGAAACGTTGTTCTTGAGAAGAATCTCATTGGTGGAGAGCAGTGTTTCAGGCTTGCCGCAGTCATACCAGCCGTGAACAGGGAAGGTGGTAAAATGTTCTCCACCCTCAATCATGAACTGCAGGGCGTCGGTGAGCTGGTACTCTCCCTTTGTCTTTATCTTATTGCTGATCAGATAATCGATACTTGCAAAGAGGGTTCCTGCATGTTGCAGAAAATAGAGACCGACAATGGCAAGGTTACTGACGGGAGTATCGGGTTTCTCAACCAGTTTCAGTATTTTCCCTTCCCCGGTTACAGCAACGCCGAATCGCCTGGGGTCTTCAACCTCTTTGACTCCAAGAGTGGAAAAGGGGCTCTGGAGTACTGGCTGAAGATCAACATCAAAAATGGTGTCGCCCAGAATGATGAACAACGGTTCATTATCGGTGACGTAAGGCTTGCACATCCAGATAGCATGGGCAAGTCCGAGGATCTCTGTCTGGGTGACAAAGGTGAACTTGATACTGTAATTCTTTACCATCCACTCTTCAACCATGTCGCCCAAATAGCCGACAATGACAATGGCTTCATCGATTCCTGCGGCGATAAGCTTGTCCATGATATGGCCGATAATAGGTTTGCCAGCCACGTTGAGCAATACTTTGGGACGGGAAAAGGTATGGGGTCGTAAACGGGTGCCGACACCGGCAACAGGAATGATTGCTTTCATGTTTTCTCAATGATTTTGGTTATAAAATCAAACACCCGGATATGCTTCTTCCTATGTTACAAAAAAGCATGACAAAATTAAATACTCCAATTAGTGGCAAAGAGCTATTAAATAAACAAATCAGTTGTATTTTGTGTTTCAGCAGTCATATTTTCATTTTTCAGCGAAAGCTGTTTGGTTGCAGAATGGAGACGACGAGCCAGAAACAATTCTTATCAAGTGTGCTATGGCAGGGAGGTTCAAGGGAGTATTCAGGCAGTCCGGGGTAATTCCAGTCCTCGATGGCAGGCTTGTGCTTATTACTTCCAGAAAATCTGAACGTTGGATTATTCCCAAGGGATATGTCGAGAAAGGGCTCTCTCCAGCGGAATCAGCAGCAAAAGAGGCTTATGAGGAGGCTGGCCTGATTGGTCTTGTCCATCATAAAGAGGCTGGCAAGTACCGTTACCGTAAGTTCGGAAAAAACTTTTCGGTTCAGGTCTATCCGCTTTTCATTGAGACCATGCTTGATGAGTGGGATGAAATGCATGATCGCCGGCGAAAGCTTGTTACTCCATCTGAGGCTATCGAAATGGTTTGCCATGAAGAGCTCCGCCGTATCATTGCGGATTTTTTTTCTGAATAAATCTTTATGGTGCCAAGAAATATTTTTTTGTAATTAATCTTCTTGTGCTATATTGGGCCTTCCGTTAAGGCAGCGGGGTGTGGCGCAGTTGGTAGCGTGCCTGCTTTGGGAGCAGGAGGCCCCGAGTTCGAGTCTCGGCACCCCGACAGGTAGAGGTCTGATGATTGAAGCTGTGCCCGTAGCTCAATGGATAGAGCATCAGCCTTCTAAGCTGAGGGTTACTGGTTCGAGTCCAGTCGGGCGCACAAGTAAAAGTCCGTAAGTTTTACACGGTGATTGTAGCTCAGTTGGTTAGAGCGCCAGGTTGTGGCCCTGGAGGCCGGGGGTTCGAGTCCCCTCATTCACCCATATAAGGCCCCATCGACTAGTGGTTAGGTCATCACCCTTTCAAGGTGGTAGCACGGGTTCGAATCCCGTTGGGGTCACTCATAAAAGCTCTGTTCATTACCGGTACAGGGCTTTTTTTCATTCATCAAAGCAGATTTCCTTCTCCTTATGAAAATATCTGTCAGTTGGCTTAAAGATTTTTTTCCCTCCTTTTCTACAGAAACACCTGCACTTGTTGAAAAACTGACGTTTCTCGGTTTTGAGGTAGAGGAGGTTCAGGAGCTCTCTATGCCTGACGATCTTGTTGTTGTCGGGCGAATCGAGGAGGTTCTGGCGCATCCGAATGCCGAGCGGTTGACGATTTGCCGGGTTGATGTTGGCCGTGAATCTCCACTTCAGATTGTATGCGGTGCGCCAAATGTCAAAGCTGGAATGGTTGTTCCTGTTGCGACGGAAAAAGCCAGGCTTACATGCTCTGACGGTCAAACCATGACCATCAAGCCTTCAAAAATACGTGGCGAACGCTCTTTCGGCATGATTTGCGCTTCTGATGAACTCGGGCTCTCTGGTGACCATTCAGGCGTTATGGAGCTTGACCCTTCCTGCCAGCCTGGCGTGCCTGTCGCCCGTTATCTTGATAGTGATGTTGTTCTTGATATTGCCGTTACACCAAACCGCCCTGATGTCCTCTCTCATCTTGGTGTGGCAAGGGAGCTTGCAGGAGGTGAAGAGTTGCACTATCCGGAACGGAGCGCTATGGCGTTTTCAAATACCGGTACACGGGTCGAAGTTATGGATGCGGTTGCCTGTCCCTATTATTCTGGCGTGGTCATACGAGGCATTAGAGTTGCCGAATCTCCCGCATGGCTTCGAAAAAAGCTTGAAAGTATCGGATTGAGGCCGAAGAACAACATCGTTGATATTACCAACTATATTCTTCACGGGCTTGGTCAGCCGCTTCATGCCTTTGACCTTGGCAAGCTTGCCGGTGAGCGGGTTGTGGTTAGAACGGATTGTCATGCCGATTTTATTGCTCTGAATAATAGTGCTTATGATGTATCTCCTGGAATGACAGCAATTTGTGATGGTGATGGAACTGTTGCTGCAATTGCCGGGATAATGGGAGGATTGAATTCAGCGGTTAGTGATACCACAACGGATATCCTGCTGGAATCGGCATATTTTAATGCTTCATCAGTTCGTAAGACATCAAAAGAATTAGGGATTTCCTCTGATGCCTCTTATCGCTATGAGCGAGGCATTGACCCGAATAATGTCAAAAGAGCGGCAGAGTGCGCCGTCACCCTGATTCTGGAACTTGCTGGCGGAAGTGTTGAAGGGGCTCAGGAGTGTGGCTTTCCGGAGTCAGCGTTGCGCCAGGTAACCTTGCGGCCTGAACGGGTCAACGCTCTTCTTGGCAGTTTGATATCTGTTTCTGAAATGGTGAAGATGCTCGAAGGGATCGGTTTTTCTGCTGACGGAATTGAAGGGAAGTCGATTACGTTTATGGTTCCTTCCTTCAGGGTTGATGTTTCGGAGGAGATTGATCTTGTCGAGGAGATTGCCCGCCTGTACGGTTATGACAATATTCAGCCTTCTGCCCAGATGGCGACCATCTATCCGCAGTCCCGCAACTTTCCGGAGTATTTCCCTGATTTCCTTCGTTCTCTTATGGTTGGCTTGAATTTCCGGGAAATTCTCACCAATCCGCTCATGAAAAAAGATGAGGCCACATTGTTCAGCGACAAGCTTGTTGGGGTACTTAATCCTATCAGTGAGGGGCTTGAGGTGCTCAGGCCGGGGCTGGTTCCCGGATTTTTGAAGGTGATCAGTCATAATATCCGCCATGGGAACAGGGAATTAAGACTTTTTGAGGTTGCGAGGGGATTTCAGAGTGTTCCCGAAGGTGAGCGAAGCGGGAAATCGTCGCTTGAAGGCTACAGGGAAAAGGAGTATCTCGTTCTTGCCATGACGGGAAGCCGTTTCCCCAGAATCTGGAATCAGTCCTCCGAAAAGGTTGATTTTTACGATCTTATGGGTGCTGTCGAGATGCTTCTGGAGAAGCTGAATTTGCTTGATAAATCAGCGGTGAATATTTATAATGAAGCCACTGTCAATATTGAGGTAACGTTGACAGAAAATGAAAAGAGTTGCGTGTACAGGGTTGGGGTGGTTCAGCAGCTCGGTTCAGACCTTTTGGGCAAATTTGATATTGGACAGGATGTTTATATAGCGGAGATTGATGCAGCAGCTCTTGAGTGCTGTTTTCAGTCAGGTGTAACGTATGAACCACCGTCCAGATTTCCAGTTGTTCAGAGGGATATATCGCTTGTTCTTCCGCCAGATGTTTCGGTTCAGTCACTTGTCGAACTTGTGCGTTCAAGTGATGCTTTGATCAGGGAAGTTTCTGTGTTTGATCTCTTCGAGCGCACCCATGAGGATGGGGGAGAGCGTAGCGTAGCACTCTCTCTTGAAATTGCTGATCATACCGGGACGTTGCAGGATGAAAGAATCAACGATATTATTTCGAAGGTCGGCAGTAATGCCGAGAGTAAGCTTGGTGCGGTAATTCGACAAGTCTGATACTCTTTGTTCTATGCAAGATTTAGATGCGCAAAATAGTAACGGTGATGTTAACCTGCTTGAGAAAAATATTCAACTTCTTGTTGACCGGTTGACTGACTGCCGGAAAGAGAATGATGTATTGCGATCTGAACTCTCAAGTCTGCAGAATATTTTGAGGAATTACAAGCTGCCCGGAACGGTTGGTTCCACTCCCATGGATGCGGGGGGGACTCCGGTTGGAGTACTTGACTATGCAGAAAAAGTGCAGGTAAAACAGAAGCTGGTCATGATTTTGCAGAAAATAGAGATGGAACTCAGAAACAATCAGGCATTGTAAGTCTGCGATGGAGAAAATTGATGTAAATGTTTATGGTTACAGCTATCCCTTAAGGGTCGAGCGGCGGGAAGTGACCGAAAAAGCAGCCCGTGATGTTGATGGAGTGATGCGGCTTTTTGCCGAAAAGGCACCGACATTTGAGCCTGTCAAACTCGCGGTACTTGCTGCAATTTCATTTGCCGAAAAAAAGGTCGAACTTGAAGAGGAGATGGCGTTGTTAAGGCAGAATATTGCCCGTCTGAATGTTTTTATCGGGCAAAATCTGTAATAAACCGTTACATTGAGGATGAATATCCGCACCGGTTGATTGGGGTGATTGTAAGTAAAAGAACTAACATCAAAAAACAGGGAACCAAACTCTTCTCTTTGATTGCAGGCCTTGCTGAATTTTCCGGCCTTTTTCAGGTCAGGTATTTTCGGGAGCAGTGGAAGCATTGTTCCATTGGAAGCAAAAAATCTGAAGGAGGTACCCACCGTGTAACACGGGTTCTTGGATCTTACGCACCTCGTCATGGTGCGGTTTTTTTGTTTAAAACGGTGCCTCATAATCGAGATTATGAGAGCATGAAAATGGAGGTAGTTTAATGGGTATAGTTATAAACCTGTTTTTGATTGTTTTCGCTTCAGTTATTTTTTTCGCGGCAGGTTTTTTGGTTGGACGTTATTTTCTCGAACGGATCGGCACGACCAAAGTGCTTGAAGCAGAAGAACGTGCAGTGCAGATAGTGCAGGAGGCCCAGAAAGAGGCCAACGAGTACAAAGAACTTAAGGTCAGTGAAGTAAACCAGGAGTGGAAAAAGAAGCGCCGGGAGTTTGATCAGGAAGTTGTGATCAAAAACAACAAGTACACCCAGTTGCAGAAGCAGACACAGCAGAAGGAGGCTCAGTTGAAAAAACAGAGTCAGGATGTCAAGGATATTGAGCGGAAACTTCAGGATCAGCGCAAGGAGATCGATCAGATATCGACATCGCTTACCCTTCGTTCGACAGAGCTTGAGCGGATTATTGTCGAGCAGAACCAGCGTCTTGAAAGTATCAGCAACCTTCAGGCTGAAGAGGCGCGCCAGATGCTGATTGACAATATGGTTGCCAAGGCAAAGGAGGAAGCGACTGAAACCATTCATCAGATTCACGAAGAGGCTGAGCAGAAAGCAGGACGACTGGCGGAAAAAACACTTCTTACGGCTATTCAGCGCATCTCTTTTGAGCAGGCTACCGAAAATGCCCTTTCCGTCGTTCATATCCAGAGCGATGAACTCAAGGGACGTATCATTGGCAGGGAGGGACGCAACATCAAGGCATTTGAAAATGCAACCGGAGTCGATATCATTGTTGATGACACTCCAGAGGTCGTTATTCTCTCCTGTTTTGATCCCCTTCGTCGCGAGCTTGCCAAGCTTACCCTCCAGAAACTTCTTGTTGATGGCATCATCCATCCTGTGGCTATTGAAAAAGCCTATGAAGATGCAAAAAAGGAGATTGACGATGTCATCATCAGTGCCGGTGAGGAGGCGCTCTCATCGTTGCAGATTCCTGATATGCCTGCCGAGATTGTCGCGCTTATCGGTAAAATGAAATTTTATACCGTTTACGGCCAGAACTTGCTGCAGCACAGTCGTGAAGTTGCCATGTTAGCCGGTCTTATGGCTGCAGAACTCAAGCTTGATGCCCGACTTGCCAAGCGCGCCGGTCTTTTGCACGACATTGGCCTTGTACTGCCGGAAAGCGATGAACCTCATGCAATCACCGCCATGAATTTTCTCAAAAAATTCAACGAATCTCATGTGGTGCTCAATGCAATTGCTGCTCATCACGGAGATGTGAACAAAGAGTCACCACTCGCAGATCTCGTTGATGCAGCCAACACTATTTCGCTTTCGCGGCCAGGTGCCCGTGGTGCGGTAACGGCTGACGGCAACGTTAAACGTCTTGAGAGTCTTGAGGAGATCGCCAAAGGATTTCCTGGGGTTCTGAAAACCTATGCATTGCAGGCAGGACGGGAGATCAGGGTGATTGTTGAAGGCGATAATGTCAGCGATTCACAGGCAGATGTACTTGCTCATGATATCGCCCACAAAATCGAATCCGAGGCACAATATCCCGGACAGATTAAGGTATCCATTATTCGCGAAAAACGCTCAATTGCCTACGCAAAATAATTGGTTATCAATAGTTACAAGACTGTTTTCTGAAAAACGGCGATCTGAAATGACAAAAGGGCTCCCTGTAGAGGCAGCCCTTTTGTCATTGGAGAAAAAACTCAAATTTCCCCTTTGGTTGACGGGATTTCTGTGCCGGTTATGGCAACAGCCGCCTTCATGGCATAGGCAAACGATTTGAAAAGTGCCTCTATTTTGTGATGCGTATTCTCTCCCTCAAGGATTGAAAGGTGGATATTGGCTTTCAATGTTGCAGCAAGCGAGATAAAGAAATGCTCCACCATCTCCGTTGAAAAACCCTGAATAACCGGACGGTTGAACTCCGCATGGAAGACACACCAGCTTCTTCCCCCGAGGTCAAGGGCACAACGTGCCAAAGCTTCATCCATCGGGATGATTGCCCAGCCATAGCGTTCTATTCCCCGCTTGTCGCCAAGTGCCTCGGCAATAGTGCTCCCAAGTACGAGAGCAATGTCTTCAACAGTGTGATGATCATCAACCTCCAGGTCTCCCCGGCACTCCAGTACAAGGTCAAAACCGGAGTGTTTACAGAAATTGATCAACATGTGATCAAGAAAGAGAACCCCGGAGTTGACAGAGCTTTTTCCGGTACCGTCAAGCGTCACCGTTGCCGTGATGTCGGTCTCTTTTGTCGTTCGGCTTGCCGTTGCGCTGCGCGCTGCTCTTTTAATTTCTTCTGGCATGGGTGCTTATCGGATAAATTTGTTGAAAAGGTAAAGGAACAGGCTGAGCAGCAGAGAGAGCAGCACTGAACTGCCGAGAGGAAAAGAGAAACGAAAGTTTTCCCGCTCTATTTTAAAATCAAAAGGAAGATTGCCGAACCAGTTGACCCAGTTCCATGAGCCGGACTTGCCGGAAGCCATCATGAAAAGGCCAAAAATAACGATGGTGATGCCAGTTATCACAACTATTTTGGCAGCATCTGCAAACACGGTTTGGATATTTTTTAAAAGTTGCTAAATTAAGGCCTTCTTCACAGGAAGATACGATATTTGCAAATTTATTAAAGCGGCTGGAAATGCATGTTTTCATTGTCATTGTCGGTTTACTTGCATCGATTCTGCTGATCGGAGTCATTTTGTTGCAGAGCCCCAAAAGCGGCAGCGGCTTGACTGGAGGTATTGCCAGTATGGGCACTGTTCAGACGCTTGGAGTGAGAAGGACAGGTGACTTTTTAAGCAAGATGACGGCGATTCTTGCAGCAGCAGTGATGCTGATCTGTTTTATAGCTGAATTTACTCTACCTGGCAGATCAGCAAAAAGTTCTCCGGAAAGTATTTTGCAGCGGAGTGTGCCAGCACAGCCCGCAGCTCCAGCTCCAGCGAAAACGGTACCTTCCATACCGTTGGTTCCTGCACTGCCGGTAAAATAGATTTTCTGCACCCGTGGCTCAATCGGTAGAGCAATTGACTCTTAATCAATGGGTTGGAGGTTCGAGTCCTCCCGGGTGCACCATAAAAAAGAAAGACTTGCAGGTTTCGGCTTGCAAGTCTTTTTTTTTGTGCTGCACACTCTTCTGCATGGTTGCCATACAAACTGTAGTATATTACGCTTGCGAAGTGGTCTGTTCTTGCCGCTCAGGTTGGTTTACGATTGTTGTGTAATATTGTTTCCATGCCGACTGGAAAATCCATGATTGTCCGGAATATCGAAGAGGTCTTATGCAAAACGATAAAAGCGTCGAGCAGCCCACTGAAAAGCCTGTTTTCATCCGGCAATCGCCTTATCGCACTCTTGTTGAGCAAATGCGGAATGGCTACGCTTACTGCCGGATGATTGTTGAAGGAGGTCTGCCTGTTGATTTCATATTCGAATCGGTCAACCCTGCATTTACTGAACTTACCGGCCTGACAAACGTTGCCGGCCGAAAAATATCAGAGCTTTTTCCAGAGATACTTGAGACAAATCCGGAGTTGATCGAACGACTTGGACGGATTGCTGAAACTGGCATCGCTGAATGCTTTGAATATTATCTGAAGCCATTGAAAAGATTGTATGGCATTACCGCCTACAGCCACAAAAAAGGGTGCTTTGTCGTTTTGTTCGACGACATCCCCGAACGCAAGCAGGCTGCGGAAGAGCTCAGACACAGCGAGGAGCAGTTCAGAAAACTCTTTGAAAGCCATTCCGCAGTCCAGCTTCATATTGATCCTGATACAGGCAAAATCATGAATGCCAATCATGCGGCAGCAGAATTTTATGGATGGTCAATTGAAGAGCTTCGCAAGATGCGGATAGGAGATATCAATACTCTCCGCCTCGACATTATCCTTAATAAAATGCAAAACACCATTGCAGGCAGGCAAAACAAATTTTCATTCCGCCACCGAAGAGCAAACCGTTCAATTCGTGATGTTGAAGTTTATTGCAGTAAAATCTGGATAAACGGCAAATTTATCATCAATTCAATTGTTCATGATGTAACAGAACGCAAACGCTTCGAGGCTTTATCGGCATTCCGTCGCAAACAACTTGTCATGGTGGAGAGTTGTTCGGTTGAAGAACTCCTGAGGAGTACTCTGGACGAAGCCGAAAGGGTGACAGGAAGCTCAATAGGCTTTGTCCATTTTATTGCAGATGATCAGCAGACACGGTTACCCTGGATATGGTCGAGCAACACACAAAATAAAATAGGTCTGGCAGAAGGAACGGCACAGCTCTTTTCACGTTACGAAACCGGGATTTGGGCTGATCTTATCGGCGAGAAAAAACCGGTGATCCGGAATGATTTCTGCATATTTTCCCCTGACACCGGTATGCCTGAAGCCCGTGCTGAAGTTAGGCGTCTCATGTTTGTTCCTGTCAGTCGCGGCAAAGTAGTCATGGTGATTCTTGGAATCGGAAGCAGGCCTGATGATTATGATGAGGATGATGCTCGATGGGTAATTACTCTGGCAGATATTACCTGGGATATTGTCGCAAAAAAAAGAGCCGAAGAGGATCGTGAAAAACTTCAGGGTGAGCTTCAGCACTCACAGAAAATGGAGATGCTCGGTAAACTTGCCGGAGGCATTGCCCACGATTTCAACAACATGCTCGGTGTTATTCTTGGACACACCGAAATGGCTATCGAAAGCGGCAAGTTCTCCCTTGATGACCTGGAGTGCATCCAGAATGCAGCTTCACGCTCCGCTGCTTTGACCCACCAGCTTCTCGCCTTTGCCCGGAAACAATTCATGATGTTGCAGATTCTTGAGCTGAACACCATGGTTGAGGAGATGCGCCCGATGCTGGGCCGACTGATAGGTGAAAACATTACACTCCTCTGGATTCCTGGAACAGGGCAAAGCAGGGTAAAGATTGATCCTTCACAGATCGATCAGATTCTGATCAATCTCTGTGTCAACTCTCGCGATGCCATTGATGGCACAGGAGTCATCACCATCGAAACAAGCCTGCTTCATGTTGATAAAACCAGAAGGAATGCCGCTCATCCCTGCAGGGTACCCGGAGACTATGTCATGCTTGCTGTCAGCGATGACGGTTGCGGAATTGAGAAAAAGTATCTTGCAAATATTTTTGAGCCCTTCTTTACTACCAAAGGGGTTGGGAACGGGACGGGTCTGGGTTTGTCGACGGTTTATGGTATTGTGAAACAGAATAACGGTTATATCGAATGCAACAGCTCGTCCGGCAAAGGTACCACATTCAATATCTATCTTCCCCTGCATTTGGGCGAAACTGATGAGATTGAGCATGAACCAACGGAACCTGATCAGGTACCATTGGTATGTCATGACAAAAAGACGATACTTCTTGTTGAAGATGAGGCAGATATTCTCTACGTTTGCAAAAATATACTTGAAGAAAACGGCTATGCGGTGCTCGAAGCATCTAAACCTGCAGCAGCAATTCAGATTGCAGAAAAATACAAAGAAGCCATAGACCTGCTCCTGACCGATGTGATTATGCCTGAGATGAATGGTAGTGATCTTTCCAAAAAGCTGCAATCGATCTCTCCAAACCTTAAAACGCTTTTTATGTCGGGCTATACGGCTGACGTTATAGCGCCTCATGGCATCTTCGATGATGGTATACATTTTATCGAAAAACCCTTTACCGGTAAAAAGCTCATCAAAACTGTGGAGAAAACCCTCAAAGCTCATAAGAGTCATATCTGAAGGGTGCACGATTCAAGGTTGCAGCATTAACCTCCTGTGCATCATCGCTATTATCGGTTATATTCTCTTGCTTCGGACTGTCCGAACCAGGCCGTCAGGGTCGTCATTGCAACAAGGGGGAGCCAAAGAGACAACTTTTTATGAAAATCATCGATCGCTATATCCTGAAATCGCTCATAGGGCCCTTCATTTTTGCTTTTGTCACCATTATTTTTGTCCTGATTCTCCAGTTCTTTGCCACCTTTGCCGATCGTTTTATCGGTAAGGGTATCGGATTTTCTGCTATGATGGAACTCATTCTGCTGCAGTCTGCGTGGATGGTCGGGCTTGCGGCACCCATGTCCGTGCTTGTTGCAGTCGTCATGGCATTCGGCTCTTTGACAACCACCTCTGAAATGACCGTTTTAAGGGCATCCGGTATTTCTCTTTACCGGCTCATGATTCCTGTACTCTTTGCTGGCCTGCTTCTATCCTTCTTTGTTGAACGTTTCAATAATATCGTGCTTCCCCAGGCAAACTATTATGCCAAATCGATGATGGTCGATATCGCACGCTCAAAACCGGCCTTTGGATTAACGGAAAACGCTTTTTCAACCCTTGCGGATGGTTACTCCATCTTCGTTCGCAGCACCGATGAGCGCTCAAAGGAGCTCAGGGGTATTGTCATCTATGATGCCACAAGGCGGGATTATAATACCATGGTGACAGCCCGGAAAGGCACCATTGAATTTACCGGTGATGCTCAGTATCTGGTCATGACGCTCTTCAATGGTGAAATTCACCAGGTACGCCAACCCGATCACAAAAGCTACCGTATCATGAGTTTTCAGAAGCACCGCTTTGTTTTTGAGTCATCAGGCTTTGGTTTTTCACGCTCTTCGGAAAGCCGAATGCGCTCAGGCGATACCGAGCTTTCCGCAAAAGAGCTGCTTGCCATCGGCGATGAATTCAGGAAAAGAATTTCGGAATCCGAAAAACGTATCACAACAGAGAAGTTGCCCGCCAAACCGGGAGCGGGTATCGCAGGTTTTGTCGATCGCCAGCCTCTTCAGCTTGCGGCTGAACTCAAAAGCATCGAAGCCGACCGGAACATGTACAATCGCTATATGGCGGCTTATCATAAAAAATATGCGCTCTCTCTTGCCTGCTTTGTCTTTGTCCTTGTTGGTGCTCCCCTTGGCGTTCTTGCGAGACGGGGCGGGTTCGGTGTTGGAGCGGCCATTTCGCTATTCCTCTTTGTGCTCTACTGGATGATCATGATTTCCGGAGAAAAAATTGCCGAAAGAGGCATCCTAGACCCCATGATCTCCATGTGGCTGGCTAATATTGTCATGGCCACGGTCGGGATCACTCTTGTGGCGAGTTTGAATGGTTCGGTTTTCAATACCTCCCGGTAGCGGGATGAGGTGCAAAAGAGATCACACGCAGTTGTTTCCTTCACCCTTCTCTTTATAGCCGCAGCAAAGTTCTTTTTTTAGCCCCTTGTCATCAAGACAGACAAAGGTGATATGCGTACTGAAAGCCATAACTCGTTCACCGGTCTCAATACTTTTCTTGTAAACACGCACGGTGTACTCGATAGAGGTATGGCCGATTTTACTTTTCTCAGTCACAAAACAGAGGATAGAGCCGCCTCGTATACTTTTTTTGAACTCTACCTTGTCCATACCAACGGTCACGAAGTTGCAGCCGGGATAATCCAGAGAGACCGTGATATATCCGATTTCGTCAATCCATTTCAAAAGATTGCCGCCGAAGAGAAAACCGTAATGGTTGAGATGTTCAGGAAGGACAAGTTTATAGGTTTCCATAATTCAAGAGATCCAGGTTAGGGTGAGGCACGAACCTTATCAAGGTAAATCCGGCAGCACTCATAAACAAAAAAACCTTGCTTTATAAAATTGCGACAGTGATTCGATGGAGCCTGACACCTCTTTTATCAGGTTGTAAGAATCTTGCATGCGGTGCGGCAAATTTCTGTACATTTATAGTAATTTTATAAGGCAATGGAGCGCACGTCAATTCCAATCATCAAACAAAAACCATCATGAAGCTCCGTGTAAAAGCCCGCTTCGGGCGGCTATGGATTCTGATGACCTTTGTGCTCGGCGTGCTATGCTCAGTTCTCTTTTTCGAGACGGTATGGGCAAATGATGCCGAAGAATTTGAGGTATTCAGGAAAAAAGCTGAACAAGGAGACGTTGCATCTCAATTTTGGGTCGGCTACTCTTATTCCAATGGAAAAGGCGTTACAAAAGACGATGCCGAAGCCGTGAAATGGTATCGTATGGCGGCTGATCAGGGAAATGCATCTGCTCAGTGCAATCTTGGAGTTATGTACTACAATGGTCAAGGTGTCACAAAAGACGATGCCGAGGCCGTGAAATGGTATCGTATGGCGGCTGATCAGGGAGATGCATGTGCTCAGAGCAATCTTGGGGGGGTATACTGGCATGGTGTCGGTGTCGAAAAAAACTATCCCGAAGCTTTGAAGTGGTATCGTATGGCGGCTGATCAGGGATATGCAGGTGCCGACAAAAACTATGCCGAACTTCTACAATGGTATCGCCTTATAGCTGATCGAGGAGATGCGGATGCACAGTATCGTCTTGGGTTTATGTATTACAATGGTCAAGGTGTCACAAAAGACGATGCCGAGGCCGTGAAATGGTATCGTATGGCGGCTGACCAGGGAGATGTACCGGCCCAGAGCAATCTTGGGAGTATATATTTGCATGGTGTTGGTGTCGAAAAAAATTATTCCGAAGCTGTGAAATGGTATCGCATGGCGGCTGATCAGGGAGATGCAAAAGCTCAATGTTGTCTCGGAAACATCTACGTTGAAGGTACGGGTGTCGAAAAAAACTATGCCGAAGCCGTGAAATGGTATCGCATGGCGGCTGATCAGGGAGATGCACCTGCCCAGAGCAATCTTGGGAGTATATATTTGCATGGTGCCGGTGTTGAAATAAACTATTCTGAAGCAGTGAAGTGGTATCGTATGGCGGCTGATCAGGGATATGCAAAAGCTCAGCATAACCTCGGATGGTTATACTCCAAAGGCAAAGGTGTTGATAAAAACGATGCTGATGCGGCGAAATGGTATCGCCTTGCTGCTGTTCAGGGACTTGCAGAAGCTCAGAACAATCTTGGGTTTATGTACTCCAATGGTCAAGGAGTGACAAAAAACGATGCCGAGGCAGTGAAATGGTATCGCATGGCGGCTGATCAGGGTCGTGCAAGTGCTCAGTATAATCTTGGTTATCACTACATGTATGGTCAAGGTGTCGAACAAAACAAAGCTGAAGCGATGAAATGGTATCAGCTTTCGGCTGATCAGGGATATGAAGAGGCCAAAAAGGCTATCAGCAGTTCCGGCTCATCATCCCGTGCATCAACGAACTTCCGGCACGATTCTCCACTCTCTCGCTCACAGTCGATGAATGGAGCTGCATTATCACATCAACGAGTCAAACAAACAGCATACTGAACGACAGTATTCGTAGAACATAACCTTTTTCATCTATTGGAAATAACAATAATTTGTCGTTAACTTGTGATTAAAAAATCGTTGCCGAGTAGGCTTTCCCCCTCTGATATCACTTAAAAGTAATATCTCTGGCATTGCAAGAGCAATGACGCATTCCAAAAATCCGGATATTCCGAAGGTAAAGATGGACAACGCTGATGATGACAATAAAGAGCTGAAAATACACCAACCGTTGCATGAGGTTCTGGAATGTCACGCGACATCGGAGGGCGACGTCGGAAGCAGGATACTCATCGTCGAAGATGACGTGGCTATCTTGAAATGTGTACAACAATACCTGACGCAAAATGGGTATGAGGTCACAGCGGTTAGCTCAGCTCATGAGTTTTACCAGCACATTTTCAGAGAGTCCTATGCGGTTGTTGTGCTCGATGTCGGTCTGCCCGACCAGAATGGCCTGATTCTCGCAGAATATGCCAGAAAGAACACGGAAATGCGCATCATCATCTATTCCGGGCACGATACCATTGATGACCAGCTTGCTGGTCATTATGCCGGTGCTGATCTTTATCTGGTTAAACCGATCGATTTTCGTCAACTCTCCGCCTCCATCGCCGGGCTGCTCAGCCGTATGGTCGAACCAGCCATACCACAGCACATTCTTGCCGAGCAACCACCACCACCTTTGCCGAAACAACAGGAACACTGGAGACTTATAAGCCGTAGATGGGTATTGCAATCCCCCCAAGGCAACGAGATCAAGCTTACCAACAAAGAGCTTGACTTTATGATCCAGCTCATCTCAAACTCCAACACCGTTGTTCCGCGGTTTGAACTGCTGGTGAAACTCGGCTATCTCAACAACGAATCCGGTCACCACTCTCTGCAATCTCTTGTTAACCGTTTGCGCAAAAAAATAGAATTTCATAACACGCAATCTCCAATCCAGACATCCTATGGTATCGGTTATACGTTTCTGGACGACATAACCCTCGAGTAACCCCCTGCAAAGTACCCACGGCAATTCCAGATTTGAAAATGCGAAATAAAATTTTATCGATTAAGCTCCTCTATCAATTTTATGGCATAAGCTTTTAACTACAAGTTTTTCCGTAATGACGGGTCGGTTTGACCTGATTTCTTGTTGTTCGGCCTTGTCTTTACTTCGGAAGTAATTCTTGTTGAGCGCTTATAGATTTCCATTACCATAAAAAAAGTGGTTGTTCGGAGAGATTAATCGAAAAATAGAAATAAAATATAATTAATGTGTTTGTTATAAACGAATGCCTCAGTTGTCAATTTAACTTGATTCTGTATATAAAATCATAGGCTTTTGTTTTTGGATACCATATACAATAGCCTCATAAATTTTATTCATGCCCTCAAATATATAACCGAAAAAAAACAGCGAACTATATGCCGCTGTTTTTATACGTTACTATTTACCTATTTACCTCAATGACCCACGCATAATTAAAATCAAATAAGTTCTCGCAAAATTCTCGCAAAATTCTCACAAATCAGTTGTTCCGAGGGAGTTTTTTTGGGAATTATACATCGCTTAATTGCCTGTTACGGTTATTGAATATGATGATTAATGATTTTTTATTGCCTTTAAACAGTGTATCTTAGTAGTGATAAAGTGCGTTTGTATGAACAGGGTTTAAACTTACCTCTTTTACTGTTTTGTCAAAGGGCTCACTTTAGTTGATTCAACATCGGATTATTCTAATAACTGTAAAATTTGGATATAACAGGGGATAGATTATGGATTGGCAAAAAGAATTATTGAATCAGCAACACCAAGAACGAAATAATGATGAGGCAAAAAAAATATTAGAAGATATTTGCAAAAAGAAAATTAATGATTATTGGGATAAGATTATTCTGGCAAATAAGAATGTGCACCATGATATTCGATTGGTTATACAGAAATCAAATAAAGGAGATTTAATTCTATTTCCACAAAAAGAGCAGCAGAAGATTGGAAAAGGTTTGTTCAAATCTGATATGCGTATAGACTATAAGTATGATTATCCTGATGGAAATTGCTCGGGTTCAATAAGTTTTGATGGCACTTATTTTGTGCTTGATTATTATAATTCAATAGGTTGTGACCATGGTAGAAATCATTTTCAACACAAGCTTGCCGAAAACGACATTGACATAATTCTCGAAAATGTATGCATGCAAAGAGATATAAGTTACCAACTTCAAAGTAATAAGGATCTGATCCTCCAGCAATCTTGCTCAAAAAGAGAATATTTGCGTTATAAGAATAGTGTCACACAAACAACTTCTTTTTTTAATAAAATCTTGAATATTTTTGCATAAATAACCTGAACGGATGAGCCTGTTTTTTTTACTATTAAAATGTCAGGAATAAAATTGCAGTGGTAAAAGCAAAATACTATGTGATCTCTGGGCGACTTGAATAAGTCATCGCTAAGGATACGGTCAGCGATGGAAGCTCAAAGCTTGGGAAAAGGTGAAGTGTCTAATGTTGCTAAAGAATTAGCCATTTAAGCAACAGAAACAAACCAACTCTTTGCTTCAACATCACACACGAGTGAGATAACTGATAACTGGAGATAAGATGAATCTGGTTACTAAAATCTTGGGCCGCAAACAGGAACTCACCCGTGAGGTATCACCTGAACAGCTTTGCCTGGGTGTAAATGCGAGCACTCTTAACATGAGTGACGACTCTCTCCTCCGAAACTTCGTTGTAATTCGCGGTGGTGAGTTTGCGATGGGCAGTCCAGCGATTGAATTGCTTCGCGGCAACGATGAAACCCGGCATCAGGTATGGGTGAGTGATTTTTCTCTATCCAGATATGCTGTGACCGTTGCCGAGTTCAGGAGATTTGCGGAAGCGTGTGGTTATCTGACTGATGTTTCAAAAGGTCTCTTTCACTTTATTCACCGTCATGATGAAGAAAAAGCGGAAGAGGGAGTAAACTGGTTTAAAGGAGCATCGGGCAAAGTGCGGCACCAGAGCAAAGATAATCATCCTGTTTTGCACGTGAGCTGGCATGATGCTGTTGCCTACTGCCAGTGGTTGACGGAAAAAACAGGGAAGGTGTTTCGGCTGCCGACTGAAGCTGAGTGGGAATATGCTTGCCGTGCTGAAACTACAACGCCTTTTCATAGCGGAGAGAAACTGGAGACTGGGCAGGCAAACTATAAAGTAGGCAATCCATACCACAAGCATCAAAATGAAGTTTACCAACAGAACACTGGTGCTGTTCACAGGTTTGTTCCAAATGAACAGAACACCGTTGCGGTTAACAGTTTTGTTCCAAATGCGTGGGGGTTGTACAACATGCACGGTAATGTCTGGGAGTGGTGCAGTGACTGGTACGGCGCAAGCTACTATAATGAATGTAAATCAAAAGGTACTGTTGCCAATCCTGCGGGGCCTGCAACGGGTTTGGTCCGTGTGCTTCGTGGTGGGGGTTGGAATTGCGAGCCGAGGCTCTGTCGGTCGGCTTATCGTTATAATACGCGCCCTTACTTGCGTAAAAATTTCGTTGGCTTCCGCTTGGTCTTTGAGCCGTAGTCATTTGGCTGCTCATTTTGATGTCCGCTGAATTGTAAGGATCACTATATTGTCCTTTCAGGGAAGAAAAAAAGATAAGCCTGTCATCATTATTTATTGATAACTAACATGAATAAAGGACAATAGTTATGGGCCTGCAGCTTGGTCAAGCCATAAAAATTGTGGCACAAACAAAGGTATATCTTCTTTACCGTACCTTGGTTTACAGTGCTATCGCCGGTGTTGTTGCACTCTTTCTTGCTGTTCTTGTGCTTTTCGGCACTGTTTTCGGGAGCGGTGCCGCGGTAGTGCTGTTTTTTATTGCGCTCTTTGCCGGTGGCTTTGGCTTCAGGCTACTGCGAGAATATGTGCTTTATCTCCTGCAGGCTGGCCATATTGCCCTGATTACCGAGATTGCCGAAAAAGGGAGTTTGCCGACAGGTATTTCCCAGACGGTGTGGGCAAAAGAGCGGGTAATGAAATACTACAAAGAGGTGAGTGTTCTTGCACTTGTCGATCAACTGGTCAAGGGTGTGCTTGTTTCGCTCAACCGGACGCTTTTCAACGTGATGAATGCTTTGCCGATACCAGCGCTTGAAGGTCTTGCGAGCATGGTGCAGCGCATCGTGAATTTCAGCCTTACCTATATTGATGAGTCCGTAATCGCCTATACTTTCCGTACCGGGAACGAGAATGTTTTTGATGCTGCCAGATCCGGTATCATCATCTATTGCCAGTCATGGAAGTCGTTACTGAAGAATGCTGTGGCGCTGACGCTGCTCAGTTATTTCTTCGTTATGGTGACAACCATTGTTTTTATGATCCCCCTTGGCACTCTTGCCTTGTTTCTTCCCTCTTCCTGGGGATTTGTAAAGTTTGCGCTTTTTGTGCTCTCGCTTTTTCTTGGTATATCGGCAAAATGGATACTCTTCGATCCGATTGCCTGCACATCGACCTTGCTGACTTTTCTGAAGGAGGCTGAATCGACGAAGCCTGATCCTGCATGGGAAGCAAAAATCGAAGCTGTCAGCGACAAGTTTCGCACCCTGAAGGAAAAAGCGGGGGAAGCGATACGTACTCCGGCAACATCGAGGTTATAAGACAAAGAAAAACCTTTTAATCAGGAAAGACGGTGAGTCAATATCCGGAAAGGAAGGCTTTTTCGTTCAAGACACTTCTCGGTTTTCTTGGCCCCGGTTTTCTTGTGACGGTAGGCTTTGTTGATCCAGGTAATTGGGCAACGAATATTGAGGGAGGGTCGAAGTTCGGCTATGAATTGCTCTGGGTGGTTACTCTTGGCACTTTCATGCTGGTGCTTATTCAGCATATGGCTGCAAAGCTTGGCATTGCTACCGGAAAATCACTGGCGGTCAACATCCGCGACAATTTTCCGAAGCCGGTTACCGCTTTTCTTGGGGTGAGTGTGGTGCTTGCCTGTATTGCAACGGATGTTGCCGAGCTTCTGGGGGGCGGGATAGGCTTTAGTCTGCTTTTCGGTATGCCTCTCTGGATGGGAGCGCTGCTGACGCTGCTTCTTGAGGTGTTCCTGATCATCAGCCAGCGCTACCACAGGGTTGAAACCATTATTGTGGGTTTCCTTGGCATTATCACCCTCTGTTATCTTGCCGAACTTTTCATTGTCAGGCCGGAGTGGTCAGGAGTTGTGACAGGGCTTTTTGTGCCGAAGGTTGGCCGGGAGAGCATTTATGTTGCTCTGGCCATTCTCGGGGCGCTGGTGATGCCACACAATATCTTTCTCCATTCAAACGTCATTCACAGTCGGGAGTGGGGAATTTCGGAGGACGAGAAGAGGGAGTTGCTTCGCTATGAAAAGATGGATACCATCCTCGCCATGACACTCGGGTGGGTGGTGAACTCTTCGATGATCATTGTTGCTTCCGCTGTGTTTTTCCATAATCATTTGTCGGTAAACAGTATCGAGCAGGCATCGGCAACACTGAAGCCTCTTGCCGGAGCGCTTGCCGGTTTGCTGTTTGCCGTTGCTCTTGTTTTTTCAGGTATTGGCTCTTCCATCACCTCCTCCATGGCGGAAGCCGATGTGATAACAGGTTTCCTGGGCAAGCCGGAGGATCCGCGAACGACGCTCTACCGGGTTTCGGTCTTTGTTACTGCCATTCCGGCCCTTCTTGTCATTCTCCTGAGTTTTGACAGCTTCCACATCCTGATTTTAAGCCAGGTGGTTTTGAGCCTGCAGCTTCCCTTTACCCTTTTGCCACTGTTGATGCTTTGCCGTAACCGAAAAGTGATGGGCGGTTTCAGAAGCGGAAATGCCGAGTTTGTTGCAGCCCTTCTCATTTCTCTGCTTGTTATCGCTCTCAACGGCTATTTTTTTTACACTACCATGACAGGAGAAGGCTGAGATGAAGGTTTACCGGGAGATTCTTGTTGCCATTGACTGCTCGAGGGTTGATGATTTTCTTGTCGAAGAGGTATCAGCACTCGCTCTTCAGCTTGGTGCCACACTGCATTTGCTTCATGTCATCCATTCCCATACCCTTGACCAGGAAAGGTTTCTCCGTGAAGAGGCTACGTATATACTCGACCGTTATCGCAAAAAACTAGAGGCAGAGGGGCTTGAGGTTAATGTTGTGATCAGAAGCGGAGAGCCGGAGCGTGAGATTCTCCGGGAGATTGAGGAGAAGAGCTATGATCTTGTAGCAATGGCTGCCCATGGCCACAGTTTGCCGGAAAGAATACTTTTCGGTAGCGTTTCAAGGACTCTTCGTCAAAACATCTCCATACCGTTGTTTCTGATCAAGCCTGATCGCTGAACAGCCTGTTTGAGGGTTTTACGAGCAGCACTTCTTCGCGTTCGACGATAACCTGGCCGGGAGCAAGCTTTTTGCCGCGTCGTACGTACTTTTTCAGGGTGTAGATTACCGGAACAAGTGCCGAGTGTTTTGCCGAAGAGTACCAAGCTGCAATTTCTGCTGCTTGCCGGATTACCTGGAGGTTGTTGAGCGTTGTGCCTTTCAGGACACAGTGAGAGCCTGCGGTTCCCCGGGCATGAAGCCAGATGTCGTTGGGTTTGGTGTTGGAAAATGTGAGCAGTTCATTGTTTGTTGCATTTTTCCCGACAAAAAGGGTGATTGATGATGAGAGGTTCACGGTTCTGAATAGCGGTGCGGTGCGGATATTTTTCAGCGTGGAATCGCCTGATTTGCCTGGTTTTGCGCATTGTTTTTCGATAAAGCGGCGTGCCTCTTTGGGGCTGGAAATGTTCTCTGTTGCGGCAAGAAGCTTTTCAAGTGCGGCCTTTTCTGTCCGAAGCAGTGTATGCCTCGCCACCATTATTTTGAGTTTTCCTCGGGTTTTTGATGCTTTTGAAAAGTACTCTTCCGCATTTTTCTGCAACGTCAGCGCCTCCTTTAAAGGAATGATTTTGTCTGGTGCTCCGGGTTCAAAAATGTTCTCGACGGTGATGTTCTGCCGATCGGTTCTTGGCTGGTAGAGAGCCGCCATAAGCAGGTGGCCGCATTGCTCATAGTTCCTGGCAAACTCTTCAAGCAATGCGGGGCTGAACCCTTCAAGCGCTTTTTGGTTTTTTTTTAGTTGCCGCAGCAGTTTTGAGCGTACTCCTTTCAGCTCCTCTCTTGTTTCAAGAAAGCGCTGCATGATGATGCTGTAAGAGGTAAGCCCTTCAAGAACGGAGTCAAAAGAGTGGCTGGTTACATGGACGTTGTGCAGAAGGGAGAATCCTGGCTCTCCATCCTCTTTTTCCAAAACCCCTGGCTGCGGGTCGAGCAGTTCGAAAAAAATCGATTGAAACGCACTGAAGAGTGTTTCCGGGTTCTCGCTGTTTCCTGCCCGGTTCACCACTTCACGCACCAGTGTTCCATCAAAGCCTGGAAGTATTGCCGAAACTTTTTCGGTAAGACTTTCAGCTTTCAGGTTATTGAATCGCTCAACAAAAAGGGGGCCGTTGAGGGCGAGTGTTTCAAGTTCCCTTAAAAGTCCGGGAGCGTCATGAACTGACTGGTATGGTTTGTCGACGAGTGAGCTTTTATGCTTGAAGGCATCGGCAATGCGGTTTTCTTTGACAAGGAAGAGGTTTGTGTTTGCACTGAAGAGCTGTAGCACCAGAAATGCCTTATCGACAAAATGGATATGGATTTCCCGGTCAGAGGGTGAGATTGCAACCTCTCTTACTGGTTGAAGGGAGAGCTCAGCCATCAAGTTTGCTGAATCGCGTTTTTTTCTCTTTTCACTCTCTCTTGTGGAGAGGCAGAGAAGGGGAGTATGGGTGACGACGATAAGCTGCAGGTGCTCGCCGCTATGGGTTATGAAAGCGAGTGTCACTTCATTTTTATGTTCTGAAAAGATTCCGGAGAGATGGCCGCCCGCAAGACGCTGATGCAACTCCATTGCCGCATGGTAGAGGGTAAAGTAATTGCGTAGCATGATCCATGTGAATTGGTTGCGTGAGGCCGATCTTTTTCCCTATTTTAGAGGAAAAATTGGTTTTTTAACAATGTATCAAAAAACAGGAATATGCCGGAAGAAACGAAGAGTGGCTGTTGCTGCTCTGGTGCGGAAGGGGATGAAGGTTCAGTGGCTGGAAAGCGGCTTGGTTGGCATGAATATTTCATGAGTGTTGCCCATCTTATTTCACGCAGGGCGACCTGTACAAGAGGTCATATCGGGGCGGTCATTGTCAGGGAGAACAGCATTCTTTCCACGGGATACAATGGCGCTCCGTCCGGGCTTCCTCACTGTAATGACAGCAATTGCCGAATTTACCGCAGTATTCATCCTGACGGGACTGTTGAGGAGAACTGTGTCAACACGATCCATGCTGAAATCAATGCCATCGCCCAGGCAGCAAAGCATGGGGTGTCGATCAAGGATTCCGATATCTATATTACGGCGAGTCCCTGTATTCACTGCCTGAAAGTGCTTATCAACGTGGGTATAAAGACCATCTACTACGACAAGCCGTATAAAATCGAGCATATTGAAGAATTGCTGATGCTTTCCGGTATCAGGCTGGTGCAGGTCAACATGCAGGCTCATCAAAAGGGGTGATGATGGAACGGCGTGATGATCTTTTTTTTATGAGACGTGCCCTTGAACTTGCCTCGCAAGGAGCTGGCAGAGTAAGTCCTAACCCAATGGTCGGCGCGGTTATCGTCTATAATGGGGAGATTATTGGCGAGGGCTATCATCAGCAGTTTGGCGGAGCTCATGCCGAAGTTCATGCCATAGCTTCTGTAGCCGATGAAACGCTGCTTCGTCATTCGACACTCTATGTCACCCTTGAGCCTTGTTCCCATTTCGGAAAAACCCCTCCATGCAGCGACCTGATTGTTGACAAGGGAATTGCGCGCGTTGTCGTTGGCTGCCGTGATCCTTATCCGGAGGTTGCAGGAAAAGGTATTGCAAGGCTTCATGCCGCCGGGATTGCCGTTACTGAAGGAGTGCTTGAAGCGGAGTGCATGAAAGGTAATGAGGCATTTATTAAAAGTCATACCGCAGGGTTGCCTTTTGTTTCTCTTAAACTGGCCCAGACGCTTGACGGCAAAATCGCAACCTCCCTCGGAGCTTCCCGATGGATTACCGGGGAAGAGTCGCGAAGTGAGGTGCACCGACTTCGGAGTACCTATGACGCGGTTATGGTTGGTGAGGCGACGGTTCGTGCCGACGATGCTCAACTGACCGTCAGGCATTGTTCCGGGCGCAATCCGCTCAGGGTTGTTCTTGATTGTCGTCTGAGTTTGTCTCTTGAATCGAAAATTTTTAATGCAGAGGCTCCAACTCTTGTTTTTGCATCATCATCATTTGCCAGTTTGCCGAAGGTCCCGCTGTTACGGGAGAGGGGCGTGGAGGTGTTGTTCGTCGATGAACATGGCGGCAAGCTTGATTTGCGTCAGGTGCTTATGGAACTTCATAATCGGCAGATGCTCTCTGTGCTGGTTGAAGGAGGGAGCCGTTTGTCCGCTTCATTCATTCGTGAAAAGCTTGTGGATAAAATCCTTATATTTATCGCCCCGAAGCTGTTCGGTGGTGATGCTTTGAGTGCCTTTGCGCCTCTCGGTGTAAGTATGCCGGGTCAGGCTGTGGATCTGCGTTTTGAGCCGCCGCAGTTTTTTGGCTGTGATGTGCTGCTGGAGGCTTATGTTGAAACTTGAACCGGAGGGCAGGATTCAGGTAGAGAGTTAACATGAATCGGATATTGGTATGGTTAAGAAATATTCAAAAAGGAGGGTACTTATGATTGACCGTTTTGTCAATAACAGTGATCTTGGAAAGCTGATTTTGCGGGTTGTAGTTGGTGCCCTGTTGCTTTTTCATGGAATACACAAGCTTCAGCACGGATATGGCTTTGTGGAGAAGATGCTGCTCAACGCCGGGTTTCCGGGGTATCTCTCACATGGTATTCTTGTAAGTGAACTTCTGGCTCCGTTTTTTATGGTAATGGGTCTCTATACCCGTCAGGCGGCCTTGATTCAGGCCGTTGTCATGCTGATGGCAATCCTCCTTGTTCACACCGGAGAACTCTTTTCGGTGACGGCGCAAGGTGGATATGCTCTTGAACTCCAGGCATTTTATCTTTTTGGTGCTCTTGCTGTTTTCTTTTTTGGTGCCGGGCGTTACAATATTTCCCGTCGCAACGGTATTTGGGATTGATAGCATCAACATCATGGTTGTGAACGCATTCGTTTCGTTTGCGGTTGTAATCGTCAGTTTTTCTTTTTTTTGCTGTTCGTCATCTTTATTAACCGGAAACTATTTTTTTTATGGCACAGATAACTTTCAAGGGCACTCCTGTTGAAACGGTCGGGAATCTTCCTGCCAAAGGTTCTGAAGCACCTTTTTTCTGTCTGGTGAAAACTGATCTTTCTGAGGCGGGACCCGCTGATTTTGCAGGAAAAAGACTGGTTCTTAATATTTTTCCAAGCCTTGATACATCAGTCTGCGCAGCTTCAGTCAGGCGTTTTAATCAGGAAGTCTCATCTCTCGATAACACGGTTGTGCTCTGTATCTCCGCTGATCTGCCCTTTGCGCACAGTCGTTTTTGTGAAGTTGAAGGATTAAAAAATGTTATATCACTCTCCGTTTTCCGCTCTCCGGAATTCGGGCGCGATTATGGTGTTACTCTTGCTTCCGGTCCTCTCAAGGGGCTTCTTTCGCGTGCAATCGTCATTATCGATGCTGACGGGATCGTGCGTTATACCGAACAGGTAGCGGAAATTATTGAAGAGCCTGATTACAGTGCAGCTCTCAAGGTTCTTGCATAAGCATGTTTACTGGAATTATCAAGGATGTTGGCCGTATCGCGGGAGTGATACGGCGTCAGGGCGGTTTGCGGCTCAGGGTGCAGTTCGGCAACGCGGCAGAGTTCACCAATCTCTCGATAGACGAGAGTGTGAGCATTAACGGGGTTTGCCAGACTGTCGTCGCTCTTGGAGATGGGTGGTTTGAGGTCGATACCGTCGAGGAGACCCTCTCCAAAACAACGCTCGGCTCGCTGCAACAGGGAACGCTTGTGAACCTTGAACGGGCAGTTCGTCCACTGGATCGCCTTGGTGGCCATTTTGTGCTTGGTCATGTTGATTGTGCCGCCGTTGTTCAGGCGGTCAGGGAGCTTGGGGCCAGCCGTGAACTCTGGATAGCCTTTCCCGATGCTTTCAGCCCCTTCATCGTTTCCGCTGGTTCGATAACGATCGACGGAATCAGTCTCACCGTTGCAAAGCTTGAAGCGAAGCTCTTTGCCGTGGCGGTTATCCCCTTTACCTTTGCCCACACGACCATTAATGAGCTTAAAGCGGGAAGCCGGGTAAACCTTGAGTTCGATATTCTTGGCAAATATGTGGCGCGTCAGCTTGGAAGAACCGTTTCGTCAGCCACTGCCGATTCGAAAATCGATGAAGCATGGCTCAGGGAACAGGGATTTTAAATGGCGGACACTGAAAACATGCAGTCCGATCTTTTCGGCTTTTCCGCCTCTTCATTTGCCGGGGATTATTTTCAGCCCCTTGCCGAACGGGTTCGTCCGCGTACGCTTGACGATATGGCCGGGCAGGAGCACCTGGTTGGAGCAAACGGGCCCCTCCGGAAATTTCTTGCTGGTGCCCAGATGCCCTCAATGATTTTCTGGGGCCCTCCCGGTTCAGGCAAAACAACCCTCGCTGAAATATGTGCCACATCGCTTGATTACTCTTTTGAACAGCTTTCAGCAATTGATTCCGGGGTAAAGGAGGTTCGCAAGGCACTTGAGCAGGCTGAAAAGTCAAGGCGCTCAGGCCGCAGGGCAATCCTCTTTATTGATGAAATTCATCGCTTTAACAAGGCACAGCAGGATACACTGCTCCATGCGATTGAACAAGGGCTCATTTTGCTTATCGGGGCAACGACCGAAAACCCCTCCTTTGAGGTCAATAGCGCACTCTTGAGCCGGATGCAGGTCTATATTCTCAAGCCTCTCGGCCCTGAAGCGATTGCGCAGGTGATTCGGCGTGCCCTCAAAGAGGATCGCCTGTTAAAGGAGCTCTCCATTGAGATTGCCGATCCTGATTTTCTATTGCAGTTTTCCGGGGGCGATGCACGCAAGGCATTGAATGCGGTCGAAGCGGCCATCTCCCTTTTGCCAAAAGGGGTGTCTAAAATGGTGCTGAACAGGGAACTTCTTGAGCGTGCCCTGCAGTACAAGGCTCCGATGTACGACAAGGGAGGGGAGAACCATTACGACATTATCTCTGCTTTTATCAAATCCATGCGGGGTTCAGATCCTGATGCCGCGCTCTTCTGGCTTGCCCGCATGATCGAGGGAGGGGAAGATCCCAAATTCATAGCGCGGCGGATGGTTATTTTTGCGAGCGAAGATATTGGCAACGCTGATCCCTACGCCATAACGCTTGCCATCTCGGTCTTTCAGGCGGTCTCCATGATCGGGATGCCTGAGGCGAGGATCAATCTGGCTCAGGGTGTTACCTATCTTGCATCTGCTCCCAAATCAAACGCGAGCTATCAGGGAATCAATGAGGCGATGAGTGAGGCAAAATCGAGGCAAGATCTCAGCGTCCCGCTCCATCTGCGCAATGCACCGACCAAACTCATGAAAAATGAAGGGTACGGCGCCGGGTACAAATATCCGCACAGTTATCCTGCTCACTTTGTCGCGCAGCATTATTTTCCTGAAGGCATGGAGCCGAAGGCCTATTACTTCCCCGGAGATGAGGGCAGGGAAAAGTATATCAGGGAACGTCTGATTCTTCTATGGAATGAGCGCTATAAATCCTGATTGTTACGAAACCGGATGCTCTTTGTATATTCTTTCATGCCATTACGTTTCCAGAGTGATGGAGGCAAGTTTTTTTCATCAAGACTGACCCGTTTATGAACAGGATGAGATTCATATATTTGTTTTTGCTACAGTTCTTTGTACTCACAGCCACCGTTTCTCTGCATGTTGCTGCCGCTCAGGGGGAGACAAAATCAATCTCTCTTGATGATGCCGTGCGTATCGGGCTCGAGAGAAGTCGCTCGCTTGAAATCGCACGACTTGACCGGCAGATGGCTGGACAGAAAATTCGGGAGACATGGTCTGAGGTGCTCCCCCAGATTTCCACTTCGTTCACCTATACCCGAACACTGAAACCATCTGTTCTTCTTTTGCCTCCTAACCAGGGCTTTCCCAGTACTCTGGAGACAAGCTCCGATAATGCGGGACATGCCTCCCTCGATCTGCATCAGCCAATTTTCAACATATCGGCCTTTACCGGTATAAAAGCTGCAAGCATTGTCCGCAAGATGAGTGAGGCGGCTTACCGGAACACCGAGGCGGCCGTTGTTGCCGACATCAAGATCTCCTATTTTGATGCCCTTATCTCAAAAGATCAGTTGCTGCTGATTGAGCAGAGTATCGCCCGCTGGGAGCAATCACGAAAAGATACCCGGGCCATGTTCCGGCAGGGTATTGCTGCTGATATCGATACCCTCAAGGCCTTTCTCTCGGTTGAAAACCTCCGCCCCGATCTTTTGCAGGCGCAAAACCGGGTGGCGACTACCATGACAAAGCTTAAAAACTCAATGGGTATTCCTGCAGACAGCAGCGTTACACTGAGCGGTAAGCTTGAACTCTCTTCAGCATCCTATCCTTCTGATATTGCTGCGGCATATCGTGAGGCGCTTGATGCAAGGCCCGATCTTCGCCAGCTTGATTTTCAGGTCAAGGCGGAGGGTGAAAAAGTCAGTGCCGTCCGTGCCGAGCGTTTTCCTGTGATTTCTGCATTTGGCAAGCTGGAGTCTCAAACGGCATTTAATGATGATGTACGTACCACAGATTCGGTCTGGCCAGCCTCTTCTTCGGTAGGCCTGCAGTTCACCATGCCTCTTTTTACAGGCTATCGCATAAGCTCCCAGGTAGAGCAGGCGAAAATAGCGCAACTGCAGACCCGCACAAGGTTTGAAGATCTCAAGGCCAATATCAGGGCCGAAATTGAGGTTAGGCTCTTAAATTTCAGGGAGTCACAAAAGAGAATTGAGGTGCAGTCCCAAACCATAGGTGTTGCAGAGCGCAGCTATAGCATATCGCTCTTGCGTTTCAAGGAGGGGATTGGTTCCCGTCTTGAGTTGACTGATGCTGAACTTCAGCTCAACAAGGCCAAAACAAACTATCTGCAGGCAGTCTACGACTATCTTGTAGCCGGTGTTCATCTCGAAAAAGCGCTGGGACGTTCACGGGTTGAGGTTGCTTCACACAGTTGATTACGGCCCTGTGAATTTATGGCCCGGCTTATTGACCCAGACAGTAATCAATCTGTTTTGCTATTGGGTAGTAATTATGAGTCACGGCAATTTCAACGATATGGCTACTTGGGATTTATTGCTTGATTAACAGAAAATTACCTTGCAATGATACAGAGATTCTACGTACACAACTACAGATGTCTGGAAAACTTTGAGCTGAATTTAAAGGAGTTCCAATCCGCTCTTTTGATCGAAAAAAACGGTTCAGGTAAATCAACCTTATCTTATGAGTTAGCGATGTTTCAATCTATCGGCAGGGGTGTAAACAGGGTGTGAGTGGTAACAGGGAAAAGCCGGTGTTTCCGGCAGAAAAATTGTTATATCTTGCTCAAGTAAATTTGCGGTGTTGCTGATCAATGCTGGCAAAACGTTTTCTCCCCCGTTTTTGTTGATTATGAACCGGATATAATCATGTGCAAAATAAATCCCCGCGTCGATTTTGCCTTTAAAAAGCTCTTTGGCAGCGAAGAGAACAAGGATTTACTCATCTCTCTGATTAATGCCATTGTCTCCGATGAGGAGCAGGTGGTGGAGGTGGAGTTGAAAAATCCTTATAACCTGGCCGATTACCGGGCTGGTAAAATTTCCATACTCGACATCAAGGCCAAGGCTGAAAATGGCCGCTGGTTCAACGTCGAAATGCAGATTAGGGAAGACAATAACTTCGATAAACGTGCTATTTATTACTGGGCAAAACTGGTCACCGAACAGCTAAGTGAAGGAATGATGTACAAAGAGCTGAAGAAAACCATCAGCATCAGTATTCTCGATTACGACTTTGTCCCTGATTCAGAGGAAGTTCACAGTTGCTACAAAATCATCAATACTGCTACGGGCAAAGATGATAAATTGCACGACGTTTTTGAACTGCACTACATCGAGCTGAAAAAGTTCAAAAAAACGTACCATGAAATTCAGACCGCCCTTGATCGCTGGAGCAGCTTTTTAACGACAGCGCATCAGCTCGATCGGGATCATACGCCAAAAGAGCTGGCGTCTGACAAAAATATCGTAAAAGCCATTGCCGTCATTGATCGCATGTTTGATGCAGAGGAGCGCTTGGTCTATGACATTCGTATGCAAGAGTTCTCTGATGTAGCAAGCGCCATTGCCACAGGAGCTGAAAAAAACATAGAAAAAGGCATGGAAAAAGCATCAAAAGCCATCGTGCTGAACATGGCTGCCAAAGGTCTTGCTATTGAGGCCATAGCCGAACTCACCGGTTTGAGTGTGTCTGATATTGCCGATTTATTGCAAAGTACACATGAGCAATGATAACGGTGATGTTGACGGCAGTTGGGTGCCCCGTTTGTTTATTTCTCGGACTTCCTCACGAAATACACCAAACTTGATGCTTGTAATGGCTGCAGAGCTACGATAGTTGCTGTTGCAATCCCTTTCAGCAGTGCGGCTCCTGTTTGTGGAGCATGAAACCCTTTTCCCGCTCTCTTGCAGCGCAGTTTTTCGCTGTTGAGAGTATTATAGAGCGTGTCCGGGAAGTAGGAGATTCGTTTGAAAACAGTCATGTCATGTTTTGCAAGCAGCTTTTCAAGGGTTCCGGGCGGGAAATGGTAGAGATGGCGCGGTGCGTCCCAGGCTATCCAGTTTTCTTTATAGTGTTTTGCGTCGAAACTTTCAGGGTTGGGCAGGGCAATAATGAGCACTCCGCCCGGTGCAAGCTGTTGAGCCGCATAATCAAGGGTTTCGTGAATGGCATGAATATGCTCAAGGGTGTGCCACAAGACAATGCGATCAAACCTCCTCTCTCCAACTGTTGCATCGCTCAATGAAGGGAAGATATTCAGACCGAAAGCCCTCCGTGCATAGTTTGCAGCTTCCGGTTCAGGCTCTACTCCGGCAAGATTCTTGAGCAGCACTCCTTTTCTCCGGCGAAAAAAGTTCAGCAGATCACCAGTTGAACAGCCTATTTCAAGGATCGAAAGTTGCCTCAAGGGTTTCGCATACTCTTTCAGGATGAGTCTGGCCCGGTAACGAAGCAGGAGCGATCGTGCGCCAAGATAGGCTTTATCGCCGAGGGTGGAGCTGTTTTGCGACAGCAGGTGCGGGTCATATTGCCCGGTGTGGTAATGAGAGGCTATTTCAGAGCAGTCGGGACGGGGATTGAGCATGATGAGCCCCGAGGCATTTGAGCGCAGAAGAGTCCATTGCTTTTTTCCTGTAGAATCGAAACGGTCGGGCACCTGGAGCCAGGGGGTAAAGTCGGTAGAACCGCTTATCGGGCAGGGAACAGTTTCCATTCCAGAAGCATGGGCTATTGCTCTTCAGTCTTGGTAAGGTCAATGAAAGCCTTCCTCAAGCTCTGATAGGTGGAGCGCATATCATTGCTGAGGACTTTTGCGTCGGCAAGGACAGGCATGAAATTGGTGTCACCTTCCCAGCGCGGGACGATGTGGAAATGGATATGGTTATCGACGCTTCCACCGGCAACTCTACCAAGATTGGCGCCCATATTGAACCCCTGTGGTTTCAGGGTAAGTTTCAGAGCCTTGATGGAGAGGTCGGTCAACTCCATGATCTCAAGCTTGGTCTCCTGGTCGAGTTCTGAAAAATCAGGAGTCTGTTGATAGGGGATCACCATGAGATGCCCGCAGTTGTAAGGGTAGAGGTTCATGATGATGAAGCATTTTTTTGCCCTGTAAAGGACAAAACGCTTCTCATCTTCCTCTGGAGGAATATCGGCAAAAACCGATTTCCCCTCTTTTGTGGCAGGTTTGTCATCCTTGAAAGACTGCATGTAAACTTCACGCCACGGTGAATACATTCTGTTCATGGAGGGTGTCCTGCTAAGTTGCTGTTTTTCTGAGTATGGTACCAAAGATGGGAATCGAACCCACACGAGTTATTCACTCACTGGATTTTGAGTCCAGCGCGTCTACCAGTTCCGCCACTTTGGCCTGTTTTGAGCGGTGCGAGAGAAGGGACTCGAACCCTCACGCCTCACGGCACTAGTTCCTAAGACTAGCGTGTATACCAATTTCACCACTCTCGCGAATACAGATTAAGAATATACGTGGTTTTTTTTCTAAAAAAAACTATCTTTCAAGATACTTATGCGGCGTATGACGCTAAAATTTTCATTCCGGTTTATACGTTTTAAGCCTATGCCGTTTAATTTATACCGTTTTGCAAACTTTGTCTCTTGGGTGATCAGTCCGATTGTTGTCGCGCCTGCGGTTTACCTGGTGGTTGTGATGCTCGGATATGGCGATGATGTGAAAAGGATATCGTACCTCATGGTACTTTTTTTTTCAAGTACTCTTGCCCCAATCCTCCTGATTTCCGGTCTGAAAAAGGTAGGAAAAATTTCTGATTATAACATTCCCTTCCGCGAGCAGCGCTTTCTGCCGCTGTTGGTACTTATTGCTGTTAATGCCCTTGGTTATGAGTTTATGAAGCAACTTCATCCACCGCGGCTTCTTACCGGTATTCTGCTATTCAATGCCGTCAATACGATCTTTATCCTGCTGATTACTCTCCAGTGGAAGATCAGTATCCATCTTTTTACCCTTTCGTCATCTGTCGGGCTGCTGTTTATGCAATTTGGTGTTGTCACCCTATGGCTGCTGCTTCTTGTGCCGTTACTCATGTGGTCGAGGATTTTTTTGAAAGCCCATAATTTTATGCAAACTCTTGCGGGTGCCATGGTCGGTTTTATTGTGATGGTTGCCGAGCTGCAATGGTGGACAGGACTGTGAACAGAAAGAAATATGCCGTTGTTGTTACTACTTACGGAGAGGTAGAAAAGGTTACCGTAAAAGACCTTTGGCCCAGCTCGAGAAAAATTCTCAAGGTTGTTACCCGCCAGATTGTCAAAATACCTGCAGCAATGATCTATTTTATTGCTGATTACCGTTCGACAAAGCACTATATCAACTGGAAGCTTAACCGTTATCGCTCCACGCTCCTTGCAATCAATCGTGCCCAGACACATACGCTTGAACACGCTATTTTCTCAAGCGGGAGTGAGTTGCTTTTAAAGGCCGATGTCAAGGTTTTCGATGCCTATTATTTTGTTCCGCCCTATCTTGATGATATGCTTCAGGAGTTGCAGCATGAGTATGACGGGATTATTGTTGTGCCGATGATTCCTGTCGAATCGGCATTTTCTTGCGGGGTTGCATGCCAGATGGTTATCGATCTTTATGGTGAGGGAATATTTGGCCAGGTAAAAGTGATGAGCAAGTTGTGGAAAGAGGATCGTCTGCACCGCATCTATATCGATTACCTTTTCGGGCAGCTTTCCGCTCCTGTGCGTCGCCTCAAAGAGCGCAAAATAGGTCTTGTACTGGTCATTCACGGTACACTCGTCAAGAATCGTGCTGGAAATCCACCAAAACTTTTTACAGGGCTTGATGAAACCATAGCGTTCTTCGATGTGATGAAACGCAAAATCATGGCGGATCCTGCAAATATTTTCAGCGATGTACGTCAGGGCTGCATCAATCATTCAACGGGAGGGGAGTGGACTTCCGATACGATTGAAAAAGCACTTGAGGAGTTTAAGCGTGAGGGGTATGAGGGTGTGGTCATGTTTCCCTATGGTTTTTTTGCTGATAACAGCGAGACTGAATATGATGCCTGCAAAAAGCTTGAAGAGGCTGAATTTCCTGTTTTTCAGTATGTCAGATGCATCAACGATTTTCCGGCATTTGGCCACTGGCTTGCCGATCAGGTGCTTGAAGAGCTTCAAAGGCTCTATGACCTGCAGCGAGCCATTGGAAGTCTTGAACATAATCCGTAAACTCTACACCATTGAAGGTTGTGCACGACAAAGAGAGAGAGGAGCTGGAGGCGGCACTTCAGCAGGATCCGGAAAATCCTTTGAAACAGTATACACTGGCGTTGAATTATATCGACCATCAGCGTAACGCGGAGGCTCTTGAACTGCTCGATCGCTGCATCGAGGCAAGGCGTCGTGACCCGGCAGCACTTTATGCTCGTGCGGTTACCTATCTCTCGATGGGCGTTTATCGAAAAGCTGCGTGTGATCTGTTGAAAACCATTGTTCTGGATCGCTCTTTTATGCAGGCATACAAGCATCTTGGATTTGTGCAGTTTACCCTTGGCAAGGAAGAAGCGGCTTTGAAGACCCTTAACAAAGCGCTGGAGATCGATCCCGACTATGCCGAAATCTATTGCGTTTTAGGCGATGCTTATCTCGATCTTGGTGAACATGATAAAGCAAGAGAGGCGTTTGAAAAGGCACTCAAACTTGAACCAGACAATGCTGAAGCTCACAGCAAGATAGCCATGTACTATCTGGCGAGGGGGGATATGAAAGGGCTGAAAAGGGAGTATGAAATATTAAAAACGCTTGACGTTGCACTGGCTGAGCAGATTGGCAGCCTCTTTTTTTAAGACACTATGAAACTTTTTCCTGATTTTGATACCAAAAAGCGGTTTATGAAAACCGGTCTTCCCATTATTCTTGGTATTGCATGGTCTCCGATCATCTGGATGGTAGTTATTGCCACCCTTGGGAAAGGGGTGTTTCTGCTTACGGGTTCGTGGGTCATCGCGCAGGTGATAACAATTGTGATTGTTGTTTTTGTGGTATTTTTGTTATTAAGGGCCTTTAGCAGGATAGGGAGTAAATTTTATGGTGAAGGATAGTAATCGCCTGAAAGATTTATTTTTCTACCCAAAAATTCATACCTTAAGCATGAGCAAGTAAAGGTTTGCCGATAATTATTTGATTCAGCGTAAAAAGCCTTTTTTTTTCTGTGAGCAAAGAATATTTTTTTTATATTTGCGCTCCTGCATGGAGGTTATGATAGTAGAATCCAAAATATCTTGCATGCTCAGACCGGGATTAACTCAAAATGGCATTATATGGATCAGACGCTGAGTAATTTTGGCAATGTTTTTGTTTTCCTTGCCCTCGGAGTTGTTTTTGTTGCAGGTGGTTTCCTTACAGCCCGGCTTTTGCGTCCCAGCAGGCCGAACCCTGCCAAAACATCAACCTATGAGTGTGGCGAGGAAGCTGTCGGTAGTGCCTGGGTGAAGTTCAATATCCGTTTTTATGTTGTGGCTCTTATCTTTATCATTTTTGACGTTGAGGTTGTTTTTCTTTACCCTTGGGCGACAGTATTCAAGAAGCTTGGCGAATTTGCTCTTGTAGAGGCACTTGTTTTTGCTGGTATTCTTGTGCTTGGTCTTGCTTATGCATGGGTAAAAGGAGATCTGGACTGGGTAAGGCCTACTCCTAATATTCCGAAAATGCCTGAAATGCCATCCGCGAAATCAGGCTCTTTCAGGGGTTAACTCCTATTCACCATATTTTTTTGCCGTTATGGGTTTACTTGATGCCGGGATAACAAAGCATAATGTGCTGGTAACATCGGTTGACAATGTATTGAACTGGGCTCGTCTCTCTTCACTTTGGCCGATGGGCTTTGGACTGGCCTGTTGTGCTATTGAGATGATGGCGACAAATGCTTCCAATTACGATCTGGAGCGTTTTGGAATTTTCCCTCGTTCCTCTCCCCGTCAGTCCGATCTTATGATTGTTGCCGGTACGGTGACCATGAAGATGGCCGAGAGAGTTATCCGTCTTTATGAGCAGATGCCTGAACCTCGATATGTGCTCTCGATGGGAAGTTGTTCCAACTGTGGTGGCCCATATTGGGAGCATGGATACCATGTGCTCAAGGGTGTTGATCGCATTATTCCTGTTGATGTCTATGTGCCGGGTTGTCCGCCAAGACCTGAATCGCTTATCGGTGGTCTCATGAAGGTTCAGGAGTTGATAAGGATGGAGCAGATTGGTATTTCGAGAGCGGATGCACTGAAGAAACTCGCTGAAAAAAGTGTTGATCCTCAGTTCGTTATCGATCGGGAACGTAAGGTTGTGGGAGCATAATTAAATAAACGGGCAAATTGTCAGATGGAAGAAGGTAAGGTTGTTTCGCGGTCGGTAGCAGAGAGTGCAGCGGCTTATGCGATTATCCATGAAAAATTCGGCAAGGCTGTTTCGGCCTTTGATGCCAATGATACCATGCCGTTTTTTGAGGTTCTCGATACCGAGCTCTGGCCTGATATCGCTCTTTTCATGCGTGATCATGCAAAGCTCAAGTTTAACTATATGGCTTGCCTTACCGGTTTAGATTATCAATCCGAAGATAAAGTGGGTATTGTCTGCAATATTGAATCCCTTGGTTTGCTCAATCATAAGCTGGCGGTCAAAGTGAAGTGCGCGCGTGATGGCGGATCAATACCAAGTGTGGCCTGTGTCTGGCATACCGCGAACTGGCATGAGCGTGAGGCTTATGATTTGTTTGGTATGCTCTTTACCGGCCATCCCGATATGAGAAGAATTCTTTGTCCTGAAGACTGGGAAGGTTTTCCGCTTCGTAAGGATTATAAGGTGCAGGAGAGGTATCACGGAATAAAGGTGCCCTACTAACAGTGGTTTAAATAGTAAAAGCAGCTCAAGTATGCAGGAATTAGATACAGCCGGACTGGGTTCGGTCAGGGTAACCCGAAAAAATGACAATGTCGTTGTCATCGAGAAGGACCTTGCGACCGAACAGATGGTCCTTGCCATGGGCCCACAGCATCCTTCGACACACGGTGTGCTCAAGCTGGAATGTCTCACCGACGGTGAGGTGATTACTGAAGCGGTGCCCTATCTTGGTTACCTCCATCGCTGTTTTGAGAAGTGTTGTGAGAATGTTGATTATCCTGCTATTGTGCCCTATACCGACCGCCTTGATTATCTGTCTGGCATGAACAGCGAATTCTCCTATGCTCTGGCTGTTGAAAAGCTTCTTGATATTGAAATTCCCCGTCGTGTAGAATTTATCCGCGTTATTGTTGCCGAGCTGAACAGGATTGCATCGCATCTTGTTGCTATCGGTACTTATGGAATTGACCTTGGCGCATTTACCCCCTTTCTCTTCTGTTTTCGTGATCGGGAAATTATTCTTGGTCTGCTTGAATGGGCTTCTGGTGCCCGAATGCTTTATAACTATATCTGGATTGGCGGCCTCGCCTACGATGTGCCATCAGATTTTCTCAAGAGAGTCAGGGAGTTCGTCACCTATTTCCGGCCTAAAGCGGTTGAGCTCTGCAACCTTCTCACTGAAAATGAGATCTTTGTCAAACGTACGAGAGGAATAGGTCTCATGCCAGCTGGGGTTGCCATTAATTACGGATGGTCAGGCCCCATGCTTCGTGGCTCAGGGGTCAAGTGGGATTTAAGGAGAAACGACCCCTATTCTGTTTATCCTGAACTCGATTTTAACGTCCCTGTGCCTGACGGGAAGCTTTCCGATGTCGGTGACTGTCTTTCACGCCATCTTGTCCGTGCATGGGAGATGGACGAAAGTCTGAAGATTATTGAGCAGTGCATCGATAAAATGCCCTCTGCCGAAGGGTTCAATCCAAGATCAGCCATTCCCAAGAGGATTCGTCCCAAAGCTGGTGAGGTTTATGCCCGTGCAGAGAATCCCCGTGGTGAGCTTGGTTTTTATATCCAGAGCGATGGAAAATCGACCAAACCCCTTCGCTGCAAGGCTCGTTCATCCTGCTTTGTCAATCTTTCAGCGATGAAAGACCTTTCAAAAGGTCAGCTTATACCCGATCTTGTCGCCATTATCGGCAGCATTGATATCGTACTTGGGGAGGTTGACCGATGAGTTCAACTGCTTTATCGCAAATTAGCATGCCTTTTCTTATGGGTAACAGTCTCAATGCCTGGTCGGAAGCTCTTGTGGGGTTCAACATCCTCGGTTTGCCTCTCGGCCTGGTTATTCTCGCCGCCATACCCCTTGTTTTTATAGCACTGTACTCCCTTACCTATGGCGTATATGGTGAGCGGAAGATTTCAGCTTTCATGCAGGATCGACTCGGTCCAATGGAGGTTGGTAAGTGGGGTATCCTGCAGACGATTGCCGATATTCTGAAACTGCTTCAGAAGGAGGATATTGTTCCCTCATCAGCCGACAAGTTCCTTTTTGTTATCGGCCCGGGCATTCTCTTTGTCGGTTCCTTCCTTGCTTATGCGGTACTGCCTTTCAGTTCGGCATTTATCGGAGCGAGCCTGAATGTTGGTCTTTTTTATGCAATAGGCATTGTGGCACTTGAAGTTGTCGGTATTCTTGCTGCTGGCTGGGGTTCCAACAACAAGTGGTCGCTTTACGGAGCTGTTCGCAGTGTAGCCCAGATTGTAAGCTATGAAATTCCGGCAGCCATTGCACTTCTTTGTGGAGCCATGATGGCTGGTACACTTGACATGCAGCAGATCAGCGTTCTGCAGTCGGGCTCATGGGGATTCGCACATTTCTTCCTGTTTAAGACGCCGATAGCATGGCTACCGTTTCTTATCTACTTTATTGCTTCGCTTGCAGAAGTCAATCGTGCTCCATTTGATATTCCTGAGGCAGAATCAGAGCTGGTTGCCGGTTATTTTACAGAATACACCGGTATGAAGTTTGCCGTTATTTTTCTTGCTGAATATGGCAGCATGTTCATGGTATCCGCTATTATTTCAGTAGTATTTCTCGGTGGCTGGAACTCGCCGCTTCCAAATCTTGGAGCAATTGCCCTGAACGACTGGACAAACGGCCCTGTATGGGGTGCATTCTGGATCATATCGAAAGGGTTCTTCTTTATATTTGTACAGATGTGGCTTCGCTGGACTCTTCCAAGATTAAGGGTAGACCAGTTGATGTACCTTTGCTGGAAAGTTTTGACCCCGTTCGCCTTTGTCAGTTTTGTGCTGACCGCGATATGGGAAGTCTATGTCCCTTAAGAGAGTTCAAAACAGTCAACGACCGGGAAAGTAATGACGTATAGATTATGAGTGAGTATTTCGGGAATATAAAAACCGGGGCGGTTACGATTGCCACCGGCATGGGAATTACCCTGAAGCATTTTTTCAATGCCATCCATCGTAAAGGCGATGCTGGTGTTGATGATGTTGATTATTTCCGTCAGGTTGACGGCCTCTGTACCCTGCAGTATCCTCATGAGGTGATCCCTACCCCTAAAAACGGTCGCTATCGCCTCTATAATAACATTGAGGATTGTATCGGATGCGGTCAGTGTGATCGGGCTTGTCCGATTGGCTGTATAACAATTGAGACGATCAAGGTTGCACCCGATGATCTGGCGCTTTGTGGAAAGACCTCGGACGGTCAACAGAAAAAATTCTGGCTTCCTGTTTTTGATATTGATGTGGCAAAGTGCATGACCTGCGGAATATGCACAACAGTTTGCCCGACGGAATGTCTTGCGCATACTCCTGTCAGTGATTTTTCCGAGTTTGACCGAAGCAACTTTATCTATCATTTCGGCAACCTTTCCCGACTGGAGGCTGAAGCCAAACGACGCAAGAACGCTGAACTTCAGGCAAAGGCACAGGCGGAAAAAGAGAAGAAAGCAGCGGATGCTCTTAAGGAAAGCAAGGGCGGAGAATAAGCGAACCAATTAATATGCTCTAACACCATGAGTAACCCAACCTATACGGTCATCTTTTATCTCTTTGCGGCCATTACGGTCTGTTCAGCCGCTTTTGTCGTGTTCACACGGAATGTTATTTATTCTGCATTTTCGCTTCTTTTTACGTTTTTTGGTGTTGCGGCACTTTATGTCTTTCTGAGTGCTGATTTCATTGCCGTTACCCAAGTTGTTGTTTATGTCGGTGGTATCCTGGTTCTTCTGCTTTTCGGTGTCATGTTTACCAACAGTATCATGCAGACCGGACAGAAAAGTGAAGTGACTCATGTTGTTCCTGGTACGCTTCTGCTTGCAGGTATTATCGGTGCTTTGCTCTATACCTTTTATACCACGCATGGCTGGATGCCTTCCGAAACCACCATGCAGGGCAGCATAGTCGAACGGATTGGATTTGAAACCATGTCACGCTATGTTCTTCCTTTTGAAATGGTCTCTATCCTGCTGCTTGCAGCACTTATTGGCGCAGCATTTCTCGCACGTTTCGACAAGCCCGGGAAATAACGAATTAACAAGTCTATCACAACATGGAACAGTTTACAACCATTGGGCTCAATCACTATCTGACCATATCGGCCATTCTTCTGGGCTTCGGGCTTTTTGCCGTCATGACCAGGAAAAACGCTATCGTTGTACTTATGGGTGTTGAGCTTATTCTTAATGCGGCAAATATCAATTTCCTGGCTTTTTCAAAGTTTAATGGAGGAATGGAAGGGGTGATGTTCGCACTTTTCGTTATCGTTATTGCTGCCGCTGAAGCTGCTATTGCGCTTGCTATTGTGATCAATATTTTCAAGCTGTTCAAGAGTGTCGATGTGTCAAGTATTGATTCCATGAAAGAGTAACGGGGCGTAAAAGCACTATCAGTTTTAATTTTTTCCGTGTAAAACCAAAGGAACATGCACAGTTTAATTCAGTTATCAATAGTCGTATTGCTGCTGCCGCTGCTCTCGTTTGTTATTCTTATCTTTTTTAATCGCCGTCTTCCCCGAAGAGGTGATTTTATCGGAGTAGGAATACTTGGAGCCGCGTTTGGTATCTCGGCCTATATTTTCTGGTCAGTTATTGTCCAGACCTACGATCCGGCATTCAGGGTCGCATGGGATTTTACCTGGATTGATTTGGGCAATGTTCCCGGAGTCGGCCCGCTGCAGATAAGGATGGGTGTTGTTATCGACAACCTCACCTCCATAATGCTTGCGATGGTCACACTTATCAGTCTGCTTGTGCACCTTTACTCGACCGGATACATGGCCGGCGACAAGAATTACGGGCGCTATTTTGCCTTTCTCGGTATCTTTACCTTCTCGATGCTTGGTATCGTGCTTTCCGACAATCTCTTTTCGATTTATATCTTCTGGGAGCTCGTCGGCCTCTCTTCCTATCTTCTTATCGGCTTTTTCTTTGAAAAGGATAGTGCCGCTGATGCACAGAAAAAGGCATTTCTTGCCAACCGTGTCGGTGATATCGGCATGTGGCTTGGCATTCTGATTCTTTATTCGCAATTCCACACCTTCAGTTTCGAGCAGATCTATGCCAATCTTGCAGCAGGGAAGTTTGCGCTCTCCAATGCCTGGCTTACCGCTGCGGGTATACTTCTTTTCATGGGATGCGTCGGCAAGTCGGCTCAGTTCCCGCTTCATGTCTGGCTTCCTGATGCAATGGAGGGCCCGACACCGGTATCGGCTCTGATCCATGCCGCTACCATGGTTGCCGCAGGCGTCTACTTTGTTGCCCGCATCTTTGTGATGCTGACGCCCGATGCATTGCACGTTATTGCCTTTATCGGAGCCTGCACGGCCTTCATGGCCGCGACCATTGCCATTACCCAGAATGATATTAAAAGGGTTTTAGCCTATTCGACCGTCTCGCAGCTTGGTTATATGGTACTTGGTCTCGGTGTCGGTGCTTATTCGGCATCTCTCTTTCACCTTGTAACGCACGCATTTTTCAAAGCCTGTCTTTTCCTTGGCTCAGGCGCCATTATTCATGCCATGCACCATGAGCAGGACATGCGATGGATGGGCGGTCTTCGCAAACACATGCCATGGACCTTTGCAACCTTTACTCTTGCAACGCTTGCACTTGCCGGTCTGCCTCTTACCAGTGGCTTTTTGAGCAAAGATGCCATTCTTGCCGGTGCAATTGGTTTTGCCAAAGTAGAAGGTGGAGGTATTTTCTATCTGATTCCAGTTCTTGGTTTCTTTTCCGCCATGTTGACCGCTTTCTACATGGGTCGCCAGATCTGGCTTGTCTTTTTCGGTGAAAGCCGTACGCATCTCAAACCGGCCGATAACCACCATGCCGGTCATCATGCACACGACAGTCATGCTGCGCATAGCGATGATCATCACGCATATCATGGAGTGCATGAGGTTTCGTGGAATATGCGGGCGCCTCTCGTTATTCTGGCAGCACTCTCTGTTTTCTTTGTCTATTCCCCTGACCCGCTTGACGGTGCAAAAGGGTGGTTCATGAAGATGATCCCGACTCCGGCAACGGTTGTCGGTGAAGCCAACCCTCAGATAGGGTCGCTTCATGCTGTTACTGCCGCACCACATCTTGCAGGAGTTGTTCCGACTGCAGAAGCTGTTCCTGCTGTTGCAGAACATGGTGCAGTCGCCGGAGAGCATGGCGAAGCGAAGGGCGGACACCTGTACTCTGATTCACGCCAGGCTGAAATCGTTCATGCCGGTCATGCTGCCCATTACACGGCAATCTATATTTCGAGTATTATGGTTGTGCTCGGCATTGGTCTGGCTTTCGTTGTATACGTTTTCGGGATTATTGATCCTGATAAAACAGCACAAGCCATCAGACCGCTCTATCTCTTTTCGCTCAACAAGTGGTACTGGGATGAGATCTATGATGCAACATTCATCAAGGGCTCAATGGTTCTGGCGAAAATGCTCTCCTGGTTCGACACCAATGTTGTCGATGGCATCGTCAACGGTGTAGCTCTTCTGGTAAGGAAATTTGCCTTTGTCAATGACAGTTTCGACAAACACGTTGTGGACGGCATGGTGAACTTTACCGCATTTACCGTCAACACAACGGGTGCTGTTTTGAGAAAACTGCAGACCGGCAAGGTACAAACCTATGTTGCCATGCTGATTCTTGTGCTCTTCGGTTACTTTGTTTTTTATTTTACACGACTGATCAGAGGGATTTAATTTTAATCTGAAAACTTACAGACACGGAACATGCTGAGTTTAATTGTTTTTCTGCCTATTATTGCCGGTCTGGTAATACTTGCTGTGCCTTCATCGCAAAAGCAGATAATCAGAATTGTTTCATTGCTTGCGGCTCTTGCCCAGGGAGTGCTGGCAGTTCTGATCTGGAGAGGTTATGATCCTGCGTTGCCGGGAATAACTGCCGGACCTGGAGGAAGCCCTCTGGGGTCATTCCAGTTTGTCGAGAAGGTTCCCTGGATCAGTCTCCATCTCGGTGGTTTTGGTTCACTGAACATCGAATATTTCCTCGGCGTTGATGGAATCTCCATCACCATGGTGATTCTGACTGCTCTGGTTTCGGCTATCGGTGTTCTTTCAAGCTGGACCATCCAAAAACAGGTGAAAGGGTATTTTATTCTCTATAACCTGCTGGCATCAGCGATGATGGGCTGTTTTGTAGCACTTGATTTCTTCTTGTTCTATGTTTTCTGGGAAATTATGCTGCTTCCGATGTACTTCCTTATCGGTATCTGGGGTGGACCGAACCGCGAATATGCAGCGATCAAGTTTTTCCTCTATACGCTGTTTGGCTCGGTTTTCATGCTGCTTGTCATGATTGGTCTCTACTTCAGTGTTACCGATCCGGTTACCGGCCAGCATACCTTCAGTCTCGTTGCCATGGCAACCCAGACGAACTTCAATATACCAGGCGCAATTTTCGCTCCGGAAAATCATCTCTGGCGTCAGATAGCCTTTATTGTTCTGTTTGTCGGCTTTGCAATCAAGGTTCCGATGTTCCCGTTCCATACCTGGCTTCCTGATGCTCACGTTGAGGCACCTACACCGATCTCGGTTATTCTTGCCGGTGTGCTTCTGAAGCTTGGAACGTATGGAATGATTCGTATCAACTTCCCGCTTTTCCCGGAAGTTTTCCACGCATCAATGTATGTGATCGGTATTTTTGGAGCCATCAATATTATATACGGTGCTTTTTGTGCATTGGCCCAGCAGGATCTTAAAAAGATGGTTGCCTACTCTTCTATCAGCCACATGGGCTATGTGCTGCTCGGTCTTTCCGCTGGAAACAGCGAGGGAATGGTCGGAGCCCTCTACCAGATGTTCAATCATGGCACCATTACCGCCATGCTCTTCCTTCTTGTCGGTGTGATCTATGACCGTGCGCATACCCGCCAGATCGACAAGTTCGGCGGTCTTGCCTCTTACATGCCGGTCTATGCTGCCGTTGTGACGGTCGCATGGTTTGCCTCGCTTGGTCTTCCTGGCCTGAGTGGATTTATCTCTGAAGCATTGGTCTTTGTCGGTGCCTTCAGTTCCGAGACCACTCGCCCGATTGCCATGGTATCGGTGCTTGGTATTGTTTTTGGTGTGGCTTACCTGCTCTGGTCGTTGCAGAGGATGTTCCTCGGAAAGAGAAAAGCGGATGCGGCCTACGACCTTGAAATTGGAACTGACGGTCATGAGCATATCCATTTCCATGACTGGAAAGGAAAGCTCGATCTTGATGGACGCGAACTTGCCATGCTTGTGCCACTTGTCTTGATCACCATTTTCCTTGGCATCTATCCGATGCCTGTGCTTGGCATGTTGACGTCAAGCATTAACAAGCTGGTTCAAGTGCTCTCCCCGGTTGTAATGTCACAAATGTGATTTAATGGAATTGACTGAGGTTAAAGAATAAACGTAGATAATTATGTTCGAGCTGCCATCAGGTGCTGAAATCCAGGGTATCATTGCAAGTCTAAAAGCAAGCGTTGGATTTTTCATACCTGAAATTTATCTGTCTGTGCTATTTATGCTCCTCATCGTTATCGATCTGGTTGCAAAAGGGCGCAAAAACAACCTGCTTTCGATAACAACCCTTCTCGGGCTTGCGGGCAGTACCATCTTTATATACCAGCAGCATAGCCTGCCGGCAGGAGAGCTCTTTTTCGGGATGTATGTCCTTGACGAGTTTGCACTCTTCTTCAAGTACTTTTTTGTGCTTTCCGGTATCCTTGCCGTTATTGTTACGATGGCTGACGAGCAGTTCGATCGGGAGGTTAAAAGTATCGGTGAGTACTATGCCCTAATCGTTGCAATGGTGATTGGCATGATCATGATGGCTTCCTCTGCCGATCTGCTGATGATCTTCCTTTCGATGGAGCTGGTGAGCTTCACGGGTTACCTTCTTGCCGGTTATTTCAAGCGCAACTCCCGTTCATCGGAAGCAGCCCTGAAATATCTGGTCTATGGTGCCGTATCATCAGGCCTCATGGTCTATGGTTTCTCACTTATCTACGGTATCACTGCCCAGACCAATCTGATCAAGATAAGCCTTGAACTGGCAGCCCATGGTTCTGACTCGCTTGTGATGATCCTTGCAACACTTGTTGTTCTGGCGGGTTTTGGCTACAAGATTGGTGCAGTGCCATTTCATTTCTGGTCGCCTGATGTTTATGAAGGTGCCCCGACACCCATTACTGCCTACCTTTCCGTTGCTTCCAAAGCGGCCGGGTTTGCATTGCTCATGCGCTTTTTTTATATCGCAATTCCGCATGGTGGACTTCCACCCGAGGATAAGCTCGGCCTGGACTGGGTATCGCTCCTCATGCTGCTCTCGGTTGCCTCGATGATTTATGGCAACGTCGTGGCACTTTGGCAGAAAAATGTCAAGCGGTTGCTTGCCTACTCTTCCATTGCTCATGCAGGCTATATTCTTCTCGGCATCATTGTCATGAGCGATCTTGGTACACAGGCGACCCTTCTCTACCTGCTCTCCTATTTTCTTATGAATTTCGGCGCATTCTATGTCGTTATTCTTATTGCCAACAAAACCGGAAACGAAAATCTTGAAGATTATCGGGGTCTTGGTATTAAAATGCCACTTGCAGGCGCAGCACTGACAGTTTTTCTGATCTCCCTTGTCGGCCTTCCTCCGACTGTTGGTTTTATCGGAAAGCTCTATATCTTTTCCGCCTTGCTTGCCAAGGGTTCTCTTTACCTTGGGCTTGCCCTTGTTGGTATCATGACCAGTGTGATATCGCTCTACTACTATATGCTCATTCCGCTTAACATGTTTCTGCGCGAATCAAAAAAGCCTGATGAGAAGAGCATGAAACTTGATCTGGCACCCCAGATTTTCATGACGGTACTGATGATTCTGACGCTCGTTTTTGGAATCTATTTTGCGCCACTTTCAGATTTTGCGAAATATTCATCAGCAATGTTTGGCATTACTCTCCATTGAGATGCATTGGACCGATACATGGTATTAACCTCGTTTTCTGCAAGGATAAACGGGGTTTTTTATGGTATTTCGAAAAACAATTGTTAGCTTTGACTTAGAGTTGTTTCGTTGCCGTCGTATGTTTTTTATCGTCTTGTTCCTCTTTTTCCTGCATTTTGTTACGAGCTCTTTACAGATAATCTGATTTTTTTAAATGGAGGTAGTGATGCAAAGTAATCAGACCTTTGCCGATGTATTCAGGGCCAGGGGGGTAAGCCGCAGAGACTTTTTGAAGTTCTGCTCTCTTACATCCGTCTATCTTGGCCTTTCACCATCGATGGTGCCGAATATTGTCCAGGCCATGGAAAATAAACCCCGGACTCCGGTCATCTGGCTTCATGGTCTTGAATGTACCTGTTGTTCAGAGTCTTTTATCCGCTCTTCCCACCCCTCTATCGAAGACCTGCTCTTCAACATGATCTCCCTTGACTATGATGACCTTCTCAGCGCAGCTGCTGGCCATCAGCTTGAAGATCAGCGCCGCAAGATCATGAAAGAGTACAAGGGAAAATACATCCTTGCCGTTGAAGGCAATGCCTCAACAAAAGATGATGGCGTCTACTGTATGGTCGGCGGCGACTCTTTTCTCAACACGCTGAAGGAGACTGCGGCGGATGCGGCAGCAATCATTGCCTGGGGTTCATGTGCCTCTTTTGGTTGTGTGCAGAACGCAGATCCCAACCCGACCGGTGCAGCTCCGGTTTCAGATATTATCAAGAACAAACCAATCGTCAAAGTACCTGGCTGTCCGCCGATTTCCGAGGTCATGACCGGCGTCATTACTCATTTTCATACCTTCGGTACCTTGCCTGATCTTGACCGCCTTGGTCGTCCCAAAGCGTTCTACAATACAAGGATTCACGACAAATGCTACCGGCGTGCCTTTTTTGATGCAGGCATGTTTGTTCCAAGCTTTGATGATGAAGCGACAAGAAAAGGTTGGTGCCTCTACAAGATGGGATGCAAAGGTCCGACAACCTATAACTCATGCTCAAAGATTCAGTGGAACGGGGGGACAAGTTTTCCGATTGGTTCCGGTCATCCCTGCATTGGCTGCTCTGAACCGCATTTCTGGGACAGGGGGCCATTCTACCAGAGACTTGCCGAAGTTCCCTTCCTTGGCAGTGACAGCAATGCCGACAAGATTGGTGTGATTGCTGTTGGTGCCGCTGCTGCCGGTGCTGCCGCTCATGCAGCAGTCACGGCTGTAAAGAAGGCGAAGGCTGATAAGGATAATACAGATAAAGCTTAACCCAGGGAGTAGCTCATGGCCAGAAAAATAGTTGTTGATCCGATTCCTCGTATTGAGGGACATTTGAGAATAGAGGCGAAGTTGAACGACAGTAATGCGATTGAGGAAGCGTACTCCAGCGGTACGATGTGGCGAGGTATTGAGGTGATTCTCAAGGGACGCGACCCGAGGGATGCCTGGGCGTTTACCGAGCGTATCTGTGGTGTCTGTACGACGGTGCATGCCCTTGCATCCGTTCGTTGCGTTGAGGATGCACTTGGAATAGCTGTTCCAGCCAATGCCCGTATTATCAGGAATTTGATGAACGCCACACAGGTGACACAGGATCATCTGGTGCACTTTTACCACCTTCACGCCTTTGACTGGGTCGATGTTGTCAGCGCCCTGAAGGCTGATCCGAAACAGGCTTCGGTGATTGCACAGAGCATCTCCCCATGGCCTAAATCGTCGGTGGGCTACTTCAAGGATTTGCAGCAGCGCCTTGTTGGTTTTGTCGAAAGTGGTCAGCTTGGTATCTTTTCCAACGGTTACTGGGGTCATCCGGCCTACAAGCTTCCGCCGGAAGTGAACCTGATTGCTGTGGCACACTATCTGGAGGCACTTGACTTCCAGAAGGAGATTGTCAAAATCCAGACAATTTTTGGCGGCAAGAATCCTCATCCAAACTATCTGGTGGGTGGTATGGCCTGCGCCATCGATCCAAACAGTGATACGGCGATCAATATTGAGCGATTGTCGATGATCAAGAAAATCATTGATCAGACCAATACGTTTATTGACCAGGTCTATATTCCCGATCTTCTTGCCATAGCCGGATACTACAAGGGGTGGCTGCATGGCGGTGGCCTTGGCAACTATATGAGTTATGGTGATTTTCCCGAGACCAGGCTTGAGGATTTCAGGACATTGCTCTGGCCGAGGGGAGCTATTCTCAACAAGGATCTCAGCACCGTTATTGATGTTGATCCACGGGATGCATCTGAGGTTACCGAAGAGGTGAGCCACAGTTGGTATACCTACTCCAAAGGAGATGGCAAGGGGCTTCATCCCTGGCAGGGAGAGACCAGTCCAAAATATACCGGCCCCAAACCTCCGTTTGAGTATCTCGATACCGACAAGAAGTACAGTTGGCTGAAGACACCTCGCTGGAAAAACCACCCGATGGAGGTTGGTCCCCTTGCCCGCGTACTGATTGCTTATGCCAAGGGTGATCCCATGATCAAGGAGACGGTTGGTATGGTGCTTTCGACGCTTGGTGTCGGACCTGAAGCGCTCTTCTCGACGCTTGGCCGTACCGCAGCCCGTGGCATCGAATGCAAGCAGACGGCAGGGTTCATGCGCCATTATTACGATCAACTGATTGCCAACATTAAAACCGGTGATCTCCGTACCTTCAACAGTGATCGTTGGGAGCCCTCTACCTGGCCTGAAGAGTGCAAGGGATTTGGTTATACCGAAGCTCCGCGTGGTTCGCTCGGTCACTGGATTCACATCAAGGACAAGAAGATCAAGGAGTACCAGATTGTTGTGCCCTCCACCTGGAATGCCTCCCCCCGTGACGCCAATGGTAATTCAGGTGCTTACGAGTCGGCATTGAAGGGGACTCCCATGATGATTCCCGAACAGCCGCTCGAAATTCTCAGAACGGTGCACTCATTCGATCCATGCCTTGCCTGTGCCTCTCATCTGTTTGATATGAACGGCAAGGAGATTACAACGGTTACAATCGTTTAAACGGAGTTCGTCATGGGGAGAATAATAGAAGAAATCTATGTATGGAGGCTGCCGGTCAGGCTTTATCACTGGATCAATGCCCTCTGTATGGTGACTCTTTTTGTCACAGGTATGTATATTGCGGCCCCCCTGCTGAGTCCTCCTCTCGGTGAGGCGGTCTGGTACAAGGGCATGGCCTGGTGGCGCTATATGCATTTTGTTTTTGCCTTTATTTTTATCGCCAACTTCCTTTTCCGCCTCTACTGGGCGCTCTTTGGTGGCGATAAATATGCCCGATTCGGTGGATTCAGGCCCTGGTCGCCATCGTGGTGGGGCACGCCGTTCAAGGAGCAGGTTGCGGCCTATCTTTTTCTTCGTTCGGATGAGCCAAACTATGTCGGCCACAACCCTGTTGCAGCCCTGGCCCACTTTCTCTTCATCTTCTGCGGCTCGACCTTTATGATTTTTTCGGGTCTTGCGATGTATGGTGAAAACAATCCGGCAGGGTTTAGCGAAACCTTGTTTGGCTGGATGATTCCGCTTTTTGGCGGCAGCTACACCCTTCACTTTATACACCATCTTGGGGCATGGATGTTGCCGATCTATGTTATCATGCACCTCTATGCGGTTGTCCGTCACGATGTGGTTGACCGCACCAGTGTAACCTCTTCGATCATTACCGGCTACAAGCACAAGGTTGAGGAAGAGCCTGTTTGAGCGGAAAGTATTGTTTTATCTGTTTTTGTTCTGTGTAAAGCCCATTGCAGAGGTTTAACCTTCCCGCAGTGGGCTTTTGTTATGTCGGTCAATCAATCCACTCTGCTGTGAAGTACAATCGTATCAATGTTATCGGCCTTGGCAACGTACTCCATACCGACGAAGGTTTCGGAGTCGCAGCTCTCAACAGTTTCCGGGAATCATCCGATTTTCCTGAACAGGTACACTGTATCGATGGCGGAACCCAGGGGATCTACCTGCTCGACTACATCGAGTCGTGCGATGCCGTCATTGTTTTTGACGCACTCATACCCCTCGACTATGAGCGCCGGGTCTATGTCTATCGCAACGATGAACTTCCCGCCTTTATTCATCGCAAAATGTCCTCGCATCAGATGGGCTTCAGCGAACTGCTCGGACTTGCCCGACTGCGCGGTAAAATGCCCCGTGAGCTTGTGCTGATCGGTGTTCCTCCCAAAGAGCTTGAACTCTCCATGGAATTAAGTCCTGAAGTTTCGCAGTTGCTGCCGGAAGCCGTAGCGGCAGGGCGGGCAATTGTTGAAGGATGGCTGGCCGAAGCATAGTCTGAACATTCACGGCCCATCGTCCTGGATTAGCGATTCCAGGAGAGATGGGCCGGGCGACAAGGGAGAGCTAAGGTTTTATCAGACGCAGAAACTCGCTTCTTGTAGACTGTGAAGTAATGAATTGCCCCGACATGGCAGAGGTTGTGGTGACAGAATTGATTTTTTCGACGCCACGCATCACCATGCAGAGATGCCTTGCCTCAATCACAACCGCAACACCTTTCGGGTTCAGCACATTCTGTATGGCATCACGTATCTGCTGGGTAAGCCGTTCCTGAACCTGGAGCCGCCGGGCAAAAACATCGACCACCCGTGCAAGTTTTGAAAGCCCCACAATTTTACCATCAGGAATATAGGCAACATGCGCCTTGCCGAAAAAGGGGAGCATGTGGTGTTCGCACATTGAAAAAATATCGATATCCTTCACGAGCACCATTTCATCATAGGCCTCGGTAAAAACAGCCTTTTTTAAAAGCTCTTCAGGATCCTGACGATACCCTTTGGTCAGAAAGCGAAGCGAGCGGGCAACCCGTTCGGGTGTTTTCAGCAAACCTTCCCGGTGAGGATCCTCTCCGATTCCTTCAAGCATGGCAAAAACCGCACTGGAAAGCCCGCTGATAATCATCGGGTCGTTTTGTGTGCTCTCGGCTGCGCAGTCGTCATCATCGCAGCAGCTTCCCCGGCCTGAAGGAAGGGGGTTACTCTCCGAGATAGCGGACGGCATTTTTTCCTGTTTCATAGATAGTTACTTCATGGAGCAAAAGCTCCCGGTTATTGATGTTGCGCAGTCGTTCTTCAAGAATATCCCATACCAGCACGGCGAGAACCTCAGTTGTTGGCACACAATCCTGCAACTCCGGTACGTCATGGTTCAGGTGCTTGTGGTCAAATCGGGCAATGATCTCCTCCTCGAGAATGGAATTAAGCTCTTTCAAATCGAAAAGAAAACCCGTGTCGCGGTTCACAATGCCCGAAATGGTCACCTCAAGCAGATAATTGTGCCCGTGGCCATATTTATTGCTGCATTTTCCGTAAACTTCAAGGTTTTCTTTCTCCGTAACATGCGGATTGAAAAGCCGATGGGCGGCATTGAACTCTATTTTTCTTGAAACGTAGACTTTTCTCGGCTTCTTTAAAAGATCATTCATGGGGCGACAGTGAATCGGTTTTCTGGAGGCACCTCTGTAAATCACTTCCGTGATCAGGCAACAGGGAGAACCCGGCCTTTGCAGGAGTGCGCAGTATTGTACTCTCTTCGAATGATTATTTGTTTCAACTCAAGTAACCGTGGCTTAATACTATAAGTTTCAAGGATGTACATTGTTGCAGCCCTTCGATACCCGGAACACCGCTCAATTGTTTAATTCTATTCACGTATTGATCTCTTTCACACCATGCATATCACCGTTACCTTTAAAGGAAAGTTGCCGCTCGTTGGCGTGAACGATACGGGCCACAAGACCCGTTTTGACGCAACAATGGATTTTTCAGGCCCTGCTAAATACGCTTCACCCATGGATACAGTGCTTGAAGCGCTTGGAGCCTGCTCCATGATGGATATTATTGCCATCATCAAAAAAATGAGAAAAGAGCTGACCATGCTCGAAGCTGATATTGAGGCACAAAGGGCGGAAAAGCATCCGAAGGTCTTTACTTCGATTCATGTGAGGTACCGCATGAAAAGCCCCGATGGCACCATTGCCGACCTTGAAAAAGCCACCGGCCTTTCGATGGAGAAGTATTGCAGCGTTGCGGCCATGCTGAGAGCGTCGGGGTGCAACATAACATGGTCAACGGAACTTGTTTAAACCGGTATCAAGGAGCTTGATTCCGCTGCTATCTATAGAAATTACAGCTCTTTGGATTATATTAACACTGATATTTTCCTGGTTGTTGTTGTCTCCCGCCTGAGATCATGGGCCAAACGATACAAAGGGTTCAATAATGCATGAAAGCGAGTGGAAGACCCGGAAAACAAGGATTGACAGGCAGCTCCAGGCGCTTAACCCTGCATGGGAGATTATTCCATACACCCCCGCATTGAACACGTCCGAACTGACCTGCCATGCGGTTGAAGAGTATCCAACCCTCAACGGGCCCGCTGATTATGCCCTGTTTGTGAACGGCAAGCTGCTTGGTATAATCGAAGCCAAAAAGGTTGCTGTCGATCCCCGGAACGTTCTCGAACAGGCCAAGCGCTATGCAGCCGGGTGCTCGAACACCATCGGCCGATGGGGCAGCTTTCATGTGCCTTTTTTGTTTGCTTCAAACGGTACAAAAATCTGGTTCGCCGATGTCCGCGATAAAAACTACTATTCGCGGGAGCTGCTTGATTTTCATTCCGCAGATTCGCTTCAGGAGATGCTGGCAAAAGATAACGCTCATAGCAGAAAGTGGTTCAAGAAAACCCCGAACGAGATTGAGCGCCTTCGCCCCTATCAAAAAGAGGCAATTGCGGCAGTTGAAGAGGCTCTGACAGTCGGTAAACGGCTGATGATGCTTGCCATGGCAACGGGTACAGGCAAAACCTTTACGACGGTCGCCATGGTCTACCGGCTGATCAAGTCAGGGTACGCCCGGCGCATCCTCTTTCTTGTCGATCGCCGTGCGCTTGCAGCCCAGGCTTCACAGGCATTTTCATCCTTCATTACTCCGAGCGGCAACAAGTTCAATCAGGAGTATGAGCTCTTCAGTCAGCGATTCCAGCATGGTGATTTCGAAGAGGGGGTGCCGTTTGATATCGGTGTTTTGCCGAATGACTATCTGACCCGGCCGAACGCCGCCCATACCTTTGTCTATGTTGCCACTATCCAGCGGATGGCAATCAATCTTTTTGGTCGTGAAGGCTCATTTATCCAGAACGGCAGCGACCCGGATATCGATGATGATGCCGATAAAATCCATATCCCCATTCACGCTTTTGACATCATCATTGCCGATGAATGTCATCGAGGCTACACCTCTGCCGATACGAGTATCTGGCGTTCGGTGCTCAACCACTTTGACGCGGTTAAAATAGGGCTGACCGCAACGCCCGCCTCACACACGGTAGCCTACTTCGGAAACCCGATCTATCGCTATATGGTGGAGCAGGCTGTGCTTGAAGGGTACCTTGTGGACTATCAGGCGGTTAAAATCAAGTCCGATGTCCGCATCAACGGGATTTTTCTCAAGGAAGGGGAGGTTGTCGGCCTCAAAAATCCCGATACCGGAATTGAGCAGATGGACGCCCTGGAAGACGAGCGCGAGTTCAGCTCACAGGAGGTGGAGCAGAAAATAACCTCCCCCGACAGCAACCGGAAAATCATTGAAGAGATAGCCCGCTATGCACTGGAGCATGAAAAGAAAACCGGGCAATTTCCCAAAACGCTGATATTTGCCGTCAACGACATTCCCCATACCTCCCATGCCGATCAACTGGTCGCCATTGCCCGCGACGTCTTTGGCCGGGGGGATGATTTTGTCCAGAAAATCACCGGAAGCGCCTCGGTTGACCGCCCGCTTGAAAAAATCAGGCGATTCCGCAACCGACCGCAGCCCGGTGTTGTTGTTACGGTCGATATGCTCTCCACCGGCGTTGACATTCCTGCGCTTGAGTTCATCGTCTTCCTCCGTCCGGTTAAATCCCGCATACTCTGGACGCAGATGCTCGGAAGGGGAACTCGCAAATGCCCCGAAATCAACAAAGAGTTCTTCACCATTTTTGACTGCTTTGACGGCACTCTGATTCAATATTTCAGGGACTCCACCGATTTTGTCATTGAAGTGGAAGAGGCTGGCCAAACCGTCACCATAGCCGTTATCATAGAGAACATCTGGAACAATGTGGAGCGGGATTACAACGTCAGGCGGCTGGTCAAAAGGCTCAGAAGGGTAGTCGCTACCATGAGCGGCAAGGCACGTGAAGATTTTTCCGCGTTTATTCCTGAGGGCGATGTTAGCCGCTTCACCGATGCGTTGCCCGGCAACCTGAAAACCGCATTTAATGACACCATGGCGCTGCTCCGCAACCCGCAGTTTCAGGAGCTGCTGCTCAATTATGACCGTGCAAGGGTTCCGTTCTATGTTGCGTACGGCACGCAGGACTATGTCACGTCAGAGTTTGTCTTTGCCGCGCATGAAGGCCAGCTTAAACCGCAGGAGTACCTTAAAGCCTTTTCACTCTTCATCAAGACAAACAAGGAGAAGATAGATGCCCTCTCCATACTCTTCCGCAATCCGGGAAAGTGGAATACCGAAGCGCTCAAAGAGATCCGCCATCATCTCAAAACAAACCACTTTGAGGAAGCAGAGGTCCGCAAGGCCCATGAACTGTCAGGTCACAAAGCAATGGCCGATATTATCTCCATCATAAAAAATGCCGATAACGAGCAGAACCCTCTTTTGACTGCTGAAGAGCGGGTAAACAAGACTCTTGCCGATATTCTTGCCGCTCATGCATTTAAACCTGAAGAAAAAGAGTGGCTGGAGTATATTCGGGAGCATTTGATCATCAACCTTGCCATAGACACAGAGAACTTCGATCTGGTTCCTGTCCTTGAACGGCATGGCGGTCTGGCAAAGGCAACCAGGATTTTCGGTGCGAAACTGGAAAAACTGCTTAAAGAAATTAATGCAAAACTGGCCGCATAAACGGTTCTCATGACGGATATTGTCAACAAACTATGGGGGATGTGCCACACCCTCCGCCACGATGGAATTGATTACGGTGACTACATCGAGCAGCTCACCTATCTGCTCTTTATCAAGATGGCCGATGAAAAAAGTGTTGCACTTCCTGCCGGCTGCGACTGGGATGCACTCAAAAGCTTCTCCGGCACCGAACTGACCGACCACTACCTGCTTGTTCTCCAGAGACTTCGTGATGCCAAAGGGCTTCTCGGCGACATCTTTGCCCAGTCGATGCCACGCTTCAACAATCCGGTAAGTCTCAAAAAGATTATTACCATGATTGATGCCGAAGAGTGGGCAAGCATGGGCGTGGACGTGAAAGCCGAAGCCTTTGAAGGGCTGCTTGAAAAAGCGGCCAGCGAAGGCAAAAAAGGAGCAGGCCAATACTTTACACCCCGAGTGCTGATTCAGTCGATTGTTCGCATCATGCAGCCCGATCCGCTGAAACAGAAGGAACTGACCATCTGTGATCCCGCCTGCGGTACCGGCGGCTTTCTGGTGGCAGCTTACGAGTGGCTGATGGAAAAGACCAGAGGAGCCCTGCCGATTGATGAGATCAAGCGGATAAAAGAGCGTACCTACTACGGGCAGGATCTGGTTGCCCGTCCGCGTCGTCTGGCTCTGATGAACCTCTTTCTGCATGGATTGAAGCCCATCATCTATCTTGGCGATACCATCTACGAACCCGACAGGGGAGAGCAATACAATGTTGTGCTCACCAATCCACCCTTTGGAACAAAAGGGGCAGGGCAAGCCCCTGTCCGCGACGATTTTACCATTCAGACCTCCAACAAGCAGCTCAACTTTCTGCAGCATGTGCTGACCATCCTGAAGCGGGGAGGTCGTGCGGCAATTGTCCTTCCCGATAACTGCCTTTTTGAAGACAAGGCGGGAGAGGTCTTTGAAATCCTGATGGCCGACTGCAACGTCCACACTGTTCTGCGTCTGCCGCGAGGCACCTTTATCCCCTACGCCAACGCGCAGGCGAATGTGGTCTTCCTGCAGAAGGGGATTCCGGCCGAAACCGTCTGGATCTACGACTGCCGTTCCAACATACCGGGCTGTACCAAGAAGGATCGCCCGCTCACGGCAGAGATGTTTACCGACTTTGAAAAATGCTACGGCACAGACCCGAACGGGAAGAGCGAGAGGGTCGATCAGGGACCGGAAGGAAGGTTCCGCTCATTCCACATCAACGAAATCAGGGAGCGTGATTACAAACTCGATATCAAGTGGCTCAAGGATGATTCGCTCGATGACCCGAACGACCTGCCAGAGCCGACCGATCTGATTGCCGAAGCCGTAACGGAACTCGAAGCCATTGTTGATGAACTCAACGAGATCACCCTTTTGCTCGGGAGGGATTGATGGGACGGGAACATTGGGTTGAGACGACTCTTGGAGAGTGCTGTCAAATAAATCCTCGAAATAAAGTCAACGATGAATCTCAGGAAGTCACGTTCGTGACAATGTCAGATATTTCCCAAAATTCACCAGTATTCAAAAGTACGCAAGTACGATCATTTTCAGAGGTTAAGAAAGGGTTTACTCATTTTGCTGAGAATGATGTTCTTTTCGCAAAAATAACGCCTTGTATGGAGAATGGTAAAGCAGCTCTGGCAAACAATCTACAGAATGGGCTTGGATGCGGGACGACAGAACTTCATGTGATCAGGCCGTTATGCGGAGTTGAGAGTGCACTTATATACAATTTCGTTCATCAACCAATATTTCGTACTGAAGCTGAGCAATGTTTCACTGGTTCTGCAGGACAACGTCGCGTTCCTGTTGATTTTCTTTACGAGTATCCTTTTTCCCTTCCTCCCCTGAACGAACAAAAGCGCATTGTCGAAAAGCTCAATGCCATTCTGCCGAAGGTGAAAAACGCCAAAGCCCGGCTTGAAAAGATTCCTCTCATCCTCAAAAAATTCCGCCAAAGCGTCCTCTCTGCCGCATGTTCAGGTCGATTGACAGCGGACTGGCGTGAAGAACACGTTTTCAATGAGCAGAAAAAAAACAACTTTGATGGTTTTGATATACCAAATACGCCGTTGTCCTGGGATTGGGTTTTTATAACTGATCTCGTATCAAATGAAAAAAATTCCTTAAAGGCTGGGCCTTTTGGTTCCTCCTTAAAAAAAGAATGTTACGCAAAAGAGGGTTATAAAATTTATGGGCAAGAACAGGTTATTAATGGGGATGCATTTTTTGGTAATTACTATGTGGATGAGTTAAAGTATAGAGAGTTGGAGACGTGTAAGGTTAAGCCAAATGATGTGTTGATAAGTCTTGTCGGTACAGTTGGAAAAGTTTTGATATTGCCAGAAAATTGTTTTGAGGGAATAATTAATCCTCGGTTAGTTAAAATCACTTTTGACTTGAGTAAATACGCGCCAAGGTTCTTTGAACAATACTTCTCAAGTATGCTTTTAAAATCATTCTACAGTGAATTACTTCATGGTTCTACAATGGATGTGCTAAATCTTCGTATAATAAAAAGTTTGCCGTTTCCGCTCCCCCCACTCGAAGAGCAGCAAGAGATCGTCCGACGAGTTGAAAAGCTCTTCGCCCTTGCCGACTCCCTCGAAGCCAAGTATAAAAAAGCCATACAACGGGTAGAAAAAATCGAGCAGTCCGTCCTCGCCAAAGCATTCCGAGGCGAACTCGCCAACCCCGACCCCAACGACGAACCGGCAGCAGAGCTCCTGAAACGGATACTCGAAGAAAAAACAATGCTCAAAACCAGTAAAAAAAACGGATATTCGCGGAATTTAATGGGTTGAAGTGAATCATTGATACTTCATCATACAATAGGAATGTACAGTTTTCTATGGTAAAAAAGTATTTTGGTTTGTTAGCTTTCGAAGCGTTCTATGCACCTCGCCGAGATATTGCGAAGGTTGATTTAGCTGTATCGGCTTACTTTTACAACCTTAGTCGATTTGTGCTTGCATAGTTGAAGTTGTTGTCTCAATGGTTTGAGATTACTCTAAGCGAAACACTTATGACTCTATTTCAATTAAAATCAGAGAAAAGCCAAAAAATCAAATCCTTCAGGCAAAAAAACTTAATTATTTAATAAAAGAGATCGTTTGAAAAACAGTATCATATTGATGATTTATTGTTTCATACAGCTAAAAAATTAGCTAATTTATCAAGTCAATTCATCATAATCAAAGCCATCGTTAGAAATAACAGAACAAAAACTCCAAATGAAATATAAATATGCTAATATCGATAACATTACATATAACTCATATCTATATAAAATCCCCATATTTAATTTTAATTTTATAAGATACCCAAAAAAGCATATAGTGTATATTGCGACTATTGTCACGATAATAGCCAGCAAAAAACCCACAAAATTCATTGCAGGATAATCTAAAAACTTTTCCTCTTTTTTAGGGCGCTTTATACAGGCCTTTAAATGCTTATATTCACATACAAAAAGCTCAAAAAATTTTTTTTGTGAGAATGGGAGTAGGCCTTCTAAAAGCACAAGCAAAGCGGCTATGAGAATAACAAATAATATGCATTCTAATCCATTCCGAACTAAAGGGTCAATATCCTGAATATAATTAGTTGGTATTTGTAAACTCACCAATATATTTTGTAAACCTTTCATAATTAATACTATTTTCTTTTTCAGCCCGACTCGACATAACTGTTAATGTGGTTGCAGTAATAGCGCCAAAAATTGATAATATAGGATCAATTAATACAAGCCCAGCAAAAACAAATGAAATTATTGAGACAGAGCTTAATCCAAAAATACATAAGGCGATTAATTTAGAAAACCTGCTATTGGATGCTCTGCTTTTGTACGCGCTGTGCCTATAGAGTATGTTTTGGTAAATAGCATTATTTAAACTCATCTTCAAATCATCAACGTGATAAACTCTGGAAATCTCAGATCTTTTATATTTCACAATTGCGTCTGTATCCCAAATATACTCGTTATAGCTACTTATTTTTTCTTTTATGTTAGCAGTGTTAATATTTAATTGATACTCCTTGGTTTTTAATAACAACGTAATCCAGGGTGATATGTCTTTTAGTAAAAGTTCGGTATTCTCATTTAATGAATAAGGTCGTTTTGCGTGTACATCTAATATGCCATAAACCTTATCCCCAAAAACCAAAGGAATGTTTATCTCGCATAGATTCCTTTCGAATACACATCTCCTAGGATCATCTTGTTCAAACTTTTCGGTTCCGCTGCCATAATATTCTTTTTTTCTCATATCACGTATAAATATTGACTTCATAGACATCAATACTTCTTGACTGACAATATGCCCATCTTTAATCTCATACTCATTACCTTTCATTCCCTCGATTTTATTCTTTATTGTTTCATCTATATCCGATCTTTCGTTAACCCTGATTTCTGATAATTTAAACTTATCAGAATTTGGTATCATTTCTTTTATTTGCAAAATATCTATAGACTCACAGACATTCAGAATTGAATCAATAAAATTTTTTAATATATGATTGGCTTCATTTGTCTTTGAATCAAACCGGGTCATAAGATGATTTATAAGCGAATAATATTTCTTTATCTGATGTTCGCGCTCATATTTTTCTAAAGCATTAATTATAGAACTTGATAAATTGCCAACATATAATTCGAACTTTCTTATCTCTTCTGTTGATACATTCTGATCATCTCTATAAGACTTATCTACTACTATATGTCCAATAAATTCTTCCTCTGATTTGCATAATTTGCAAAGAAGAATATTTTTTATATTCTTGCTGGAATGAAATTTATTTATTTTTGCTGGAGTGTTTTCTATTGTATTTAAGTCAACCGGAAAAGCTTTTTTGTTATTAAAATTTAAAATAAAATTAGCAAATACATTATCAGTGCAATGCTTGCCACTAAACAAGTCTTTATAGTTAAAAGGGATTTCGAAAAGAGGTTCCCACGATTCGTCGATTACATTATAAACATTATCTTTCTCGACGACATATCTAAGTACTGCTATTTTTCTTACGGGGTTTAATACATATAATCTTGCTACATCAAAACCTGTAACGCAAAGTATGTGAGCAAGTAATTCGGATATAATATCCTTTCTATGCATGCGTATTGAATAAAATTATTGAACTTTAGCATATTTAACTCTCTATACCAGAAAATGCCTTAAGAAAGAAACTAAGTGCTAATAAAATAACAACCATAACAACTCCCCCCATTACCCATTTTATAACTTCAAAGGTATTGTAAAGTTCTCTCGATAAGGAGTTTGTTTCTTTTTCAGTTTCTTTCCTTAATGACTCGATATCTTTTTTGAGTGAAGTTACAGCATACGCTTTCTCTGGCTTTTCTAGTATAACATTATTCAATTTAGAAATATTTAACTCTAAAAGTAAAATTTTCGATTTGAGTTTAGAGTTTCCCTTTGTTTTGGTTAAATCATTATTGACCTGTTTGAGATCCGATATTTCGTCTTCGATTACTTCCAGTCTTTCACGTATATCTTTATTTGTGTCAATTATTTCTAGTTTAACCGCTGCGTTTTTTTCTCCTACTCCTGAATTGCTTAGTATAAATACATAACTGAATATTAGTAATACAGCAAGAATAATTGAAATAAATATACCTCTAATTATTTTGGAAAATAATGAAATATTTTTCACCCCACTTACCATAAGTTAATACAAAAAAATTATTATAAATATTGTTAAGAATTCTGTCTAATATCAATATTTGAATATGATTTCATTATCAACATAAGCACTCAACAACAAGGTTTCAAAACCAGCCAATATTTTTTCGACATCTTCTTCAGGGTTTTGGTACTTCTTTCATGATTTACAGGTATATTTGTTCAAACAATTATGCGCTCAACAACAAGTCATTCAGTAATTCGTTCTGAACCGAGATTCAGGATTATAGCGCATCTTTCTTGATTTACATGTGGATCCGTTTCCGCTTTGGCTTGATTACTACGGAATCAATTCTTGAGGAACGCTTAACAACAAGTCGTCACATAATCTCACCCTATGGATGTATTAATACTTTAGAGTTTGGCTTTAATTTCATCACCCCAGTGCTTTGCTAAGCATGAGGTATGAAAAGACCGTATTATTTTAATACTTTTTTCTTAGATTAACAAGCTTTGTTGCTATTTCAAATGCTTTGCCAGTACCTATAGCGAGTACCAGAAGAGGTATATTATTTTCTCAGTGGGAGTTAGCTTTTGGCGTTTGTTAAATGTATTTTCTAGTACGAAAACGCACCATCAAGTATTCCGATGAGTAAATACAGTGTGTGTGGCATCGTCCTTTAGAGGACATCCTATATGTGCGCCCAGCATGGGCGCAATCTTGGAAGTGCAAGTCCTTCCGATGGGCTTTGTTCCATAAGAGATGAAGTCCGTATTTATTCTTTTATACCCTTCACAGGTTCAGTCAGCATAACATGTGAGGAGCTGAACTGCCGAGAGGAGCGAGACTTGATGCGCCGGGAACATTGCGCCATGTGATTATCCGCGGGATAGAGAAGGGTGCTATTTTTACAGATGATGAGGACCGGAAAGAGTTTCTGCGACGTATGGGCACACTTGCGAAGGGTTCAGGTACAGCAATCTATGCTTACGCGCTGATGACGAACCATCTGCACCTCTGTGAAATTCTCGATTAACTCAACAAACGCAGCCCCGGTCTGATTTACGGTGTGCGCCCCTAGGGGACGTTGTTCAATAAGAATAGAAGTACGTGTATATTCTTATATTGCCCCAGTACAGGTTCAGTCAGCAATACATGTGAGGAGCTGAAATGCCGAGAGGAGCGAGACTTGATGCGCCGGGAACATTGCATCATGCGATTGTCCGCGGGACAGAGCGAGGTGCTATATCTACTGATAGACCGGAAAGAGTTTCTGCATCGTATGGGCACCCTTGCGAAGGGTTCCAGTACTGATATCTGTGCCTACGCGCTGATGACGAACCATCTGCACCTCCGTGAAATTCTCGATTAACTCAACAAACGCAGCCTCGGTCTGATTTACAGTGAGCTTTATTTTGGCGGCTCTAACCATCAATAAGGATTAGTCAGGCAATAGCTGACAGCCCCTTCTGTTTTATTAGAGAGAGGAGCTTGAGTGTTGGGCCTGCCGGTTTTTTGAGTCCCTGTTCCCATTGGTTGACTGAATCTTTGCTCACATTCATGTACAGGGCGAAAACCGTCTGGCTCACCTCCTCACGCTCACGCAAGGCTTTAATCTCTGTTGCACTGAACTCATGTATCGGTGTAATAATGGGAGAAACTTTTTTCTTCCATCCTTCTGGCGCATGTGAAGCAGCCATGAAGCCTTGGAAATCCTTCTGAAACGGGTGTTCAGGCATTCAGTGGATCTCAGGGACGCCGTTTTGTAAATTAAATAACTATGGCTTCGCCCTTAGGGGTGAGTAGACCTCTCAGCAGCAACCGGGTTGTTTTTAACATCAAAGGCAATACATACCGGTTGATTGCAATGATTAACTTTGATTACGGTCAGGTATTCATCCGGTTTGTGGGAACGCATGCCGAATATGATAAAATTGATGCAACAATGATTTAGGAGAACGTCATGCAAATCAAACCGATAAAGACAGAACAAGACTATCAGCAGGCGCTCAAACGCTTTGAGGAGATATTTGATGCAAAAACGGATACAAAGGATGGAGACGAGCTTGAAATCCTCGGAATTCTGATTGAAAACTACGAAGAAGAGTACTTTCCCATTGATAGTCCTGATCCAATTGCTGCTA
>CAIJPS010000044.1 GCA_903822595.1 uncultured Chlorobiaceae bacterium
AAGAAGGATTGGCGTGGAAGAAAATTCCCCTCCTTTGGAGGGGTGGCAGGCGAAGCCTGACGGGGTGGTCACAAATGCCAGCAAGCAATAGTTGAAAGAGTAATATTATGCGTAACAATAAAAATAATGCAACAGTTTTTTTTGGCAGATAGCAATAACCACCCCGCCCCTTCGGGGCACCCCTCCAGAGGAGGGGAATGAAGAAGGATTGGCGTGGAAGAAAATTCCCCTCCTTTGGAGGGGTGGCAGGCGAAGCCTGACGGGGTGGTCACAAATGCAAGCAAGAAACACCTGAAATGGCAATACTATGCGTAACACAAAGCAATACATGTCGCTGCCCTATAATCCAGCGCTAAAAGAACGGGCAAAAACATTACGTCGAGCAGGGAATATATCTGAAGTGTTATTGTGGAATGAACTTAAAAACAAACAATTTTCAGGTGTTGATTTTGATCGTCAAAAAATCATAGGCAATTTCATTGTTGATTTTTACTGTGCCAAAAAAAAGATTGTTATTGAAATTGATGGAAGCAGTCATAATGATAAAGTTGAATATGATACAGCGCGTGATGCTTTTCTTGAAGGACTTGATTTGACCATTATTCATTTTCTTGACAGTGATATAAAGACAAATTTATCAGCAGTAATGGAATATTTACATGCTCATCCGGCATTTGCAGTCGCAACCACCCCGCCCCTTCGGGGCACCCCTCCAGAGGAGGGGAATCAAGAAGAGGATCCGTGAGCGAAAATTCACTTCCCCCGGAGGGGTGGCAGGCGAAGCCTGACGGGGTGGTTATCATGCCAGGCAAGCAACGTATCAGAAGCAAAAGAATCATGCTCAGTAGTCAAGAACTTGCAATTAACCTGTAGAGCAAACGACCATGTCCGCAAAAGATATTTCCACGGCTAAAAATCCGGACCTGCGTGCTTCATTAGCCGCTCTGCAACGAGCCGCCGCATTAGCCCGTGAAACTGCTATTCAGACGAATACCAATATCGTGATTGAGGAAAATGGAAAAGTAGTGCGGATTTTGGCAGAAGAACTTCGCCGCAAAGCATCAGAGGCAAAAGAATCTATAAATCCCCAGCATTTCGGCCTGGTCTTGTGATTCATTGCAGGATACCCCTTAGTTCCTATATTAACAGAAAACAGTGGATTCATTGAAATTCAGTTCATCAAGGGACTGCACTATGCTTTTAAAAGATCGTTACATAAACCCCTTTACCGACTTTGGTTTCAAGAAAATATTTGGCTCTGAGGTAAACAAAGACTTGCTGATAGCGTTTTTGAATACGCTCTTGCCTGCCGAAGCGGGTACAGTTTCCGACCTTTCATTTTTGCCCAATGAACAGGTTGGACGGAGTGAATATGACCGCAGGGCAATTTTTGATCTTTATTGTGAAAATGAAAAGGGTGAAAAATTCATTGTAGAGATGCAGCGGGCAAAGCAGAACTACTTCAAAGACCGGTCAATTTTTTATGCCACCTTTCCTGTTCAACACCAGGCACAGAGCGGATCGTGGAATTTCTGCCTGAAGGCGGTCTATATGGTTGGTATTCTTGATTTCGTGTTTGATGAAGATAAAGCAGATAATGAGGTCGTTCACCATGAAGTAAAGCTGGTTGATCGTTCAACGGGTGCAGTTTTCTCCGACAAACTTACTTTTATTTACCTCGAACTTCCCAAGTTCACCAAAACGATTGATGAGCTTGTTACTGACTTCGACAAATGGTGTTTTCTTCTCCGCCATCTCCCAGAGCTTACTGACCGACCGGCCCGTCTTCAGGAGAAGGTCTTTCTCAAAGTATTTGAATTGGCAGAAATCGCAAAGTATTCGAGTGTGGAAGCCGCGGCTTATGAAGAGAGCCTCAAGATCTATCGTGACCTGAAGAATGTTGTCGATACCGCTTATGATGAGGGCAAGGCTGAGGGGATAGTCGAGGGGAAGGCTGAGGGCAGCCAGCAAAAGGCCATGGAAGTTGCAAAAAGGCTTAAAGATGCTGGTCTTGATATCGAAACGATTTCACGTTGTACTGGTCTGCCGATTACTCTTGTGGACGGGCTATAGTCAGGATTTGCGCTCCTTCCCTTGGACAGATCAGCGTTGATACGGCCGCCTGCGTAGCCCTTTTTTAAATCCCGGTGGCGAGAGAGCATGGAGCAAAAAGAGAGGGTCGAAGAGATCAGCAGAAAAGCAATGGCGTACAATAAAAATCAGTTATGACCAAACAAAACCAGAAACAAATGGGCACTACCCTCTGGGGCATTGCCGACCAACTACGCGGAGCCATGAACGCCGACGACTTTCGCGACTACATGCTTTCCTTCCTCTTCCTGCGCTACCTCTCCGACAACTACGAAGCTGCCGCCAAAAAAGAGCTGGGCACGGACTTCCCGGACCAGCAAAAGCAGCTCACCACCACGCCGCTGCAACTCTGGTACAACAACAATCCCGGCGATAGCGCTGAATTTGAAAAACAGATGCGCCTCAAGGTGCACTATGTCATCCAGCCGCAATACCTCTGGGGCAGCATTGCGGAGATGGCCCGCACGCAGGATGGGGAGTTGCTGCATACCCTGCAAAAAGCCTTTGATTACATCGAAAATGAATCCTTTGCCAGTACCTTTCAGGGGCTCTTCTCTGAAATCAACCTGAGCTCGGAAAAACTTGGCAGGCAGTATACCGATCGCAACGCCAAGCTCGGCATCATTATCACCAAAATTGCCGAAGGGTTGGCAGATTTTTCCACAGACAGCGACACCCTTGGCGATGCCTACGAATACCTCATCGGTCAGTTTGCCGCCGGTTCCGGCAAAAAAGCGGGCGAGTTTTACACCCCCCAGCAAATATCCACCATTCTCTCCGCCATTGTTACGCTCGACAGTCAGGAACCATCCGGTGGCAAGAAAAAAAATCTTCAAAGCGTTCTCGACTTCGCCTGCGGCTCCGGCTCATTGCTGCTCAATGTGCGCAAGCGAATGGGGCTGTATCTCACATTTTTACCAGGTTACCTTTGCGATGCCGGAGTGCTCGTAAACTGCCCCGCTAACAGGATTGAACCGTGGCTCCGGTGATGTGAAGATACCAGGCAGGCTCAGTTTATCCCTTGCTGGCTCTTGGCGCGCTGGCTGGCAAGCATGCCAACCAGTAAAGGCGTTGGTGCACGGTATTTTGGGAGCGAGGCTTCGAGCGGAGCTGGCGGATCAGACTTTGCTGACTGCTTTTGCCTGCTTTGCCGCTTCTTGCCCGGCGCATCAGCACATCGCTCTTTGGTCGCCGCCACCGCTGCGGAGTACCGCCCCGGTAGCAGCTCTTTGGCGGCAAGACACCCGCCGCAGGAGCACCCGCCCCAGCGCATGATGCTTTTGCTTTGCTTGCCAGCTTGCTTTTCCGCCAATCTCCCGCCAGCGCGCTACACCGTACCGCATGTTAAGCGCTTTTTTTCGGCAACGAAAACGTAAACACCGTGCCACCTTCCGGCAAACAGACCGCAGAGAGGCTTCCCTTATGTTTATTGACGATGATGTCATAACAAATACTTAACCCAAGACCTGTTCCTTTCCCTGGTTCCTTGGTCGTAAAAAACGGTTCAAATATTTTGCTTATCACTTTTTCTGGAATTCCCGGACCATCATCAGTAACGGAGCAAGAGATGCTCTCATCAGTCCCCCATGTTTTAATCTCAATCTTGCCATGAGAGCTTCTGTTTTGTGACTTGATGGCATGGCTGCTGTTGATAATCAGGTTGAGAATTACCTGACTGATTTGAGCCGGGTCGCAAAAGAGCTGCGGCAGCTCTTCGAGGTTTAAGGCAATAGTGGCAATATGGCTGTATTCGTGTTTTGCAATGACAAGGGCTTCATGAATTGCCTTGTTGAGATCAAAGGCGAATAACTGCTCACTGACGTTTTTGAAAGAGTAGCTTCTCATGCTGCGGGTGATGGCCGTAATGCGTTCAATCCCGCTTTTTGAGTTTTTAAGCGTTTCAGGAATGCTTTTCAGGAGCTGGTCAATGTCGAGCTCGTTCTCTATTTTATGAAGCTGCTCTACCTCTTTGGTTTCAACTTTTCCGGCTATGAAGTTGTCAATAATGCGGCGGTACTGGCCCACAAGCAGGCAAAGATCGTCAAAATCTTCCTGAAGGTTATATTCGTTGATGGTGATGTAATTGAGCGGGTTATTGATTTCGTGCGCGATCCCGGAGGAAAGCTGGCCAATCATCTCCATCTTCATTGCTTGCTGAAGCTGATCCGCAAGCCTCTTCTTTTCCTCATCAGCAATCTTTTTGGCAACAATATCCCAGGTATGATTGGCAATCAACTCTATGTATGCAATATCCTTGTCATCATAATCATTCTGTTTGTTGCCGACCCCCATGATAGCCACGATTTTCCCATCACGATTGACCGGAATAAACAGTTCGCGCCTTATTTCAGCATGGCCCTCCGGCATTCCCTTGCGATGCTTGAGCGCAGAGTAATCATTATGGATAACCGCTTTTTTTGCTCGCACAGCATCTGCCCATACACCGGCCTTGTCCAGAGGATAGTGCACTCCCTTACCTTCCGCCTTGCACATATTCTCAAAAGTATTGGTTGAAACAGCCTGCAGTAACAGGGAATTTTGATCTTCAGCCACAAAAAAGACAAACCCGATTTCACTTTCCGTCAGCTTTTCCGCTTCGTCAAGAGTCGCCATCAGCAACTCCTCAACCGAATGAATATCTGCCATCTGGAGTATGTGGAGCCGTAAAGCATTAATCTGTTCATATCGTTTTTGCTCAGTAACATCAAAAATAATGGCGTTGATCAAATCTTTGTTACCATCATTGATTTTCGTGCTGAGCACATTAACATCACGCACCGATCCGTCTTTCATGACATGACGAAACGAAAAGCTGGCATGGCCATCGTTGATGACTTTTGCCAGGTTACTTTTGACAAATTCCAATTGTATTACAGAATTGATTTGTGCTATGTTCATTCGCCTTAACTCATCAACTGACCATCCATAAAAGTTTGATGCCGCAGGATTGGCATCAATAATATTGCCATTATCCGGATCAAGAAGGAGTTTGATTGCGGCATTGCGTTCAAAGAGCTTTCTGAACCGCGATTCACTTTTTTTCAGTGCCTCACTCTGTCGTAGCATCTTGATGCCAAAGGCAAGATTATCCGCAAGTGAAGTAAGCTGCATAGTCTCGGCAGCATTAAAGGCATCTGGCTGTTCCGAATAAATCGTCAATCCCCCAACCACACGATTGTCGATGGTTAACGGTAAACCCAGAGCAGCCGCATAACCATTTTTTATTGCCTGAGGACGCCATAAATCGAACTGTGGATTGGTCAGGATATGATTTACAGAAACAGGTTGGCCAGTACGTACTGCAGTTCCTGCAGGCCCTTGCCCATACTGGTCATCAGCCCAGGATATGGTAGTCGAATCAAAATAATCACCAGTACTGCCTGCCGTGGCGGCAGGGTGTAAAATTTTTGCTTCATCATCCACTGCATATCCAACCCAAGCCATCCGGTAACCACCTATATCAACGATGATGCTGCATATTTTTTGCAGCAGTTCGTGTTCATTTTCTGCATGAATCAGAGCTTTGTTGCACTGATCGCTCACCATAAGGACACGATTCAGTCGCTCAAGTTCCGCTTCTGCCAGCTTGCGTTCAGTGATATCAAGGATAATGGCGTGAATAACAGGCTTCCCATCGATCTCTATCCTGTTACGGTATACCTCCACATCACGAATGGAGCCATCAGCCCTCCTGTGGCGCCCTGTGAATTTATTGTGTTCTCTGGCATCTACTGTTTGCAAGCTTTTTTCAATCTCTTCCTGCGAAAGAGTATTGATATCGCGGGTATACATCTGCCTGAGCTTTTCAGCGGACCATCCATACCACTCTACGGCTGTTTGATTGACGTCGAGTACCTTACCCGTATCAGGATCAAGCAAAGCCTGGATTGCTGAACTACTGTTGAAAAGTGTTCTGAACCGCTCCTCACTGTTCAGTACTGCTACTTCCGCATGTTTGCGATCAGTGATGTCGATACTAACGCCGATAAGAAAGGGAGAACCATCAATCATGATCTTTTTGCCGGTCATGATGCGCCACTCAAGATCAGAGCCTCCTCGAGGCACTATCCGGAATTCCTCAATCATTTCCGTGCCATTATGGATTACATTCTGCAGCGCTTCAAGAGCACGACTTCGATCGTCCGGGTGGATAGCTTCTAACCCGATAGTCTCCGGCATTTCATCTTCTGTAACCCCAAAGCTTTTCTTCCTGACTTGCTCGTTCCAGGCAACAAACTTTCCGTTTGCATCAAGAAGATAAAAGCTTCCGGGGATAGCATTGATGATCTGCTTGTTGAAGAGCTGCTCTTTCTTCAGCAACTGTCCAATATCGGTGATATTCTGCGCAAGGATAAGCAACCGGTCAACATCGCCTGCCGCGGATTTGAAGGGATAGATAGTATTGCGAAAGAGCTTTTCATCACCCTCGTCGTCAAAGGTAACGGGCATGGCGGTCTGCACGGCCTTTTGCACCATTTTTCGTCGCTCAGCAGCAAGCTCCGGCGGCAGCAGATCGAACGCATTGATACCAAGCCGCTCTTCCTTGCCTGTATATCTGGAAAAAAAAGTTGTATTGGCATCAAGAAGAATGCCTTCAGGAGAAAGAACAAAAATGATATCCGGAAAGAAGTTAAACAAGGAAAAGAGTGAGGAGTCACCCTTTTTTTCAGTGATTTCAGTGCTTGCTCTTTTATCGACTGGTATAGGGGTATTCATGCTGTTGCCAATGACAAAGATTTACAGAAAACAGTCGGGCTGTAAACAAAACCATTGAGCACATCACGCTGCTGAAGTCCATTGTAATGCGGCCATTGGCAATCATCATGGCTCTTATAAAGCGGGGGGAGGGGGAGCCATTGCTGCGCCTAAATGGTTGGGCCTGCAGTGGCAAAAGAGAGGCCAAGCACGCCCTGATTAAAGACAAAAAAACGTATATAATTGTCCTTTATGGTAGCATTAATCTTGAGAATGAACAAGCCCTGGTATGTTTTTTTACAAATCCACTTTTTTATCATCTTCTGCTTTCTCAGTCCCAGTAGTGCGCAAGCATCCTGCCCCTGGCCCGGCAGCCTGAAGCAAAGTGGCCGGGCAGGGCAGCCGGGCAGCGGCTTCACGGCCTGCAGTGCGGTCGCAGCGTTAAGGATATTGCTTTGGTCCAAGAGAACTGCATGAAGCACAAATACCGCAGCAACCATATTTATGGATTAATGCTTGGGAACTTCAGCCTCTCAAAGCGCCGGTGTCATATAAAAACCCGCGTTTTTCGCTGTAGTTTCATGAAATGTAATAACCAGCACTACAGCTTCTTCGCCCAAGGCCTCATTCCCAAATAACCCCCGTGCCCAAACCATTCCCCCACCACTGACCTATCCCTGCGAACCACTGCGCCACCCATGACGCCCTCCGCTCCGATCACACTAAATAAAAAAAATACGCAGCCAGCAGTGGAATGTTCAAGGTTTTTGCGTATAACATTCCCTCGAGCGTCCAGCAACCAAGGTTGAAATTAGTGTTGTTATGCTGTTCAGTATAAGACAAAGAAATAAAACGCCATACATCGTATAAATTTTTTCTGCGTAAGAGATTAATGGTGTTTTGATGTGTGAGGAGGTTGTGTCCTATGTGGACTCAACTCAGAAATTCGCAGTTTAAACCGATCAATCTAATTATTGTTAGGCCGCATATTTTTTTTACATTAGCGTATTTTGTAGATTATCAGAGTGCCGCCAGTCTACTCCACCATCTGTTTTTGACATACAAGGAAAAATTATTGTGGAAACAGTTATTGCTGCAATACAAAAAACACCAATCCCTACCATCCTGATCTTAGGCGGATTGTTTTTTATCTTATTAGGCTTTGTGACTAAATTAGGAGGAATTATAGAGGTATCAACAGAGCATAAGCGGTTAGCTATCCCAATTGGACTGTTGGTTCTAACTATTGGCTTACTGTTTACATTTGTGCCATCTAATAACATAAATACACCTGTACCATCTAATAACATAAATATATCTGCACAGGATTCACAACTAGGTTTAACATCGAAAAGTTCACCCAATACCATAAGCGCTCCACAAGAATTGATGCCGAAGAACAACAAAGCAAGACGCGAAGAAATCAGGCAAAACCGAACCGATATTACGGAAAAACTTGTAGCTGAACATTTACTGAATGGACATTGGATCATCAATCATATGTTCGATGGCAAGCTCTACCCGCATGACATGTATATTACCAGACTAAATAATGGAATAATCACCGGCAATGGGGGCTATCCAGCAGGAGGCCAACCATACGAAGTTGAATGGGTAATAACGGACAGCTCGGTAAATGAAAATAGGATTATGCTTACTGTTACATATACAGGTAGAGAGCGAGGAACAATTATGCATATGACCGGCGATATAGCTCAGAACGGTTCAGTAATAGATGGCACATGGGACGATAACTATAGAGGAACGACAAGAAAGGGGACATGGAGAGCTTTAAAACTGTGAGAAGTAGTCAGCGTAGCGGAATCCGGGATAAGGAAAGGGATCAGAGATGAACTCGCCTAACGTCCCAATTCAGCCGACAAGGGGACACACTCCCACCGAAGGCGATGATTCGCGTGACTGCCATTGTCAACGGCAAGACATACAAAACTATTTGAGCCGAGCTGGTGTTGACTGGCTCGACGCACATCTGAGTACCGGCTATTCCCTGTCCGGGTAGAGGGAGAGTCCGTGACTCGTGCGGCCAACCCCCCGAGGTGATCCGTTAGGTACTCCATCGAGTGAGTTCACTGACGCAGGACGTTGGAGTTCAGCGGCGGCCACCGCAGGTAGTAAAAACCTGCAACATCACAGCAACACTCTCATCCAATCACCACAACCTCATCCCTCTCCCTTGAAAATTTAGCCGTCAGAAAGTCGGTAAATTCCTGTGTTCTCTCATACCTGAAATCGGAAGATTTTTGAGGTTTTGCGATAAATTTGTAACAAATTAACTGCAACGTGCTTTTAAATAATAGGTGCGTATGATCTGCAGGTGATTGAAGGCAAGCGGCAGGGTGAGTGCTTCATCAAGCGGAAACCAGGCGATCTCTTCGACCTCATCAGGCATTAATTTTATCTGGCCGACACCTTTACCGGTGAATGCAAGTGCTACAGCATGAAAGTGATGTTCAGGAAACACTTCATCAAAATAATGGAGAAAAACCGGTGAAGCAAAGATGAGCCCGGTCTCTTCCCGTACTTCCCTCACAACAGCCTCTTCGGCTGTTTCATAGTCGTCAATATGCCCGCCCGGCAGGCACCACTGCCCCAGAAAGGGAGGAACACTCCTCTTTGTCAGCAGGATGATATCTGGCTTGTCATCATCCGGAGTGATGATTGCTGCAACGGTAGCTTTGGTCATGAAGGGGTTTGTTGACTCGGAATTTTATAAAGCATTACAGGCTTTGCGTCAGGGAAAATGGCAAAAAAAGATGATGATAAAGATCAACTATTTGAAGCGTTGCGGATACTTTTTACAAATCAAAATCGTTATAGCACAAGATGATTGGTAAAATAGCTTTAATAGATTCAATATCATGGGATCACACTCCCTGACTTACAAACAATGCATTCCGGTCTCGATCGAGGATGCTTGGGATTTTTTTTCTTCACCGGCGAATCTTGCCCGGATAACCCCACCGGAAATGATGTTCAGGATAACCGGTGGAGATGGCCGTCAGCAGATTTATGAAGGGATGCAGATTATCTACACCCTTTATCCCTTTATGATGCTGCCGATGCAGTGGGAGACTGAAATAACGAGGGTTGACAAACCGTTTTCGTTTGAGGACCGTCAGAAATCAGGGCCCTATGCAAGCTGGCATCATCACCATCAGTTTCGTGAAATTCCGGGTGGTGTTGAAATGATCGATCACCTTGTTTATGTCATGCCGATGGACTTTTTTGGCGACCTTGTCAATACCTTGATTGTCAGTAGACGACTTGAAGAGGTTTTTACCTTCAGAAGAAAAAAAATAGCAGAGATTTTAGGCGATATGTGAAATTCTTAAAAGAGGATAAGGAGAAACGCAATGGATGAATCATTTTCGCCTGCCACTATAGCCGTTCTTTTTGGCGGTGGTCTTGCTCTTTTTCTCTACGGTATCAGGATGATGAGCAGTGGCTTGAAAAAGGCGTCGGGAGAGCGGATGCGACGGCTGATATCGAAGGTGACCGGCAACAGTTTTTACGGGATGCTTGCCGGAGCGTTTGCCACCATGGTTGTTCAGAGCAGCAGCACCATTATAGCGACCCTTGTAGGGCTGGTTCAGTCCCGGCTTATGACCAGCACGCAGTCGCTGGCCGTTATTCTTGGTGCTGAAATAGGGACAACAGCCATGGCTCAGCTTGTTGCATTTAAACTACATGATTATGCATTGATCATTTTTGCAGCAGGTTTTGTTTTGAATGCGCTTGGAAAATCGGAATCGCTGCGTTTTACCGGTGAGGCCCTTTCGGGATTCGGCCTTCTTTTTTTCGGCCTGAAGGTGATGTCGGAGGCCGTCGCACCCCTTGAAAGCTATGCACCGTTTCTTTCTCTCTTGCGTTATCTCGATAATCCCCTCCTTGGTGTTGCTGCGGGGATGGCTTTGACCGCCCTGATGCACAGCAGTGCGGCCTTTATTGGTATCATTATAACTCTTGCCTTGCAGGGCGCGTTGACTCTTGAAGCTGGCATTGCGTTGCTGCTTGGCGCTAACATCGGCACCTGCATCACTGGTGTGCAGGCAAGTACCGGAATGCAGCGTGCAGCAAAGAGGGTTGCACTGGCACAGGTGCTTTTCAATCTAACCGGTGTGCTCATTTTTCTCCCTTTCATTCCACAGTTTGCCGAGTTTATCCGCATTATTTCACCGTCAGCAGAGGGCAAGGGTGCAGAGAGGTTTGCGCTTGAGGTGCCGCGGCAGATAGCCAATGCCCACTCTCTGCTTAATATTTTCATGGCTTTTTTTATTCTTCCCTTTCTTGTACCCTTCGACAGGTTGCTTTGCCGGATACTTCCGGATGATCCTGAAGAGATAAGGCTCATTCCCGCAGTATGGTATCTGAAGGAGTCGGCACTTTCGACCCCTGTACTTGCCCTCGGTTATGTAAAGGCCGAGGTGGCAAGGATGGGCAGCATTGCCGCCAAAATGGTGCACGCATCCCTTTACCCTTTTATCAATGGTGATCCCGGCCAGGATGTGGTATTTCCAAAACTCTCTGTTCTTAAAGGCATGGACATGAGAGAGGAGAAACTTGATTTTCTTGAAAACAGGATTTCGGATTATCTCATTACAATCAGTCGCAGTTCGCTCAGTGAGGGGCAATCGAAGGAGGTTTTTGCTCTCATGAACATTGTCAAGGAGCTGGAATCAATCGGTGATGTGATTGAGAGCGTTGAAGGAAAACTTCTTCAAAAAAAACGGGGAGTGGAGCTTGATCTGAGCCAGGCGGGAAAAGATGAACTCATAGAGATACATACCATGGTGTGTCTGGAAATTGAACAACTGGCTGATGCGCTGAAGCAGATGGATGTGCTGAAAGCCGGGGCACTTCCCGAGGGTGATGAGCGCTTTAAACGGCTGGTGGAGCAGGCGGAAACGGCCCATCTTAAAAGAGTCTTCATGCTCCCCGAAGCTGAGGCTACTCACCACATCCACATGGAACTCATATACCTGCTTGAACAGATACACCATTACTGCAAGAGTGTCGCGCAAAGCATCGTGAATGCGGTGGAGAGTTAAGCTGCTTCCCGGTCACCGGTTGAAATAGTACAACAGATTCCGTGTGGAACCCTGTCAAAGTTGAGCCCTCTGATTTGCTTAATTCAGAGTGATATATGTATACTCTTCCATTCGATCATTCGTTGAAGCCGGATCTTGATGCAAGCTGAAAAACACCTTTTTGCGATAACCCCTCTCCTCGGCATCTTCCTCAGGAAGAGGGCGGTGGAACATCTTTTTTCAAGCAACAGCCGTGAAGCTGCACTTAAGCTGGCGGGCGCAGTGGAAAAGGGGCATCCGGAAGCGGATGCGATATTCCACCGTCTTCTGCTTTTGCAGCACAGCAGCCAGCCGGTCATGCACAGCGCCCTGTGGAACTCCTGGAAAGCATCCCGCTTCGAAGAGCTGCTGAAGAGGATGCACGCCTCGGTAACGCTTCAGCCCGTTCTTCTGCAGGCGCTTGAGGCTATGCCGGAAAACGACTGGGGCAACGGCCTGCTCTTCATGCTCTGGACTCTCCTTGACCGGGACGATATCGCCGAAAAGATTGAAGCGAACGGTCGCCATGCGCCTGCTCTTGAAATGGATGCCCTTTTCGGGCTTGTGCGAGGCAATCCGGGGCGCTATCTCGATCTTGAAGATCCCGATTACTCCATTTTTGAAAAAGCATGGCTTGCCGCGTCCGGCGCCCAGAGGCAGCGTATCAGCACAACAGTCCTGAAAAGTCAGGATCCCCGGCTTGTCGCGGCTTACGATCATGCCGTCAAGGAAGGGCACGACCCGCAACTGGTCATCGAGGCGTTGAAACTCTGCGGAGATCATGATGCGTTGCTCGACAGGCTGCATGGTTTGCCCTTCACCTCTGCGCTCGAAGTTATCGCTTTCTGGGAAGAGGGAGGCGGAAGGCCAAAAACTCCCTCAAAAAAAGCTGTTGTCGAGCAGTCTGTCGCACTCTATCGTGAACTGGCCGGACTTCTTCCGGATTCGCGTTCGTCCGCTCCGCCAGGCACCAGAGATATCTTCTCTTTCTGGACGGAACGGTATCGATCCGACGAACTGCTGCAGCAGGATCTTGCAAGCCCGGATCCGTTCAGACGGGCCGGCGCGCTCTTTTCAGGTGCGCAGCGAGGATTGATTCCTCGCAGCAGGATGCAGGAGATTTCCCTGAACGGTACATGGCCGGAAAAACTCGCGCTTCAGTACCTGTTTACCGTGCCGGATAAAAACTTCCGGCAGGAGCACGTATGCTGGCTCCAGCCTCAGGATAATATCGTGGCCGCCATACTGACGACACGCCTGCCCGGTTCGCTCGAAGAGAGCAGCTCGATGGCCGACAGAGTTCATGCCGGTGCCGGAGCGGCTGATCAGTCGGCACAGCTACAGCATAAACTCCTGCAGTTGCTCATC
>CAIJPS010000045.1 GCA_903822595.1 uncultured Chlorobiaceae bacterium
ATTGCCGCAGGCGGAACTCTTTTTCTTGTTGCCAGTGGCAAAGCCGGATTTGATGTTACCGCAGGCTTTGCGTCCAACGGCTATGGGGCACATTCTCCCGGCGGATATTCGTTACTTTCGGCTCTGGTTACCGAGGTGGTTATGACTATGATATTTTTGATTGTCATCCTTGGTTCGACTGACAGTCGGGCGCCAAAGGGAATGGCGCCAGCAGCGATAGGCCTTTGCCTCACCCTGATTCACCTGATCAGCATTCCAGTAACCAACACCTCCGTCAATCCTGCCCGCAGTACCGGCGTGGCTATTTTTGTCGGAGGATGGGCGCTTGCACAACTTTGGGTGTTCTGGGTTGCCCCGATTATCGGCGCCGTAGCAGGTGCGGGAGTTTATCGGTTCATTGGAGGGGATGGCGAATGAAAAAAAGAACGCTGATGCCGGGGAACACCCCGGCTTTTTTTATATTCACTCAGAGCGTGCGTAGACAATTCCTTAAGCCCGGTTTTTTATGCTTTTGGAATGCAAGTACCATAAGTGCTTTTGAAAAACAGCTTTTTGCATGAACAAACAACTTTTGCTGGGCGCTGAAGCCATTGCTCTTGGCGCTCTTGATGCCGGAATATCAGGCGTCTATGCCTACCCCGGAACTCCTTCGACCGAAATCACCGAATACATTCAGAAAAACAGTGGCCGCCGCGATCATCCCGTCCGCTCGGCTTGGTCGGCCAATGAAAAAACCGCTTACGAGGCGGCACTCGGCATGTCCTACGCCGGAAAACGAACTCTCGTCTGCATGAAGCATGTCGGGCTGAACGTGGCAGCCGACGCCTTTATCAACTCCGCCATTACCGGTGTCAACGGTGGACTGGTCGTTGCCGTGGCGGACGACCCTTCAATGCACTCATCACAAAACGAGCAGGACAGCCGGGTATATGGCAAGTTTGCCATGGTGCCGGTAGTTGAGCCCGCTTCACAGCAGGAGCTCTACGATGTCACACGGTATGCGTTCGACCTGTCGGAATCGGTAGAGCTTCCGGTGCTGCTCCGGCTCACCACAAGGCTTGCGCATTCACGTGCGGGTGTAAAAAGCACCGCAACGCGAATACAGAACCCCCTCAATGCCCTCTATGCTCCCGAGCGCTTTGTCCTGATGCCTCATAATGCCCGCCGTCAGTACAACAACCTCCTCGGTATGCAGGAACGGCTTGAAGAGCTTTCGGAGCAGTCGTCACTGAACCGCCTCATTCCCGGCAGCGGAAAAATGGGCTTGCTTGCCTTCGGCATTGCCTTTAACTATGTTATGGAGGTGCGGCAGGCCTGCGGTCTCAACTTCCCTATCCTCAAAATCGGTCACTACCCGCTGCCTCGAAAGCAGATTGAAGCACTCTTCAACACCTGCGAGACCATCCTTGTTGCCGAAGAGGGCTACCCGGTCTACGAAGAGCTGCTGAGAGGATATTTTGGCCTCCAGAATGGGAAGCAGATCAAGGGGCGCCTCGACGGAACACTGCCCCGTGCCGGAGAGCTCAATGCCGACAGCGTCGCTCATGCGCTTGGAGTGACAAAAAAGGAGGTGTTGGCCGTACCATCCATCATGGTCAACCGCCCGCCCGAACTCTGCAAAGGGTGCGGCCACCGCGACCTCTACGAAGCACTCAACACCGTCATGCGCTCATGCAAGGAGCAGCACGTCTTTTCCGACATCGGCTGCTACACCCTCGGAGCTCTTGCGCCATACAATGCCATTCACACCTGCGTCGATATGGGTGCATCAATCACCATGGCCAAAGGCGCTGCTGACGCCGGGCTCCGGCCTGCGGTTGCCGTCATCGGCGACTCAACCTTCACGCACTCCGGCATGACCGGTCTGCTCGATGCCATCAACGACCATTCGCCATTGACCGTTATTATTGCCGACAACGATACCACAGCCATGACCGGCGGCCAGAACTCTTCGGCCAACGGCTCAAAACTTCAGGCAATATGCCTCGGTCTTGGCGTTGAAGAGGCGCATCTCAGGACCATCATCCCACTGAAATCGCATCTTGCGGAGAACATTGAGGTGCTCCGGCAGGAAATTAATTGGGATGGAGTTTCGGTTGTCATTGCTGTGCGGGAATGTATTGAAACCGCTGCACGGAAAAAACGGAACCCGTCAGCCAACGTTTAACAAAAAGTATGCAGATCAACATTATTCTTGCGGGGGTCGGCGGACAGGGAATACTCACCATTGCGGCAGTGATCGATCTTGCCGCCCTGCAAAGCGGCCTCATCGTCCGTCAGGCAGAGGTACACGGCATGAGCCAGCGCGGCGGAGCGGTGCAGTCGCACCTCAGGATTGCCGATCAGGAGATCTACTCCGACCTTATTGCAGAAGGCACGGCAAACCTGATCCTCTCGGTTGAACCGCTTGAAGCACTGCGCTATCTGCCCTTTCTCGCCTCAGAAGGCCGAATTGTCACCTCTACAGACCTCTTTATCAACATGGAAGGCTACCCGGCAATGGAGCATATCCATGCCGAACTGCACCGCACAAACCGACCGGTGCTGGTCAACGCTGCGGAACTTGCCCGCAAGGCTGGTAACCCGAGAACATCAAACATGGTCATGCTCGGAGCCGCAGCACCCTTTACCGGTCTTGCATCACAAGAGCTTGAAGCCTCAATCGAAAAGCTGTTCAGGGCCAAAGGGGATGAAATTGTTGCCATGAACATCCGGGCATTCAGAACAGGAAAAGCATTATCTCAACCTCAAGCGAGTAATACATGATCTGGAACGAGCAATACGAGTGTATGGAGCGAGAAGAGCTCCTCAAACTGCAGGGAAGTCGGGTAAAGGCAATGGTGGAGCGGGTCTATAACTCGGTTCCGTTCTACCGCAAAAAGCTACAGGATGCGGGTATTGAGCCAGGTGACATCACCACCATCGATGACCTGCAAAAGCTCCCGTTCACGACAAAGCAGGATCTGCGCGACAACTACCCCTTCGGCCTCTTTACCGTGCCGCAAGCCGATATTGTCCGCCTCCATGCCTCCAGCGGTACAACAGGAAAGTCTACCGTTGTCGGCTACACCCACAACGACATCCAGATGTGGAGCGAAGTGGTTGCCCGTTCGCTCACCATGGCAGGAGTAGGCAAAACCGATATCATTCAGGTTGCCTACGGTTACGGGCTTTTTACCGGCGGCCTTGGCCTCCACTATGGCGCTGAAAAAGTCGGGGCGAGCGTTATTCCCATCTCGGGCGGCAATACCAAAAAACAGCTCCAGCTTATGGAGGATTTCGGCTCTACCGTGATTGCATGTACCCCCTCTTATGCTGCTTTCCTTGGCGAAGCGCTGGTTGAGGAGAAGATCGACCGCCGAAACCTCAAGCTTAAAGCGGGTGTTTTCGGCGCAGAGCCCTGGACGGAAGAGATGCGCTCACAGATTGAACACCTGCTTGGCATCAAGGCGTACGACATTTACGGTCTCAGCGAAATCATCGGGCCGGGAGTTTCCATGGAGTGTCATTGCCAGAAGGGGATGCATATTTTTGAAGATCACTTTATCCCCGAAATCATCAACCCCGACACCGGCATCGTGCTACCTTACGGCGAGTTGGGCGAACTGGTCTTTACACCAGCCACAAAAGAGGCAATGCCGCTGATCCGCTACCGCACCCGTGACCTGACCCGTATCCATGCCGACAAGTGCGAATGCGGCCGCACGCTGGTCAGAATGGAAAAATGCGTGGGTCGTTCGGACGACATGCTCATTATCCGCGGAGTCAATGTCTTCCCATCACAGGTTGAATCAGTGCTGCTTGAAATGAGCGAAACCAAACCGCACTATCTGCTCGTGGTTGATCGTGAGAACAACCTCGACATTCTTGAAATCCAGGTAGAGATTGAAGAGCAGTTTTTCTCCGATGAGATAAAGGAACTTGAGGGACTTCGTCAACGCATCAAGGCCAATATTTCCAGCGTACTTGGCATCAGCGCAACCATCCGGCTGGTTGAACCCGGAACGATCGAGCGCAGTATGGGCAAGGCACAGCGGGTTGTGGACAAACGGAAACTCTGAAAAACCGGGTAACCTGTACATAACGCTCTGTTTTGTAATGGAATTGATATTTTTTTCAAAATAACTCAGGGGATGGAGGCAGACTCATGAGGAACAAACTTTTCCTTGTTTTTGGCATTCTCGGGCTTTTTCTTTTCCTTGCGGCAATCGCCGCGGGAATATTGACGGGTACAGTCAAGAGCAGTCATGGCGGCGCTCTTTCGGGAGTGACCGTCACCATTGTGGAGAGATCTGCTTCTACAAAAACAGCAAGCGACGGCTCTTTCACGTTCAACGCTCTCCCTGAAGGCATATATTCTGTCCGGTTCGACCTGGCTGGCTTCGGCTCAGAGACACGGCAGGGAATCAGCATCAAAACAGGGAAAGCCTTGTCGCTCAATATTGTCATGAAACCTCTGCCCGTGGCGCCTCCGATTTTGCCGCCGAAAGTGGAGGTGAGAGAAAGCACCAAGGCCGATCAGATGATGATGCCGATGAGTGCGCCAGTCAGTTCGCAGATGCGCAAGATGATGGCGCCCCCTCCATCTCCGATCGCCTACCAGCAACCCTATAATCAAATCATGCCGTATCCCGGTATACCGGTTAATTTCAATACGGAAGAGTACGGACGCATCATCGAAAACGGTTTCAAGGAGACGACCAGAGAGCCCCTTTCCACCTTTTCCATAGACGTCGATACAGCCTCCTATGCCAACATCCGCAGATACCTCACTGAAGGAACAGAGCCTCCGAAAGATGCCGTTCGCATCGAAGAGCTGATCAACTACTTTTCCTACGATTATCCAAAGCCTGTCGGGGAAGATCCTTTCTCCGTCAATATGGAGGCGGTCACCTGTCCCTGGAATGCCCGCCACAGCCTGGTCCGCATCGGTCTGCAGGGAAAAAAGATCAACGTAAGCAAGCTGCCGCCAGCAAACCTCGTTTTTCTCCTTGACGTTTCAGGCTCAATGCAGGAGCCCGATAAACTGCCTCTTTTGAAACAGGCATTCAAACTCCTTGTCAACCAGATGCGTCCGCAGGATCATGTTTCAATCTGCGTCTATGCCGGAGCTGCCGGCTGTATCCTTCAACCTACAAGTGGAGCCAACAAGCAGAAGATCCTTGACACGCTTGATGCGCTTGAGGCCGGTGGAAGCACTGCGGGTGGAGAAGGAATCATGCTCGCCTACAAAGAGGCCAAAAAGAATTTCAATCCGCGCAGCAATAACCGGGTTATTCTGGCAACGGATGGTGATTTCAACGTCGGCATATCCGATACAGGCTCTCTCGTCCGCTTCATTGAAGAGAAAAGGAAGGAGGGCATCTTCCTCTCCATTCTCGGATTTGGCACCGGCAACCTGAAAGACGAAAGAATGAGCCAGTTGGCCGAAAAAGGAAACGGGAATTATTCCTATATCGACTCCTTCATGGAAGCGACAAAAGTACTGGTAACGCAGATGGGTGGAACGCTGTTCACCATAGCGAAAGACGTAAAACTCCAGCTTGAATTCAATCCGCTGAAAGTAAAAGCCTATCGACTTGTAGGATACGAAAGTCGTTTACTGAAGAACGAGGATTTCAACAACGACAAGAAAGATGCGGGCGAGCTGGGGTCAGGGCATACCGTGACGGCCTTCTACGAAATCATTCCGGCAGGTTCAACCGAAAAGGTGCCTGGAATAGACGAATTGAAGTATCAGAAAACAACGATAAACCCGACAGGTGCCTCAACCGGCGAAATTCTCACCGTCAAGCTTCGCTACAAACAACCGAAGCAGGATGTCAGCAAACTGCTCTCCGTTCCGCTGAGAGGCCCGGTCAAACCATTTGAGACAGCCTCGGAGAACACCCGTTTCGCTGCATCGGTCGCGGAATGGGGGCTGCTGATGCGCGAATCCGAATTCAAGGATAAAGCCAGCTTTGACCAGGTGCTCGATATAGCCAGAAAGGCAAAAGGAGAGGACAGGGAAGGCTACAGAAGCGAGTTCCTCAGGCTGGTCGAGACATCCAGAAGTTTAAAAACGAAAACCATAAACGGAGATCGTCATGACTGAACAGGAATACAAGACCCGGCTCAGGTTGATTGCGGATGATTATGCGGATAAAAAATTATCGCTCTCCAGAGCATTTGCATTCTCAAGAAATTCTGTAAAACCGGGCAATATTATGTCCGGAAATGCCGGTGTAAGACTAAAGGCCTCTTCAATAAAGCATACCGCAAAGGGAGATTACAGACTTCCATGGAGCGCTTGTGGCGGTGCTCTCCAAACAAACAGACGGTATGTCCGCTTGTCTTCATCGAACCCTTCCCATCTTAATCACATCTAAAATCAAAGGGGACAAGAGGCTGCCTTCCGGTCAGCCTCTTGTCCCTCTTCTCTGACCGCATGAATACCCTTTCACGATCTTGATGCGATGTTATGTGTGCTCAGGCGCCAGCCATCATGGCTTCGACATCAGCAGCAACCGCTCCAATCGGCTTGATTCCGAATTTCTCAACCAGCACTGCTGCCACATTCGGAGTCAGAAACTCGGGTAGGGTTGGTCCGAGGCGAATGCCTTTTACTCCAAGAAAGAGCAGGGCAAGCAGCACCGTAACAGCTTTCTGCTCGTACCAGGCAATGTCGAAGGAGATCGGCAGATCGTTGATATCATCAAGCTCGAATACCTCCTTGAGTTTCAGGGCAATGACCGCAAGTGAGTATGAGTCGTTGCACTGGCCTGCATCAAGCACACGCGGAATGCCGCCGATATCGCCAAGCTCAAGCTTGTTATAACGGTACTTGGCGCACCCGGCCGTCAGGATGACGGTATTGTCCGGAAGAGCCCCGGCTACATCGGTATAGTACTGGCGGGATTTGTGACGTCCGTCACAACCGGCCATCACCACAAACCGCTTGATGGCGCCACTCTTCACCGCGGCAACAACCTTGTCGGCAAGTGCTATTACCTGATTGTGAGCAAAACCTCCGGTAATGGTACCGTTTTCCAGCTCTTCTGGCGCCGGGCAGGTTCTTGCCAGGGCAACAAGTGCAGAAAAATCTTTCTGGCCGCCTTCAGGACGCCCGGCTATATGCACGAGGCCGGGATATCCCGCCATGCCGGTGGTAAACATCCGGTTGCGGTAGGACTCGCGAACCGGCACAATGCAGTTTGTTGTCATGAGAATCGGACCGTTGAAGGTGTCGAACTCCCGATCCTGTGACCACCATGATCCACCATAGTTGCCGACAAAGTGCGAATACTTCTTGAATGCCGGATAGTAGTGGGCTGGAAGCATTTCGCAATGGGTATAGACATCGACGCCGGTTCCTTCCGTTTGTTTGAGCAGATCTTCCAGATCCCGAAGGTCGTGACCTGAAATGAGGATGCCGGGATTTTTGCCGACACCGGTCTTCACTGTGGTGATTTCCGGCTGACCGTAGGTTTCGGTGTTGGCCTTGTCGAGCAGGGCCATCGCCTTGACAGCAACGCCTCCGGTTTCGAGTACCAGCGCGGTCAGTTCATCCGCTGAAAGATCTTTGGTCAGCGCAGCAAGCCCTTTGACATAAAATGCATAGATCTCGTCATCATGGGAACCGAGAACTGCCGCATGGTCGGTATAGGCAGCAAGACCCTTGATTCCATAAAGCACAAGGCTTTTAAGTGACTGAAGGTCTTCGTTTTCACTCAGACTTTCAAGGCCCGTCGTCTCGGCTTTTGCAAGAAACTCATCCTTTGAGCTGCCGCTCCAGCTTGCAGCGTCATGGTCAGGCTGAACACCCGAAGCCGCCTTCAGTTCATCACGCAGGGCAAGAGTCTTGCGGATCTGCAGAACGATGGCATCCTCATCGAAATTGGTATTGGTAACGGTTACAAAAAGAGACTCGCTGATAAGCTGACCCACTTTTCGCGACACACTTCCCGGCTGTTGTTCTGCCGCGAGCGCAAGACCTTCGGTTGCATAAACAAGCACATCCTGCAGCTTCGCCGTCGTATCATCCTTTCCGCAGACACCTCTCACGGTACATCCGCTGCCATGAACGCTTTCCTGACACTGGTCACAATACATTCCCATCTCTCTATCCTCCATGACTGGTTATTGTTTGTTTATATCCGATGATAAGAAGAGAGCCATTTTCCTGTCTCCTGCGGCACCTTCGCTATCACCTTTTTTTTCTTTTACCAACGCCCTGTTCCGATATGCTGAACACAAAAGCCGTTTGTTGCCGGGCTTTCGCTCTATGATTTCGCTGAAATCCTGAATTGCACCATCCAGATCCCCGCTTTTTACCCTTGCCATACCACGATTACCATAAGCCGTGATGGCTTCACGGAAGCGGAGCCCGATCTTCAGTGCCATGGTGAAATCAGCTACGGCGCCATCATAATCATCGCAACTGCTGCGGGCATTGCCCCGATCATAGTAAGCCTCGGCCCTGCCGGGATGTTCTGCAATAATCCTGCTGATCTCCGTTGCCGTTCCCCTGTACCCGCCCATTGCATCTTTCAGCATTATTTTTTCAACTCTAAAAGTTAAAAATCATCGAGCCGTTAAAGGGGCCCACTCACGCGAACAGATCCTACACCCACTCTTCCGACAGGGTTTCGCCCTGCAGACTGATCACCACCTTTTTCACCGGCACCTTGCGCGAAGCCTTCCGCAGTGCTTCGGCAACAATCGACATCAGACCGCCACAGCAGGGCACCTCCATGATGGCGACGGTGATGGTGTTGATGTGCGACAAGTCAATCATGGCCGCAAGTTTGTCAACATAGATATCCATCCCCGAATCGAGCTTCGGGCAGGCAATCGCCAGGCTTTTGCCACTCATGAACTTTCCATGGAAATCGCCGACAGCAAACGCCGCACAGTCGGCAGCAAGCAATAAGTCGGAACCCTGAAAATAGGGTGCCTGTGGTGAAACAAGGTGAAGCTGAATCGGCCACTGGCGCAGTGCGCTTTGAACCGGTGCGCCGGGCACAGCGGCAACCCCTGCTTCCGTTTTGCCATTAGTATTAAAATCTATAGTTCTGCTGCCAGGGCATCCGCCGGCGTGCGCCGCATGGTGATGCCCGGCATTAGTCTGATGAGCTGCCGGCTGGAGGACTGCTTCACGCTCAAGTGGATTGGCAATTCCCTCTTCTTCGAGATATTCAAGTGCCTGCTGAAAAAAGTCGCTCTGGCCATGATCCATAAGGTGACGCAGATGAGCCGCAATGACATTGGGTCCACCTTTTACAATACTCTCATGCATGACCCGCTTTTCATCATACGGTTCGGCTTCACGGGATACAATTTTCATGGCCCCTGTGGGACAATGGCCGATACAGGCGCCAAGTCCATCGCAAAAAAGGTCGCTGATGAGTCGGGCTTTGCCGTCGATCACCTGCAGCGCCCCCTCGGGGCAACCCGGAATACACTCTCCGCATCCGGTACATCTTGTTTCATCTATGGTGATAATCTGTCGTTTCATCTCTTACTCCTTTTATGAATTCAACACTTCTTGCTCAATGTTTGAAGATCAGGATTTCACCTGATTTGCCGCCTCAAGGTCGCGCATCAGCTTGCCGATGGTCACCTTTTCAAATTCGCTCTGAACAACCTGCTCAATACGCATGATCTCGTGACGCAGCACACAGCGCGCACGATTGGCGCAAATCTGCTTGCGGAACATGCACTCCGACACCTGCACCTTACCCTGAAAAATTTCAATCAGTTGCGTTACACTGATGGTATCCGGATCCTTTTTTATCATAAAGCCCCCCTGAACACCCTCTTTTGAAACAATCAGGTCGTGGCGAATCATCTCCTGTAAAAGACCACGCAAAAACTGGTACGGGATATCGTGCTCAGTCGCAATACTCTTTGCAGATACATAACACCCCTTCTTTGCGGCAAGAGCCAGCAATGCCCGTATTGCGTAATCAGTATTCTTGGTCAGTACTTTCATCGTTGACTCTTTTAATTGATATCAATATAGTATCAGTTATATAAAAACAAAAACATTTCTTTCCCGGTACACCCCAAACACAAAAATAGCCTGCCAGAATACTCTGACGAATCATGGTTGCTAAAGGTTGCAATAAGTGATACTTTATACAAAAAGGAGATTTGGTTATGTCACAAACGAAAGGCGTCAAGTTGGACGACACCACCCGGCAACGGCTTGCAACTTTGGCCCGTATCCGCGACAGATCGCCGCACTGGCTCATGTGCAAAGCAATCGAAACATTCCTGGATCGCGAAGAACATTACGAGCGAGAAAAACGCGAGGATATGGAGCGTTGGGAACGTTATCAATTAACCGGCGTGGCTGTACCTCATGAAAAAGCTGCTGCATGGATGGAAAATCTGGCACAAGGGAAGGTGACATCTTGCCCCAAATAAAATGGCTTCCAGAGGCATTAGCCGATGTTGAGCGTTTTCATGCGTTCCTGCACGAAATAAACCCCGATGCGGCAGCACGAGCAGCAAGAGCCATTCTGGACGGTGCGGGTTTTCTGGAATCAATGCCAGACATAGGACGCCCAATGGACGATGACACTGGCAGACGGGAATGGTTCATATCTTTTGGTGCTGGCGCTTTCGTTCTTCGCTATATGTGGGACAAAAACGATACCGTCGTTATTATTCGTGTCTGGCACAGCAAAGAAAAGAGAACGTAAAGCCAGGATCCCATCATTGCCCTGACGTTGTGGCAGCAAAGGCGCTGTAAAGCGGCAGGAATGTGATTTTTTGCTCTGGAAGATCTGCATATGGGCGATCGGAAAAGACCAGTGCTTTACCACACTCCGGGTACGAAGCAAGAAAGAGATGCAGGCTCCTCAAGCTACCGGTGGCCCCGCTTTTTATCTCAACCGGATGAATCTTGCCGTTCAGAACTGCCAGATAGTCAACTTCAGCCGAACTGCTTTTAGCCTGCCGATCCCAGTAATACAGGCCACCCTTTTGAGAAACCAGCATCTCCTGTCCGATAAACTGTTCTGCCATAGCTCCCCGATAGATGGCAAGCAGGTCACTTTTGGCATACTCAATATCGTTCGGCATACCGGAGAGGTAGCGCATTAATCCAATATCGAGCATGAGTGCCTTGAATGATTTGGCAGAGGCAGTTGCTCCTAAACCGAAGTTCCCTGTATAAAAAAACGATAAACCATTACAATAAAATCAAAAGGAAGGGAAATCAACTTCCATCTACTGGGTACAAACGAATCAGTTCCATTGCACGGGTCTGAAGTGGTGTTGGCTCGGTATCCTGAAAAAT
>CAIJPS010000046.1 GCA_903822595.1 uncultured Chlorobiaceae bacterium
ATGGTCTTTGTCGCCAATGCGGAATGAGGTATCGGTCAGGAGCTCTTTGGTTCCGACGCTGAGAGAGAGGTTACGGGCTTCAAGCATGATAAAAAGGCCTTGATAAAAGTAATCGACATCATTGAAATAATTCTGTAGCACTGTGGAAAAGATACAACTTTTATCGGGATACTTCGCCTCCTGTTCCTAAAAAGCTAATCTCAATAAATATTGATAGTTAAATGAATTATTTCTCTTTGGCATGAAGATAAAACAGCCTGAAACGACTTCATGTTGCCTGCCTTTTTATTGCAATAACGATATGAAAATAACTCTCGATTTTGGCGTGAGTTATTGCTCATTATGGTGTTTTGGACTGTTCCATATTGTTAACCTTTGTTTTCTGGAATTTGCGAAGTGATCATTCATCGTTATTTGGGTGAAACTAATAAACTGGTCGCTTTGTTTTATAAAGAAACTGTATAAAAAAAGTGGTATTTTATAGCGGCAGGAGATCGAATTCAGCAGTTACATCTTTCTGATTGAACCAAAAACGGAGAAGCGACATGCTCGAAACCATTGCAATCATATTAATCGTACTGTGGCTTGTGGGGCTTGTGAGTTCATACACAATGGGGGGACTGATTCATGCGCTTTTGGTGATCGCAATTGTGGTGATTCTGATTCGAGTTGTTCAGGGTCGGCGCATTTGACTTGTAAAATAAGCGAGTGGCAATCGGATATCCATTATCCCGGAAAGTTCCAGAAAAAAAAGGGTAGGGCTGAAATTTTTTCAGGCTGCGGCAATGGTCTATTTTTGTCGTCGCCACAATAACATGATAACAGCGGAATGATAATGAAAAAACAAATCTGGTTGGTGGCTGGCATTACAGGTATGCTTCTGGGTCATCCTGCTGCCGATGCCAGGGCGGCGATAAACGTTCAGATCAACACGGGGGGCCACCCCTCTTTTGTGATCAATTCAGCGCCAAATTTTATCTATCTGCGCTCCCAGGGTTTTTCCGTATCCATTGGAAACCCTTATGATATGGTCTATTATGGCGACTTTTACTACATATACTACAACTCTCATTGGTACCGTTCTTCCAGTTACCATGGCCCGTGGATTCTTATCCTGAACAACAGGATTCCTTATCAAATCAGAAGGCATCGCTGGGAGGATATCAGACGGTACCGCGATATTGAGTATCGTAGATCCGACCATAATAGTAACAAGTATCAGCGCAATGACGACAACAGGAGGAGAATCCTCGATCAGCGCAACGAGTCCGGCAACCGGCGAATTCAGGAGCAGCAGAACAGGGCTGTCGAGAACAGGAGAGTAAAGGCGCAGCCGATCAAGCCAGCCGAAAACCGTCGGGTTCAGGAACAGCCGAACAGGCCAGTCGAAAACCGTCGTGTCCCGGAAAAGCTGAACAAGCCAGCCGAAAACCGTCGGGTTCAGGAACAACCGAACAGGCCAGTCGAGAACCGTCGGGTTCAGGAAAAGCCGAACAGGCCTGCCGAAAACCGTCGGGTTCAGGAAAAGCCGAACAAGCCCGCTGAAAACCGTCGAGTTCAGGAACAGCCCAAAAAGGGCGCCGATAATAAGCGAACCCAGGAAGAGCAGAGTAAGGGTGGCAACAACAACGACAGGCAGAATAATGGTGGAAAAAGAAACTGACTGATTTTTTTCTCATGATAAGGCAGGGGGCTGCGGCAGATCATTTCAGCGCCCTCCTGCTGATTTAAACGGTTCATCAATAATAAAACGGGAGTCCATTATGAAAATCTATGCGTTATTAATCGTGGCTATTGTAGCTCTGGCAGGTTGTTCTACATCGTACAAGGGTAGTATTCAAGGTGCCAACAATCCGGAACCATCAAAAAGCAGCACCTATGTTGCGAGTCAGAGTGCCGGACAGTCTGCAGCACTTATCCAGAAATGATCACAGCTCTGGTATGCACAAAGCCCTGCGCATCTTGCCGGGGCTTTGTTCCTGATGGTGTATGTGATTTCCCTTTACGGCGACAGCCTGGAAGGTGTCGATAAATCGTTCTGTGCTGATTTTTTATACAATTATGATCAGATAAAGCACAAGATTCGGACACAAAGATCGTCAAACCAACAAAACCTGTCGTTTGCAGGAAAATGATTATCAACGGTATAGACAGAACATTTTCGCAATGAGATCAAAAATTTATCTGTTTCTGGCGCTCTGTTTTCTCATTTCTGCTTTACCGTTGCATGCTGAGGAGTCTCTGACCTGGCAGCAGTGTGTCAACGAAGCTCGAGAGAAGCATCCCGATCTTTATTCTGCCCTTGCCCTTATGCAGCAGGCTGAAGCCGACAAGCGCATTACCGGGGGGGCGCTTCTTCCCAAGCTCAGCCTCGGTGCCAGTTCACAGGAGAGTGGTTCGACAGCCAGCGGGAGCAATCTCTCTTCAGCACACTCCTATTCGCTGTCGGCGCAGCAGCTTCTTTATGACGGGCATAAAACCTCAAATCAGCTCGCAAGCAGCAAAGAGGCGATCAAAGGTGCTCAATATCATTATTATGTGGTTTCCTCCGAGCTCCGTTTTGCCCTTCGTACGGCATTTACGCAATTGCTCAAAGCGCAGGAACTTGTCGGCCTTGCTGGTGAGATTGCCGACCGTCGGCAGAAGAATGTGCGTCTGATCAGTCTGCGTTACCAGGGAGGAAGGGAGCATATTGGTTCGCTTCGCCAGGCTGAGGCCGATTTGGCGCAGGCGGAGTTTGAAGTTGCCCAGGCAAGACGGGGACTGGTGGTTGCCCAGACAACTCTTGCCTCGGCACTTGGTCGCGACAGCCATAATCCGCTCAGGGTTCAGGGATCATTCAAGGCTGGTGATCTTTCCGAAGTAAAGCCCGATCTTACGCTCCTTGCAAAAAAGAATCCGCTTTTCCAGCAGCTCGACACCAAAAGCAAAGCTGCCCGTTTTGATCTTGATGCGGCCAGAAATGCTTTTTCACCGGAGTTCTACCTGACCTCATCGGTCGGAAAGGGCGCGGTTGAGAGTCTGCCGTTCAAGGCGGTCGACTGGAGTGCAGGGTTCACCCTTTCTGTGCCGATTTATGAAGGCGGGAAAGGCCAGGCAAGGGTTTCGAGAGCTATGGCGGTGGTGAGCCAGCAAAATGCCGAGGAAAAAAGTGGTTATCTTCAGCTTTTTAACAGCCTCGAAGAGAGCTGGAAAAGTTTTCAGGATGCCCGTCAACTGGTTGTGGTGAAGAAAAAATTTCTTGATGCCGCCATGGAGCGTTCTGCCATTGCCAATGCGCAATATTCGAATGGTCTTGTTTCGTTCAATGACTGGGTGATTATCGAAAACAATCTTGTGAGTGCAAAAAAGGAGTTTCTCAATGCCGGGGCAGATCTGTTGATTGCCGAGGCTCAATGGATTCAGGCAAAAGGAGAGGGAATTGATGGTTAGTCGCAAAAAGCTGGTATGGGGTGTTCTGGTTGCACTTTCTGTTTTCGGAGCCGCCGGGTTCTTTTATTTTCGCAACAACAAAAGTGCAAAGCAAAGCTTCGAAGAGGTTCGTGCTTCAAGAGGCACCATCTCTTCATCGGTATCGACAACCGGAGCCGTTGAGCCGCAAACCCGCGTGAAGATCCAGTCGTCGGTCGGCGGGAGAATCGAGGAAATTCTGGTCGAAGAGGGGCGCCTGGTAAAGAAAGGGGAGGTGCTTGCCATGCTGAGTTCAACCGAGCGGGCGGCGCTGCTTGATGCTGCCAAGTTGCAGGGGAAAAGTGAGCAGAGTTACTGGCAGAAGGTCTACAAAGAGACCGCAGTGATTGCGCCGATGGCAGGTCAGGTCATTGTGCGTAGTGTCGATCCCGGTCAGACGGTGACGACGAACGACTCGCTCTTTGTTCTCTCCGATCGTCTTCTTGTCAAAGCTTATGTCGATGAAACCGATATCGGAAGGGTCAAAGTGGGCCAGCATGCGATAATTGGCCTTGATGCCTACCCTGAAATCAAGGTGAACGGGGTTGTTGGCCATATTTACTATGAGTCACATCTGCAGAATAACGTGAATATCTACAATGTTGATGTGGTGCCTGACCGAATTCCTGATGTTTTTCGCTCTGGCATGAGTGCCAATATCGAGATCATTGTTCAGCAGAAGAGTAATGCGCTGCTGTTGCCGGTCGCGGCAGTGCAGAGCAGAAACGGCAAAATGGTGGTGCTGCAGAGGCGGCGCGACAAGCCGGAGGAGGTTCGCTACAAGTCGGTTCAGACCGGGTTGCAGGATGACGCTCATATCGAAATTCTTGAGGGGTTGACCGACAGCTCTGTTGTGCTTCTTCCGGATACCTCATTTGTCCTTCCTGGCAAAAAAGGGGGAGCGAATCCCTTTATGCCTCAGCGCAACAGGACACGATGATGAAACCACTGCTTGAAGTTGTCGATATTCACCGCACATACCAGATCGGTGAAAGCACCGTTCATGCGCTTCGGGGGGTTTCCCTGACCATCGAGCGTGGGGAGTTTGTTGCCATTATGGGAGCCTCCGGGTCGGGAAAATCTTCTCTGCTGCAGATTCTCGGATTGCTCGACAATCCCGATAAGGGAGAGTTCATGATTATGGGCAATAATGTCAATACCTTGACGGAAGATGAGCAGGCCGGGTTGCGTAACAATGTTGCGGGCTTTGTTTTTCAGCAGTTTCATCTGCTCAAGCGCATGACCATTGTTGATAATGTGCGGCTTCCGCATATCTACAGCGGCCTGAAAGGGGATTTTCGCAAGGAGGCGATAGAGCGGCTGAAGCTGGTTGGACTGGATCACAGAATGGATCATACGCCAAACCAGCTTTCGGGTGGTGAACAGCAGCGTGTGGCTATTGCCAGGTCGCTGATCCGCGATCCGCTCATTATCTTTGCTGATGAGCCGACCGGTAATCTTGACTCGAAAAATTCGGCAGAGATCATGAAGATTCTCAAAGGGCTTCATGATGAGGGAAAGACGGTCATCATGGTAACGCATGAAAATGAGATTGCCGCTTATGCGGGGCGGGTCATCATCATGAAGGATGGCATCATTGTTTCCGATGAACGCAGGGCGGGGATGCAGCCGTCGGTGGCAGCGGCAGGGGAGATCGAACTTGAGCCTCCGGTTTCAGGAAAAGGTGCATTATGGCAGGATGGGCGGTTTACCGGATTTATGGCACAGGCTTTTCAGTCCATTCTTGCTAACAAGATGCGCTCATTTCTCTCTGTACTTGGAATCTTTGTCGGGGTTGCTTCGGTTATTGCCATGATGGCGCTTGGTGAAGGAGCAAAAGCGGCCATGCAGGAGCAGTTGAAATCCATGGGTTCGAACATGCTCTCAATCAGGGGAGGGTCGGCAAGAATCCACGGAGCGGCCCAGGGTGCGGGTGCGGTTGCCCGATTTACCTTTATTGATGTGGATGATATTGCTTCGCTGCGTGCGTTGGTCAAAAATGCCTGCGGAGTGGTAAACGGTAATGGGAGAATTGTTTACGGCAATAAAAACTGGAGTTCGCAGTTAACGGGAGCAGGGTTCGATTACGGTACCATGCGTGCGGTGATACCTGCAGTTGGAAGATGGTTTACCCGTGAAGAGATTCAGACGCGGGCAAAGTCGGCCATTATTGGCGTGACGGTGGTTAAAGAGCTTTTTGGCGGCAGCAATCCTCTTGGCAAGACCATCAAGATTAACAGAATTAATTTCAAGGTTATCGGCATTGCGCCTGCAAAAGGCTTTTCTGGACCGCAGGACGAGGATGATGTGGTGATCATACCGGTAACGACTGCCATGTACCGGGTGCTTGGCAAGGATTATCTCAGTGGAATTTTTGTTGAGGTTGCCTCCCCGACTTTGATTGAACAGGCCAAAGAGGCGATCGGTGAGTTGATACGCAAAAGGCACCGGTTGAAAGAGGATGATGATTCATTCAATATCAGGGATATGACTGAAATCCAGAAGATGCTTAGCAGCACTACGCAGACCATGAGCCTTTTGCTTGGTTCCATTGCGGCGATTTCGCTTTTGGTGGGAGGTATAGGCATCATGAATATCATGCTTGTTTCTGTAACTGAACGAACCAGGGAGATTGGCTTACGCAAGGCCATTGGTGCAAGGAAGAGTGATATCATGTTGCAGTTTCTGGTTGAATCGGTTGGTATGACGGTGAGTGGCGGCTTAATCGGGGTTCTTGCCGGTATCGGTATCTCCCTGATTCTTGCCCTTTTTGCTGGCTGGGCGGTAAAAACCTCGCTTGTATCGGTATTGCTTGCAACGACCTTTTCAGCACTTATCGGCATCTTTTTTGGCCTGTGGCCTGCCAGAAAAGCTGCGTCACTCAAACCGGTAGAGGCCCTCCGGTATGAGTAGAGAGGAGAGTGCAATAATAAATATTTTTTTTGTGCAAGATTTTTCCGGAAAGCTCGTCGAATTTGGTGGACAGCAATTGGTCGGCTCTTTTGCGTGTGTGATGATTAATGATTGATAGGTTAAGAGCGGGCAGGTTGTTTGCTTTGGGCAGCGGAGTGGATTGTTAATTCCCGTCTTCGCTGCCCTTTTTTTATTCCGGTAAATTTTATTCTGCTGCAGAGTCGCCCCCCCCTGACTGGTTGGCTTTTTGGATGGCATTTCATTTATGAGTCGGTTTTTATGATATTGAAGTCATGACGCTCTTATTTCTATGGTCTCAGCCTTTTATTTAGAAGGTATACTGCTCAATGACTGTCTCAATCAACAATAACCTTAACCAAAGAATCAACATGAGATGTCTTGCTAAAAAAAGCATCACACGGCTATGGGTTGTCTCCCTTTTTGCCGTTCTGAGCATGTTTGTCGTTTCAGCAATTTCTCTGGCTGTAACCCCAAAGATTGGTGACAGCTATGGTGGTGGAACGGTTTTTTATGTCGATGGTACCGGTCAGCATGGCCTTATTGCTGCAAAAGTTGATGTGACTGGCCACTCTTATCGAAAGGATGAGGGGTTCTTTAACTGGTATGGTGCCAAAGATGGCGCAAATGCTTTTGTGGAGGGTTATGATGACTGGTTTTTGCCCACCAAGGAACAGTTGAATCAGCTCTACAGCCAGCGTAGTGCTGCGGGTATGGCGAACAGTGTTTACTGGAGTTCATCGGAGGGTGATGTGGACAACGCATGGGCTCAGAACTTCGCCAGTGGGGAGGTGCTCGTTGGTAAAAAGACGAACGGTAGTCGCGTTCGGGCCGTTCGTTTGTTTTAGTAACCAACCTCTTGTGATATCACGATGCTTCAATTGAAAAAAGCTGGCGTCAAGGCTCTTGAAAACCTTCGCTCAACGGGCGACTTTCCTCTCTCCTGGGAGAGTATGGAGGAGCTTGAAGCGAAAGCTGACGATTTTGTGGCGCGTTTTCTTGATGAACGATTCAGGGTATCAAAGGAGTTCGGTGGAGGCTTTTTTCTGACGGAACTGCTCGACCGGGCAATTCGTACGTCAGAAAGTGAACATATGGACGACAGGGAACTGCCTGAGAACGAAAAGCTTTTACTGGTGCAGGCGCTTGACCGCCAGAACCAGATGTTGCATCTCTACCCCCGATATGTCGATATTCTTTTGTCAATGCTTGATGATGTGGTAAAAGGAGGAGAACGGGAGGCCAGTGTGCTCGAACTTGCAAGTGGTTCGGGAGGGTTGGCTTTGGCGCTGGCTGAAGAGGTGCGGCGAAAAAATCTTCCGGTCTCCATTACTGCTTCCGATATTGTTCCGATATTCATTGAGGAGGGTAATCGTCAGGCGGCAGAAAGAGAGCTTCCTCTTACATTTCAGTTGCTCAATGCATTTAATCTACCGGATTTTCCGGCCGGATTATTTGATCTTATGGTGCTCTCACAGAGCATTCACCATTTCACTCCGGGTCAACTTGCCATTATGATTGCCCAGTCAGTTAAACATACAAAAAGGGCTTTTGTCGGCATCGATGGTTATCGCAGCATGCTGCTTGCAGGCGGCGTGCCTCTGATGGCAAGTATGCAGGGTATTGCCTCATTTACCCTTGACGGATTTACCTCTGCCCGGAAATTCTACAGTGAGTTGGAGCTCGATATCATAGCGGAGATTGCCACAGGCAAAAGAGATCATACCATTACCTCTTCGTGGCCATTGAGTATTCTGACAATCCGTTTCGATGGTGTAAAGCCAAGATGTCCGTCAGTCGGCATGAAAAGAGCGCTCATTTCAGATTTAAGGAGATAAAAAAAACCCTGCAAGTGAGCCTTGCAGGGTGTAGTGGGTGTTGCTGGCGCGTCAATTATTTCAGCTCAGGATGCGATCAATGCTTCCTGTACTTTTTGTGCGGCATCGCGCAACCCTTTGGCTGCGATGAGGTTCAAGCCTGAATCATCAAGCATTTGCTGTGCAATGGGAGCATTGGTTCCTTCAAGCCGGACAATGACCGGCAGGTGAAGGCCGATTTTTTTTGCAGCTTCGATAATGCCGCCGGCTACACGGTCGCAGCGAACAATACCGCCGAAAATGTTGACAAGGATCGCTTTGACGTTTTTATCGCTCAAAATGATCTTGAACCCCTCCTCAACCGTCTGGGGGCTCGCTGAACCGCCGACATCAAGGAAGTTGGCCGGTTTGCCGCCTGCAAGCTGGATGATATCCATGGTGCCCATTGCCAGTCCTGCGCCGTTGACCATACAGCCTACGTTGCCGTCAAGGCGGACATAGTTGAGATTTGATTTTGAGGCTTCGACTTCAAATGGATCCTCTTCGTTGGTATCGCGCAATTCAAGAAAATCTTTGTGGCGGTATAGTGCATTGTCGTCGAAATTGATTTTGGCGTCCAGTGCAAGAACTTTTCCCTCTTTGGTTACAACCAGCGGGTTAATTTCTGCGATGGCTGCATCAATTGCTATGTAGGCGTTGTACAGTGCGGTTATAAAGGTAACCGCGTTGCGGAACTGTTCGCCTTGAAGCTGGAGGAAGAATGCGGCTTCGCGTGCCTGGAATCCCTGCATGCCAAAAAGAGGGTCAATCTGGATTTTCAGAAGTCTCTCCGGGGTCTCTTCGGCAACTTTTTCAATCTCCATGCCGCCTTCGGTTGAAACCATCAGAACATTCTTCGATGTTGACCGATCAAGGGTGATGCCGACATAAAACTCTTTTTCGATATTCATCCCCTCTTCGACGAGCAGTCTTCCAATCTCTTTGCCTTCGGGGCCAGTCTGGTGGGTAACCAGCGTCAGGCCGATCATTTGCCGGGCAATTTCGAAGGCCTCTTCAGGTGATTTGGCGAGTTTCACTCCTCCGGCTTTTCCTCTGCCTCCGGCATGAATCTGAGCTTTTACAACAACCACTGGACAGCCGAGTTCTTCGAAGAGCTGCTCAGCAGCCTGTTTTGCTTCTTCAGGCGAATAGGCTACAATTCCTCTTGGCACGGCAACCCCGAATTTTCTCAGGATATCCTTGCCTTGATATTCGTGAATGTTCATATTTTTAGGTATTGGGTTACTGACGATAGTTTGCACACCTGATGCCGGAAAAACGCTGGATTGCGCAAAGAGCATAGTATAATGAAAATTACGATTACGGTAAAACCTCTTATCGCTGACTCAACACTATTTCTATAAAAAGTATGATGGATTTTGCGTATTGCATGGAACTGGCCTTTCGTGAGGCAATCAAGGCGTTTGAGCGCAAGGAGGTTCCTGTGGGAGCGGTTGTTCTTGACAGTAATGGTCATGTGATCGGGAGGGGGTATAATCAGGTTGAGGCGCTTTGCGATGCTACCGCTCATGCTGAAATGATTGCGTTGACTTCCGCCATGGCAACCATCGGCAGCAAATATCTCAATGATTGTACGCTTGCCGTGACGCTCGAACCTTGTCCAATGTGTGCAGGAGCCATCGTTAACGCAAAGGTCGGGAGGGTTATTTTTGGGGCCTATGATCCGAAAATGGGGGCGTCAGGTACGGTCTTGAATGTGACCGGATGCCGCCAACTCAACCACCAACCGGAAGTGTTTGGTGGCATTATGGAGAACAAGTGCAGTAGCCTGCTTCAGGACTTTTTCAGGGAACTGCGTAAAAAAAATGGATAATGGAGAGTTGTCAATTATCCATTGTCAACTGTCTTTAAGGATATGTTTCAAGGAACTTGCAAGGTGTGAAACAATGTCCTGGGCCATACCGCTCCCTGCTGAAGGTGGCTGTATGGTGTCGAGGCTTTCGACGCCGGCTTTTTTCACGGCTTGGCTGATGGTGACTGACAGGATTGGATTGCACTCCCTGACAATCTCTTTGAGCATGAATGATGCTTCAAACATGCTTTGCTGGATAATCTCTTTTTTGTCCTCTTCCGTCATAACCTGGCATTGACGGGTTGCGATAATACCGGCGAGGCAGGTGAGATAGGTGTTGGTGGAGCCAGCTATGAAGAGGTTGAGAAAAAACGGTGTCAGGAGGTTTCCTGCCGGTAGCAAGGTCGAGAGGGTATTGCTGAATGAAGATTGTATGATCGGCTTGATGTGAGCAGGTATATCCTCTTTTTTAAAGTCAGAAAGAGGCAGGCAACCGTAGACGGCACGCAGCAGGGTGATGAATTCTCTTGGATGCTGCTCGCGGTTGTGTATGGTATAGATTTTCCAGATCACTTTGAGGATGTTGAGAAGGGAGGTCGTTGTTCCGTATGAGGTGTTCTGGGCAAAAGCTCCCACAAAAAAGTTTTTTGTGGCGATCTGCCTGGTTGTGTGTATTGCGTCTGCTTCAAGAAATTTGAGATTGGTGCGTACCCACCTCTGATCTTTTTCCTTTTTTGACAATTCGGGGTGCATGGGGTGAATGGGCAATCGGGAGCTGAGGTAGTTTCTGTATGCAGCCATCTCTTTTGAATTCTCATGCGCCGGCAGTACGGCTTTTTTCGGGAGAGAAAAAAGCAGGATGCCTCTGTAAAGCGCAAAGAGTATAATGGCTCCGCTGAAAAAAAGGAACAGCTTTCCTGCATAAGGGTGCAGAGAGGTGAGCAGTCCGGCTGCCGCACTCAACTGGTTCACGGTAAAAACAACCAGAAGAAGAAGAGTCGCTATAAGTGCAGCAAAGAGAAAGAGGGTTGTTTTTCGTTTCATATCTTCAGCCTGGTTGTTCAGGTATCCTCTGGTTTCGGGAGTCTGATGGTTTGGTCGGTGCTGAACTGATAGTCAAAAAAGATCTCTTCTGCTTTTGGAAGCTGCCATTTCCCGTTTGGAAGCCGGTTTGTGGTCTCTTTGAGGCGGTAGGTGGTGTGGCCGCATGTCCAGCAGTCGTAATTGGCCATACCGGTACAGAGACAGGTCTTCTCTTTTACTGCAAGCGGTTCACCGGTTTTTCTCTCTGCAATGGCGGCATAATAGGCATCGATATAGGTGCATTTTCCGCCGTTTTCAAGCAGGTAGCCAAGTCCCTCGCAGTTTGGTTTTATGGCATAGCGCAGAGTTGGTGAGGAGGTAAGCATCCGCATGGGATAACCGGTGGTGGAGGCCATGTTGACGACGATCTCCTCCTCTTCTGCATTGATATAGTTCTGCTTGACCTCCGCCGGGAGGCCAGCCTCTTTGCTGATGGTAAAGCGGGTTGCCACCTGTACCCCTGCAGCACCCAGTTGCAGGTAGTCAACTGCATCGGTGCCGGTAAAGATACCGCCTGCAGGGATGACCGGAATGTTCAGTCCCTCTTTTTTCAGAAAAGCGAGCACTTCCAAAAAGATGGTTTTGAGATCGAAGGTGTGCCAGTCGTTTGCTCCAAAACCGAGATGACCACCGGCAAGAGGACCTTCAACAATAATATAGTCGGGAAGACGGTCAAGGCGAACTGCACGTTTCAGAAAGATGGCAAGCGCCCTGACGGAGGAGATGATAATGCCGATTTTGACATCGCGGAACCTCGGATGATCCTGAATAAGGTCAAGCGTCCGGAGGTTGAGACCCGCCGCAAGAGTCAATCCGTCAATGCCAGCATCCATTGCAGCCGTAAGTCGTACTTTCAGTGTTGCAATACTGCTGTTCATGGTCAGCTTTTCCATGCAGTTCAGAAAAATTGAACCGTCACCCGTTTTCTGGGCCATTGTATATTCAATATACTTTTTTTGTGCTGCGGCGACCTCTTCAAGGTCAAACAGTACCTCCGATTTATCGGGATTGTTGCTGTACCCGGCATACTTTTTTCTTTTACGGCTTACAAAAGAGGTGTTGAATATTCTGTCGCACACATAGCCGACGATGGCATCGGAAATGTGGCCAATTCCTCCGAGTTTTGCTGCTGCAAGGGCAAGTTCAGTTGTTGAAATGTTAACACCCATGCCTCCAATAATGATGGGTACATACTCTTTTCCGCCTATTTGTAACCTGAAATTGTCTACGTTCATTGTCGTTTTTATCAGTATAAGGGCATTTACAGATCATCATTACCGCCGAGGAGAGGGGAGTGAGCCACTACTGAGGGCAACCACCCTGCGCCAAAAATTACTTAAGATATCATATTTCAATTTATAAATCTACAGTCAATGCTCAGAAAAGCCTCAACGTTACAACTATTCATGGCATTCTGAAGTAAACTTTCGTGCTCTGGAGTGGATGAAGTTTGAGAAAAGGTGCAGAGAATATTAAATTACCGGCCAACCAACGGGGAAAGAGGATTTTCCTGAATACAAATCCTGAAAAAGGGGAATAATCATGATCAAACTGGTCTTGTTGCGGCATGGAGAAAGTCAGTGGAACCGGGAAAATCGCTTTACGGGATGGTATGATATTGACCTGACCGAGCAGGGGAGAAAAGAGGCTGCCAATGCCGGTAAACTGCTTCGTGAGGGAGGATTTGTTTTTGATGTAGCCTATACCTCGGTTCTGAAACGTGCCATCAGGACATTGTGGAGTGTTCTGGATGAGATGGATCTGATGTGGATTCCTGTCTTCAAGAGCTGGAGACTCAATGAGCGCCATTATGGAGCACTTCAGGGACTCAACAAGTCTGAAACTTCTCAGAAGTATGGCGAGGAGCAGGTTCTTGTCTGGCGGAGAAGTTACGATACCCCGCCCCCTGCGCTTGAAAAGAGTGATGAGCGCTATGCAGGTTCGGACCCCCGTTATGCAGCTTTGAGTGAAGAGGAGGTTCCTTTGAGCGAATGTCTCAAGGATACGGTTGAGCGGTTTTTACCGATATGGCATGAAACGATAGCTCCTGAAATCCGTAAGGGACGCAATGTTATTATTGCCGCTCACGGAAACTCGTTGCGTGCGCTGGTCAAATATCTTGATAATATTTCCGAGGAGGATATTGTTGGCCTGAATATTCCAACCGGCATTCCGTTGGTCTATGAGCTTGATGATAACCTTAACGCGTTGAGAAGTTATTATCTTGGCGATCAGGATGCTTTGAAAAAGGCTGTTGATGCCGTTGCCAGCCAGGGGAAGGCGTAGTCTGGCGCTTTGTGCCGGGGTAAGGGTATATTGTGAAAAACATTTATATTCTGCGCTAAGATCTTTCGGTTGCCTTTTTTTTGAAACTGTTTGAAAAGTTGTGCCTGAAAATATGAACGTTACGTTAAATACTGGGCTCTATGATCCTCAGTTTGAGCATGATGCTTGCGGTGTAGGGTTTGTTGCCCATATCAAAGGTGTCAAATC
>CAIJPS010000047.1 GCA_903822595.1 uncultured Chlorobiaceae bacterium
ACACTGATGCGCTCGCAGTGGGGAGGAAAAATACTCGATACGGTAACCAGATTACATTTCTCGATTTTTGCATCTCTCAGGGCAAGCTCGAATGATGAGAGATACTCCTTGTGGCTTCCAACACCTTTGGTGAAAAATACTTTTGTTGGAATAAATGACAATGCCGTATCTCCCTTTTAAATCAGTATTTTAATGAACTCCATAAGCAGAAGTCTATAAAAAAAAAAAACAATATCCCAAAATTTTATTAATAAAACACACTTCCAGATAACACTATATCGTTACTTTACAAGGAGTTAGATTGACAAATCACATCATCGCGTCATGATATTTTTTTCTGGGCTGAACGGGTTAAAAAAAGTGCCTGACTGTTCACTTGCGGACCATCATTGCTGATTTTCGAGTATGTTGCGTCGGCATGCATCTCCCATGCCTTGACATTATCGCTCATAATCAAATCAAGATCCGTTTTTACAACACGGATTACCGCCTTGTCAAACACTGGAAAAAGGGTTTCTACCCGATCATCGAGGTTTCGTGGCATGATATCCGCGCTTCCGAGATAGAGCTCCTCCTTTCCTCCGTTATGGAAGTAGTAGGCCCGGCTGTGCTCAAGAAAACGTCCGATAACACTGATGACCCTGATATTCTCGCTGACTCCCTCTATACCGGGCTTGAGGCAGCAGATCCCGCGGATGAGAAGGTCGATCTTCACCCCTTCGCACGAGGCCTTGTAGAGTGCCCGGATGGTTTTTCCATCCACCAGAGCATTCATTTTCATGATTATCCGTCCCGTGTTCTCCTTCCGGCTCCACTCGACCTCCCTGTCAATCATCTCGATAATCTTTTTTCTGGTATTGATCGGCGAGACGAGCAGCTTTCTGTATTCGGTATGTTTGGAATAGCCTGTAAGAGCGTTAAAGAGTTCCGCCACATCGTTGGCAAGTTGCTCGTTAACAGTGAAGAGGCTGTAATCGGTATAGATTTTCCCGGTTGCCGGGTTATAGTTCCCTGTACCAAGATGGAGGTAGCGCTTCAGCTTATTTTGCTCACGTCGCACAATCAGGGTAAGCTTGGCATGGGTTTTCAGCCCCGTAAGACCGTAGGCGACATGTGCCCCGACATCTTCAAGTGCCCGTGCCCAGACAATGTTGTTGCCTTCATCAAACCTTGCCTTGAGTTCCACGAGAACAGCCACCTGTTTACCTGCTTCAGCAGCCTTCATCAAGGCCTTGACAATCGGCGAGTTACTTCCAACCCTGTAGAGCGTCTGCTTTATGGAGAGCACATCAGGATCAAAGGCTGCCTGGTTGATAAAATCGACGACCGGCTGAAAAGAGTCGTAAGGATGGTAGAGTAACTGATCTTTTGCTTTTATGGCAGTGAAGATATCGGTATCGAACTGCTCTTCGATAGGGTTTTTGGGCACAAATGGTTCATCCTTCAAATCAGGACGATCAATTTTTAAAAGTTCCATGAGAGAGCCAAATCCAAGAGCCCCATCTATTTCATAAACATTCCTTTCGGCAACACCAAGATTTTTTATAAGAAGTTTTCTCACCGGCAGAGGCATTGCCGTAGTAATGTCAAGGCGAACAACCTTTCCATAACGGCGTGAGCGGATTCCCTTTTCAATGGTTTTGAGCAGATCTCCCGCTTCATCCTCCTCAATTTCAACATCAGCGTTGCGAATTAACCTGAAAAGATGCGACTTGGCAATCCTCATTTTCGGAAACAAATGGGCCAAATTGTTTTCAATAAGATCCTCGAGCCAGATAAAACGGATGATGCCATCATCATCATCAAACCCCCTGATCTGATTAAGGCGAAGAAGTCGGGGAAGCATACTCGGAACTTTAACACGGGCAAACTTCAGTGTCCTGTTTTCCTCATCTTCAAGTTCAATAGCCAGGTTCAGCGAAAGGTTCGACATAAATGGGAACGGGTGACCGGTATCGAACGCCAGCGGAGTCAATACAGGATAGATCTCCTTGCGAAAATAGTGGCTCAGTGCCTTTTGCTTGGTTGCCGATAATTCTGCAACCCGGAGAAACTCAATACCCTTCTGCTGAAGCGCTGGCACCAGATCATGATAAAAGCACTTGTTTCGCAGGCTGAGTTGCCGCAGTACCATCGTTCGGATTTTTTCGAGCTGTTCAAAAGGGGTGTGACCATCGATTGTTCGATCCTGAATACCAGCATCATACTGATCCTCGATACCGGCAACACGAATCATAAAATATTCATCGAGGTTTGAACTGAAAATCGAGATGAATTTCACTCTTTCCAAAAGCGGGTGCGCTTCGGAAACAAGCGCTTCTTCAAGCACGCGCTGATTAAAAGAGATCCAGCTCAATTCCCTGTTGACATATAAGGAGATGTCAAAAAAATCCGGACACACATCCTCCTTGCTGTTACATTCGGATCCCGTCGGCATAAGCATTAATGGTCACTCCCGCGCTGAGGTTATAAGTTTTTCATAAGACCATTCAGTATGGCGCACAATATCTCCAGTTACCAGAAAAATAACCTCTTTGGCTATTCGGGCTGCATGGTCAGCCATACGCTCAATATACCTTGATATACTCAGGACTGCAATGAGCTCATCGCTATCCGAATCCGGACTTTTCATGAGCAAGGCCACCTTCTTGAATACCTTGCGATGAATGGAATCAATGACATCATCCATCGCGCAGACACGTCCTGCAAAAATGCAGTCTTTAGAGATAAATGCCTCGATGGACTTTTTAACCATCTCGCTGGCATGGAGTCCCATGGTCTCGAATTCAAATGCGTCAAGCATTTCATGATGCATTTCTGGCATACGCTCAATAATATGGACCGCAAGGTCACCGATACGTTCAAGATGATCATTGACTTTTATAATAGTGACAATAGTACGAAGGTCTCTTGCCACCGGCTGTTGCAGTGCAAGAAATGCCAGACAGCGCTCTTCAAGGTTGACTTCGGCTACATCAATTTCATCATCAACAATCCTGATCTGGCGAGCACCCTGTTCATCCTGATGTTTCACTGCATACAGCGCATTCTGTAAATTCCCGACTACTTTGTCGGAGAGTTGAACAAGAACGTGTGAAAGTTCTTTTATAAGTTCATGAACCGGACGTTCTGACATGATCGTGTAATAGTTTCCTTCATTGAATCGTCCGGTATTTGCAACCTGGATGCCTCAAAACATGATTACGGAGAGTAGCACGGTCACCTGACTGCCGACTCTTCGTTATAATGAAAATGTAATGACTCTAATCTATAGGCTTTGCCATCAGGAACCAATTTGCTTGTGTTACAAGTATGAAAACAAATCCTGGGCAGGCGGGAAATGAAGACACTCTGATTTTTTTGAAGAGTATATTGACCTTTTTTAACGTTGTCAGCAGATATGCCGGATTAAGATTTACTGATCAGGCTTTTCATATCTATCATTTATTTGCAGAGATTAAAAATGATTACAAAAGTAACGAAAGTACTCTTCTCCGATGTTATGGGCCCCCTTGACGGAAAAGGCGATATAGATTGTTCAAACAGGGGACTGACATCGCTTGAAGGTTGCCCTGGGATCGTAGCAGGAAATTTTAATTGTTCAGGGAACCAGTTGACAACTCTTGATGGGGGACCCCATAACGTTGGTGGTGATTTTTCCTGTTCGAATAACAAGCTCTCATCACTCGAAGCCGGGCCCGATGAAGTTCTATGGGATTTCGATTGTTCACACAATCAACTAACCTCGCTCGTTGGCGCTCCAAAAAAAGTAAACGGAAATTTTGATTGTTCAGCAAACCAGCTCACAACTCTCCATGGAGGTCTAAAAAAAGTTGGTGGAGATTTTTCTTGCTCGGATAACCTGCTGACTTCACTCAAAGGCGCTCCTCATAAAGTTGGTGGAGATTTTTCCTGTTCGGATAACCAATTAACATCACTTGAAGGCGCTGCTCAGATAGTTGGTGATTTTGACTGCTCAAACAATCTTTTGACCTCACTCGAAGGAAGCCCTGAAGAAGCTCATGGGGATTTTGATTGTTCACACAATCAACTAACCTCACTTGAAGGATGCCCGAATTTTATTATTGGTAACTTTTTTTGCACAGGAAACCAACTGACTTCACTGAAAGGCGGGCCGATTGTCGTTTACGGAAACTTCGACTGTTCAAACCATAAGCTGGAATCGCTCAAGGGAGCCCCGAAAGAGGTGGAAGGAGATTTTAATTGTTCAGGAAACCAACTGACATCACTTGCAGGAACACCTCAGGAAGTCCGTAATTTTGATTGTTCCGGTAATGAGTTGACTACTCTGCATGGTGCCCCCCATAAAGTCAATGGAAATTTTTCCTGTTCGGCTAACCTGTTGACATCACTCAAAGGCGCCTCAAAAAAGGTCAAGGGGGATTTTGATTGCTCAAACAACCAGTTGACCTCTCTCGACGGAGCACCTAAAAAAGTCAAGGGAAATTTCGATTGCTCAGGAAACCAACTAACCGCTCTCGATGGAACTCTCAAGAAAGTTGGCGGAGATTTTATTTGTGGAGGAAATGCCGGAATATTTGATGAAGAAGAGGCACGGGCGACCTGCTCGATCAAAGGGAACTATATTGATGATGGGGTCAACACCCATTAGAGCGAGAGTACCTCGCTTGAAATGACCGTGACCGAGAAAGCACTCTTTGCCCTTTATAAATTAAAAAAGGCCATTCCCGAAAGAGTGGCCTTTTTGTCATCTTTAACCGTAATTTTTTGGCTTAATCTTTAAGATACTCTTCCGCCTGAAACCAGTCTTCAGTATCTGATCCATGATTTTCGCCTTTTTCTTTCCACAGATAGTATGCCGCGAGCTGGATCTCTTCCTCACGCACTTCCGGTGTCGTTACTGCTGTTTTGTTTTCCATGGTATTGATTGTTAAGGGGTTAGAAATGGTCCGCATAAAAAGTGCCAAATCGGCATACCTGACAACACAACATCTTTACTACTGCAAAGTTTACCGATTTCTCACTGAGCTGGCAAGAGGCACTCTGTTACATTGGTGCAAACTTCTCGTCACTTTTTCTGACAGCTCAACAAAAACGATTCAAAACCGATTGACAACGTCAATCCATTTGAAAAGAGCAAAAATGGAGTTGAATTGTTTTTTACTTTGGTATAAACTCTTTTATCTTGATGCGATTAGGGTTTATCGTTCGTCCAGTCCATTCCATTTTAAACACAGGCTGCGGATGCACACCTCCCCGAAAACGGTATACTTCAGATTGAATCAGGCTGCCTCCATTGAGTTACTGCTTGCAAACGTTCTTCCCGCCGGATGGCAGCTCAAGGCCAGCGCATCCAGGAAAGAGCGACGGGAGTTCTACGATACGTTCGAGTGGCACGCTTTCGAAAAAGAAGTTGCGATTGTAAAAAAGAGAAAAACTTTTTTTCTGACTGATCTCAATACCGGCAAGGAAACAGCCTCGATCCCCTTCCCCGCAACCCCCTCCTCTTTTTTCTCCGATGGCCTTCCGTCGGGCACACTGAAAACAGCACTCTCTTCACTGACAGATTTCAGGGCATTCATCAGGCTCTGTTCCATTGATGCCATCATAACTTCATACCGCATTCTTGACGATAATGAGAAGAGTATCGCCATTCTGACCTCAGAATCATTATACCTTGCTGGAAAAGAGAGGCCGGAGCCTTTCCTGCACCTCTTTTCACTCTTGCCGCTCAAGGGATATGGCGATGAGATGGAACAGATGGTTACGTCACTGACGAACGAGGGCGAAATTGCGAAAGCTCTTGATTTCAGGAAGTTCTTTCTGCTGACCATGAAGGAGGCTGGCATCAGCGTTCAGGGCTACTCATCGAAAATCAGCCTCGATCTTGATGCAGATGCTCCTGTTCAAGAAAGCGCCCGGCGGTTGCTTCAGTTCACCCTCTCCGTCATGCGGGCCAATGAAGAGGGGATACAGAAGAACCTTGATACGGAATTTCTGCACGACTATCGTGTTGCCATACGCCGCACCCGCTCCATTCTGAATCAGCTCAAGGGCGTTTTTGAGCGCGAAGAAACCGTATATTATCTCAATCTCTTCAGAGAACTCGGAAAACGAACCAACGAATTGCGTGACCTGGATGTCTCTCTTCTCCGGCAGGCAAGCTATTTTCATTCTCTCCCCCCTTTTCTCCAGCCATCGCTCCATTTTTTTTTCAACGACATTGCAGCATCCCGCAAGAGGCTGCACAAAGAGTTCTGCTGCTATCTTGCCTCCGATGCCTGCCAATCCTTTCTTGACAAGTGGGAGACTTTTACACTCCAGCAATCAGTTCCAGATCCTGAGCGCTGCCCGAATGCCTCTTTTTCAACCGCGCATGTTGCTGTGGAGAGCATTAAAAAAGCATGGAAAAAAGTGATCCGCCACGGTCGTCAGGTCAGCCAGGAAACTACTGACAGCGAACTTCATGCACTGCGGATCGACTGCAAAAAGCTGCGCTACCTGCTTGAATTCTTCTCCTCAATTTTTCCCCATAAAACGGTCACTCCTGTTATCAGGCAATTGAAGGAGCTCCAGGAAAATCTTGGTGACTTTGTCGATTTGTCGGTTCAACTGCACTTTCTTCATGAACGTCTGACAACAATCCCCCCCGGTAAAGAAGATATCATGCTTGCCGCTTCAATGGGCGCCCTTATGGCAACCCTTTTTCAAAAACAGGAAGAGGCGAGGGGTAAATTTCACAAAACCTTCTCAGTATTTGATGATGAGAAAACCGTTCAACTGTTTCACGATCTTCTGACAAGCATACATTAAATGAAAACCATAGCTCTTTACAGCATCAAGGGAGGAGTAGGTAAAACAGCAGCGGCTGTCAACCTCTCTTACCTCTCCTCCCTGCACTCTCAGCCGACACTGATCTGTGATCTTGATCCGCAGGGTGCCAGCTCTTACTATTTCAGGATTACCGCCTCAAAAAAATACAACAGCGACCAATTTCTGAAGGGAAACAAAAAGATCTACCGTAACATCAAGGCGACCGATTTTGAAAAACTTGACCTGCTTCCTTCTGACTTTTCCTACAGGAACCTTGATATCGAACTTTCTGAAGAGAAAAAACCTCAAAAAAAGCTCAAAAAAAACCTTGAAGAGCTAAGCGAAGAGTACCAGTTTCTCTTTTTTGACTGCCCGCCAAACCTGACACTCCTTTCCGAAAGTGTTTTTGCGGCCTCCGACCTGATTCTGGTACCCCTGATTCCCACGACACTCTCAATGCGCACCTACATACAGCTAAAGGATTTTTTTGAAGCCAATAAACTCGACAGCTCAAAAATCCACCCTTTTTTCAGTATGGTGGAAAAACAGAAAAAATTACACCGAGACATCATCCTTGAATTCGGTAATGGCCCGGAATTTCTCACCCAGGGCATCCCATATAATTCAGAAGTTGAAAAAATGGGTCTCTACCGCGCACCACTCAATGCCATTCTGCCCAATGCTCCAGCATCAAAAGCCTACCGAAACCTCTGGGAGGAGCTTCGCCCATTCCTTGAAAAAAGCAAATAATCCCGTTGCCCGAACTCTTTGCTTCAGCATCTTTCTGATTCCGCGACCGTTCAGAAATCTTTTTCAGTTTTCACACTGCTGTAACAGACAGTGTCAAGGTCTGTTTCGGACTTGGAAATATTGATGCCTGGGATCGCAACGCACTGCAGGGAACCTACCTGACGACCATGAAAATTGAGGCTCCCGGAACAAAGGAAAATGATACCTTCAGCCCGGCAATAACCGTTCTCTTGAACAGCAAAGCTGGAATTGGCTGGAGCAGCAACGCCCATACGACAGTGCCCGTTCAGGTTTTTGCCATAGGGCATGGATCTGACTCATTCAAGGGCTTTTACGACAATACTGATATAGCAAAAAAATCATGCAGATCGCTCAACTGTAACCCTCGGTGAAATAGTCTAACCCTCATCATGTCTGCCCGGGTTCTCCAGACTCAGTATGCCTGAGGCCTCCTCATAAGCGAAATGTTCCGCATACCGACACCATTCAATAGCGACCCGCAAAACTCTTTCAGCCTCATCTTCGCTGAAAAAATTTTCGAGTTCCCGCAAAAAACGATCTTCCTTTGCCCTATTGCCGGGACGGTCATCAATGATGTGACGAATATGGGCGGTGAGGGAAACATAACGGATAAGATGTTCGGCAAAAATCACCTTGCGTTGCAGGATATCAGAATCCACAAAGCTTTTTCCCGACATGTTCAACTCCACATCGCCACCCTCGGTGCGTGCAAAAGCAAGAATTTCCAATGCTTTAAGCAGCGGAAAAAGCTCCTCAACTCCAAATCCCATCTGATCAGCCAATTCAGGAAGATCAGCTTTCCCATTATAGGGTTCTCCAGCCAAAGCTTCCATGAAACCAGCCAATTGATTGATGGGAGCACTCGGCAGACGATAAGAGAGTACCAAGGTTTTCGGCTACTTCACGAAGATCATTGGGAATGGCTGATGCACCGGCAATGACGTTGAAAAGGATATACCATTGCGTACCAAGAATCATAAGCGGCGCAGTCCAGATTTCCGGAGAAAACCGGTATCGCGCCATCAGAAAGACCGCAACGGGAAAAACGAGGTTTGCCGGAAAATCGGCAAAAAACTGGAATAATCCTTCAGCCATCTGGCTCCGGCAGGAGTTGGTGAATGGGTGTGATCAATGTCACCTTCAGAAGAGCTTGGACTTCATGATACGTTGAACAACGTCGCAAAATTGTTACATGATTGTTAAGAAAATGCAAATAATTTAAAATACTGCCACTGGCAACAGGCCCTTTACGAACAACGTCTCCATTTTTGCTGTACATTCAGGAACATCTAAACCGGATTAAATGACATGAAATGCAATAATTCTGTAATTCGACAAATAAATTAAACAATACCAAGATGTCCATAACGACTATAATTCAGGTTTTTGATCCCGCGTTGTGCTGCAACACAGGTGTGTGTGGTGTTGATGTTGATCAGGCTTTGGTCAGCTTTTCGGCTGACGTTGATTGGGCTCTACAGAATGGTGCTCAGATAGAGCGCTTCAATCTGGCCCGACAACCGCTGGCCTTCGCAGAAAACCAAACGGTAAAAGCCTTTCTCGACACCCTGGGAGCAGATGCACTGCCGCTGATTCTCGTCGATGGCGAAGTGCTCTTGAGTGGCCGATACCCAAACCGTGCTGAACTTGCCGGTTGGGCATCCATCACCCTTCCAGCCGCAGAGTCGAAACAGGGAAAAAGTTGCTGCTCCGATAACAACTGCTGCAGCTGAACCACGAAACTACTCCCATGAAATTTCTCAAAGAACCTCCACGCTTCCTTTTCTTCACCGGAAAAGGGGGCGTTGGCAAAACATCAATTGCCTGCGCAACAGCCATCCAGCTCACCGAGAACGGAAAGCGTGTCTTGCTGGTCAGCACCGACCCTGCCTCCAATGTCGGTCAGGTATTCGGTATCACTATCGGCAGCAAGATCACTCCTGTCGAGGCGGTTACGGGCCTGTTTGCGCTCGAAATTGACCCGCAGGCAGCGGCACAGCACTACCGGGAGCGTATCGTCGGACCGGTACGCGGTCTCCTGCCAGAGAGCATCGTCAAAAGCATTGAGGAACAACTTTCAGGAGCATGCACGACCGAGATTGCCGCATTCGACGAGTTCACTGCGCTCTTGACCGACTCCGCCCTTACCTCCGAGTTCGACCATATCATCTTTGACACCGCACCAACCGGACATACCATCCGTCTGCTGCAACTGCCCGGTGCATGGAGCGGTTTTCTTGAAGAGGGCAAGGGTGACGTATCCTGCCTCGGCCCATTAGCCGGTCTTGGAAAGCAGCGCACCCAGTACAGGGAGGCTGTCGAAGCCTTGGCCGACCCTTTGCGTTCACGCCTGATTCTGGTATCCAGGGCCCAGCACTCCACTTTGCGTGAAGTAGCCCGAACCTGTGAAGAGCTCGCTTCAATAGGCATTTCACAACACTATCTCGTCATCAACGCCGTACTCCCCCAAAGTGAAGCCTCACAGGATGCTCTCGCTGCTGCAATCTATTCGCGTGAGCAAGCAGCGTTATCGGCCATGCCTGAGAGCCTCAAGACATTGCCATCCGATCATGTCGCACTCAAGCCCTTCAATCTGGTAGGTCTTGATGCCCTGCGCCAGTTACTCTCAGACGGAGCGCAGCACTCTTTTTTGAGTGAAGAACAATCTATCCCACTCAATACTCCTGGCCTTTTCACACTGGTTGATGATATCGCACGCAGTGGCAAGGGACTCATCATGTTCATGGGTAAAGGAGGCGTCGGCAAGACCACTTTGGCTGCTGCAGTAGCTGTTGAGCTTGCCAGTCGCGGCTTGCCGGTACACCTTACCACTTCCGATCCGGCGGCTCATCTCACTGAAACATTGACTGGCAGCATAGACAATCTTACTGTCAGCCGGATTGATCCGCGCGCCGAAACGGAACGCTACCGGCAACAGGTTATAAACACCAAAGGAAAAGAGCTTGACGCGGAAGGTATTGCCCTGCTCGAAGAGGACTTGCACTCGCCCTGCACCGAAGAAATTGCCGTATTCCAGGCTTTTTCACAAATCATCGGCGAAGCAGACAGGAAATTTGTCGTCATGGATACAGCTCCCACCGGTCACACGTTGCTGTTGCTTGATGCAACTGGTGCATATCATCGTGAATTCACTCGTCAAAGTGGAAAAAAAGAGCTATACAACATCACACCGATGATGCGGATGCAAGACCCGAAACAGACCATGATAGTGCTCGTGACGCTGGCCGAAACCACCCCCGTGCTGGAAGCAGCCAATCTACAGGCGGACTTGCGACGCGCCGGAATTGAGCCATGGGCATGGATCATCAATAACAGTATAGCCGCAGCCAAACCTCACTCCCCTCTTCTGAGCCAGCGAGCGCAAAATGAACTTGGAGAAATTGAGGCCGTAGCACGTCTTTTTGCAAAACGTTACGCTGTGGTGCCATTATTGAACAAAGAACCGGTTGGAGTGGAACTGCTGCAGAAGCTCATCCAAGGTCAGAAGTCAGGAAACACAATTTAAATCAGAATGTTATGCCGGATCCCTTGATTCTTGTTGTCGAAGATGACCTGAACCTTGCAAAGCTGACGGAATATAATCTCAATCGGGCTGGCTATAAATGTCATCTTTCCGGCACAGCCGAAGATGGCCTTGAGCAACTCTCAAAAAAAAGCTTTGACCTTGTGTTGCTTGATGTCATGCTGCCGGGAATGGATGGCTTCGAACTGTGCCGGAAAATAAGGCAGCATCAGCGTTACAAGGATCTCCCCATCATCATGGTAACAGCCAAAGGAGAGGAGATCGACCGTATTCTCGGCTTTGAACTCGGCATTGATGACTATGTTGTCAAGCCCTTCAGCCCCCGTGAGCTGAACCTCCGCATACGGGCAATCCTCAAGCGGGATCGCCGGCAAGGCGGGAAAATGGAAGAGCTGCTCAAGGCTGGCAATCTTGAAGTTGATCTGACCCGGCACATTGTAACACTTGAAGGCAAGGAGCTTGTGGTAACCCTGATGGAGTTCAAGCTTCTCGTCGCACTTCTCAAAAGAAAGGGCGAGGCGCAGTCGCGGGAGAGGCTGCTCAGCGATGTCTGGGATGTCGATAAAAGCATCAACACCAGAACTATCGATACACACATTACGAGAATCCGCGAAAAACTCGGCGAAACAGGCCGCATGATCACAACTGTGAGGGGACTTGGTTACAAGTTTGAAGAAAAAGAGGGTGACGACCATGCGGGGTAAACTCTCTTTCAAGCTCGGTCTCATTATCGGTATAATTATTTTTTTTTCCGTAGTCATTAGCTATCTCTCTATCGAGGATCGGTTGACGGAGATACTGATAACTGCAACCAAAAAGGAGCTTTACCGCGATCTTCTGCAGAGCAAACAGATGTTCGAAGAGGAAGCGCGGGAATGGCCGACAAATGAGCAAAGCAAAGCATGGGCAGAGCGTATCGGACGCGCGTTTGACATCAGGGTCACCCTGATTGACCTTAAGGGAGAGGTCATTGCCGACTCCTCTATCCCCCCCGGCAAGCTCTACTCGATGGAAAGCCACTGGAACAGACCTGAAGTACAGGATGCGATTACAAAAGGGTATGGCGAAAGAACCCGGTACAGTCAAACCGTAAAAGAGCACATGCTCTATATAGCCATCCCTGTCGGCGTTCCAAAACCCTTCGCCATTCTTCGATTCGGCAAACCACTCTTCGATATCGGACTCTTCGATACCGGAATTCAAAAAGAGATAACGCAGGGACTCTTTCTGGCGTTTTTTTTCTCACTGATTGGAGGTTATCTTGCCGCTTTTGTTCTTACCCATCCCATCAGAGCGCTTGCAAAAACCGCTCAAAAACGGATTAAAGGCGACTTTTCTGGCACCATCACGGTTCGCAGCAAGGATGAAACAGGAGTGCTTGCCCGCACGTTGAATAGCATGACGGATGAAATCATAAAACTGCGACGCAGTGAAGAGTGGCTCCGTGCTGTTTTTTCAGGAATTCGTGAAGCTATTATTGTTACCGATGCGACTGGCGATATTATTCTGGTCAATCCGGCAGCATCGAGAATGTTCCGCATCGATGGCACCATGTTCAAGTCACGCCCTATCCGCCATCTTTCCGACACCAACCTTCAGGAGCTTTTTGCAAAGGTTCATAGCACCGGAATAACCCTGCGCAGAGAGGAGATGTCGCTGACGACCACCAAAGGGGCACGCATTATGCAAATCAGCTCCATGCCGCTTACAAAAGAGGGACGTTTTGAAGGAACCGTGTTTGTCTTGAACGACATAACCAAACTGCGTAACCTCGAAAAAATACGACGGGATTTTGTCTCCAGCGTCTCCCACGAACTGCGTACACCGCTCACCGTCATCACAGGCTACACCGAGACGCTGCTCGACGGAGCAATACTTGAGCCCGAACATGCCATACCTTTCCTGCAGATTATCCTTGGGGCAAGCCAGCAGCTCACGGCTCTCGTCAACGATGTGCTCGACCTCTCCAAAATTGAGTCTGGCTACATTGAATACCAATTCAGCTCGATTGATGTCAAAAGTATCGTGCAAAAATCGGTTGAACTTCTTAAACCATCACTCGAAAAAAAGCAAATCCGACTCGATATCATTATTCCCGATGATCTGCCACCGGTGTACGCTGATCCTCGCTATCTCGATATTGCCATCCGCAATCTCCTCGACAACGCCATCAAATATGTTGACGACCGCAATGGACGGATCAGGATTTCAGCTTTCAAAAGTGACAATGATATCCGGCTGGAAGTGGAAGATAACGGTATCGGCATATCAAAATCCGATCTCGGACGTATCTTTGAGCGCTTTTACCGGGTCGACAAGGCCCGTTCACGCGAGCGCGGAGGAACCGGCCTCGGACTCGCCATTGTCAAGCACATTATCCTGTCCAACAAAGGCAATGTCGAAGTACGCTCACGCGTCAACCACGGATCGGTCTTCAGTGTGGTTTTGAGGATTGCGACGGCGGATGATGGCGAGAAATAAAACTCCCCGCCGCAAGCAGCGGGGTATCTGTTTGTAGAAATACTAACATTCGCCACAAGTGGCGGGGAATTTATCCCTGAGAGATTAAAAAAATAAAGAGTTTATCAAACTTAACCCACACAAAAAACTTTTGATAGCCGCCGTTACCAACCCGATACGCAAGCACAGACAGAGAAGACTTTAATCCACTCCCCTTTCAGAAAAAAACCGATAAAAGTGATGAGCACTCACGCCGCCACTTTCCGGTACCGGTTCACTGCCAGTGTAACCATCACGGTGGCATAGCCGACAAGCCAGAGCAGTTGGACACGGATCTCCATCAAACCTGACCCTTTGAGCATGACGCGGCGCATGATATCGACGAAGTGGCGGACGGGGTTGATCAGGGTCATGGTTTGTGCCCAGTGGGGCATGCTTTCGATGGCGGTGAAGAGGCCGCTCATGAGGGTGAAGATGACCATGAAGAACCAGGCAACGAACATGGCCTGCTGCTGGGTTTCGGTGACAGTGGAGATGAGGAGCCCCATGCCGAGCACGACGAGCATGTAGATGGCTGAAACGAGATAGATGAGCCAGTAACTGCCGAGCATCGGGACATGAAAGATGAGCCGGGCAATCAACAGGCCGATGCTCATTTCAGCAAGGCCGATAATCCAGAACGGAAGCAGCTTGCCGGTGATGAACTGGTAGCGTTTGATAGGGGTGACGTTGATCTGGTCGATCGTGCCGATCTCCCGCTCCCGCACCACATTCATGCCTGTGAGAAAAAGTCCGATGAGGGTGACAAGAATGACAAGGATTCCAGGCACCATGTAGTGGGTATACTCCAGTTCGGGATTGTACCAGCCTGATGAGATCATGCCGACCTCCGGCGTTGCCTGAAGGGTTACGATGCCTGCTGATTTCTGAAGCTCTTCGCGGTTGAAGCTGCCGACGATCTCGCTGGCATAGGCCTGAATCACACCTGCCGAAAAACCGTCTTCCGCGTTGATCATCAGTTGCACCTTGGCATGTCCGGTTGTGGTGAGGTCGCGCTCAAAATTGTGCGGAATGACGAGCGCAAGGTCGGCATTCCGGCTGAGCAGCTTCCCGATACTTTCCCCATCGGAAAAGGAGGAGCCGGTCAGCCGAAAATAACCGGCGGCAGTGAATCGCTCCACAAGCTTCTCCGAAAGAGCCGTGCGATCCCTGTCCTGCAGGTGCATCGGCACCTGTTTGATGTTGAAGGTGGCCGCGTTGGAGAGGATGACCAGTTGGATAAAGGGCATGACGATGATGATCGGCAACATCCCCCGGTTGCGGAAGATCTGCAGGAACTCTTTCTGCACCAGAAACCATATCGTACGCATCGGCTTGTTCCCTGTTGATTATCCTTGAACCTCAACTCATCGTAATAAGCGGTTTGAGCGCAAGAGCGACGGATTGCCTGCGAGTTGACCGGTACTACTATTGAAGCCTTATCCTGAACTTTTTGATACTTCCCACCATCAGCACCGCCGCCATCAAGGCAAGCACAAGAGTCTCCTTCCAGATATAGCCGAAGCTTGCTCCCTTCAGCATGATTCCCCGCACAATGATGAGATACCATTTTGCCGGAATAAGGTTGCTGATCAGACGCAACGGCAGCGGCATACTCGCCACGGGAAAAATGAATCCCGAAAGCAGGATGGTCGGCAAGAGAAGCCCGGCGAGGGAGATCATCATGGCAACCTGCTGCGAGTCGGTAATGGTGGAGATGAAGATGCCGAGCGAGAGCGCTGTCACAATGAAAAGAAGCGATTCGAGCATAAGCAGCACCAAACTCCCCCTGCATGGTACGCCGAAGACAAAGGATGCGAGTGCCACCACCGTCACGACATTAACGAAGGAGAGGAAAAAATAAGGCACCACCTTGCCGACAATGATCTCAACCGGCCTGAGTGATGAGACCAGCAGCACCTCCATGGTGCCACTCTCCTTCTCCCGGGTAATGCTTATGGAGGTCATCAGCGCCGAAACGAGCATAAGAATAAGCGCCATCAGCCCCGGCACAAAGAGATAGACACTTTTCAGCTCGGGGTTGAACATCATGAGCGGCACTGCCTCAACGCCCACCTGTGCTGTCCTGTATTTATCGTTCCGATAATCCTGAAGCACCGAAGCGGTGTAGCCGATGATGATTTTCGAGACATTAGGGTTAGATCCGTCGGTAATCACCGAAACGGTTCCCCTCCCCTCCCGCATCATGCGCGCCGCAAAGCCCGGTTCAAAAACAATTGCCTCTGCAATGCTTCCCTCAGAGAAAGCCTCTTCAATTTCTTTTGTAGAATGCAGCTCTTTCGTCAAGATAAAGTAGCCGGAGGCGGCAAGCTTGTCGGTAATCTCACGGGTGACTGTATCATGTGACTGGTCAAAAATCCCGAGATTGACCTCCTGAATCTCGTTGCGAATAGCAAAGCCGAAGAGAAGCAACTGAATGAGCGGCATCCCGAAGAGAATAGCCGCCGTTCTGCGGTCACGGAAAATATGATAAAACTCCTTGAGCACAAAACCCCTGAAACTCTGCATTCCTTTCACTCCGTTTTGTTGGGTCTGGCAAGCTGGATAAAGACATCGTTCATGCTCTCAGCCCCATAGTGCTGCTTCATCGCCTCAGGCCGGTCAAGCGCCGCCACCTTGCCATCCACCATGATGCAGAGACGATCGCAATATTCGGCTTCGTCCATGTAGTGGGTGGTGACAAAGATGGTCAAGCCGCGCCCGGAGGCTTCGTAAATCATGTCCCAGAAGCGCCGCCTTGTTACGGGATCGACACCGCCGGTCGGCTCGTCAAGAAAGACAATCTTTGGTTCATGCAAGATGGCGACAGAAAACGCAAGCTTCTGCTTCCAACCAAGGGGGAGTGAAGCAAGCCGCGCATTGGCAACCTCCACCAGTTTAAGAGTTTCAAGGAGGTGGCGGCTCTTCTCCTTTATGGTCTGATTGGTGAGGCCGTAGATACCGGCAAAGAAGCGGATGTTCTCGCGCACGGTCAGGTCGTCGTAGAGGGAGAAGCGCTGGCTCATGTAGCCGATGTTCCGTTTTATTCCCTCCGATCCAGTGTAGAGGTCAAAACCGGCAACTGTGGCACTCCCTGATGTCGGGGCCAGAAGGCCGGTCAACATCCTGATGGCGGTGGTTTTGCCTGCACCGTTCGCTCCGAGAAAGCCAAAAATCTCGCCGCCGGAGATACTCAGCGAAAGTGAGTCGACCGCTACAAAATCGCCGAACCGTTTGGTCAGCTTTTCGGTATGAATCACAGGCTCACTCATGGTGCACACTTTTCCGATCAATAGAAAGGTCAAGGCGCAGGAGAACAAGAAGCTCACTCATGAGGCACTCCCCTGTTTCTTTTCCATGAGGGCGATAAAGGTATCTTCAATGCCGGGCGGAATCACCGTAACCGAGAGATCTGTGAACCCTTCAATCTGAAGAGTGGCAAGCAGTTCATCAGGGCTGACGACTGGACGACTGTCGGTGTAGTGCAGGGCGCTGCCAAAGGCGTAGACCGACGAAGCATTGGGAGAGGCTCTCAAGGCCAAGAGCAACTTGCCTGTTTCAGTTGCACGGATGGCAAAGAGCGGTTTCGGAAAAAGGGTGGTGATGCCCGCCGGGGTATCGAGCGCAAGGATTTTTCCCGCCTGCATGAAAGCAATCCGGTCGCAAAGCACCGCCTCGTCCATGTAGGGGGTTGAGACGAGAATGGTCATCCCCTGCTCCCTGAGGCGGCGAAGCATTTGCCAGAACTCCTGGCGCGAAACGGCATCGACACCAGTGGTCGGTTCATCGAGAAACAGCAGCTCGGGACGGTGCACCAGCGCGCACGAAAGGGCGAGTTTCTGCTTCATTCCACCCGAAAGCTTACCTGCCCTTCTTGTTTTGAAGGGTTCAAGCTGGCTGTAAATATCGCGGATCAGCTCGTAGTTTTTTTCGACTGTTGTCCCAAAAACCGAGGCAAAAAAACGGAGATTCTCTTCAACGCTCAGATCTGGATAGAGTGAAAATTTTCCCGGCATGTAGCCGATACGGCGACGAAGTTCCCGGTAAAAACGCACCACATCAAGGCCGAGCAGCTCTGCGCGCCCCTCATCGGGAAGAAGGAGGGTGACCAGAATCCGAAAAAGAGTTGTCTTGCCTGCCCCGTCCGCACCAATAAAGCCAAAAAGCTCCCCCTCACCGACCGAAAAAGTGATCTCCTGAAGCGCCTGAACAGCGCCAAAGCGCTTGCCGACACCGGCAACCAGCACAGCCTCCTTCATGAGCCACGTTTTGTGGGCAACCTCATCTCTCCGGGCATCCCGATTTTAAGGCGGCCATCCTGGTTGTTGACCTGCACCTTCATGGCGTAGACCATGCTCACCCGATCCTCCCTTGTCTGGATGATTTTTGGGGTGAACTCAGCTTTTGAGGAGATCCATGTGACGCGCCCCTTCAGACTCTTGCTTCCATCAATCAGCACCTCGACCTCTTGGCCGATTCTCACTTGCGGCACCTGCGCGCCACTCAGGTAGACTCTCAAAAACATGGTCTGGAGGTCGGCAATCCTGTAGAGCGGCTTGCCGTAGGAGGTGAGTTCACCCCTCTCGGCATAACGAGTGAGCACCACACCGTCAACAGGGTTTCTGACAACGCTTTTTCTGATCTGATCGTCGAGCTGGGCGATGCGGGCCTCCTTGGCGCTGATCTCTCCGGCAATGCCGGGGTTCTCTGTTTCAAGTGAGCCAATCTGCCGATCGATGACAGCGATCCCGTTCTGGATCGTCTCAAGCTGTTTTGAGGGGACGGCCCCCTCGCTCAGAAGTCTGCGGTAACGCTCGTCGTCGCGTTTCATATTCCGACGCTCCTCCAGCAAAACTCCTATCCGGGCTGCGAGAGCTGGACGTTTGGCGGCAAGCGAATGACGCTCCGCCTGAAGCTGAGTGCGGGTGTAGTGAAGTTGGGTGGTATCAACAACGGCAGCAATACTTCCTGCCGCCATCCGGCTCCCCTCTTCAGCATTCAGCAGCTCCAGCTTCCCGTTTGCTTCGGATGAGACAATGATCTCTGTAGCCTCGAAATTGCCGTAGCCGTCCGACCGGTCGCTCTTCTGGCAACCTGCAAAAGCGAGGATGCAAAGCATGAAACCGATCATGGATGAAAATGTTGCTTGGCGCATGGGCTTATCCTGTTTTCAGGCCAAAAGATGGATACGGGTAAACAGGTAATCGAGAGAGTCTTCGTTCAAAACAACCCTTGAAAATCCTGTTGAGCCAAGTTCCATTGGCCGATTATCTCTGTCGCTGGTGAACTTGCGGCTTTGCTTGCCATTATACCAGTAGACCAGCCTGATTTTGTTCCCTTCGATTTCAAGGGCTGTAATGCCCCGTTTTCCAATGGCACAGCCAGAGTTGAAAATACTTGGAATGGTGATATTGTTGTAGAGACCGCTCCGGAGGCCAATTTTTTTTCCTTGTTTATAGCAGGCATCAAGCTCAACTTTCAATGCCGTAATTTTTTTTTCGATAAGCATGCGTTTTTGAGTGTCCGCTGCCGGATAGGCCCTGCAGAGCTCCTCTATCCGATAGTTCAGAAAATCAACCTTTGAGAGTGACTCAAAGAGGGGACGGTGGGTATGGCCTATGATGGAGACTATTTTCGCATGGTTGGAGAACTCATAAATCGATTTCTCGATGGCGAAGCGTCGGGTACTGTTGTAGGCGATGGAAAAGCCCCTGATACCGACAGGTTTTATGATATAACGAATAAAGAGGACAACGGCACGGCTGACCATCGGGTAGGTTTCCCACAGGAGTACCGATGCCTGGTGGCCATGAAACAGCAGAAGGGTTTCATGACCGTACTGAAACTTCAGCGATTCAACCATCGATGAAGCAAGCCGGTAATTCCTCTCATCAAGCAGCTCAGCGTCATGGTTCCCGTAGGTTTTCCAGAAAAAGCCGTTCTCCTGAAACTTGAGAAAAAGGTCGTAGAGTTCACCCCAAACGGCTTCAATGCTTTCAAGCTGAAACTTTAAGAGCTCTTCAATATCTCCATTAAGAACAAGACTGTACTTTTCGGGCAGGTAATAGCTGCCGAGCATGGTTTTGACCAGTTCGGCGTTCCGCTTGAACTCATCGCGCCTGCCGCCATTGCCTATGTGCAGGTCGCTGAGAATCAGAACTTTTGAGGAGTTATCGAGATTGATCGGCTTTGCTTTCTGAAGCAGACGCTCAAGATGCGGATGTTTTTTATACTTGAAACTCATCGTGGTAGAACCGTTCTTCAATTCTCCGGGGTATTTGCCACCCCGGAGGGAAGGCTCTCTACTGATATAGTTAAAAAAAGTAACCCTCGCAAGATTGAACACTGCCGGGAGATGGTTATTACACAGCAACACGAGGGAAAAATCTCTCCCCTGTTTTGACGAAGATTGAGAAAAAGAGAAAAAAAGAGCTTTCTTGTCTTCCTGAATTCAATAAATAACGGCTTATCAATATTACGGCAAACATCTTGATCTCTTCCGAACGATTCCGCAAAATCCGTGAGATGCTGCTTCATCGCCAGCCTGATCTGACGGTTATCATGGATAACGTCAACAAGGCTCACAACCTGTCGGCCATTATCCGCAGTTGTGATGGCGTCGGCATCGGTGAACTCCACGCAATTTCTTACCGGCAATCAATTTATACCGAACAGAATGCCGCTGCGGGTGCAAGTAAATGGCTGACTCTGAACCTCCACGCGAGCATTGCTTCAGCCTACAGAGCGATCTCGAAATACGGAATGCAAATCCTGGTAGCAACCGGCAAGGAGGGTGCGCGGGATTTCAGGGAGATCGATTATACCCGACCAACTGCCCTTGTGGTGGGCGCCGAGTGGGATGGTATATCAGAAGAGGCCATTCAGGGAGCCGACTATGCCATTACGGTACCAATGCTTGGGATGGTGGAATCACTCAATGTCTCTGTCGCCACAGCGGTCATTCTTTTCGAAGCGCAGCGACAGAGAGCCGCCAAAGGAATGTACAACCAACCCCGTCTCGATCCGGAAAGCTTTCAGCGAATGCTCTTTGAGTACACCCATCCACGCCTGAGCCGGGAACTCCGCCAGGAGGGTACGCCCTACCCGCTCCTTGATGCCGAGGGCACCATCTGCCCTGCCCTCAACAATACCGGGCAGTGAAAAACTCATCTGCCCGGCAAACGTCTTTTCAGGATACAACCACGCGAGGCAGTTTTTTTGCCTGACTGACCCACTCTTTTACCTGGTCGGCAGAAGGAAGGAGTTGAACCAGTTTTTTCAGTTTGTTAACCGCCTGCATTTTGGCGTAGAGGTTCGCAGGGTTACGCTGTGAAAGTTCAAACAGGGATGCAACCCCTGCAGCTTCAAGCAGTTCGGCATAAGTGGTACCAACCCCTTTAACCCTTGCAAGATCGGCACGGTTAACCAGCCTGAAAAGAGTATCCTCATTGATGCCGGCTGCAGTGGAAAGTTGCTTGCGTCCTGTCTTGTCACACCCTCTTTCAAGAAGTTGCTCAAGGCTTGTCACGCCAGCCGCGCTCAGCTTCTGAGCATGTGCATCATTGATGCCATCAAGAGTGTGAACGGCAACAATTGGCTGGGCATCCGTCTTGACTGTCACCTCAGGAGATGCTGGAAAAACCGAAGTAACCGGAGTGACTGGAACAACTGGAGTAACCGACACAACCGGAGTAACCGGAACGTCAAAAACTGCAGGAGTTGCCGGTGCGCTCACTTTCAGTACAACCGGTTCAAGTGTTACCGAAGCCTGCCTTGAAGGGAGTAACGGCATTGATGCCGGACACGCTTCAAGCAGACCCATGAAGTGTTGTCTGAAAGGGATTATTTGCGATGCTGAAGTCACGGCAAACTGCAGGGCCGAACCAATAGCCTCGAGGATATTTCCGGAAGCATCCCTTGTACTCACCTCTCCCCTGACAATCCGACCTGCAAGGTTGGCAATACCGGGAACTATTTTCGAAGCGGTATCACTTCTCGTCATCTCACCATAGGCCAAAAGTGCCAGAGGGTTACTGAACAGGAGTCGGCGCACCTCTTCAGGACGTGAAAGAATATTGATGACTCCATCACGCTCAATTATCGCCTGACAGGCAAGACGTCCACCACTCAGTACCTGGCGTTCAGATAAAAAAGCATGTTCAATCTCCGAAAGGGGTGAAAGAAATTCACTTCCTTGCCGAACAGTCACATAGCAAGTCTGGCAGATTCCATGCCCTCGGCATACATAACCGACATGGCTGTGGTTGAGGCGGGCAGCCATACCGAGCGTCTGGCCTGGTAATGCCTCAGAGGAAAGATCATTGATAACAAGATTCATAAAGATTAATAGTTTAGCTGATAAGTAAAGAAAACACAATCATCACTCCTCAGGGAGCTCCAGTTTCCAGTGCAAGTTGAACGTCATGGAATCGACAACTCCCTGTAGCTGTAAATAAAGGCAATGGTTCCAATCTGCTCGTTCAGTCCCATAACGGGAACAAGAAACATGCTCTTTCTCTCCGGCACGGCGTAGGAAACAGGCACCGACGCACCAAGCTTCATTTGGGGATAACGCAGGGAAAAAGAGCTACCCTGCAGCTTTCGGTCAGTCGATATTTTTATAAAGCCGGATGGATCGACCAGCATTATCACTCCAAAACCTTTTCGACGGATCATTTCGTTGAAATACTCATCAATCTGATCATAATTGGAGCGCATCAACTCTTTGCGCACCAACCAGGCAAGAGGAAGCGCGAAAAGCTGTATATCCTGACGCTGAATAATGACAGAACGGATCTCGGCAAGCTCCACAAGCTCTTTCAGCCTCTGCTCTCCCTGGTAGCGGCTCAGAACAATCCCTCCAGCAAGGAGCGTAATGACGAGAAGAACCGTGATCAGAAAAAAACGTTTCCAGAACGATGGTTTTTGCCGCTGGGTTTGCCCGAAATCATTGCTGCTTTTCATTGGTCAAGAATAATTACGAAGTTGCCGCAGCGAAACGGTTAAGATAAAACGCCTCTTTTTCCTCCATCAGTGCGCGATCATCGGGTGACTGATCGTCATAACCGATGAGATGCAGTGCTGAATGGATGGTGACACGCAGAAGTTCCTGCTGAAAATCAACCGCAAATCTGGCAGCATTCTCCTTGACCACATCAAGCGAAATATAATACTCGCCATCAACATCACTCCCCGAGCTGTAGGGGAAGGTAATGGTATCGGTAGGGTAGTCGTGGCCAAGAAACTCGCGGTTTATGCGCTGTATCATTTTGTTGCCACAGTAGACGCCAACGATTGATTCAACCGTGCGACCCTCGATCTCCATAACGAGACGCAGGGCACGCTCGATCAGTTGCTCCGGAATCTCCTTTTTGGTGGTATTGTGGATTTGCAGCATCAGCCAGGGAGGGTTTGTGATGATTTGATAAGGGCGTCAATATGCTTAAGCTGATTTTTGCGCACCCTGAAGGTGAGCTCGACCTCTTCATCAACATAACGCTTGTCGATAACTTCAGTGTGTTCGTAAAGGTAAGTGATCAGTTTATAGTTGGAGACATGCACGCTGATTTTGCGTTCTGTGTATTCGCGGGCAACTTGCTGGCCGATCATCTCTTTAAGGAGCGAAATATTGAGTCCGCGGATGGCGGAAATAAAAACAGCATCAGGATATTTCTCGCCAAGTTCCCGCAGGAGAGAGGGATCTTCAAGAGCATCAATCTTGTTAAACACCTCAATGATGTTGTCGTGTTCGACACCAATCTCCTTGAGCGTATCTCGAACAACCACCATCTGCTCCTCAAAACCTGGATGGCTGACATCAATCACATGAAGCAGGAAATCTGCCTGGAGCACCTCATCAAGGGTCGATTTGAAACTCTCGACAAGAGTATGCGGGAGCTTGCGGATAAACCCGACCGTATCAGAAAGCAGAACAAGTTTGTTGATGTTCAGTTCCAGACGACGGGTTTTGGTGTCGAGCGTGGCAAAGAGCCGGTTTTCAGCAAAAGCCTCAGCCTCAGGGCAGAGAGCATTCATCAGGGTTGACTTGCCGGCATTGGTATAGCCCACAAGTGAGACCCTTTGCACGGTCTGCCGTCCACGGGTCTGTGTGTCATGCTGAAGCGAGACCTCTCGCAGCTTCTTTTTCAGCAGGGAGATCCGGTTTCGAACAAGTCGACGGTCAGTCTCAATCTGGGTTTCGCCCGGCCCCTTGTTCCCGATTCCTCCCTTCTGTTTCGAGAGGTGAGTCCACTGCCCGGAAAGACGGGGAAGCATGTATTCAAGTTGGGCAAGTTCCACCTGCATCTTTGCCTGTGCGGATTGAGCCCTGATAGCAAAAATCTGCAGGATAAGACCGGTACGGTCGATAACCTTGCACTCAAGTGACTTTTCAAGGTTTCTGGCTTGTGCAGGGGTAAGATCATCATCGAAAATAATGAGATCGATCTCCTTCTCCTTGACAAACAAAACAAGTTCCTCAACCTTGCCTTTTCCTATACAGTAAGCAGGGTCGCGCAGCTTTTTGTCCTGTATGAACGATTCTACCACATCCGCTCCTGCGGTATCGGCAAGAAAAGCAAGCTCGTCGAGATACTCCTCAACAAGGGATCGCGGTGTTTCGGGGGGGGAAAAGAGTCCGACAAGAACAGCCTTTTCCCTTCTATTTTCAGGTTCAACAGTATTCAACAGTGCGGTAATAAATTACGTAAGCATTCGAGTGATAAAGAGCTGCAACTTGGCATGTTGCTATATTACAACCATTGTTTTATCTTGACAGCTCATTGTTGGTAAACGTACTCAACCGATAAAAAGGTACACATTTTTGCTTTCACCCCACACCACAAAAGGGCAAAAAAGCTGTGAAGAACAGAACAGGCTAATATAAGCGCTCATGGCAGATGAATCACAACGATAACCGAAACAATGCAGGGCCGAAGCCTGAAAAGATGATAACGCTTGAAGATGCATACACCTACTGTCGGCAGATTTCAAAACATCATGCAAAAACCTTCTACCTCGCAAGCATGTTTCTGCCAAAAAAGCAGCAGAAACCTATTTTCGCCATTTACGCCCTGCTGCGCACAGTAGATGACATTGTCGATCTGGCCGAGGTGAAACTGAGCAACGGCCTGATTACGAGTGATGAGATTCAAAGGATGCTTGATGGCTGGAAATCGAAACTACTGGCTTGCTACGCTGGCAAAACCGACGATGATCCCATCATGATGGCTTGGCACGACACCCTGAAAAGCCATTATATTCCAATAGAGCTTCCGCTCGACCTGATGGATGGCGTAGCCATGGATATCGAGTTCAAACCGTTCGAAACCTTCGACGAACTCTACGTTTACTGCTACAAAGTGGCCGCAGTCGTCGGGCTGATGACCTCCGAAATTTTTGGCTACAGCGACAAGCAAGCGCTCGAACACGCCATAGAGCTCGGCATTGCCATGCAGTTGACCAACATCCTGCGCGACGTTGGCGAAGATGTGGACCGTGGACGAATCTACCTTCCGCTTGAAGATTTGCGCCGTTTCAACTACACAAGTGAAGAGCTGATGCAGAAGAGGATGAACGATAACTTCCTCAATCTGATGAAGTTTCAAGTCGAACGGGCAAGAGGCTACTACCGCTCTTCCGAAAAAGGGATACCCATGCTTGAAAAACGGAGCCGCTTTGGTGTCGCCATCAGCAGCGTCAACTACGGCAACATTTTAACTGCTATCGAAAAAAACCGTTACGACGTTTTTTCAAAAAGGGCTTATCGCTCTTTTTTCCAGAAAATCAGCACCATTCCCTACGTATGGTATAAAACCCGTACCTGCTCCTGACGGGCTTGACCCTATTTTTTAACTTACAGAATTTCAGAGATCGCCGACCATCATGCATAAAGAGAACGAACCGAACAAGAATACCCATGAACAGCCAGCCCCGATTTCGCTGAACGACCAGATGCAGCGCCGTCTTGAAGAGCGCCAGCAACTTATGGAGGCAGGAGTCAACCCCTACCCCACCCATTTTGAGGTCACTCACTCTTCCGGTGAAATCATTGCAAGTTTCGTAGAAGAGGCCAAAACGCCGGTCTCTGTGGCCGGACGCATCATGACCATCCGAAAAATGGGCAAAGCCTCCTTTTTCCACCTTCAGGACTCGGCAGGCCGAATCCAGATCTACATGAAAAAGGATGAGGTTGGCGACGCTACCTACGACACCTTCAAACTGCTCGACATCGGCGACATCATCGGCGTCAAGGGCTTTACCTTCAAAACCAGAACCGGCGAAATCTCCGTCCATGCCGAATCGCTGGAGCTGCTCACCAAATCGCTGCGCCCCATCCCCGTCGCAAAGGAGAAAGAGGTTGATGGTGAAAAGGTTGTTTTTGACGCCTTCAGCGACAAGGAGCTTCGTTACCGCCAGCGCTATGTTGACCTCATCGTCAATCCGGAGGTCAAGGAGACCTTTATCAAGCGGAGCGCCATCGTCTCCTTCATGCGCAACTCCTTTACCGCCAATGGCTGGCTGGAGGTTGAAACTCCGATTCTGCAGCCCATCTACGGTGGCGCCGCTGCCCGCCCCTTTACGACGCACCATAATGCGCTCGACATGCAGCTCTACCTGCGCATTGCCAACGAACTTTACCTCAAACGGCTCATCGTCGGCGGTTTTGACGGCGTCTTTGAGTTTGCCAAGGATTTCCGTAACGAGGGGATCGACCGTTTCCACAACCCCGAATTCACACAGGTTGAGCTTTACGTTGCCTACAAGGATTACAACTGGATGATGACGATGGTCGAAGAACTCTTCAGCCAGACCGCCCTTGCAGTCAACAAGAGCGAAGTGACCACCTTTCTCGGCAACGAAATCAGCCTCAAGCCCCCCTTCCGCCGCCTGAGCATCATCGACGCCATTACCGAATACACCGGCCAGAATATTGCAGGCCAATCCGAAGAGCAACTGCGCTACACCGCCAAGGATCTTGGGCTTGAACTCGACCCTAAAATCAGCAGCGGCAAAATCATCGACGAAATTTTCGGTGAATTTGTGGAGCCAAAGCTCATCCAACCAACCTTCATCATCGACTACCCCACCGAGATGTCGCCCCTTGCCAAGGAACACCCCTCACAGCCCGGCATTGTTGAGCGCTTTGAGCTGATCATCGGCGGTAAAGAGGTCTGCAACTCCTTCTCCGAACTCAACGACCCCGTCATCCAGCGCGAACGGCTCGAATCGCAGGCAAAACTGCGCCAGCGCGGCGACGAAGAGGCAATGATTGTTGACGAAGACTTCCTCCGCGCCATTGAGTACGGTATGCCTCCATGCGCAGGGATTGGCATTGGTATTGATCGTCTGGTGATGATTCTGACCGGGCAGGACTCCATCCGGGAGGTTATCTTCTTCCCGCATCTGAAACCGGAGTAGAATCGGGAATTTTTACAGTGAACGCGTATTTTATGGAGTGATGAGAGTGATCGGAACAAGTATCAGGTGAGACTCAAGAAAAAAATATCTCAATCATGAATACCACCACGTTTGAAGAGAGCAATGAAACTGAAGCCTCTGAATACGACATAGAACTTTCGGCTCTCACTGATAATGCAACTGAGTTTCTTTCCGAGGAGGAACTCAGTTATTATTAACCCCTATCGTGCTGCATTCGTTGATCGACATAAGAGCGCAAGACAGCGTTTATTTTGGTCTGATAGCCCTTCCCCTGATTGCGGAAAAATTCCATGACATCATAATCAACGCGCATGTTGAGGACGGCCTTGGGCTGCGGTAATTCTACTGACGCTTTCGACCAATCAACCACCATGCCCGCTTCGTCGGGATCGGAAGCAATAGCCGCTTCAATGTCCGCATCCGTCATAGCAGCAACTTGTGCCCAATTGCTCTTGCTCTCGCCGCGCTCCTGCATTGCGCGTAATTCCTTATCCGTGTACTTGACGATACGCTCTTTCCTCGCCATGTCGTGCCCTCCTGAATGATATTATTCCAAATTGCAATCAAATTGATCTTAATATCCAATCCCAACCAGTTAAAGACCGAAGACCGTCAGGGTGTTCTTCC
>CAIJPS010000048.1 GCA_903822595.1 uncultured Chlorobiaceae bacterium
CTTCCTTTTTCTTTTGATCGGTGATGTCAAGAACAAGACCTGCATACCTGACTATCTGCCCTTTGGAATCTTTAACTGGAGTACCTTTGGACAGAAGCCAGCGAAAAGTGCCATCGGGATTGAGGACTCGCCATCTGCAACTATATTCGCCACTGGTTTTGAGGGCTTCCTGAACGGCCTGCTCCACCGTTTGCCTGTCCTCCGGGATAATGGTACTGATCCATGCATCATAGAGATTTTCATGGCTGTTGGGCTTGAGTCCGTAAAGTTTCCACACCTCATCCGACAAGGTACTGGTATTGGTGCTCAGGTCATGCTGCCAAAAACCAGCATTGGTTGCCTGCAGAATGAAATGCATCAGGTCATTACTTCGAGAGAGCTCATCCTGTACTTTTTGACGTGCATGCCTTGTTCTCAGCATGGTAATCCCATACGCCAGATTGTCAGCAAGTGTGGTGAGCAGCTCTATCTCCTCTGCATTTAAAGCACCAGGATGGGAAGAATAGATCGATAATGCACCAAATACCTCATGATCTGATTTCAAGGGTAAGCTTAGAGAGGAAGCGTAACCGTGCTTGATGGCTTCGCTTCGCCATTGTTTCATCTTCGGGTCATGGATGATATCAATCGAGGTTATCAGCTTACCAGTGCGGATTGCGGTTCCTGTGGGACCTCGGCCAAACTCAGTGTCATCCCATGATATGGTAACGGTTTCAAGGTAACCTTCCCCGGAACCTGATTGAGCTATCGGGCGTACGCGTTTTCCCTGGTCGTGTTCCGCATATCCAATCCATGCCATCCGGTAACCACCAATATCTACGACGATGTTGCAAATCTTTTGAACCAGGTACATTTCATCAGTGCTGTGAATCAGTGCCTGATTGCACAGTGTGGTGGCCCGAAGAATGCGGGTCAGCCTGTGCTGTTCATTTTCAGCATTTTTTTGCTCACTAATATCTGAGAGAATAACCCGGCATGCATACTCAGTTTCACTTATGGCGGCATTAACGCGAACTATGCGGCCAAAGAGAGTCTGGTGAGCTTTTGATGGTTGCGCAGCATCTGCTAAAAGCTTTACCTCGCAGATTCCAGTCTCTTTCTTTGTGAACACGTTCTCAAGCAATGCATCAAGTACTCGATGGTTCTCTGGAACAACAAGGGTTTTTAACCGCATGCCCTGTAATCGGGATCGATCAACTCCAAGAAGCTTGGTGGCTGTCAGGTTTGCAAGCTGGATCTTGCTGTCTCTGCCCAAAGTCAAATACCCGACTGGTGCAAAGTCATAAAGTTCAGTATACAGAGTAAGACTATCCTCCAGCTCAATCCTGGTTCGGGCAAGTTCTACCTGCTGCATTTCAAGCTCTATTTGGTGCACCTCAAGCTCATGCACAAGCCTGAGCATCTCTTCGGGTGTGGACAGAGGGTTTAATGCGGATACGCCTGTGCTGAGATGTTTTTGCTCGAGGCGCTCTACAGCCAGAGCGCGTAAATCTGACAGGGCTGGAGAGTTATTGCCGGGCAGATTGTCCATACAGGGCACTTAAAAATATTCTGAGGTGGTCGTATGACCCGTTATTGGACACCCATGACAAAGCGTAACGAACAAAAAAGCGCAAAAAATGGAGCGGAAGCAGGCGCTCAAGGACTTACGTAACAATCGTATGCAAGAGTTTTGACTGCCGACATTTTTGACAATGTATTAACTTAATTCGGGTGCAGCAAAGATAACCTATGGCGCGAGGACAGCAGTCGGACAGAAAGCTCTTAATGAGCCTTGCCGGTACCCTGGCAGGGCACTTTGCCGCCATTTTGCCGGGCTATTCTCCTGCACCAGGCGCCTTCAGTCATGCAAGGTGCGGAGAGCTGGCCAGGGAGCGAAGGCACGAGGGCGCGATTTGCTGATAAAGCCGTGAAATGGCTGAATCAATAGCCAGAGCCAAAAGTATCGTTAAGGGCCGCGTCGCAGGCACTGCCAACGCCCGTAGAATTAAAAAAACTCAGTCACTGTAAATTGCTCGAAGAAGCTTACTTTGTGGGTAGCCTATTTTTCTCATAATACGATCCCTTTCGATGACCGAACCGCTCCAGAATATAACCGATCTGACCCTTAAAGAACTTCAGCAGGCAATGAGTTTGCTGGGAGAGCCCGCATTCAGGGCAACCCAGATACATCAGTGGCTTTTCAGCCATCATGCGGCAAGTTTTGACGAAATGACCATTTTGAGTCTTGCTTTACGCAGAAAACTTTCGGAGAGTTTTTCAATTCACCAGTTAAAACCTGTTGACCATCAGGAGAGCTTTGAAGAGGGCTGCGAGAGTCCTACGGAAAAAATCCTGCTGGAACTGCACGACAAGAGTCGGGTGGAAAGCGTCCTGATTGCGTCGGAAAACAGAATGACTGCATGCGTCTCTTCACAGGTCGGCTGCCCGCTGCAGTGCCCCTTTTGTGCAACAGGAAGAATGGGGTTCCGGCGCAATCTGACTGCAGGAGAAATTACCGGGCAAATCTACGCGCTCAACGAGCTGGTTGCCGCAAGGGAGCCTGGCAAGACGATCACTAACATTGTCTTTATGGGAATGGGTGAACCGCTGCTGAACACCGATAATGTTCTTGAGGCTATTGAAACCCTTAGCACGAGGAATTATCGGTTCTGCCTTTCGCAGAAAAGGATAACCATTTCCACAGTCGGAGTGATTCCGGAAATTCATCGACTCGGAAAATCGGGAATGAAGACAAAGCTTGCCGTGTCGCTTCACTCCGCTGATCAAGAGAAACGTGAATCGATTATGCCGATCGCGGCCCGGCAATATCCACTAAAGGATCTGGGAAAATCACTTGGTGAATATTGCGCATCGACGGGGATGCCAGTCACCATTGTTTATCTGCTCCTTAAAGGGGTCAACGATTCTCTTGATGATGCAAAGATGCTCGCCCGGTTTGCAAAAACCTTTTTGTGCAAAATAAATTTGATTGATTACAATTCAATCATTAATATTAAATTCAAACCTGTTTATAGCACTACCAGAGACATGTTCCAGCAATACCTTATTAATTCAGGTCTGCATGTCACGGTCAGAAAAAGCTACGGCACCACTATTAATGCGGCATGCGGCCAACTGGCAACATCCGGCATGCAGAATCCGCAATAATCTTTAACCGTTTTAATACTCATGGAGTTGATCGATTTTATTCCGTTTAGAAGTGAATTTACCAAAGCATGTCATGGTCTTACAACCAATGCAACGCACACCTCTGAAAACCCTGTTTTCAATGAACTGAAAGTACGGCGGTACGACAAGCCAATCGCCGACATATCGAAGTTTATTCTCAGCAAAATTGATCACTGGTTAGGCTGGAAACTGATCAGCGAAAAAACGGCGGTGGGGGGCATGACCACCATTCGCGCCGAGGTCAGCTCCTTTATTCTTTTCGGCCTGAAAATCAATGTCACCTTCGGACTTGTTGAGGAAAAGGATATCAATGACCGCTGTATCACCACGGTTAATGCCAAAGCTGAAACCCACATAGAGTCAAGGGGGGACCTTGGTGAAAGCCGCAGGGCTATCAGAATGATGCTCGGTGCAATGGATTTTGAATTCCGCTCGGAACTGATTACTGAAGAGGACTATCAGTACCGCTCTCTTGATACCAAAGGATCTGCTGCGGCTTCCCAGCAAATTTTCAATGATGTCCAGTTACAGCATCATAAACAATCTGAGGGCACGCCAAAAGGCACGACGATAGAATTCAAGAAAAAGCCTGCCCAAACTATCCTGCTCAAACCCACCGCTAAACATGACGAAGCCGCTCTTGCCGCACCTCCCTTTTCAGGCGCTGAAATACAGAATGGATCATCAACAAGCGTCCCCGCAGCCAGTATGACCGCAGAAGAAACAAGGCCACAAAAGCCAAAAATAATGATTGTTACGACAAAAAAAACCCTATAAAATCAGTTTGATGAGAATTATTCTACTGGGAGCACCGGGGGCCGGAAAAGGCACGCAGTCGAACTATATATCAAAAACCCTCGGTATACCGCAGATATCGACTGGCGACATGTTGCGCTCTGCGGTCAACTCGGGAACCCCTCTTGGTATCGCTGCAAAAAAAGTGATGGAGAGCGGGCAACTTGTTTCCGATGAAATCATTATTGCTCTTGTTAAAGAGCGCCTGACTGAGAACGATTGCATTAATGGATGCCTTTTTGACGGCTTCCCCCGCACACTGAACCAGGCAGAAGCATTGAGAAAAGATGGAATCCACATCGACCATATTATAGAAATCAATGTCGACGATAGGGATATTATCGAGAGGATGAGTGGACGTCGTGTACACCTTACATCAGGCAGGACCTATCATGTACGGTTCAATCCACCGAAAAGAGAGGGTTTTGATGATGAAACCGGAGAGCCGCTGATTCAAAGGGAGGATGACCACGAATATACGGTTAAAAAACGGCTTGAAGTCTATCATGCTCAGACCGCCCCACTGATTGCATACTATACCAGCTTGTCGCAAAACGGAGCCACCGATCATCCTCGGTATTACAAGATTGAGGGGACAGGAAAGGTCGAGGAGATCCGCGACCGTATTCTTGAAGTACTTCTTGCCTGAAAACCCGAGCGGAAAGGATTCAAATAAAAAAGTCAGTACCTCTGTACTGGCTTTTTTACATTTACCACCATGCATGCACTCATAGCGGCAGAAAAATTATTCAGGGGTGAACCCTTTATCGCCATGGTGCCCGATACCCTGGAACATGATATCCTGCCTGGATGCATGGTGCTTCTTTCGGTAAAAAATGGAAATGGAAGGGTTTCGATCGGCTACATTCTGAGTCTCACGAACGAACAGAGTGGTGAAATATCGAACATAGAGATATTGGATCTCCTTTATGGAGGACGCCCTGTCCTCAATCCATCCCTCATGCAGCTTACCGAGTGGATGGCCGATTATTATCTCACCAGGAGAATCGACACCCTTATGTCTGCCCTGCCAGCAGCAGTTCGGACTACGGTTCATGATGTCGTTGAAATAAAAAACTTTACACTCAAGACAGAAGGCCAGAAAATCATCAGCACGGCACTCCGACGTGCAATTATGCAGATGATGATCAAAGAGAAACGGCTTACCGTCCATCAACTGCAGCGGCGACTTGGCAAAAAACAACTTTACCGTACCCTCGCAGAACTTGAACGGGGAGGAGATCTGACACTCACCAAAAAGTTTTCATCCATAAAAACCAGGCAGAAATCAGCCTATTTTCTGAGCAGATCATTACCGAAAAATGCAGAGGAGATGCTGAAAAATTCTCCGAAACAGCTTGAAGCCATAAAGAGACTTGCTTTTTTCGGTGAAGCCTGCGCTTTCGCAGAATCCATCGGCGCTTCACGTGAGACACTCAACGCCCTCGTAAAAAAAGGATTTGTTGAAAAAACACAAACGGAGGTAACAAGCCACTTTACGACCGGTTTTTCGGAAACATCCCAGACAACAAAAACTCCGACAGCTTCACAGCACAAAGCTCTGGAGCAACTGATTGGTGCATTCAACAAAGGAGAATACCAGACTTTCCTGCTTCACGGAGTGACCGGAAGCGGTAAAACCCTGATTTATATCGAATTGCTGAAAAAAGTTATTGCTGCAGGTAAAACGGCTATTGTTCTGGTACCTGAAATAGCTCTGACTCCCCAGACCGCAGCTCGGTTCCGTGAACATTTTCATGACGAAATCACCATTCTGCACAGTGCCATGAGCAGCCAGGAAAAATATGATGCCTGGCACAGTCTCCGGCTTGGAAAAACAAAAATTGCCCTTGGTGCCCGCTCAACCCTCTTTGCTCCGCTCGAAAACCTCGGAGTTATCATTGTGGATGAAGAACATGACAGTGCATACAAGCAGGATCGTAATCCCCGCTATCATGCTCGGGACACCGCAATCATGAGAGCAATGTTCAGTAAGGCGATCTGCGTGCTCGGATCGGCAACACCTTCTTTCGAATCCTACAATAATGCTATCAACGGCAAATACACCCTTCTTCATCTCCCTGAGCGCGTCGATGGGGCGACCATGCCGAGCATCACTCTGGTCTGGATGAAAGGAAGTCCAAAAGCATCGGCATCAATTTCCGAACTCCTCTACCAACAGATTGCACTCCGCCTTGAAAAAAACGAGCAGGTTATTCTTTTGCAAAACAGAAGAGGGTTTGCTGGAAGTATCTTCTGCCTTGATTGTGGTCATATTCCTCTCTGCTGCTTCTGCAATATCCCTCTGGTCTATCATGCTGCCCAGAAACATCTCCGTTGTCACTACTGCGGTCATACCATAAGTTTCACAGAATCATGCATAAAATGCTCATCGACCAATCTTTTTTATAAAAGCAGTGGCACCGAACGCATCGAGGAGGAGTTGCAAACCCTCTTTCCCGATGAAAAAATCCTCCGTATGGATGTCGACACCACCTCCACCAAAGGCTCTCATGGCCGGATTCTCAAAGAGTTTCATGACCGCAAAGCTCGCATCCTGCTTGGAACGCAAATGGTCGCCAAAGGACTCGATTTTCCGGCAGTCACCCTTGTCGGCGTTCTTATGGCCGATATAGGGCTCAATATTCCCGACTTCCGTGCTGCAGAGCGGACATTTTCCCTGCTCACCCAGGTAGCCGGACGTGCCGGACGCTCTTCCATGCCTGGAGAGGTTTATTTTCAGGTTTACAACAAGGAAAACGAGGTTTTCACCGCTCTTTTACAAGGAAAAGAGAGCTATGAAAAGTTTTTTTTTCAGGAAACCGCAATAAGAAAAGAGCTCCATTATCCACCTTTATCGCGGCTCATAAAATTTGAGTGCAGCGCTGAAGACGAAAAACAGGCGGAAGCTGGGGCGCTCTCTTGCCAAAAAACCCTCGAGATGCAACTTCCGGCCGAAAAAGGCACTGTTCTTGGCCCTGCTCCAGCAGGTATTGCAAAAATAAGAGGACGGTACCGCTACCAGGTTCTCGTCAAACTCTTTGATGGCAAACTTTCATCGCCATTTGTCAAATGGATGAGTGACGACATTACAGCTCGCTTCCGTTCATCCGGGCTTAGCTTCACTATTGATGTCGATCCCCAGAACCTCATGTAGCAACACGATTGTTTCTTCTCCGCTCCTCTCTCCTCCCGAAACAGAAAAGCCATTCGAAAAGGATTGGTTTTTTGGCGCTTTATATCCTGACTTCATACATGATCCACTGTAAATGCATATAAAATAAGAGTCGGCCTAAAAATTTAGGCACTACAATGTGATAGTTCAACAAAAAACTATGCTATGAGGAACGGCATTGAACTGAGTTTTTCACCCATGACCTGA
>CAIJPS010000049.1 GCA_903822595.1 uncultured Chlorobiaceae bacterium
AACGGGGTCAAGAAATCGGTGATTCTCCCGATAAACGATTTTTATGAGTTACTCGAGGATCTTGAAGATTTGGCATCTGTTGCTGAACGCAAGGACGAACCGACAATCTCTCATGAACAGGTTGTGGAAAAGCTGAAAAAAAATGGCTTGCTATAGGACCCTCATCACGCCACTTCCGTCAAAATATTAACAAACTCATCCGGGCGTGACCAGCGCGAAATGGTTGACAATGGCTCTACCAGCTTGAAGTTTTCATCTGTCCAGACATCAGAGGTGTCGTCAAACAGCGAGATAAAACTCAATCCTTCCGGGCCTGCGGCTAAATGATTCAGATCATACCATGCTGCAACGGTATGCTCAACAATCGGTCGGGCAGAAGAGCGGTTCGAGGTTTTTAAGACAGAAACAAGGGAGCTGCGCAATGGAGACCTCACATGAAAATCGATAGCCCATGCCCGGCCAGACCGTCCGGCAAGTTTTTCAAAACGGGTAAAGGGCAGCTTTTTGTCAGCGAGGCAATCTGCAACCTCATCAGTGATTGACTCGACTGTCCGTGTTTTAAAAGTGAACCAGAGGTCGGAAACTCTGACGGCTGCCTGAGCAACCCTTGTAACGACCATTGCGAACGAATCGCCGGGGCGACAACGTCCAAGAATCATCCCTCGATAGAGTTCAACACCGTGAGTAAGGCAAGTGTCTTCGATAAGCTGCCGCTGCTTTGTTGATCGTTTGGACGATGATGCTGACTGTGCATGGAGCCAGCGCACCGTTTCCGCAAGATCGGTTATCGTGACGGTATCCCCATCGGTTTTGCAGAAAAGGTCAATATTATCTCCATCTGGGTAAAGAAAGGGAGTTCGGATTCGCTGAAAATCTCCATGTTCAGTACAGGTAAACAACTCACCAATACCGGATTTTAAGCTGTCACATATCGTTAGATCAGTCATAAAAAGAGTTCCTGCTGCGTTGATGGTAAAGGTTTCATCTCGCCAGCAAAATTACCTGGTCAGTGACTTTCTGATTTTTTTTGGATCACCACGCAAGTCCAGAACCCTCCAGACGACAGCAACCGAAGCTGTTTCCAGCTTGTAATAAATGGCGTAAGGAAATCTTTTGGACAACATCCGGTGATAGCCAAAAATTTTAGGATGAACGCCGCCATATAGCGTCAAGGAATCAATATCAGAGAAGAGAGAATCAAAGAAGTACTCTCCCAATCCTTCGCCCTGTTTTTCATAGAAGAACCTCCCGTTAGTCAAATCATCCAGTGCGGAAGGGAGTAGTCTGATTTTCATTCGAATCGTTTTCGGAGTTCGATTTTCGCCTTTTGCCAATCTACAGACTGTTCTTGCCCTGTTGCCAGTCGATGTTCTGTTTCCTGTAACGCATGCTTGTGCCAAGCAGGAGATTCCAGTGGTTTCGCTTCATGCGTCAGTTCGTCCCAGATAGCCTCCATGACCCTCAGCTTTTCCGCTCTGGAGAGATGCGTAATTTTAATGGTGTTTTGCATAACATGGTGAACAAATTTTTTCTATTCGAAAAGCCCCGCTATTGTGCCGTTTTATCTGCGAAAGCAATAAGCTTCTGGACGGGCCTTAATACACACAATGTACACATCGCAATCGAAAATATCTTCATCGTAAAGGCTTGAGTCACAGAGATGGTCAATTCTGACGAGTTTCATTTCAATGCTGCGCGAACCTGTGCAAGTGCATCAGCCAGAGGAATAACCCGGGTTGTGCCATTTTCAATCTCGGTCATCCTTCGTTCGGTTTCGAGTGCCCATGCGTCCTCAATTTCGGCATCTTCGTCAAGACTGGCGAGCAAAAGCTGCACGTTCAGCGCTTCAGCTTCAAGCAAATCAAGTTGATTTTCCATAGTGCTCATGCCTCTCTGTAGTGATCATAGAACTCCTGTCTTTTCAAATATATAAGAGTTTGTTGCAACATTCACAATCGGTTCGATCCGAAATACCATGCTGGGTGAAAAGCATGAACGAGACAGGTATGCCGATCTTGAAGATTTGGTCTCTGTTGCTGAAAGCAAGGATGAGCCGACAATCTCTCATGAACAGGTTGTGGAAGAGCTGAAAAAAAATGGCTTCTTATAGTATTCAGTGGAAAAAATATGCGGTCAAAGACCTGTAACATCCGCTCAATGAGTGTTCCGGTGAAACTGCACCATCCATTCTGATCCCCCCCACATCACTCCCTCTTCAGTTGATGGGCGTCGGTAAAGAAGCGGCGGTAGCCTTGTTGCACAATCAAAAATGAGGTTACGGCTACAGCTCCGGTTATGGCGCAGAGTATGGCAATCTGGTAGCGCACGGCGATGATGGGTTCTGTGCCTGAAAGAATCTGGCCGGTCATCATGCCGGGCAGGGCAACGATACCGGTAGCGGCCATCGTGTTGATGGTTGGGCGCAGGGCGGCGCTGTAGGCATTCCGGATAGCCTCTCCGGCGGATTGTCGGGAGGTGGCTCCAAGCGAGAGGGCGCATTCAATCTCTTCGCGCCGTTCGTGCATTTCTGAAGAGAGCCGTTCGGCGGCAAGGCTTGCACCGTTCATGGCGTTACCGAAAATCATGCCTGCCAGGGGGATGAGATAGCGGGGATCGAACCAGGGCGAGTAGCCGACGACCAGCAGGCAGAAATAGAATGTTACTCCTCCACAGCCAATGATGATGGAACTCCCTACCACACGATAGAAATTTGGCATTCGTTTTTTGATCCGCGAACCCGCAATCTGGAGCGAAAAACCGGCCATTGTCAGAAGCATGAGCACGACCGGCAGGGGAGAGTTGATGGCAAAGAGCAGATGCAACAGGTAGCCGACCGCGATGAGTTGAAAGAGCATACGCATTGAGCTCCAGAGAAGCTGCTTTTCATGGCCAATGCGCTGCAGGCGTGCGAGGCCCAACGAAAGCAGAATAAGCGCGTAAGCCGAGACCAACTGGATCACATTCAGTGGTATGATGTGCTGCGGATTGTTCATGAGGATGATTTCTGTTCTCGTTCAGGTTTTGCCAGAAAATTGCTGAATGCCGTCGTTTGCGGTATTGCGAGCATCTGTGTGCCAACGCCCTGTTCCATAATCCGCCCCTCTTCGAGGTAGATCAGGTGATTGACGATATGTTCAGCAAGATAGAGGTCGTGGGTCACCACCATAATGGCCAGATGTTCACTGTGGCAGATGGTGTTGAGCGTGCTGGCCAGGCGTGCTGTTGAAGGGCGATCGAGGGCGCTGGTTGGTTCATCAAGCAAAAGTACTTCTGGATGGTTGACAAGCGCACGAGCCAGATTGACTCGCTGTTGTTCACCACCGGAAAGTGAGCGGGCATCCCGCTTCAGCATCTCCGCAGGGAGTTGAACGAGATCAAGAACACGGGCAATTTCCAGGCTTTCGGCTGAAGGTGGAGCCAGCTTGCGGAACAGGAAGGGTCGTTGCAGGTTCTCAAGGAGTGTTCCTTCAAACATGAAGGGCTTTTGCAGAACCATGGCAACTTTGCGACGCAGCACCAGCGGGTCTATGGTTGCAATGTTTTGCCCATTCAGTTTAATGGTTCCCGCAGAAGGATCATCAAGGCGGTTGCACAGTCGAATCAGGGTGCTTTTGCCGCTTCCTGAAGCTCCTATTATTCCGGTTATTTCGCCCTGCCGGGCGGTAAAAGAGATTTGGTCAAGAATGACCATACTCGTACCTGCCGGGCTCAGCTTTGTTACCCCGACATCAGTGAACTCAACAATTGGATCGTTGCCGGATTTTTGTGGCTGATTCATGTTCATCCAATGATCAGGGTAGATGGATCCAAAGCTGGCGTTGCCATTATTCTTTAAGCGAAGTCATATCGATCACGAAGCGGTATTTCACATCACTTTTCAGCAATCGCTCATAGGCTGCATTGATATCCTGAATTCTGATAATCTCGATATCCGAAGTGATTTCGTACTTGCCGCAGAAATCGAGCATCTCCTGGGTTTCGGCAATTCCTCCGATGACGGATCCTGCCACAGATTTACGCGCCATGATCAGCGGCACGGTGCTCAACAACGGTTCAATGCCTCCGAGAAACCCGACAAGCACAAGCGTACCGTCAAGCGCTAAAGTTGGCATGTACGGGTTGAGATCGTGGACAGAGGGGACGGTATCGATGATCAGCTTAAATTGGCCTTTTACTGCCTCCATTTGGGCTTTTTCGGTGGAGAGCACGACAGTATCAGCACCCAGACGATGCGCATCCTGCCCTTTGCCAGGGGAACGGGTAAACAGCGTAACGTCAGCTCCCAGTGCTTTTGCCAGTTTCAGCGCCATATGGCCGAGTCCGCCAAGGCCGATCACAGCAACTTTACTGCCCTTGCCAATGTTCCAGTGACGCAGCGGCGACCAGGTAGTAATACCAGCGCAAAGCAGTGGTGCGGCTCCTTTGAGATCCATTCCATCGGGTATTTTCAGGACAAATTTGTCTGATACGATAATTTTTTCGCTGTAGCCGCCAAAGGTGTGCATCCCATCATGGCGATCAATCGAATTATAGGTGTAGGTCGGAGTCTCTTCGCAATACTGCTCCAGACCTGATTCACATGCTGTACAATGCTGGCAGGAGTCTACCATGCAACCGACACCGACATGATCACCTTGCTTGAAGCGGGTGACATCAGGCCCGACACTGACAACTCTGCCGATAATTTCATGCCCGGGCACTATCGGATAAATACTTCCGCCCCAGTCATTGCGGACCTGATGCAAGTCGGAGTGGCATACACCACAGTAGAGGATTTCGATAACCACATCGTCAGGTCGAGGATCGCGACGTTCAAAACGATATGGGGTCAATGCGTCACTGGATGAGTGGGCGGCAAAACCAAGTGTATTCATGGTCATCGTTGTTTCTCCATTCAATTGGTTACGGTTCTCGATAAAGAACCTGATTCCTTGCTTTCTGCAGAGCGCCGTGCAGAAATTTGCGGCTACTACGCTAATATACGCAGCTCCAGGTAAACAGTGTAGATCGAGCCTTCCTGATTCCAGAACGGGGCTGGTGCATCTCGAGGTATTGAGGCATTGAGGCATTGAGCATCGGCACTCCTGGGTTCACCGTTCAGAAATAAACTAATTCTGAAGCTGCATTGTTCAAACTGGAAATGTCATTAATCACAACGACGATAGGATGAATTGCGTTCTGGAGGGGTTAAGGTTGTTTATGGAGATGTATGTTCTCAAACATCTTCGGAAGCGCTGTCATCAATGATCATCAAATTTCATCCGGATGCAGGACTCCTGTAAAAGGTTTTGCATTATTAAAATCAGATACTCCTATGAGCCTGAAAGAGACAGCCGAAAAGGCAATTGCCGCTTATGGCGGACGTGCGCTCTGGCAGAACGCCAAAGCGCTTGAAGTCGAGATAAGTGCTTCCGGATTGGCGTTTACCCTGAAAGGGCGACCGTTTTTCCACCATGCCAAAATGGTTCTCGATGTCCACCGGCCATTTTCCTCTTTGACTCCGATCGGGCGCAATCACGCTGTTACAGGAGTTCTTGAAGCTCTTGATGTCCGTTTGGAGGATGAACAGGGCACGGTCATTTCGGAGCGCCGGAATGCGCGGGATTATTTCAAAATCGGCAGAAGGTTGTTTTACTGGGACGACCTCGATATGAGCTATTTCGCCAACTACGCTTCCTGGAATTACTTTACACTGCCAGCGCTGCTGATGAGTGAGGAGATTCTCTGGAAGGAGCTCGAACCGGGTCGGCTGGAAGCAAGGTTTCCGGACGCGATTCCTACCCACAGCCGGGTGCAGCAGTTCAGGTTTGACCGCGAGACCGGTCTCCTGATTCAGCACGATTATACTGCCCAAATCATCAGTCCGCTTGCAGCCGCATCCAATGTTGTTTTGGAGCACGCAACAAATAGCGCTGGCCTTGTTTATCCTTCAATAAGGCGGGTAACCCCGAAGGGGCCGAAGGGCAGGCCGCTCGGTGGCCCGGTCTTGATTCACCTGGAAATCCACGATTACAGATTGATCATGTCTCATTGACAATCCGCTCAATCTGGTTGATCATATAAAAGGGGATGTTGATCAGCCGGAACGCTTGTTCCTGCTTGTTTGCCTTTGCTACCAGTTCATGAACGGAGGGTTTTGCTGAACTGATTCTTATTGCCTCGGAGGTTTGCTTTTTTAGCACATAGGAGTGCAGCGATTTTATGGTGCCGCTTGTGCCTGATTTTACCTCTACCGGGTAGATCCGGGATTCACTTTCGTACAGAAAATCGATCTCTGCCTGTCCTTCAGATTTCGGGGGTTGCCAGTAGTAGAGCGCTGGGTTGATGTAGCCGGGTTTTGCCGCGAGGAGTTGCTGGCCTACAAACTGTTCGGCGATGATGCCGCGATTGGCCAGTTCCAGAGGAGCACTCATGATGCTTTGTGCCGGAACTCCCTGTGCCGCCAAAAGCAGGCCGATGTCGATAAACAAAAATTTGCTGATCCTGATTTTTGTGTCGCCGCCGAGGGGTATGGTGTCTGCGCCGGAGTGCAGAACGCGATAGAAGAGCCTTGCTTCGAGAAATCGTTCAAGAGCCTCGTTCAACTGGCGGTTATTGCCGCTGCTGTTGAGCGCTATTTCATTGGCCTGTTTATGGGAGAACTGGAGGCCGATCTGGCCGATAATGCCACTGAAAAATGCGTTGAGTTGCAGTGTGGTTTGTGAACCGGTATACTTTGCAAAGTCATCCTTGTAGCTTTGCAGAAGCTCAATTTGATATTTCGCTATTTCGGCATGATTGAACCGGGTGTTGATGGCCGTCTGGATACAGTAGGGCATTCCGCCGCAGAGGGTGTAGCGCCGAACCTGGGCCATCAACTTTTCATGGACACTACCAGGGATCAGGTGCATGGTGTTCCGTGTGAGCATCTCAATGGCACCGAGTGCTGCCGACTCTCCGGTGGCCGCAAGGAACTCTTCGAAGGTGAGCGGGCCCATAAAGAGGTGTTCAACACGTCCGACCGGAGTCGGGATAGCGCTGTTGTGCAGCACCTGATCGAGTAACGAGCCGGTCAAAATGACGGCAAGGCCCGGCATCTCCTCATGGAAGTACCGCAGACATGCGTATGCCGAAGGGGTAGCCTGTGCTTCATCAAGAAAAAGGATTACCCTGCTCTCTTTATTGATTTTTTGGCCGCTTATCAGCGAAAACGTCAAGAGCAGCTCTTCGAGTTTGCTGCTTTTGAAGAGAGGCTCAAGTTCGGTATGACGTTCAAGGTTGATTTCAAGAATTTCGACCGCAAGCTCCCCGGCGGCAAGCCGGACGGCTGTTGTTTTGCCAACCTGCCGGGCACCGCGTATGACCAGCGGTTTGCGCGTGATCCGGTTATACCATGTTTGTATCTCTTCTACGGCTCGACGGTTAAACATTTTTCCACCCTCCTTGCTCCGGTTTTTTAGTCTGTCTGGCAGTAAATCTACCACTTTAATTCATTTTCTGTATCAAAATGTGCCACCTTAATACAGAGTATCGTTTTCTTGCGCCAAATGAGATGAGTTCAGGCTTATGTGGACGTAAAAGAGGTTTCCATTTCCGAATGGGTACTCTCTTGCAACACAAGGGTGAATCTCTCGTGAATGTGCTGCTGGTTTGTGCTTCGTGGAAGAAGAGAATAATTCCGTAACTTCCGCTGAAGACTTTTTTGTCGGTATGGATCTTTTTGTTTCGGTAACATGCCATTGACCTCTCGTTTGATGAAAAAAGCGCACGATACTGCACGAATCCTGAGGGTACTTGTTGCCTCGCCATCGGATGTGGCCGAAGAGCGCAAGATGGTTGTTGAGAAAATACTCGACTGGAATGCAAGGCACTCCCAATCGCCGGTAAGGCTTGAAGCGATTTTGTGGGAAACACACGCAGCTCCGGAAAGCAGGGGTGAGGGAGAGGGGCCCCAGCCGCCCATCAATCGTCATCTTGTTGATCCTTGCGATTTTGCCATCGGTATTTTCTGGACACGCATTGGCACGACAACGAAGGTTGCGCCCGGCGGAGCGGTTGAGGAGATTGAGCGGATGCTGAAAGCCAGGAAGCCGGTCATGCTCTATTTTTCCGACGCTCCGGTGCCACGTGCTAAAATGGATTATGAGCAGATGGCACAGGTGGATAAGTTCAGGGCATCCATGCAGCTTGACGGGTTGGTGTGGAACTATAACAGCCCGCTGGAACTGGGTGGGCTGCTTGTGAGCCATCTTGACTTCAATATCTCCCGGTGGTTTCCTTTCGGGATTGGAGGGGGAGACTTTGAGGGCGTATTGCAGCTCAATATGTTGTGCCGCTACCAGTCGGCGTTGAAAGAGGAGCTGGGATATATCCGTATGCTTGGTTTGCCGGGGGTTGAAAGTGTCAAGGTCAACCTTGATGATGAGACCTTTGTGCCGTTACGTCTTTCTGACCGGCAGGATCTGCTGCATGACCGGGGGGGAAGGGAGTTTGCGTCGTGCCATGATGGAGGCGAGCACATTCTCTATCCCGACGGGATTATGCAGCGCGCCTTCCATGACCGTCGCCGTCGCAGGATGCTGCTTGTTATTGGCGACCCCGGCGCAGGAAAGACAACGTTGCTCAAATATTATGCCCTCTGTGCGCTTGACCTGGAGCGCTCCCGTCGTCTCGGCTTTTCCGGGCCGGTCAACGTCTTCTATCTGCCGCTGCGTGAACTTCGGCGGCATGAACGTGGGCTGTACTACTCTCTGCCCGAAAATCTTGCGCTTCGCTCGGAACGGAACCAGTTGCCCTTCACCGCAGAGCAGTTCGACCAATGGCTGCAAAGCGGCACCGCTCTGGTGTTGCTTGATGGCCTTGATGAAATCAGCACGGTCGAGGAGCGAAAAGAGGCGTGCCGCTGGATTGATGCTGCATGGACAAGTTTTTCATCACTCTATTTTGTGGTGACGTCACGCTCAACCGGGTATCGCCAGGAGGAGGGGGTTGAGCTTGCGGCTGATTTTGAGCGGGCCGATGTGCAGGACTTTACGGTTCAGCAGCAGGAGCAGTTTTTATCGAACTGGTTTGTTGCGGCCTTTCTTAAAGAGCCCTGCGAGCCGGGAGCTGATGAAACAAGCTGGCTGGCACAACAAAAAGCAAAGGCCGAAGAGCGAACCCGTACCATTGTCACACACCTCAAAGAGGAGAAGAACAAGGGGTTGCGCCAACTGGCGGCCATTCCCATGATTTTGCAGATTATGGCCATTCTCTGGAAAGAGCGTGACTATATGCCCGAAAGCCGGGTGAAGCTCTATGAGGCGGCAATTGATTATCTGCTCGAATTCCGCGACAAGCGCCGGGGCATCACTCCGCTGCTCTCGGCGGTGCGTGCCCGTAAAGTGCTGGGGCCGGTTTCGCTCTGGATGCAGGAGGTGCTTAAAAGAGATGAGGCAGGGAAGGAGGCAATGCAGGCCATCATGCAGGAGCGGCTCGACATGCTCGATACTCCTCCCCCGGTCGATACCTTTTGCACCTTTATGGTTGAACGGGCTGGCTTGCTGGTGGAGTACGGCGGCGGCAAAGCCTATCTCTTTCGCCATAAATCGTTGCGAGAATATCTGGCTGGCGTCCAGCTTGCCAGAAAGGTGAACAAGGAGCGCGACGCTCTCGACACCCTCATTGCCGGTTTTGGCGATGACTGGTGGGAAGAGCCGATAAAATTCTTTATTGCCCAGGAAGATGAGGAGATCTTTGACCTTTTCATGGAAAAGCTGTTCGACTCACCGCAAAGTGAGGAGTGGACGCCAAAAAAGCTCCTGTTGCTGCAAACCATCATCGAGGAGGCACCGGAGAAAAAGGTTGACGCCTTGTGCCGAAAACTGCTTGACCCTGTCACCACCGCCGCTCGTCAGCGGGCAATTTTGGGCTGCCTCCAGGCGATCAATAAACCGGTTGCCCTCAAAAGGCTGGAGCAGTTCAGGGAGGAGAAGCTTGCCGCTAACAGGGAGGTTGCCGGTCGTGCTGAAGAGGTGATTCTTGCCCTCGGTGGTCAGGCGCTTGCGTTCGTAGCGGAAGTTGCTGGAAGTGGCCATACAAAATCATACCGTAACCCGAATGAAGAGCAGGCTGAGTATCTCCTTATTCCGGGCGGGAGTTACCTCTATTCGGTGACCGAGAAGGTGGAGCGCACCGGGGATCTTTATGTTGCCCGCTATCCGGTAACCAACCGGCTCTACCGCAATTTCATCGCCTCGTTACAAGCAACAGCTCCGGAAAAGAGCCGATTCACAGCAGAGCTGAAGAGGATTGCCGAAAAAAACCTTTGGGGGCCGGATTTTGGCCGCTATCTCAGGGAGGGAGAGGAGAACCTCGCCGCCCTCTTTTGTTCAACCTACGATGAAGATCGCAAATTTGGCGGAGAGCAGCAGCCGGTTGTCGGTATCACCTGGTATGCCGCACGCTCCTACGCGCTCTGGCTTTCAATGGCTGAAGAGGGTGCGCGGCAGTACCGACTGCCGAACGAGGTTGAGTGGGAGTGGGCAGCAGGAGGAAAACAGGGCACAAGCGGTGAGAGCGTACGACCCTATCCCTGGCCGGAAGAGAGGGGTGATGCGACTCCGGCGTTGCTTAACTGTAAAGAAAGTAATATAGGAGCTACAACACCTGTCGGAAGTTATCCTGACGGAGCGACACCTGAAGGGTTGTACGATATGGCGGGTAATGTTTGGGAGTGGTGCAGCGACTGGCATGGAAACAAAGGCGCTTTTACCGATCCTCTCGGCCCTGAAACCGGTTCGAACCGTGTGATTCGTGGCGGGAGCTGGTTCAACTCTGCCGAGTTCTGTCGGTCGGCTAGTCGGTATGTCAGCTCCCCCGACTACCGGTACGACCCTGTTGGCTTCCGCCCGGTTTTCGTCCCGTAGTCAGTTGGCTGCTCATGCCGGCTTTGTTTTTGAGCGAGAGGCCGGTTACCAAAATTGTGGTGAACGGCAGCAAGCGGAGCGCTGCTGTGCACCATAATTTTGCGGGAACCACCGACTACAGAAAATGCCGCCTCCGTGGGCGGCCGAAAAATGGTGGGCAAAAAGAGCGGAGCGCCTTGCCCTTGCCACGTTCAGGCTGAATGGCGCAAGGAGTTTTCTCTTTGAATCGGTATGTTATGGCGACGCAAAGAGAGCTTTGCAGGAGCTGAAGCAATGCAATCAAGAGAGAATCATGACCATTCTGGCAATCGATCAGGGAACCACAGGCACCACCTGCATCCTCTATAATTCTGAGGGTGGGGTTGTTGCCAGAGCTTACCGGGAGATCACCCAGTTCTACCCCGAAGCGGGGTGGGTGGAGCACGATCCGGAAGAGATCTGGCAGAGTGTTGTGCTGTGCGTCAGGGAGCTGAAAGCTCAATATTCGCAGTCAATTACCGCTATCGGGATTACCAACCAGCGTGAAACCACTATTGTGTGGGACAAAAGAACCGGCAAGCCGGTGCATCATGCCATTGTCTGGCAATGCCGCCGGACGAGCGACCTGTGCCGGCGGTACGCTGCGGAAGGAGAACTGATCACCTCCAAAACCGGTCTTCCGCTTGATGCCTATTTCAGCGCTACCAAAATTCGCTGGATTCTTGACCACTATCCCGATCTGAATCCTGCAACCCTGCTTTTCGGGACGGTTGACAGTTGGCTGCTCTGGAAACTGACTGGTGGCAGGGTTCACGCCACCGATTTTACCAATGCCTCTCGAACGCTGCTCTACAATATCAGGGAGAAGCGGTGGGATGATGAGCTGCTCGATATTTTTGCCATTCCGAAATCGATATTGCCTGAAGTCAGAAACTCCATGGATGATTTCGACAGGGTAACAGCCCTGGAGGAGCTTGACGGTGTGCCGATTGCCGCCGTTGCGGGAGATCAGCAGGCAGCACTTTTCGGTCAATACTGTTTTGAGCCGGGAAGCATCAAGAACACCTACGGTACCGGCTGCTTCATGGTGATGAACACGGGTGATACCCTTATTCAATCGCATCATGGCCTCCTTACAACGCTTGCTCTCAATGCGGCAGGCAAACCCTGTTACGCTCTTGAGGGATCGGTTTTTATCGGCGGAGCGGTGATTCAGTGGCTGCGGGATGGATTGCAGCTTCTTCATCATGCCGCCGAATCCGAAGCGATGGCTCTGGAGGCGGGGAGCAATGGCGGGGTCTACATGGTACCAGCCTTTGTCGGTCTTGGTGCGCCTCACTGGAACATGGAGGCGCGGGGAGCCCTTGTCGGGCTGACGAGAGGCACAAACAGAAACCATATTGTTCGTGCTGCGCTGGAATCGATTGCCTATCAATCCTGCGATGTTTTCAGGGCGATGGTGGCCGATAGCGCTCTTTCGCCGAAGGCGCTCATGGTTGATGGCGGAGCAGTGGGCAACGCTTTTCTGATGCAGTTTCAGGCTGACATGCTCGACATCCCGGTTCTGGTGCCGCGACAGAGTGAATCAACCTCCCTCGGCGTTGCCTTCCTTGCCGGATTGCAGACCGGCTTATGGCAGTCAGCCGGGGAACTGCGTGCGCTGCAAAAGGTGGAGTGTTCCTATATGCCCGTCATGGAGAAAGAGACAAGAGAGCAGCTTCTTATGGAGTGGCAGAAAGCACTTCGCCAGACACTTGCGGTATAAAGGGTATAAACATAACAACACTGAACAGCCATGACACATTCTATCGAACAAATTCCAGGCAGCGGTAAAACGGTAACCTGTCCGATATGCGGTCAGCAGTTTACCTGTTCGCTCTCCTCAACATGCTGGTGTGCCAGCAGAACGGTTCCATCCGAAGTGAAAGAGTATCTTGCTGAACGTTATGAAACATGCATTTGCAGCATCTGCCTCGACCGGCTTATCAAGGAAGCGGGTGCAGGCGAAAGTTCATGAGTGGGTATTCATTATGAGTGTTTTTTTAATCTTTAAGGGCTATCTCATGAAGAGCATCGTGTTTTTTCCACTTTTTGCCATATTGATTGCTTTGACTTTTAGAGGAGGGGTATTTGCCGCCGAAAAACCTTCTCAGGAAAAGGGTCACCTACTTTTCAATTCTCAATCACTTGCTGGAGCAACCTCCACCAAAAGTTGCGCAAGCTGCCATCCGAAGGGTTCGGGGCTGCAAAATGCCTGGCAGAACCCTGATCTTGCCACGCAGATCAATACCTGTATCGCAGGTACACTGAAAGGCATAAAACTCAACGTGAATTCAGTTGAAATGCAGTCGCTGATCATGTACATTAGGTCATTGAAACAGTAACCGCAAAACAGTGCCATGAAAAAGGAAACGATCACGATACTCGGGTGCGGATGGCTTGGATTGCCGCTTGCACAGAAGCTTGTTGAACAGAGCTATTCGGTCAAGGGATCGACCACAAGGGAGGAGAAGCTTGAAGCACTTCATGACGCAGGCGTTGAGCCTTGGCTTGTGCGGCTTGATCCGGAGTTAAACGGCGATGATATTGTTGCTTTTCTGCAGAGTGACACCCTTATTGTCAATATCCCGCCTTTGAGGCGCGACGACATTGTTGAGTACCATATTGAGCAGTTTTCATCGCTTATCGATGCACTTGGCCAATCGCCGGTGCGCTCTGTGTTGCTGGTCAGCTCTACCTCCGTCTATCCTGCCACCAACCGGGAGGTTACCGAAGAGGATGCCGTTGATCCTGAATCTCTTGCCGGTCAGGCGCTGCTCCTTGTCGAGGAGATGCTGATGCAGGAGAGCGGTTTCCAGACAACCGTGCTGCGTTTTGGCGGCCTCATTGGTTATGACCGCAATCCGGCAAAATATCTCGCAAGTATGTCAGAGATTGCACACCCTGATCAGCCGATGAATCTCATTCACCGTGACGATTGCGTCAAGATCATCTCGGAAATCATCCGTCTGAAGCAGTGGGGCGAGGTGTTCAACGCGTGCAGCCCGGTTCATCCCCTGAGAAAGGAGTACTACGGCAGGGCGGCTGAAATTGCAGGGTTGCCATCAATTCCTCTTGCTCCATCCACTGAGCCAGCTCCTTATAAACTGGTGAACAGTGACAAGCTGATCAGTGCATTGCACTACCACTTTCTCTATCCTGATCCGGTTGCGCAACTGTGTTAGAATGGGTATCACAAGATAAATTCCAGATCGTACCCCTCGACCTCTGACTCCGCGATGAACTGCTTGAGAGTCTGGATAAAGGCAAGAAACCGTGCAGGGTCGAGGTCACGAAGGTATGCCACCCCAATTGGCTGATCCTGCCAGCCGAGCAGAATCAGCTCATGTTTTTCCGGATTGATTGATTTTACGCATTCGTCTATAATCTTGATCATTAAGGCAAGGCTGCTGTTATGCAGAAACGCCTCGTCCCAACTGTCGAGCCCGTTGTTGCTTTCCGAGAGGAAGGGGAGTCGGTTCAGCGCTTCGGGAAAACCGTAATGGAAAAACGCGGCATAGTCGGGGGCTCCAATCTCCAGTGAGCGGTATATTTTGTATGTTTTGTCCTGAAGCCGTACACGGTTTATCCGCCCGGTACGGTAAATCGAGAGCTCGCGGTGTTCCGCATTGTTGTCGTCAATAAGGATGTGGTGAACATTCATGGCTGTTTTGGGAAGCTGGAGAACCTTTAATCCTGAGTGTGAGTTTTCTCTTTTTTATGGAATTGTTATAAAGTAGCTATCTTTATAGAAATATTTTTTTGCTGTTATATTTTTGCCGTGTGCATATCAGGAGATGATGAAACGGGGTATTCACAACAATTTTACCGATAGATACCAGAATGGAAGGGAATTTTTCAAATAGAGTACAGGATGTCATCCGTCTCAGCCGGGAGGAAGCTCTCCGATTGGGTCATGACTACATAGGGACTGAGCATCTTCTCCTGGGCCTTATCAAGGAGGGTGAAGGAATCGGAGCAAGGATATTAAAAAATCTCAAGATAGATCTTTTTGGCCTTAAGCTGAAAATTGAGGAAAGCACTCACCCGCGGGTTGCTGAAGCACAGATGGGCAATGTTCCCTTGACCAAGCAGGCTGAGAAGGTGCTGAAAATTACCTATCTCGAAGCCAAAATCTGCAAGTCAAATATTATTGGTACCGAGCATTTGCTGCTTTCGATCATGAAAGGGGATGACAATATTGCTGCCCAGATTCTCGAACAGTTCGGTGTGACCTATGACCTGGTCAGGGATGAACTCCTGAGTATCACCAGCAGCAGGAGTGAGTCGGATGAGCCCCCTATGGAGGGAGCGTTTTCATCAGGAGGTGCTGATCGACCCTCCAAAAGGCCGGAACAGAGAAAAGGCGAGAGAACCAAAACCCCCGTGCTCGACAATTTTGGCCGTGATCTCACCCGTCTTGCCCTTGATGACAAGCTTGATCCTATTATCGGACGTGAAAAGGAGATTGAGCGTGTGGCCCAGGTATTGAGCCGTCGTAAAAAGAACAACCCGGTGTTGATTGGTGAGCCCGGTGTCGGCAAGACAGCCATTGCCGAAGGTCTTGCCCTGAAGATTGTGCAACGCAAGGTTTCAAGGGTACTCTATGACAAAAGGGTTGTTGCCCTTGATTTGGCAGCGCTTGTAGCCGGTACCAAATACCGTGGCCAGTTTGAGGAGCGCATGAAAGCCCTCATGAACGAGCTGGAGCGGTCGCGCGATGTCATTTTATTCATTGATGAGCTGCATACTATTGTCGGAGCTGGTGGCGCTTCGGGTTCGCTTGATGCAAGCAATATTTTCAAGCCAGCTCTTGCCCGCGGTGAATTGCAGTGTATCGGAGCAACCACGCTTGACGAGTACCGTCAGTTCATTGAAAAAGATGGTGCTCTCGATCGGAGGTTCCAGAAAATCATGGTTGAGCCAACCTCCGTTGATGAGACCATCCAGATTCTCAACAACATCAAATCGAAGTACGAGGTTCATCATCATGTCAACTATTCGGGCGACTCCATCGAGAAGGCGGTAAAGCTTTCCGAGCGCTATATTACCGATCGCTTTTTGCCCGACAAGGCTATTGATGTCATGGATGAGGCTGGTGCAAGGGTGCATTTAAGCAATATCCATGTGCCGCAAGAGATTCTTGAACTTGAAAAATCCATTGAGGAGGTCAAGACAGAGAAGAATCAGGTGGTGAAGATGCAGAATTTCGAAGAGGCCGCAAGGCTTCGCGACAAGGAAAAACACCTGATCGATGCACTTGACAAGGCCAAACAGGAGTGGGAGGACAGGGCTGCCGAAAGCGTATACGATGTAACCGAGGCCGATATTACCTCTGTGATTGCCATGATGACCGGTATTCCGGTTGCCAGGGTCGCACAGTCGGAATCGAAAAAGCTGCTCTCCATGGAGGCTGACCTTACCAAGGAGGTTATCGGTCAGGACGAAGCCATCAAAAAGATCACCAAGGCCATACAGCGGACACGTGCAGGGCTGAAAGATCCTTCACGTCCGATCGGCTCCTTTATTTTTCTTGGTCCCACTGGAGTCGGCAAGACTGAGCTTGCCAAGGCGTTGACCCGTTATATGTTCGACACCGAGGATGCGCTGATCAGGGCCGACATGAGCGAGTATATGGAGAAGTTTTCCGTCAGCCGTCTTGTTGGTGCCCCTCCGGGATATGTCGGCTATGAAGAGGGCGGACAACTCACGGAAAAAGTGCGTCGCAAACCCTATTCGGTCGTTCTTATTGATGAGATCGAGAAAGCGCATCCCGATGTCTTCAATATTTTGCTCCAGGTGCTTGACGAAGGGGTTCTTACTGATGGCATGGGACGGAAGGTTGATTTTCGCAATACAGTCATCATCATGACCTCGAACATCGGAGCCAAAGACATCAAGAGTTTCGGTGCAGGATCAGGCATGGGCTTTACGGCGCCCGACGATTCGACCGGCAACTACAAGGCGATGAAATCCACCATTGAGGATGCTCTTAAACGGGTTTTCAATCCCGAGTTTCTCAATCGTATTGATGATATTATTGTTTTTCATCCACTCGAAAAGCAGCATATCTTCAAAATCATCGACATTACTGCCGGCAAGCTGTTCAAGAGGCTTCACGATATGGGTATCGAGGTCGAAATTGATGAAAAAGCCAAGGAGTTTCTTGTTGATAAAGGATATGACCAGAAATATGGTGCCCGTCCCCTGAAAAGGGCTTTGCAGAAATACGTGGAAGATCCCCTTGCCGAAGAGATGCTCAAAGGGCGATTTATCGAAGGAAGCACCATCCGCATTGTCCTCGACGAAAAGGAGAATGAACTCGCATTTCTTGATGGGGCGGTGCCAGTCAGTGAAGGCGAAGGGCAGGTGCACAGCGAGTAAATCATCTCTTTTTTTCCTGCCGATTGTATTTTGTTGTTTGGGAACACTGCTTGAAGAAGGGTGGTGTTCCCTCAAGAAAACCAGAAGCGTTTTTATGCTGATCCATATAAGTAGCTGAAATGAAACGCAGTTATTTGTTTAATTATTTATAATAAGTGAGGTAAAGCCATTTTTGCGGTTAGCAATTTGCTTCTTGTATGGGTTATAATTCCAAAATCAGCGTATTGTTAGCCGTGCAATTGCTCCAAAGCGCAAAAAAAGAAGACCCACCATGTCAGACAACAGCAAGCACAACCTTCTGTATTTTGAAAGTTCGTCAGTGCGGGAATTGTATGATTCAATGCAGGATTGGCAGCATGCAACCAACAAACGTCTTCTTTCGATAAGCGTTGAGAGAGACGGTGATAAATTTTGCTGTATCGCTTTGACTAATCCATCTGAAGTGGTCATTACTAATCGGGCCGGTACGGAATATGCCGAAGTCTCTTATGGTAAATTGCACATAACCTAGCCAATCCGACTGCAAGAAGCCGCTTTGCTACAAAACGCTTGGTTCCCTCCAAAACGAGTGGAACTGATGGACCAATAACAATATACATTGAAGCCCATGAGAAACGACGAGTACCGGCTAACCAGAGCACGAACCGGATGCTTGACAGCGTCGGTTGTGCTCGCAGTTAGATCTATACACTTGTATCTGCTGCAAATGCGGCGGCAATTATATCATGCTGGAAATTGACAAAAGGGAGGCACTGGATGAACATTACTGAATTGAGGAAAATGAGCACTTCAGAACGATTGCAAGCCATGGAGGTGCTGTGGGATAGCCTGGTATTTGAAAATGATGCAATCGAAACTCCTGAGTGGCATGAAAAAATACTTCAGGAAAGAAAAGAAAAAATTGCAAGTGGGTGCGCAACATTCATCTCACTCGCCGATCTCAAAAAGAGTCGCCTCCAATGCGAATAAATGATGTTTTCATATTGGATGAAGCAGTTGACGATTTGAATGAAGAAAAAAGCATTTTACGATCTTCAGGCAACAGGTATTGGTGATTATTTCTGGGATTGTTTGATTTCAGATATAGAATCACTCATAATATATGCCGGTATTCACAGTAAAAAGCTCGGTCTGTTTCAAATGTTTGCCAAGCGATTTCCCTATACCATTTACTACGAACTCATTGAAAACATTGCCTATGTTGTTGCTGTTTTGCCGATGCGCAGAAATCCTTCATGGATTATGAGTAAAATCAGGGAAAGGCGCTAACAAGCCGGTCAACCAGTTTACTAACCGTACCACAAGTCGATGCGCAACATGCAGGGAAGATGAAGTTGAAACTTTCTGTAAAAGAATGGAATAATTTTTGCAGGTATTATGTGGGAAGAATTAGAGATATTAAAAAAGAGATATCTTGAAATGGGATTGTCACAGGCCATTGATTATGAAAAGTTTTCAATGATTTCGATTGTGTATAATTCTACCAAAATTGAAGGCTGTTCGTTAACCGAGAATGATACTAAATTGTTGTTGGAGAATGATATTACAGCAAAAGGAAAGCCATTGACTGACCACCTGATGGTTAAAGACCATTATTCGGCATTTATGTTTCTTAAAGAGATTTCAAAGCAGAGACAAAAGATAAGTATTGATTTAATAAAACAGGTTGCGGGACTTGTAATGAAGCATACAGGTGGATTGGTCAATACAATGTCAGGGACGTTTGATATTTCATTGGGGGATTTTCGAAAAGCTCAAGTCTATGTAGACAGAAAATATTTTCCTGATTTTTCCAAGGTTGAGGCCTTGCTGATTACACTGATTGATAATGTTAACCAAAGACTCGATAAAGTTTCTGATAATGAGATTTTAAAACTCTCTGCTGATCTCCATTACAACTTGGTCAATATTCATCCTTTTGGGGATGGAAATGGGCGGACATCAAGATTAATGATGAATTACATACAAATGTATCATCAAGAACCTTTTATTAAGATATTCACAGAGGATAGAGCAGAATATATTGACGCATTAAATAAAACCGAAGAGCTTGAGGATATTTCAATATTCAGGGATTTTATTTGTGGTCAACAGATTAAATTTTATAAGGCCGAGATAAAAAAGTTTAAGCGAAAGGATAAAGGATTCTCTTTGTTGTTTTAAGCAACCCGTTACTCTGCTCTGTTTCCTTATCGGGACAGCCGGAGTAACGGGAAGTGTGCATTTATGCTTGCGGAGGCAGCGGATGATCTTTCACCGCCAGAAGTGAGCGTTGCAGGAGCTCTTCGGGGAGTGCGTAATCGCTGAGTTTTCCACTCATGAAGGCGTCATAACCCTGAAGATCCATCAGTCCATGGCCTGACCAGTTCATGAGAATCACCTTCTCCTTACCCTCCTCTTTTGCCTGTTTGGCTTCGCGGATAGTTTGTGCAATGGCATGTGAGGTCTCTGGTGCGGGGATGAACCCTTCGGTATGGGCGAACAGGAGTGCGGCTTCATAACACTCTGTCTGGCCAATGGAGGTAGCCTCAATGAGCCCAAGCTGCTTCACATGGCTGACCAGCGGGGCCATGCCGTGATAGCGTAACCCTCCGGCATGAATGGCTGGAGGAATAAAGCCGTGACCAAGGCTGTGCATTGCCAGCAGCGGTGTCATTTTTGCCTCATCTCCGTTATCATAGATATAGGGGCCCCTGGTGAGGGTGGGGCATGCTTCGGGTTCTGTTGCAATAACCTGAACCTCACGACCGTGAATCTTGTCACAGATAAAAGGGAAACTTATTCCGGCAAAGTTTGAACCTCCACCAGCACAGCCGATGACGATATCGGGATAAAGGCTCACCTTCTCAAGCTGTTTGCGGGCTTCAAGACCGATGATGGTCTGGTGCAGCATCACGTGGTTCAAAACGCTGCCGAGAGCGTAGCGCGTGTCATCATGCTCGACAGCCTGTTCGATGGCTTCACTGATGGCGATGGCAAGGCTTCCCGGTGTATCGGGCATTGCCTCAAGAATCCTGCGTCCAACAGCGGTTTCGGTGCTGGGGCTTGCAATACAGTCGGCTCCCCAGGTTTTCATCATGATTTTGCGGAACGGCTTCTGGTCAAAGCTGATACGCACCATAAAGACCTTGCAGTCGATACCGACAAGTTTGCAGCTCATGGCAAGTGCGCTTCCCCATTGGCCGGCGCCGGTTTCCGTGATGAGATGTTTGATGCCGAACTCTTTATTGTACCATGCCTGGGCAACTGCGGTATTGGGTTTGTGGCTTCCTGCCGGTGAGACACCTTCATTTTTGTAAAAAATCTTTGCCGGGGTCTTGAGTGCGGCTTCAAGTCGATGGGCGCGGTAGAGTGGCGAGGGGCGCCAGAGTTTCAGGATGGCCTGCACCTCCTGCGGGATATCAATCCATCGTTCAGTGCTCATCTCCTGCTCAATAAGGTTCATAGGAAAAACCTTTGCAAGGGCGTCCGGGCCTATCGGGTTGCCATCCGGACCCAGAGGCGGTGGCAGCGGAACAGGCAGGTCAGCCTGGATGTTGTACCACTGGCGAGGCATCTCATCCTCGTTCAGCAGGATCTTTGTAAATTCCGAACTCATGATTGTTCTGGTTAGGTTTTTTTATCGCAGCAACATCGAAAGGAAAAGAGTGAAAAACGAAGGTACCGAAGACGGGAATCGAACCCGTACGTCCATTGCTGAACACGGGATTTTAAGTCCCGGGCGTCTACCAATTCCGCCACTTCGGCATGTCAGTTGTTCCATGACAGGTCGAACAATTTACCATCTTCGCACTCTTTCCCAAAAAAATAAATCTCTTCTGGATGGCCTCTCTGTTTCCGTTTATGAAAGTTGTTATGAGCCAAAATGGTCGAATCCCCTGATGGACGACAGGTCAATTTTCATTCCGTAAATATCGCTGATCTGTACCCCTTCCTCTTTATCGGTGGTTTCACCGATGACTGCTATCTCCTTATTATCGGAAATTGTTGGATACTCCTCTTTCGGGATGGTGAAAAGCAACTGGTAATCCTCGCCGCCTGTCAGTGCCCAGGTCAGGGCATCATCCTGCAGTTCATCGGCAATTTGTCGTGTACTTCCGTGGACAGGAATCCGGCCTTCATGAATCATGGCGCCAATCTTTGAGCGACGGCAGAGATGCTGAAGGTCAGAGCTGAGGCCGTCAGAAATATCGATCATCGCAGAGGGGCGGATACCGTGTGCATGAAAAAAACGGACAATATCAATTCGGGCAAGGGGGAGTAACTGCTGTTGTATCGCTTTGCTGTACTCCTGCAGGTCAGCCATCATGTTTCTGCTGTAGCTCTCATTGTTTTCAAGATGGTTCAGCATAATCTCCTTTTCACGCATGAGGAGTTTGAGGCCAGCCGCTGCACCTCCGAGAGAACCTGTGATGCAGATCAGCTCTCCCTGTTTGGCACCGCTTCTGTAGGTAAGCTGTTCAGGTGATACCTCTCCGATCATGGAGACAGAAATGACCAGACCCGAGCGCGATGAAGAGGTATCGCCGCCGGCAATGGCAAGGCCATACTCCTTCGCCGCATGGCTCATGCCCTGATAGAGTTCCTCAACCATTGCCACAGAAAAAGAGGCGGGAATGGCAAGAGAGATCAGTGCATAGCGGGGCAGTGCATTCATGGCGCAAATATCGGAGACATTGACGCTGATTGCCTTGCTTCCAAGATGTTTCAGCGGGGTCGTCAAGAGATCGAAGTGCACCTGGTCGGCAAGCATATCGGTGGTCGCTACCTGCAGTAGCTTCGGAGAAGGTTGAAAAACGGCACAGTCGTCACCTATTCCAGTCAGGAGTTCCGGTATGGCAGAGAGAGTCGGCTCGGCAAGAGAAGCAATTTTGTCGATCAGGCCGAACTCTCCGATTCCTGAGATAGCTTTATATGACATATTTTTACGTAAATTGAATTTCGTATAGTTTCCTTGTATAAAGTACGCTATTGTTGCTTTGTGCGAACAAGGCTTGCATTATCAATAACATAAGGCAATATCCTCTTTTTATGGGTTTTTTTGACAAATTCAAAATATCAAGACTGAAGGAAGGGCTCGAAAAAACCCGCGACACGCTTCGGGAAAAGCTTGCCGTTATTACCAAAGGGAAGACAGAGATAGACGAAGAGTTCCTTGAAGAGCTCGAAACGATTCTTGTTGCAGCCGATGTAGGTGTGGAGACGACGCTGGGAATTGTTGACGCAATTACGGAACGGGCAAAAAGGGAGACCTACCGTTCTGAAGAGGAGCTGAACGGTATGCTGATGGAGGAGATTCAGCTCATGCTTGAGGAGACCGGAGAGGAGCATCCGCTTGATTTTGATGCATCGCTTCCGGCAAAACCTTACGTCATTTTAATTGTCGGAGTAAATGGCGCAGGCAAGACCACCAGTGTTGCCAAATTGGCTCACAATTATGATAAAGCGGGCAAAAAAGTCATTATAGCGGCGGCCGATACTTTCCGGGCCGCAGCCTATGAACAGCTTCAGATATGGGCCGACAGGGCAGGGGTTCCCATGATCGGCCAGGCACAGGGTTCCGATCCTGCTTCGGTGGTTTATGATGCCGTCAGCGCTGCGGTATCAAGAAATGCAGATGTGGTGCTGGTTGATACAGCAGGCCGGTTGCATAACAAAAGTCACCTGATGGAGGAGCTTGCAAAAATCATGCGGGTGGCCAGAAAGAGGATTCCCGAAGCCCCGCATGAAGTGCTGCTGGTTCTTGATGGTACAACCGGGCAGAATGCCGTGCAGCAGGCACGGGAGTTTACGAAGTTTGTCCATGTTACCGGTCTTGTGGTCACCAAACTCGATGGAACCGCCAAAGGCGGCATTGTGCTCTCTATTTCACGTGAACTGAAGCTGCCTGTCAAATATATCGGTGTCGGTGAGAAAATCGACGACCTTCAACTCTTCGATCGGGCAGAGTTTGTCAAGGCTCTTCTTGGACGAGATCTGAAGTAGGCAGTATACCCGGAAGGGATTGCCGCAGAAGTTCAAGAATTCGTCCCTGATCACTTATCCTGAGCAGATGTGTGCTGTTTCGGGTATCCTGGGCGCCAAGGCGTCGGGCAATAAAAGAGGTTTCGGAGAGCGGTTCAAGCAGTTCCGACAGCTTATGCTCTACTCTCTGCGGGCTGCGGATAATAACGATATGGTCGATTTCAGCTTCCCGGAGATCAAGAAGATAATCAACATGCCATCGCAGTTTTTTTTCTGAGAGTTCAATCGAGTCCGTTTCAATAAAATGCTGATCGGAGAAGAGCCTCATCATTGCTGTCCGGATTGCATGAGGGCTATTGCTGCCGGATCGTGAGGCGTGGCGAAGAAGTCGCCTGGCAAGAGGAGCTCCTGCTTTCCCTCCGCCCAGAGCAGAACCGATATAGAGATAGTCCCCTTCGGGTATTGCGAAGAGTTTTCCCCGCTCAAACCTGCCGAATGCAAGGAGCAGGGAGCTTGAAAGATGGATCAGGAGGATATAGGAGCCCATTCGGTATTTTGTGCCAAAAATAGTAAACTGTTCTCTGGACATTGTTTTTTGTTGTTTTTGATGCAATATTAGCCATGCCTGTACGGGAGGGAAAAGCCCATACGGAAGATACGCTCAAAGGTTTTTCTTTTTTTGATGAAAGAGGCAGAAAAACTTCTGGATCTCAGGCGCAAGGAGATGGTTGAAACGCTCAAACTCTATGGTATAACGAACCGCAGGGTGCTTGATGCGTTTCAGGATGTTCCGCGACACCTGTTTTTTAAGGGTGAGGCTTTGGATGCAGCCTATAACGATGGCGCGTATCCCATAGGGTTCGGGCAGACCATCTCCCAGCCCTATACGGTAGCCCTTATGACTACCCTGCTGGTTGAGCGTTGCTTCTCGGGCAAGGTGCTCGAAATCGGTACAGGATCAGGCTATCAGTCGGCAATTCTTGATGCCCTCGGTTATTCGGTCTTTACTGTGGAACGGATTTTCGAGTTGTATCAGAGGGCTGAAAAACTTTTTTCAAAGTGCAGGCTCAATATAGCCTGTCGTTTTGGAGATGGAACGCTTGGATGGGTCGAAGAGGCGCCATTCGATGCCATTATGGTTACGGCAGGAGCACCGAAGGAGCCGGAGTCGCTTTTGCGGCAGCTTGCGGAAAACGGCTGTATGATTATACCCATTGGCGGGAAAGATTCACAGCAGATGACGGTGTTCCGGAAAGAGGGTAACAATTGCAAAAGAGAGCTCTTTGAGCACTTTATGTTTGTGCCGCTGGTCGGCAGGGAAGGTTGGGACGACACTGTTTTTTAACAACATAATGAAGGATGATTTATGGCTGTAATGTCCAGCTTGCGGGATAAGACTCATATTATACTTTACACTCTTTTGGCCGCGTTTCTTGCGCTTATTGTCTTTGAATGGGGGATGAATTTTACCGGATTCAGCGGCAAGAAAGCAAATCAGGCAGGTACGGTCAACGGAACGGTTATCTCTTCCAGCCAGTACGATGAGGCTTGCAAGGCGGTGTCCGAAGATTTTCGAAGAAGGAACCCGGGAGCTGAAGTGACGCCGGAAGACGAACTCAAGATTCAGAATCAGGCATGGTCTACCCTGGTTCAACAGACCTTGCTCGATCAGCAGTTTGAGAAATTCGGCATCACTGTCCAGGATCAGGAGGTTATGGAGGCGCTGAATAGTTCGACTCCGCCGAGAGTGATTCAGCAATATTTCACGAATCCGACTACAGGAGTACTTGATCGCGCCAAACTGGAGAGTCTTCGTCGAGACCCTCGCGAAAAGGAGGTATGGCTGCGGCTTGAAAAGTATATTCGTCTCGAGCTTAAGGAGAACAAACTGCTCAGGGCTTTGCTTACCCTTAATCATGTGACCGACAGGGATCTTGGTGATCTTGTCACAAGGGCGTTTACCCGTTTTTCAGCCTCTTTTATTCCGGCGTCCTTAAATTTTGCTGGCACGGACAGCAGTTTCCCGGTAAAGGAAGAGGAGATCAAAAAATATTATGATGAGCATAAAGAGCTTTTGAAACAGCTTCCTTCGAGGCAAGCGGATTTTGTCTTCTTTCCTCTGGTTTCATCATCAAAAGACAGTCTTGCTGCCCGCACCGAACTTGAAACCATCCGCGCAGAGTTTTCCACTACGGTCAATGACAGTGACTTTGTTAAAGTACAGAGTGATCGTCCGACAGCTATCAACAAAGCCTACACCCGTGCTGATTTTTCTCCGGCTGCCGGAGTTGCTTTTTTCACTCCGTCAAATCTCAAGCAGGGAACGATGGTCGGGCCGATAGCTGATCAGGGGGAATACCGGCTGATCAAGATCAAGCAGGTGAGTGTATCCGCCCAGCCCGTTGCGAGGGCCTCACATATTCTTTTGCGCTTCAATCCTGCAAGCCCCGAAGATGTGCAGAGAGTTCGTGAGCTGTCAATAGTTGTTTTTAAGCAACTTCAGGCTGGTATTCCTTTTGATGTGCTTGCAAAAAAATATTCTGCTGATCGCGGCAGCGCTGTCAATGGAGGCGATATTGGATGGTTCAGCAAGGAGCGTATGATTCCTGCATTTTCTGCAGCAGTTTTCAATACCAGTGCCGGTTCGATTGTCGGGCCGATTCAGACCCAGTTTGGTTTGCATATTATCAAGGTGACCGGTTTTGATAATACTGCTGCCGTATGTTCCGAGGTTGTTCGCAATATCAAGCCATCGACGGAAACGGTGGATAGTGAACGGCGTCTTGCTACGGCATTTCAGATCAATGCCAAAGAGAAAGGGTTCGAAAAAAGTGCGGCCAGTCAAAAGCTGACTGTGGGCAAGACTGGCGAATTCGGCAAGCATATGGCCATCGCTCCGATTGGTTACAGCGACAAGTTTTCAGCGTTTGCATTCAAGGCAGGGGAGGGCGACATTTCGGATGTTCTTGAGAACGAAAGAGGATTTTATGTGATGCGTCTGACTCGCAAGAATGATACCGGATATCGTTTGCTTGACCAGGAACTGAAAGCGCAGATTACGACCGAGCTCGTACGGGAGAAAAAAGGTGCCTTTTTGGAGAAAAAACTTGCATCAATGGCAAAAGGAACCGGTGTAACACTTGAAAAAATTGCGTCATCCCATCCCGGTCTCAAGGTTGTGGTAGCCGACAGTATCCGGTGGAACGATGGCTTCATTCCCGGTTATGGTATTGACCAGCCCCTTGTGGAAGCCATATCGGGCCTTGCCCCCGCCAGAATCTCCTCGCCTGTGAAAACAAACGATGGATACGCTCTGGTGCAGGTCAGCAGGAAAATCCTTCCTGCCGGGTTTAACCTGCAATCTGAAAAAGCAAAAGCTGCTCCGCAACTGCTTCGGGCCGCACAGCAGCAGCAACAACGCTTTATTGGTGAATATATTGATGCGGTAAGCAAGCGTTCGAATATTGTGGACTCTCGTCCTTGACCCTTTCGGGTTCAAATCAATGTGCTGCCTGGAAGCGTTCCAGGCATGCTTTGACTGCGGCTGAGGTTTCAAGTGAGATGCACTCCCGTGCGAGCGCTTCTGTTTCAGCGAGCGAGTAGCGCGATACCAGTGATTTGAGTTTCGGGATGTCCGAGACAACAACACTGAATTTTCTGAGTCCACACCCTAAAAGAAACGGTAGTGCGAGGGGGTCGGAGCCCATATCGCCACAGATCATCGCCTTGCAGCGATTTTTATTGGCGGTGGTTATAACCCTGTACAGTTGGCGGATTATTGCCGGATGAAATTTTTCAAAGAGATCCTGCACAATAACGTTGTTGCGGTCTACAGCAAGCGTGTATTGCGTGAGGTCATTGGTGCCGATGCTGATGAAATCCACACACCTGGTGATCTCGTCAATGAGTTCGACCGCCGCCGGTACCTCTATCATAGCGCCGACTCCCGGTTTTTCAAACTGCGAATCATCCTCACCAGCCAGCTCCTCATAGTGCTTGTCGATCATTGCCCTTACCAGGCGGATCTCATCGAGCGAGATGATCATGGGAATCAGGACATCAACATTTCCATGGACATTGGCCCGTATCGTAGCCCTGAGCTGGGCATCAAGGATTTCCGGCAGATCAATCAAAATTCTGATACCTCGCCATCCAAGGTTTGGATTAGGCTCCTTGACCGGAGAGTAGATCAGCTTGTCACCCCCGATATCAAACAGGCGTATTTCGAGAGGCATCGGGGCAATTGCTTCAGCCATTTCCCGGTAGTAGAGGAACTGTTCGGACTCTTTTGGCACTTTTGTGCCTTCATTAAAAAGATTTTCGCTTCTGAACAATCCCACTCCTTCAGCGCCGGCAATGGTCAGGTCGTGCAACTCCTCCTTGAAATCGATATTGGCATAAAAGGTTATCCTGACTCCACATTGAGTCGTTGCCGGAAGCACGGCCATCAAGGAGGTATCATCTTCATTTTTTTTCTCCTCCTCTTTTTTGCTCAAATAGTGAGCAACTCTCTTTTTTTCAGGGTTTGTTATTACCGTACCCGTTGTTCCGTCAATAATCATCTGCATGCCGGTCGATACCTTCTGCGAGATATTGCCAAGCCCGACAACGATCGGAATGTTGAGTGAGCGGCATATCAGGGCGATGTGCGAGGTCTTTCCTCCCGAATCGGTGACAAATCCTTTGACATTGCTGCGGCTTAACAAAATAATATCGGCCGATGAGAGGGTATCGGATGCAACAATCACCCCTTCAGGGATCCATGAGTGCAGTTTTCTTATATGCAGATTTCTGATAATCCGGTTCTGGATATCGTGCAGATCATCAGCCCGCTCCTGGAAAATCAGGTCGTCTGAATTCCTGAACTTTTCAAGATACTTGTCAAACTCCTCCTCAATGACCAGATGCGCCGGTTTTCGTTCCGACTTTATTCTTCCGGCAATGGCATCAATCAGCACCGGGTCGTGCAGTATCATGATCTGGGCCTCAAACAAATTGGAGTACCCCTTCCCGAGTTTTTTTATGGTGACCTGCTCGATTTTCTTTAGTTCATTTTCAGAACGGTGCAAGGCAGAAAGAAACCTTTCAATCTCTTCGCTGATGTTTTTGTCATTCAGCTCCCTGATTTCATGATCACACTTCTCCTTGACGAAACTGTAGCACTCTCCGATGGTAATTCCCCTTGATGCACCTATTCCGGTATACGTTGCTTCAGTACCCTTGATCAAGGGTTCATCCTTTTTCTTTTCGCACCCGGAGTTTATTTGTGTGTTGTTTTCTGGCATAATGGCGACTTAAAAAGGTGCTTCGTCGTGAGTGATAAATTGGGTGACCTTTGATTTTCCCGCATCCGGCAACGCGGGCACATAATGCTCCTGATCGTGAGAAGCTGTCGATCCCTCTCCGCTTGTAATATAGCTATTGGCCGTTGATTGGAATCGTCCGTAATTTTTCAGGAACAACAACCGTATATCTCCGATCGGACCATTTCGCTGCTTGCCGATGACAATTTCAACAACATCTTTTGTTGAAGAGCCATCTTCGAAGGTCTGTTTTCCGTACATTTCCGGTCTCGAAAGGAACATCACCACATCGGCATCCTGTTCAATGGAGCCCGACTCCCTCAGATCGCTGAGCTGGGGTCTTCTGTCGCCCGATCGCTGTTCAACCGAGCGGTTGAGCTGGGCAAGGGCGATAACAGGAATATTCAGCTCCTTGGCCAGCGCCTTCAACGAGCGGGATATCTGCGCAATCTCCTGCTCCCTGTTTGTTCTTCCATCCCTGACCGGGGTCACCAACTGCAGGTAATCGACCACAACCATGCCGATATTATGCTCCTGCTTCATCCGGCGGGTTTTAGCGGCAAGTTCCATAATGGAGATGCCAGCGGTATCATCAATAAAGAGCTTAGCCTCATTGAGCTTGTCCATGCTGTTGATGATCCTGCCCATCATTTCAGGTGTTATCCGGCCAGTTCGCACAAGTTGCGACTCTACGTATGCTTCAGCGCACATAAGCCTGATGGCCAATTGTACCTCAGCCATTTCAAGACTGAAAAAAAGAACAGGAGTATCGAAATCCACGGCAGCATTACGGGCAACAGCAAGCGCCAATGCGGTTTTACCCGCGGAAGGTCTTGCCGCAATGATGATCATGTCGGAAGGCTGAAAACCGGCGGTAAGCTGGTCAAGTTCGGAAAATCCCGATCCTACGCCGGTGACGGAAGATTGAGATGCCCTGAGGCTCTCAAGCATATGGATACCATTTTTGATCAGCTCCTTGATAAGCGATGCCTTCTTTTTGATACCAGCCTGGGAGATATTGAAAAACTGCTGGGAAGCATGTTCGACAAGATCGAAAATGTCCATCGATGAGCTGTAAGCTGCACCTGAAATTTTGGCCGATATGGAGATCATCCTTCGGTAAAGATACTTCTCCTTCGCCAGACGCGCATAATACTCAATATTGGCCGCGCTGATAACCTTGCCGGAAAGCTCAGCCAGGTAGTGCCGTCCGCCGACCGGCTCAAGCTCGTTCATTTTCAGCAACTCTTCGCTGACCGTGATAATGTCGATTGCCTGCCGTTTATGGTAAAGCTGCATCATTGCCTTGAAAATGATCTGGTGCCGCCTTTCATAAAAGACCTCATCGCCATTATCGCCGAAAATCTGGATAACCTGTTCAATAGGGTCATCTTCAAGCAGAATGCAGGCAAGAACCTCCTGCTCAATTTCAGTTGAGTAGGGAGGAACACGGCTCTCCTGGCTGAAATCGATATCCTTGTTAAAATCTATGGCGAGAGGGGCTTTCTTGATCATCGTTCAGTGCTCATGTTTTGATGCGTTTGTTTTACCGCAAATTTTTTCATAATGGCTCATCATCAGTTGAATATCCTCCCAGCATCCCCTTTTCCACTCAGGGTTACGCAGCAGCGCCGCTGGATGATAGGTAATAAAACAGTCAAACTCTTTCCAGTGTGTCACTTTTCCTCTCATGGAACCCAGCGAGAGCTTGTTTTCGAAAAGAGTGTTGGCGGCTACCTTGCCGAGAATCAAGATAACTTTCGGCTTGACAATCTGCAGTTGCTCCAAAAGAAATGGTATACAGCTTTCGATCTCATGAGCAAGCGGGTTGCGGTTTCCGGGAGGACGGCATTTCAGAATATTGCATATATAAACCTCCTGGCGGGAAAATCCGGCAGCCTTGAGTATTTTATCAAGCAGTTGGCCTGAGCGTCCGACAAACGGCCTGCCTGAAGCATCCTCTTCTGCTCCCGGAGCCTCGCCGATCACGGCAAGAGCTGCAGAGGGGTTGCCCTCACCAAAAACAACAGTAATTCTTGTTTCAGCAAGCGTGCACTTCCGACACACCTTTGCTTTATCGCATAAGAGAGCCAGCTTATTTAATGATGAAGTGGTATTTTCCTCCGCAAGAGGAGTTGGCTCAGCTTCGCCGAATAAAAAACTTTGCATAAAACGATTCTGCGTTTTCAGGGGTTACTGCCGGTTTTCGGGCACAGCTCTTCAATAGCATCAAGGACTCTTTCGGCGGCATCATCTTTGCTCAGTTGCGGGAGTTCCACGGTTACGCCATCACTTCCTATCAGGGTAAGAATATTTGTATCGACATCAAAACCGGAAGTTTTACGGTCAAAAAAATTGAACACAATAAGATCCAGGTTTTTGTCGACCAGTTTTTTTCGGGCATTCTCCAGACCTGTCTGAGTTTCAAGAGCAAATCCAACGGCAAGCTGACCCTCGCTTTTTTGTCTGCCGAATCTGGCCAGAATATCAGGGTTTTTTACAAGGGTAAGCTCAATATGCTCATCATCCTTTTTCATTTTGCCGTCATACGGTGTGGCCGGGCGGTAGTCAGAGACTGCAGCAGCGCCGATAAAGAGGTCGCAACTTCTGAAAAACCCCTCAGCCGCGGCGTTCATTTCCGCAGTACTTTCAACATCAAGACGATCCACACCTGGAGGTGAGGGAAGATGAACCGGTCCGGAAATAAGGGTGACAATTGCTCCACGCCTTGCTGCTGCCCGGGCGATGGCAAAACCCATTTTCCCCGAAGAGTAGTTGGAGATGAAACGGACACCGTCAATTTTTTCACGTGTTGGCCCTGCGGTGACGACGACCGATTTCCCATAAAGCAAAGAGCGTTTTTCGCCGCAGTGGAGAGCTTTTTCAAGAGCTGCAAGGATTGCCTCAGGTTCAGGCATACGGCCAACTCCGCATTGTCCCGAGGCAAGTACTCCGCTTTCAGGGTTGATGACCAGGCACCCCTGGGCGGAAAGTGTTGCTATATTTCGCTGCACAGAGGGCGACAGAAACATCTGGCCGTCCATGGCCGGAAAAATCAGTACCGGTTTTGCGGGACGCAGGGTAATAAAAACAGCGGCAAGCATGTCGTCACAAAGGCCTGCACTGAGCCTGGCCAGAGTATTTGCCGTAGCCGGTGCAATCACAAGGGCATCGGCCCACTCTCCAAGAGAGATATGGCGTGTAAAGTCCATTTCGTCGCTTCCCGTCGGGGGAAATATCTTGCGGTAGACCGGTTCTTCGGAAACGGTGGCAAGCGCAAGCTCACTGACAAAATGGGTACCTCCCTCCGTAAGCGCTACCCTCACACAGGCCCCTCTTTTTTTCAAAAGCCTGACCAGTTGCGGTATTTTATAGGCCGCAATGCCTCCACAAATACCGATGATAATGTTTTTTCCGTTCAAGACGCTGTTCTCCCGGGGTTTGTTGCAGAATGGCTCCTCCCCGCAATTTACAAAAACCGAAAGGATTTATCTCTTCTTGTCGGATGACGGAAGAAGGCGTTTCCAGAACTTGTCCCAGCTCTGGAAACGCTCTTTGTAAGAGAGGCTGACACCCCAGGTTTCAGCAGGCTTCTGCAGATTGGTGCTCGATGTTACACTCGCACCCTGTCCATAAGAGCGGGATGCTTCAAGATAGACTTTCGGAGTGACCCGGTACTCGATCTTCTGTGCCGTACCGTAATAATCTGCTGTGGTTGACTCACTGGAGCCGGGAGAGCTTCCGGTACCGATAAAACGGACTTTTCCACCGGTACCCGGAACACTGAGTGCAAGATAAAGGTCAAGTCCCCTCAGAGCGCCACGTTTATCCATACCGACATTGACATTGAAACTTTCCAGTCCACCGAGATCCTGAATAACCCTTGAAATACGTGATGAAAGAATACCGGTACCAGCGGAAAGCCCGACGCTTGAAACAGCAAGGTTCCCGTTCTGTCCGTTGCTTCCCGGACGGACATACCACTGTTTGGAAAGCAGCAGCGAGATGACGTTCAGTTCTGCGTTCGGGTCGATCTGGCTCGACTGCCCGCCGATCATGTTCATTGACGCGTATGGCTGCGTCTGCTCATTGAGATAATAACCCATCGCGACCTGGGGCTCATTAAGTGTACCGGTAATTGCAAGCAGCAGTTTGACATTATCCCGTTCTCCGCTCTGCTGGTTTGACGTGCTGATATATTTGCTGCCGTACAGATTATTCATGACACCGCTCCTGATGTCAACACTGTTCCAGCTTATTTTTCCTCCGTCCTGCAAGTCAAAGTTTGAGTTGGAAAATTTGTACTTCCCACCAACGACGTTGACCGATCCAAAAAGCTGATATTGCTGGTTGTTTTTGCTCACCATCAACGAGAGATTGTTGATGGATGATTCAAGTTGTTCGCCCCTCAGACGATCAAAAATCATGGTATACTTGAGCGGCTCAATACTGCTGAGTTGCAGGTTTTTTATCTGCAGGATATCAATCAGTGAGTGATAAAACTCCGCTGGTTTTGCCACGATTTTTTTGTTTTCACTATCCGGAGTGATTGGTGCAGGGTAACGTGGTATGAATTCAACAAATTTCTCAACACCGATATACTTGGTGCTCTCATTGGCTCCAAGCCGATAAAGAGAAAAATCAGCAGAATCAATCCTCAACTCTCCCTCGACAACCGGTTCGGAGAGCGTGCCATGAACAACAATATTGCGGCTTGTGGCGGTAATGTTTCCGAATGAGGTGTCATCCTCTTTGTCCTTTTTGTTGTACAACAGAAGCCTGTTCAATCTGCCTGTGAGCTCAAGTCTTCTGGGTTTCAGTTGCTCAAGTTGCACAACTCCATTGATGACTCCTTTTCCATTGTTGTTGTCGCTGACGGTTATCTCCCTCAGTTCGACAGCTTTCGGTGTGACATAGAGCTCGCCGTTCAAACGGTAGGATACCTGCGTGGGTTCGATCTTGATTGAGGTATTACGCAACTGAGTGGTCAGATAAATATCTGGTTTTGGAGTTCTGCCTTCGATTGTAAGTGTTGTAGGGATAATACCTTCAGCCGATTCAAAGAAAGGGAGCAGGTATTCAAGAAACTGGGCAGAAAGGTTATCAGAGCGGAGGGTTGCGCTGATCTTCTCCTGCTCCGGCATCCGCAGATGGAGAGGATAGTAGCTGATTGCAAGAGGAATAGTTCCGCTCCCATCGATGGTGTTCATCGAAGCCGTCGCATGTCCTGCATTTTTTTCAGGCTTCAGAGGGCTGCTGTGCAGCTCAAAACGAAGCTGGTTCCCGCTGTGAAGAGCATTGGCTTGCAGGTACCCTATCAGGATCTCCCCATAACGGATATCCGCGCCACTAACTTTGAGCGTGCTTGTTTTTGCATCAGGATTTCCACTCACCGTCAGAAAGCCATTGATCGTTCCGGCAAGCTTGTCGAGAGAGGGATCAAGGGCAAACCGCTTCAACTCGTTCAGTTCAAGATTGGACAAGGTGCATTGAAAAGTCCCCGGTTGGGCGTTGCTGAGCTCGCCATCAAATACCGCCTGCTGTATACCCTTTGCGATGGTAAAACGATTGAACCTCGCAGCTCTTCTGCCCACAATGAGATGAGAGTTTTCCCTTGCCTGCCAGAGACCTGAGGGATCTTTCATGGAGAGATGGTGAAAGAGGAGGTCATAGCCAACATCGCCCTTTGTTGCCGTAAATTTTGCCGACAGCTTCTGCAGAGGATCGGGTATGGCAAGGTCGATGGCCCCATCAAGAGATGCTGGCGTGTAGAGCGCCGAAAAAATTGTCTCGCCAGTTTTCTTTCCGGCAACGGTGACCGATGAAACCCGGCCAACTGCCGATGCTTTTGGAACGCCACTGCCGCTGCACACCATATCGGCCTTCATCGTGAGATTTTCAAGGAAAAAATCGTCACGGGAACGCAACTTCGAAAAGTTTATCAAGGTGCCGATTGAGCACTCTCCGTTATGGCAAACAGCACTTCCCTCAGCGCTTCCCTGCAAGGAAAGCCCCTGCACCGGAAAAAGCAGTACCAATGGTGAGATATCTCTTGCCACGATGCGGTAATTGACCCTGAAGTCACTCCTGAGCACATCTGCCGCAGTGACAGGCTGCTGAGTCCCGGTATGCCAAATATTCTGTGTGGTTGCCTCCCGTGCAATCGCCGAAGCGGCAAGGTTCCCGATTGCGATCAACTCTTCAAACGTATAACTACCCTCAGCAAGAAAATCAAGAAAATCACTCTTGATACTTGCCCGCGAAGAGGCTGCGTCCTGAACAATCTCAAAGGCCACTTTTGAACGATCTTTCAGTTGAAAAGTGTTAATGGTCGAAGGGGAAAACTGCAAAGCAGCAGCAATATTGACCATTTTTGTATCAAACCCGGAACCCTGCACGGCAAACCCTCCGTTCAGGTTAGTGGTAACCTCTTTCGAACCGAGGATTTTCGAAATATCAAGAGCGGTTGTTTTGCCCGAAGCATGGTAGTGCGGCACACGCTCCTTCCAGTCGATCTCGCCATCAAGATTGAAGGTTGTGGGGTTATTGTTCAAAACAAGAGAGGTATTCAGCAACTGGTTGCCATACGTTGCCACAACGGAACCCTCTTTCACCGGCTGATTCTGCCAGAAAGAGTCCTTCAGCTTCATATCAAGTGACAACTGGCTGACCTCCCGGCTGTTTCCTCTGCCCTCAACTGTACCTGAAGCGTTCAACAAGCTTTTTCCGTTCTCCGGCTTCAGGAAGAGGTGCGGTTTGCACCCTTTAAGGATAAAGGTGCCCTTGCCGGCAATCTGACCCGACTCCTCCCTTGAGGCTTCACCATTCAGTGAGAGTTCTCCTGGAAGACACAAAGCGGTAACCTCTCCTTTTACTGCATGCAGGGTCCCCTTTGCATTGCCAAAAAAGGTAATATCGCCGCTCTTGCGGGCAATATCCTTCAGAGCGCCCTCTTTCAGCAATGACTCAACAAGAGGCTCGACAATTTTTGAGCTGTCGCATTGCAGTGCATAAGCAAATGCGCTCCTGTTGTAAAGGTTAAGCAACTCTCCCTTGACGGCCAGCCTGCTTTTGCCTTGCCTGAGAAGCGCATCAAGGAGTTCAACATGCTCCTTTTTTCCTCTTGCATTTCCTTTAAAAGTGTAGATGCCGGAGGGCAGAACAGGTGAAGGGTAAAAGAGCTGCAAGTCGTCGCTATGCACCGCAAGCTTTTCGACATTGAGAAAAGAGGAGGCAAGGGCAAGCTCTTTTTGCGGCTGCCGCGAAAAAATATTGAAGTGATCAACAGTAGCCGAAAGCTCCGCTTCACTTTTATTTGCGGCAACTTTCAGGTCAAGCAGCTCGGAACGGGCTTCAGAAAAAAGAAATTTTCCGGAAACCTGTCGGAGAGCAACATGATACTGCGGGATGTTAAAACGCACATTTTCAACACTTCCGCCCAGAAATTTTTTCTTGACGGTGAACGATGAAAGCTCAGCATTGATACCCGTAACCTCAAGCGGCCAACTTGCCGGATGGAGTGTATTCCTTGAGTACGAGAGATTGCTGTTGCTGACCTGAAGGATTTTGCAGAAAAAATGGTCGAGCGGCGTCTTCGTCGAATCGGGGTCGCGCGACTTGAAAACAAGATCAAGATTGAGCTTGCCGTTCTTCTGCTCAATAATCCTTGCGTTAAACCGGTCAGCCGTCAGGCGCCGGATATATAATTTTCTGATATCAGGCTGGAGAAGCGAAAGAATGTTGAATTTCAGTGAAAGCGTTTGCGCCTCAAGAGCGGCAGTTTTTTCCCCCGGAGCATAAATACGGGGATTGATCAGGGTAACCCTGTTCGGAAACTTCAGGTGCAGCTCCTGCAGTTCAAGCCGTCCAAAAAATTTTTTGTTAAAAAGAGCAATAACCCGCTCCTGGGCAAACCGGTCAAGTACCCCGCTGTTCAGCACAATCAGAGAGGTGAGCGACAGCAGGAGCGTGCACGCTGCACATGCTGTAAGCAGTCTGATGCTATAGTGTTTAAGTCGTTCCACCGCAGGTTGCTGATTGAGAAGAGAGCTGAATAATTTTTTCGATGATCGAGCTTGTTGAACGCCCTTCAAGCAAGGGTATGGTCAAAACTGCGCCGCCACGCTCAAGCACTGCCCGTGCTCCGGCAATTTGCTCAACGGCCCAGTCTGCTCCCTTGACAAGAATATCCGGCAGCAAGAGGTTAATCAGCTCTTCAGGTGTATCCTCATCAAAAAGGGTTACTGCATCAACCACCTCCAGCGCAGAGAGCACCGTGGCGCGGTCAGCTTCGCAGCAGACAGGCCGGCTTGGCCCCTTGAGTCGACGAACCGAAGCGTCGCTGTTCAGGCCTATCAGCAGCACATCACCAAGTTCTCTTGCCGCTGCCAGGTACTCGACATGCCCGGCATGAAGAATATCAAAACAGCCGTTTGAAAAAACAACTTTTTTTCCCGAAGCCTGCCAGACCCGGACTTTTTCAAGAGCCTCACATTGGCTCACCACCTTATTGTATCCGATCATTGTGGTCAGTTTCCGGTTTCCCTTTAGCAGAAAGTTCTGCAAAAGATAAATGTTCGATATTTTTTTCCAATTTAGCGTATACTCTTCGATTGTCCGCATGGTAAAACAGAGCTTATCTTCATGAAGCGCAGAGAAATAAAGAGACGGGATGTTTCACAGAAGGCGCTTTACCGGCTCATCATGATGCTTGGTTGGCTGGTCAGAAACATCAGTCGCAAGCGCTCCACAGCCATAGCCCATCTCCTTGGTGATTTTGTCTATCACATCCTCAAAACAAGGCGTCAACTGGTGACCGGGAACCTTGCGCTCACCTTTCCCTCCAAAAGCAGTGCAGAAATTGATGCCATCGCCGCCCGGGTTTATCGTAACCAGGCCGAGAATATTATTGAATTGCTTCGTCTTCCCATGATCAAAACAGCAGAAGATGCAGCAAAACTTCTTGACGTTGATGCCACCGATTTTCTTGCAAAAACCATTGGCCAAAAAAAAGGAGGCCTCTTCGTTTCCGCACATTTCGGCAACTGGGAGCTGCTCGGTCTCTGTGCGGGATTATTGGTTGCCCCTTTTACCCTTGTGGTCAAACCACTGAAAAACCACCATATCGACTATCAGATCAACGCTTGGCGAACCATGCATGGTAACCGGGTAGTCCAGGATCAACAGGCCCTTCGCGAGGGGCTGAGATCCCTTCGTAATGGAGAGATTTTGGTTATGCTTGGCGATCAGTCCGACCGGAATGGCTCCTTTTTTATCGATTTTCTCGGTCGCCGCACCTCCGTTTTTCTCGGTCCCGCCTATATTGCCCTCAAAGCGGGTGTTCCCCTCTTCGTCGGAATATGCCGCAGAACAGAAGATGCCCTGTACAAGGTTGATTATGAAGAGATTGAGTGCAGCGATCTCGGTACCACCAAAGCCGATGCCGAAGAGCTTGTCCGTCGCTATACCAAGGTACTTGAGCGCTACATCTACCGCTACCCCGAAGAGTGGTTCTGGCTGCACAACCGCTGGAAACGCACCAGTTGAGTAGTGACGTTGTCAAAAAAATAACAACAAACATATATCCTGCCGCTATTGGTGTATAGCTGAAATAGTTATTCTGTTATTTCTTTGCAGAATAGCGGTGTATTATTGCTTTTTTTACTCTATATTGCGTGTATTTTTATTCCATAAACGCAGCATCCTGTCGGGTTCCTGTTTCGCAAGCCTATTTGTTCTTATCCCCATAGCTCTGCTGCCGATTATCCATAGCATCAACCATCAATTCACCCTTATGGTTACAACTTCATCGATATTTTCCGAGGCTGGCGGCAAGATTATTACCGACTATGGTCTGTATACCACGGTACAGTCTGACGAGATTCTCCCCGCGGCCCTTTCTCATGGTGCTTTTGCCCTGGTAGGTTACAATACCGACAGGAGTCTCGATACCCCGTTTTTTGATAATGGCATGATTATTGTCTCCGGTGCAAGTGGAGAAATTGAGGATACCACTGCGCCAACAGTCAACACTTTCTCTCCTGCAGATGGGGCAACCGGAGTTGCTGTCGATCATAATATTGTGGTCGAATTCAGCGAACCGATCCAGAGGGGAGAGGGTATCATTGCCATTTTCCGTGACTCGGCTGACTGCCTGGTAGTGGAAAACTACGATGCAGCAACAAGCACAAACCTCGATGTTTCAGGCACCGTACTCACCATCCATCCAACGGTTAACCTCTCTTACAGTACCCATTACTTCATGACGTTCACCGCAGGAACGATCAAGGATCTGGCAGGAAACAGCTATGCCGGCTTTGCATCCTATGATTTTATCACTGAAGCTCCTCCTCTGACTGCCATGGTACGTAATGGCTTCACAGTCATGCCAGAATGCTACACCGGCCCGGCAACAGCCGCTGGCGGAGCACCCATCCACTTTCAGTTCATCGGCGACAGCAGTAATGAAGTGATTATGGGTACGCAATATAACGACTTCATCAATTCAACTGCGGGAAGTGATGCCGTCAATGCCGGAGCAGGCAACGATGTGATTGACGGAGGAACAGGCTCAAACTTCCTGACAGGGGGCCCTGGAACCGACATCTTCTTCTCCGACGGCAGAGGTGGCGTAACGACCTGGTCAACTATCACCGACTGGCAGGCAGGAGAGCAATTGTCGGTCTGGGGCTGGCACCCCGGAACAAGCAGGATTGTGGCGTGGGTTCAGGCTGGAGCCGCAGGCTACGAAGGGCTCACCATGCATGCCGACCTGAACGGCGACGGCACTATCGATACCTCTGTCACCTTTACCGGCATTACATCGCAATCGCAGTTACCCACTCCGCAGGAATTTGACGGGGTATTGTGGTTCGTTTGAGTGGCATATCATCAACAAAATCCAAAACCTAAAGGAGAAAATCATGTCTGTGATTCCTGGTAATGGTCTGGTTACGACTGACTTCAACGGTGGTAATGAAGGTGCTACAGGTATAACAAAGCAATCTGATGGCAAGATTTTGGTGGCTGGAGGTAGCTTGAATGGCAGTAATGGCGAATTTCTGCTTGTGCGCTACAACAGCGATGGTACTCTTGACACAAGCTTTTCCGGCGATGGCAAACTTGCAACAGATTTTGGGGTCAATTTAGTATGTGCCGTGAGTGTGGTAGAGCAGAGTGATCATAAAATTCTTGCGGCAGGGCAAATAACCACTGGAGATACCTACACGCTTGCACTTGCACGCTTCAACGCTGACGGAAGTTTTGATACCACTTTTGGCGGAGGTGATGGTCAAGTGACTGGCCCGGTTTGCACTGCACAGGTAACACTGCAATCCGATGGTAAAATTCTGGTGGCAGGTACCACGGACAACATCGCTCTTGCTCGTTATAACGCTGACGGGAGCGTCGACACCACTTTTGGTGGTGGTGACGGTCTGGTCACGGTAAACCCAGGCCAGTGGGGTACAGGCGACAGTGTGGTGGTACAATCGGATGGAAAGATTCTTGTGGCGGGATATGGCCAGAAGAGTGGATTCGGTTTCAACACTGATTTTGTTCTTTCGCGTTTTACCGCAGAGGGCAATTTCGATACGAGCTTTGGCAGTAACGGTATAATTGCCACAGATTTCGGTAATGGTGAAGATCGTGGACACAGTATGGTGCAGTCAAACGGCAAGATCCTCGTGGCAGGATCCAGTACGAACGGCGCGAATAACAACTTTGCCCTCGCACGCTACAACCTGAATGGCACTCTCGACACCAGCTTTTCCGGCGATGGCAAGCTCACCACGGAGCTGGGCGGTAATGATGAGGGATACTGCATGGCGGTGCAGAGCGATGGGAAAATCCTTGTGGCAGGTCACAGCAATACATCCATTGCCGTCGTGCGCTACAATACCGATGGCAGCCTTGATTCCACCTTCTCCAGCGACGGCATCGTTACCACAGATATTGGTGCTGTTACAGTTTTCAGCGACAGTGGTCAGATTTTCACTGGCATGGGCATGACGCTGCAGTCTGACGGCAAGATTCTTGTGACAGGGCAAAGTAACGGCGATCTTGCTGTGGTACGATATAACACCGATGGCAGCCTCGACACAACTTTTTCCGGCATTGCGGACACCACCGCGCCAACGGTCAATACCTCTACACCTGCGGATGGGGCAACCGGAGTTGCTGTCGATCACAATATTGTGGTGGACTTCAGCGAAGCAATCCAGAGGGGAGCAGGCACGGTTGCCATTCACAGTGGTTCGGTTGATGGTCCTGTATTGGAAAGCTACGATGCAGCAACAAGCACGAATCTTGCCATCTCCGGCATTACGCTCACCATCAACCCGACAGAAAATCTGTTGAACAGTAGCCATTACTACGTCACCTTCAGCCCAGGCAGTGTCAAGGATCTGGTGGGCAACAGCTACGCTGGCACTACATCCTACGACTTCACCACTGAAGAGCCTGCTCTCACTCCGGTGATTCGGAACGGCATAAGTGTCATGCCAGAGCGCTACACCGGTCCGGCAACAGCCGCCGGGGGAGCGCCCATCCACTTTCAGTTCATCGGCGACAGCAGTGGCGAAGTGGTTATTGGTACTCAGTATAACGACTTCATCAATGTGGCGGCCGGAGTTGATGCGGTCAATGCCGGAGCTGGCAATGATGTGATTGACGGAGGAACAGAATCGAACTTCCTGACAGGGGGCCCTGGAACCGACATCTTCTTCTCTGATGGCAGAGGAGGCGTAACGACCTGGTCAACCATCACCGACTGGCAGGCAGGAGAGCAGTTGTCGGTTTGGGGCTGGCATCCCGGAACAAGCAGGATTGTAGCGTGGGTTCAGGCAGGCGCGGCAGGCTATGAAGGGCTCACGATGCATGCCGACCTGAACGGTGACGGTACCGTTGATACCTCCGTGACCTTTACCGGCATTACCTCGCAATCGCAACTTCCGACTCCGCAGGAATTTGACGGAGTGTTGTGGTTCGTGTGAGCGGCAAATCATCAACTGACAATGCTAATGAAAGGAGAAAATCATGATTGAACCGATCGTGGAGATCGTAACCCTTTTTGCTGATGATTTCAACACGTCACTAAATCCTGCCAACTGGGACTATAATAAGTGGGAATACGGCGGTTCATTTTACGGACGAACTCAGCAGCGTCAATCGCTTCCTGTCGTCTCAGATGGCCAATTACATCTCAAACTTGATACCTACAACCCAACCAACGGTACTGAGCCCTCTTTCTATGGCTCAGAAGTAATCACCACAGAGACATTTTCAAACGCAACAGGAGGAGTTGCCTTCGAAATCAAGGCTCATTTCCAAAATACGGTGGTAGGTGGTATTGTCGGAGGCATGTTTAGCTACCATACCAACCCGGGCGGGCTGCATGACGAAATCGATTTTGAAGAAGTTTCGAATAGAGTCAACCAGATTCAGACAAACGTCTATGCGAATGAACCCCTTGGCGCAGGTCATCCTGCTTTTCATCCAATTTCAGGTGCGTTAACCGATGAGCACACCTACCGCATGGAGTGGTTTCAAAATGCTGTATGCTGGTATGTTGACGGTCAGTTGCTCCGTATCGACAGGAGTACTATTCCGCAGAATTCGATGACACTGGGTTTGAACATCTGGGCCCCAGCGGATGATTGGGCAGAAGCTTTCAGTGGAGCACTGAACCCGGTCACCAATCCAGGCGATACTACCTCCTATTTCTTTGACATCAATTCGGTGCATGTCGCACGGCTATCATCAACCAATTATTTCCCTCTGACTCCAATGCTCCGCAACGGCATCAGTGTTATGCCCGAGGACTACACTGGCCCGGCAAAAGCCGCAGGTGGAGCGCTCATCCATTTCCAGTATATCGGCGACAGCAGTGGAGAGATTATTATTGGTACACCCTATAACGACTTCATCAATTCGGGGGCAGGGGATGATGCCGTCGATGCCAGAGAGGGCAACGACGTGATCGACGGAGGAACAGGCTCGAACTTCCTGACCGGAGGAGCCGGAGCCGACATTTTCTTCTCCGACGGAAGAGGCGGCGTTACAACCTGGTCAACCATCACCGACTGGCAGGCTGGAGAGCAGTTGTCGGTCTGGGGATGGCACCCCGGAGTGAGCAGGATTGTCGCGTGGGTTCAGGCCGGAGCGGCAGGTTACGAAGGGCTCACCATGCATGCCGATCTGAACGGAGACGGTACAATCGATACCTCCGTGACCTTTACCGGGATTACATCGCAGTCGCAGTTGCCTGCGCCCCAGGAATTTGACGGGGTGTTGTGGTTTGTGTGAAGCTTATTTTTTTTCACTAATCAAGTAAAAAAACGTTGTAATGCATACTAACCTTGATGGCACTCCGGCAGGAACTGCAAGTGCCTATGAAATTTTCATGGACTGGTATCTCGACACAGCAAAGCAGAGTACCCCTGGTTATCTGGGTTCGATGGTGAGTACTCATGGGACAACCTGCATTTTGGATACAACAGGTGATGGTATTGCAGACGCTTTTACTGACAGTTGGACTAATCCCAGCGATGGCGCACTCATGACGACATCAGGCTCTGCAATATGGCTTACTGAAAATATTTTCCAGGCTATTGTCACTGTCGGAGCCACTGAGGACAGCCAAAACCGTTGGGGGCGTCTTGCCTTCGATACCGAGGGAGAGGTGGTCGGCTTCTACGTTCTGACCCTCAATCCTGTTGTTGTGCTTACAGCCGATCCCAATCCTGGAGATGCGCTGGTTGCAACATTTACGCTGCCAGCTCATTCCGGAACATGGTCTTTGCTTGATAATAGAGGTGCTGATGGCGTTATTGACTGTATGACAAATGTCCAGACACCCTACACAACAACGTACTCAATAACCTGGAACGACCCGACTCACTGGACGGCTCGCGAAATCATGGATCTTGCTTTCGGCTCAATATTTGATAGTGAGGGTCGCCCAACAACTGTACCGTATATCAGTCGTACGTCGTCTGTCGTTCATGATATTCCCCTTGTCTGGCAGACCAAAGGAGCTGACAATGTTGTCGCTACGTTCGACCTTCCAAATTATATATCTGGAAAACTCATTGACAGCAATGGCGATAATCTGCCGGATCAGACCGTCTTTACAGCGTTGAGCTTCGAAAATGCAACAGAAGTCGGGGTGTTGTATACGACGGTTGTTAATTTCTCGGAATGGTCGAGCCTGAACAGCGGAAACAGGCATTTGCCCGGAGAGGTTCAAAGCTCCACCGATCCATCGTTCCAATTTTCAGGCGCCATCACCGGTGACAGCAGCAACCCGATAACTATCACCATGCCCTCGTATTTTATGGGAGGTGGAAATACCAACCTTGTGCCTGCTGTCGATTATCCGCTCTTGCTCCCGGTCACCCGCAACGGCATCGATGTCATTCCTGATCGCTACACCGGTCCGGCAACAGCCGCCGGGGGAGCGCCCATCCACTTTCAGTTTATTGGCGACAGCACTGGCGAAGTGGTGATTGGTACGCAGTATAACGACTTCATCAATGTGGCTGGCGGAGTTGATGCCGTCAATGCCGGAGCTGGTAATGATGTGATTGACGGTGGAACAGCATCGAACTTTCTCACCGGTGGAGCTGGAACCGATATCTTCTTTTGCGACGGCAGAGGCGGTGTGACGACCTGGTCAACCATCACCGACTGGCAGGCAGGAGAGCAGTTGTCGGTCTGGGGCTGGCACCCCGGAGTGAGCAGGATTGTAGCGTGGGCTCAGGCAGGCGCGGCAGGCTACGAAGGGCTCACCATGCATGCCGACCTGAACGGTGACGGCACCATCGACACCTCCGTCACCTTTACCGGCATTACATCGCAGTCGCAGTTGCCCACACCGCTTGAATTTGATGGGGTGTTGTGGTTTACGTGAACCGGCAACAAACATTTTGGAGCACGAAATAACGACAACGGAGAGATGCGATATGATAGACAAGAGCGGAGCGGAGTTCAGCCTGTCGAAAGAAATGGGAACCACAAAAATGTTTCCCGGTCATACACTTGGCGAATGGGAAAACTATTGTGCGTTTGCGGCGTTGCGTGCTGACGGTTCTGTGGTAACGTGGGGGGATAGCGGTTTTGGCGGAAATAGCAGTGGTATAGCCAGTTCGCTGAATGGTGATGTTGATGTCATCCAGATATTCTCGACATTGTGGGCCTTTGCGGCGTTGCGTGCTAACGGTTCGGTGGTGACGTGGGGTGATGTCTGGTATGGTGGAAACAGCAGTGGTGTAGCCAGTTCACTGAACGGTGATGTTGATGTCATCCAGATATTCTCGACAGAGCAAGCCTTTGCGGCGTTGCGTGCTGACGGTTCTGTGGTGACGTGGGGTGATGTCTTGTATGGCGGAAATAGCAGTGGTGTTTCCGGTTCACTGGACGGTGATGTTGATGTCATCCAGATATTCTCTACACGTTATGCTTTTGCGGCGTTGCGTGTTGACGGTTCAGTGGTGACGTGGGGGAGTAGCTCTTGGGGCGGTGATAGTCGTAGTGTAGCCGGTTCACTGAACGGTGATGTTGATGTCATCCAGATATTTTCGGCAATGTCTGCATTTGCGGCGTTGCGTGCTGACGGTTCTGTGGTGACGTGGGGGGATAGTGTTTTTGGCGGAAATAGCAGTGGTGTTTCCGGTTCACTGGACGGTGATGTTGATGTCACCCGGATATTCTCGACAACTCAAGCATTCGCGGCGTTACGTGCTGATGGTTCTGTGGTGACGTGGGGGAGTAGCTCTTGGGGGGGCGATAGTAGTAGTGTAGCCGGTTCACTGAACGGAGATATTGATGTCATCCAGATATTTTCGACACGATATGCGTTTGCGGCGTTGCGTGCTGATGGTTCGGTGGTGACGTGGTGGGATAGCGCTTGGGGTGGAGATAGTAGTAGTGTCTCCAGTTCACTGAACGGTGATGTGGATGTCACCCAGATATTTTCGACATATTATGCGTTTGCAGCGTTGCGTGCTGACGGTTCAGTGGTGACGTGGGGGGATAGTGGTGCAGGCGGAGATAGCAGTGGTGTAGCCGGTTCACTGAACGGAGATGTTGATGTCATCCAGATATTTTCGACACGATATGCGTTTGCGGCGTTGCGTGCTGACGGCTCGGTAGTGACGTGGGGGGATAGTGTTTTTGGCGGAAATAGTATTGGTGTTTCCAGTTCACTGAATGGTGATGTCATCCAGATATTCTCGACAGAGACTGCATTTGCGGCGTTGCGTGCTGACGGTTCTGTGGTGACGTGGGGGGCCTTTGGCGGAGATAGTAGTGGTGTAGCTGACAGGCTTATCGGAGTCATCGATATTTCAAATATCTACACAGACATCGATCATTTTATGGCGACTTATGGTACCGGCGGCAATGATAGCCTTACCGGTACAGCAGGTAATGACCTGTTATACGGCTATGCTGGTAACGACAGCTTGAATGGCCTGGCCGGTAACGATACCCTTGACGGCGGAACGGGCAGTGATACGGCAGTGTATCGTGGCAATTTTTCAGATTATACTATCAACTATGACAACACAACGGCTATCTTTACGGTTCATGACAATGTTTCAGGCCGGGATGGTATTGATTCAGTCAATTCAGTTGAATTGTTTCAGTTTGCTGATGTTACAAAAACTGCGGTGAGTGTTATTCCCCTTGTACCCATGGTACGCAATGGCATTAGTTTTCTGCCTGATCGCTACACCGGCCCGGCAACTGCCGCCGGAGGCGTACCCATCCACTTTCAGTTCATCGGCGACAGCACTGGCGAAGTGCTTATCGGGACAGCCGATAAGGACTTCATCAATGTCGCAGGCGGCGTTGACGCAGTGAATGCCGGAGCTGGCAATGACGTTATTGATGGCGGAACAGGCTCGAACTTCCTGACTGGTGGAGCCGGAACCGACATTTTCTTCTCTGATGGCAGAGGCGGCGTGACGACCTGGTCAACCATCACCGACTGGCAGGCAGGAGAGCAGTTGTCGGTCTGGGGGTGGACTCCCGGAACAAGCAGGATTGTGGCGTGGGTTCAGGCGGGTGCGGCAGGGTACGAAGGGCTCACCATGCACGCCGACCTGAACGGTGACGGCACTATCGATACCTCGGTCACCTTTACCGGCATTACATCGCAGTCGCAGTTACCCACTCCACTCGAATTTGAAGGGTTGTTGTGGTTTACCTGATGATACGTACCTGCGTTCTGAGGAATACCCTTGAACTCGGTGAACCAAGTCACCATCAACCATTGAAATAAAAAGTTATGACCACGACTTCCTTGATATTAGCAGCTGATGGGGGAAAGATTATTTCTACGAGTGGTTCCGCGCATAATGTGATCATGCAGAGTGACGGTAAGATTTTGGTTGTAGGACGAACTGCGTTGATTGGTTCACAGACTTGGGGGCAGATTGAGTGCTATAACAGAGATGGCAGCCTTGATACAACATTTTCAGGGGATGGTGTATTTAATTTGCTTGATGTTATTGATGACGATCCGCCACCCCCTCTGTGGGTATGGAATAAATTTAGTAACAGTGTGGCCCTACAGGCTGATGGTAAGATCGTGGTTGCAGGACATTCTGGCGGTGTAGGTACATTGGTGCGCTTCAATGCCGATGGAAGCATTCATGAAGTACTCAATGGCTTTTCTTCAGATTCGGGTTGCGTAACGACACCATCATACTATAACAGTGGTGTGACGATACAGAGCGATGGCAAGATTCTTGTGGCCGGACAAAGCAAAGCGTATGGTTCGCTCAATGATTTTGTCTTGATGCGTTATAATCCGGACGGCAGGTTAGATACAAGTTTTTCCGGAGATGGAGTAGTCACAACAGATTTCTTCGGCTATGAGGACATTCCGACAACGGTTGCACTGCAGAGTGATGGCAAGATCGTTGTCGCAGGGCGTAGTAGTGATAACAATCATTTCCTGAATTATTTCACGCTGGTACGATACAACACCGATGGCAGTCTGGACACAAGCTTTTCAGGTGACGGTAAGGTCACCACAGATTTTGGTGGTGTTGTTGATGCGCTCTGGAGCATGACTTTGCAGAGTGATGGCAAAGTCGTAGTGGTGGGACAACATTTTGGCAATCAAGTTTCTTGCCTTGCTTTGTTGCGATACAATACAGATGGTAGTCTTGATACAAGTTTTTCAAATGACGGCAAGGTCATCTTGTTGAATTTCATTCTGACAGAAGGGTATAGTGGTAATGATGTGGCAGTACAGCTTGACGGCAAAATTCTTGTTGCGGGATGCATGGACAACGATTTTGCTTTGGTACGTTTCAATACGGACGGCACGCTTGATACCGGTTTTTCTGGAGATGGCATTGTTACGACTGATTTTGGTAACAGTATAGATCAAGCCACATGCGTGACGTTGCAGAACGACGGCAAGATCGTTGTGGCGGGATATAAAAGTTGGGGAGAACCCTATTCAAGTGTTCTTATCGCACGCTACAACACCGATGGCAGCCTCGACACGAGCTTCACCGGTATTGCGGACACCACTGCGCCAACGGTCAATACCTTTACACCTGCGGATGGGGCAACAGGAGTTGCTGTCGATCATAATATTGTGGTGGACTTCAGCGAAGCAATCCAGAGGGGAGCAGGCACCATTGCTATTCACAGTGGTTCGACTGATGGCCCTTTAGTGGAAAGTTTTAATGCAGCTACGAGTACCAATCTGACTCTCTCGGGATCGACGCTTACCATCAACCCGACAGAAAATCTGTTGAACAGTAGCCATTACTACGTCACCTTCAGTGAAGGCAGCGTCAAGGATCTGGCGGGAAACAGTTATGCCGGTAGCACATCCTATGATTTCACCACTGAAGAGCCTGCCCTCACTCCGATGATTCGGAACGGCATAAGTGTTATGCCCGAACGCTACACCGGCCCGGCAACTGCCGCCGGGGGAGCGCCCATCCACTTTCAGTTCATCGGAGACAGTACGGGAGAAGTGGTGATTGGTACGCAGTATAACGACTTCATCAATGTGGCTGGCGGAGTTGACGCCGTCAATGCCGGAACTGGCAACGATGTGATCGATGGAGGAACCGACTCAAACTTCCTGACAGGGGGCCCAGGAACCGACATCTTCTTCTCTGATGGCAGAGGAGGCGTTACAACATGGTCAACCATCACCGACTGGCAGGCAGGAGAGCAGTTGTCGGTCTGGGGCTGGCAGCCCGGAACGAGCAGGATTGTCGCGTGGGTTCAGGCAGGCGCGGCAGGCTACGAAGGGCTCACGATGCATGCCGACCTGAATGGTGACGGCACTGTTGATACCTCCGTGACCTTTACCGGCATTACATCGCAGTCGCAGTTGCCCACGCCCCAGGAATTTGACGGGGTGTTGTGGTTCGTGTGAGCGGCATATCAGTTTCTCGTCAAATAACTTCCGGTATAACAAATGCAAAGAGGAGTGTGAAATATGGAATTGATCAATGGATTAGGCGGAGCAGCCGGTTTTGGCGAGAATTTTATTGACCGTAATAATTCTGGAGACGCCGCCAACGTCAACATTCGAAGCACCTTTGGATCTGGCGGACTCAATTTTTTGGGTCATACCTATACTTCGATATCAATCAACAACTACGGTATAGCCTTCGGAACAGATGGCATCTCATCCTACACTTCCTGGGGTATGCAAACAAGCAGCAAACCAATGATTGCTGCTTTTTTTGCTGACGTGGATACGATGGGCTACACGACCAACGTTGATGGCCCGGGAGCTGTAACCGCTACACCTGGTGGTACCTCAACGGGCTCCAATCTGGTATGGTATGACCTTGATGCTACCGGTTATGGAACCTTGACGGTTACCTGGGACGATGTTGGCTATTTTAACGGTCATATCGACAAGCTGAATGCTTTTCAGATGCGTCTGATTGGTACCGGTGGCGGCAATTTCAATATTGAGTTCCGCTATGAGGTCATGAACTGGACGACTGGCGATGCTTCCGGTGGCGCGAGCGGCCTGGGTGGCACCATTGCGCGTGCAGGATATAGCGCTGGCGATGGCACAACCTATTATGAGCTTGTCCACTCGGGGGTACAAAGCGAGATGCTTGATCTGGAGGTTACTCCCGGTAATACTGGCGTTGCTGGTCAATACTTCTTTTCCCTGGCAAGTGGAGGAGCCATAGGCAGCGTCATCAATGGAGATGATGCCGGTAACGTTCTTACGGGGGGAGCAGGTAACGACACCATTTACGGAATGGATGGTAATGACCAGTTGGAAGGCGGCGGAGGTTCTGATTTGTTATACGGAGGAAATGGCAGTGATCTTTATTTCATTGTGGATCACAGCGATACCATCTTTGAAGATGCTGGCGGAGGCATCGATACCATACAATCCTCCATCACCTATTCGCTGGTATTACTTCCCAATGTTGAAAATATCCGGTTGACCGGTTCGGCCAATATCAATGCAACCGGTAATAATGGTAGCAATACGCTGATCAGTAATGGCGGGGCAAATGTTCTTAACGGCGGTCCCGGCACCGATACCGCCTCCTTTGAGCTCTCCCATGCGGCTGTAACGGCATCATTGATGACCAATAGTGCAACCGGTGACGGATCCGATACCTTCATCTCGATTGAAAATCTTGTCGGTTCAGTCTATAACGACAGCTTGACAGGCAACAACAGTAACAATGTTCTTGATGGTTTAAACGGTGTTGATACACTGACCGGGCTTGGTGGCGATGATACTTATGTTGTTGATAATGTCGGAGATGTTGTCGTTGAAGCTGCCGGTGATGGTGACGATTTTGTATACAGTTTTGTCACCTGCATGTTGTCTGCCAATGTTGAACATCTGCAACTGATCGGAACGCTGGCACTCAATGGTACCGGAAACGCTGCTGATAATACGATCATTGGCAATGAAATGGACAACACTCTTTCCGGGCTTGGAGGCAACGATCAAATTACCGGAGGACTTGGCAATGATACGGTGCTGTATCGTGGAAATTTTTCCGACTATACCATCAGCTATGACGGCGCAACGTTTACCTATACGGTTCACGACAATGTTGCTGGTCGCGATGGTACTGATTCAGTCAAGTTCGTTGATTTTTTTCAGTTTGCTGATGTTACAAAAACTGAGGCGGGTATTATTCCCCTTGTACCAATGGTTCGCAATGGCATCAGTTTTATGCCTGATCGTTACATCGGACCGGCAACAGCCGTCGCGGGACAACCCATCCACTTTCAGTTCATCGGCGACAGCAGCAACGAAGTGGTGCTTGGTACGGCCTATAACGACTTCATCAATGTGGCGGGGGGATTTGACGCCGTCAATGGCGGGGCTGGCCAGGATGTGATCGACGGAGGCGTCGGTTCAAATTTTCTGACAGGGGGCCCAGGATTCGACATCTTCTTCTCCGATGGCAGAGGCGGAGTAACAACCTGGTCAACCATCACCGACTGGCAGGCGGGAGAGCAGTTGTCGGTCTGGGGATGGACTCCCGGAACAAGCAGGATTGTCGCGTGGGTTCAGGCCGGAGCGGCAGGCTACGAAGGGCTCACCATGCATGCCGACCTGAACGGTGACGGCACTATCGATACCTCGGTGACCTTTACCGGCATTACATCGCAATCGCAGTTGCCCACGCCGCTTGAATTTGACGGGGTCTTGTGGTTCGTGTGAACTGAGTATCATCAACCCTAATCCGGAATTGTTATGGCAAACCAAATTTCGACAAGCTCTTTCTCTGAAGTTAACGTTCGGGGTTCAAGTTTGATCGTGCAGGCCGATGGCAAAATTCTTGTTTCAGGATCATTTAACGATGATTTTGCTTTGTTGCGATTCAATGCCGATGGCACACTTGATTCAAGCTTTTCAGGTTTCGGCATTGTTACAACGGATTTCAGTACCACAAACACCGGTGGTACTGATGGTGCAACAAGCATGACGTTGCAGAGTGACGGCAAGATCCTTGTTGCAGGGTATTCCGCAAGCCTCCAAATGATGTATGGACGATTTATGTATGAAGATTTTGCTGTGGTACGCTACAATCCCGACGGTACTCTTGATACCAGCTTCGACGGGGATGGCAAGGTTACCACGAACCTGGATGATCATGACGTTGCCCTGGGTCTGACGTTGCAGAGTGACGGCAAAATTCTTGTTACAGGAGGATGCCGCCACGTGCATGACTTTTACTTTGAAGAAAACTTTGATGTTGCTTTGGTACGTTACCATACTGACGGAACGCTTGATACAAGTTTTTCTGAAGATGGGCTGCTTGCCACCAACGTCGATGCTCTGGATGTTACCAGCATGGATCAGGGAGTAAGTGTAACGGTGCTGCCCACCGGGAAGATCCTTGTGGCGGCGCAAAGTCTTGACATAACAGATTATGCTCTTATTGGAGACTTTGCCCTGTTGCGCTATAACACCGACGGGAGCCTTGATACCACTTTTGACGGGGACGGTATAGTCACGACAGACTTTGGCGATTCTGACGACCTTGTCTACAGCATGATGGTGCAGGGCGATGGCAAGATTTTGGTAGCAGGAAGCAGCGATATGGATTTTGCCCTTGTGCGCTATAATCCCGATGGCACTCTCGATACCAGTTTTTCTGGCGACGGCAAGATCACGACGGATATCAGTGGTAGCGGCAGTTATGATCAAGCGCGTAGTGTGGCCGTACAGGCCGACGGTAAAATCCTTTTGGCGGGCTCTTATTCCTTAACAGATACCAACTACTATAACGCATTATATCATTATGCAATAGTGCGTTACAATTCCGACGGCAGCCTCGATACCACGTTTGATGGCGATGGTATTGTAACGACCGACTTGAATGGTGATGGTGAAGCGTACCATGTGGTTACTCAGAGTGATGGCAAAATTCTCATTGTGGGGGCAACCGACGGCAACTTTGCCATGGTGCGGTACAATATTGACGGAAGTCTTGATGCGAGTTTCGGTCATGGCGGCTATGACCAATTTACGGCACCGATAGCATATTCCGTTAATCCAGAATACGGGTCTACCGATGTTTCAAGCAGTTGTAACATCGTTGTTACCTTCAATGAAGCGATCCGGACTGGTGTCGGCACCATAACCATTCATACCGGATCAGCAACAGGTCCGATGATAGAGAGCTACGACGTTGCAACAAGCACCAATCTGACGATTTCGGGTGGTACGCTCACGATCAATCCAACCTCGGAGCTGGGCTACAGCACACACTGCTATGTCACGCTCAGTGAAGGCTCAATAACAGATTTGTCGGGGAACAGCTTCGCAGGGCGCTCCTCCTGGGATTTTACAACAGAAATTGCGCCGACTGCTGATCGTCCCCAATGGGCACCAATCGTGCTTAATGGTGTTGAGACCTATCCTGACCGCTACACTGGTCCGGCAATGGCCGCCGGTGGAGAGCGGATTCACTTCGAGTATTTGTTGCCCTACACCACTGACGACGTGCTTGTTGGTACTCGCTTTAACGATTTTTTCAATATGGGTTACGGGGATGATACAGTCGACGCCAAAGAAGGAAATGATGTTATCGACGGAGGAACAGGTTCAAACTTCCTGACCGGTGGAGCCGGAACCGACATCTTCTTCTCTGATGGAAGAGGTGCAGGGCCAGCATGGGGGACAACCTGGTCAACCATCACCGACTGGCAGGCAGGAGAGCAGTTATCCGTCTGGGGCTGGACTCCCGGAACAAGCAGAATTGTGGCATGGGTTCAGGCTGGAGCAGCAGGGTATGAAGGGATCACCATGCATGCCGACCTGAACGGCGACGGCACTATCGATACCTCAGTCACCTTTACCGGCATTACATCGCAATCGCAGTTGCCCACGCCGCAGGAATTTGACGGGGTGTTGTGGTTTGTGTGAATGGAATATTAACCATAAACCAGCATATTTATGGCAAACTCAATATCGAACATTATTGCGGGTAGCGGCAAGATTATAACAGACTTCGGTGGTAACGACTATGGCTGGGCGATGACGATACAGTCTGATGGCAAGATTCTTGTGTCAGGCTTGAGTAATGGCGACTTTGCGCTGGCGCGTTACAACAACGATGGCAGCCTCGATACCACATTTTCCGGTGATGGAAGGGTAACAACACGATTCAGTGGCAATGATATTGTTTTTGGAGCAGCAGTGCAGCCTGATGGAAAAATCCTTGTTTCAGGTGCGAGTAACGGTGACTTTACAATCGTTCGATATAATCCGGATGGCAGCCTCGATACCAGTTTTTCCGGCGACGGAAAAGTAACAACATCGGTTGGCATATACAATGAAATTGGTTGTGGTGTAACGGCGCTCCCTGGAGGCAAGATACTTGCAGCAGGGTTAACCTTCGATGTAAATCACAACGGAAACATTGCACTGGCGCGTTATAACGCTGACGGTACGCTCGATACCAGTTTTTCCGGTGATGGCATTGTTACCACGGACTTGGGCCATGATGAGCAAGGCTTTAATGCCGCAGTGCAGTCTGATGGCAAGATTCTTGTTGCAGGTGCGACCTGGCTTGGTGATGGTCACAGCAACTTCTTTCTGGTGCGCTATAACGGAGACGGCAGCCTTGACTCAAGTTTCTCCGGTGATGGTATTGTGACTACGGGTTTCAATTATCGGGATGAAGGCTGGGGTGTGGCTGTTCAGAGCGATGGCAAACTTTTGGTATCAGGCGCAAGTAATGGTGACTTTGCACTGGTGCGTTACAATACCAATGGTTCTCTTGATACATCCTTTTCCGGTGACGGCATCGTCACAACGGATTTTGGTGGTACTGACACTGGCTTTAAAGTGGTTACGCAGACCGATGGCAAGATCATTGTCGCGGGTTTCACATCTCATGGCGGTGGATTGATGTGGGAGGGAGACACTGCGCTCCACCTGGTGGAGGGAATCAGCGACTTTGCCCTGGTGCGGTACAATTCTGACGGTTCTCTTGATACCAGTTTTGGCACAGGAGGCAAGGTAACTACGGACTTTGGCGGTACTGATTTTGCATCAAGTATTACTCTTCAGGCTGATGGCAGGATCGTTGTGTCGGGATCATGCAACGGCAACATTATCCTTGCGCGCTACAACACCGATGGCAGCCTTGATACCAGTTTTTCAGGCGGTGCAGATACCATTGCGCCAACATATCCCTCCTACACTACCGACTTCGGTGGAAACGACTATGGCCTTAGTATGACGGTTCAGTCCAACGGCAGGATTCTTGTAGCTGGCCTGAGTAATGGAGACTTTGCACTTGCACGTTACAACACCGATGGCAGCCTCGATACCACATTTTCTGGTGATGGCAAGGTAACCACACACTTCAGCGGCAATGACTTTGTGTTCGGATCAGCAGTACAGCCTGATGGAATGATCCTCGTCTCAGGCGGAAGCAACGGCGATTTTGCCTTGGCACGTTATCATGCTGACGGCAGCCTCGATACAACTTTTTCCGGCGACGGAAAAGTAACGACATCCGTTGGTATATACAATGATCTTGGTTGTGGAGTAACGGTACTCCCTGGAGGTAAAATACTTGAAGTTGGGCTCAGCTACGATGCATCCCATAATGGAAACATTGCCCTGGTGCGTTATAATGCTGATGGCACTCTCGACACCAGTTTTTCCGGTGATGGTATTGTTACCACCGACCTGGGCAATGATGAACAAGTTATGGGTGGTACGGTTGTGCAGAGTGATGGCAAGATAGTTGTGGCAGGTTCAACCTGGCTTGGTGACGGTCACTGCAACTTCTTTCTGGTTCGTTATAACGGAGACGGTAGCCTTGATACAAGCTTCTCCGGCGATGGTATCGTTACTACGGAGTTCAATTATCGTGATGAAGGGTATAATTTGAATTTACAGGCTGATGGCAGGATTCTTGTTTCAGGTTCAAGTAACGGTGATTTTGCTCTTGTGCGTTACAATACCGACGGAAGCCTTGATACAAGCTTTTCCGGTGACGGCATCGTCACAACGGATTTTGGAGCTACTGACGGTGGCATCGATGTGGCGACGCAGTCCGATGGCAAAATCATTGTTGCGGGCTCAACATCTCATCAAAATGTATGGAGTTGGGAGGGAGACACTACGATTCACCTGGTGGAGGGAATCAGTGACTTTGCCTTGGTGCGCTATAATGCTGACGGTTCTCTTGATACCAGCTTTGGCACAGGAGGCAAGGTGATAACGGACTTTGGAGGTACTGACTTTGCAACTGGTGTTACGGTTCTGACTGACGGCAAGATCGTTGTGTCGGGAACAAGTAACGGTGATTTTCTTCTGGCACGCTACAACACCGATGGCAGCCTCGACACGAGCTTCTCCACCGTTCCAATGACCACGATGCTCCGCAACGGCATCAGTGTCATGCCAGAGCGCTACAGTGGCCCGGCAACAGCCGCCGGAGGAGCACCCATCCACTTTCAGTTTATCGGTGACAGCACTGGCGAAGTGCTTATTGGTACGCCATATAACGATTTCATCAATGTGGCGGGCGGAGTTGACGCCGTCAATGCCGGAGCTGGCAACGATGTGATTGACGGAGGAACCGGTTCGAACTTCCTGACAGGGGGCCCTGGAACCGACATTTTCTTCTCTGATGGCAGAGGCGGCGTGACGACCTGGTCAACCATCACCGACTGGCAGGCAGGAGAGCAGTTGTCCGTCTGGGGCTGGCACCCCGGCGTAAGCAGGATTGTGGCATGGGTTCAGGCCGGAGCCGCAGGCTACGAAGGGCTTACCATGCATGCCGACCTGAACGGCGACGGTACCATCGACACCTCCGTGACCTTTACCGGTATTACATCGCAATCGCAGTTGCCCACTCCGCAGGAATTTGACGGAGTGTTGTGGTTCGTATGATATATTAGTGATAAAGCGGAATTATTATGGCAAACTCCAGTTCGGCCTTTGCTGCGGTTGGCGGCTTGATAACGACAGGATTTGGCGTTGCTGATACGGGGTTCGGTGTTACCTTGCAGAACGACGGAAAAATTCTTGTAACGGGTGATACCAGGGACGCCGACGGCGCCCTCCATCAGCATGGCACTGCAAGCCGATGGTAAAATAGTCGTGGCGGGAGGCGGCTTCAAAGGGGGGCTCTCCTTTAACGGATTTGGTTTGGTTCGCTACTATACCGATGGCGCGCTTGATACCTCTTTTTCAGGAGATGATTTACACTGTAAGGTTATGTGTTAATTGAAAATACTGTTTTTGCAGGTGAGCGCAATATTTTAAGCAACTAATACTAACATAACGATTATGGCTATTACCCGGATATTTATTGACAGTCGCGTCAATGACAAGGAACTGCTCATCTCGCAATTTGCCCCCGGTACCGACTATCAGGTGCTTGATGCCAACCGGGATGGCATCGAACAGATGGTCACGGCTCTTTCCGGGCAAAGTGGCTATGATTCCATCCAAATTATTTCGCATGGAGCCTCCGGTTCCATCACCATTGGCGCAACCGTGCTAAACAGTTCCAACCTTGACTTCTATGCTGCGGAACTTGCGCTTCTGGGCAATGCCCTGAATAAAAACGGTGATCTGCTGCTCTATGGATGCAGTGTTGCTGCTGGCGATCAAGGGAAGCACTTCATCGAAACCCTGTCGCATATTACCGGAGCCGACGTTGCAGCTTCGGATGATCCCACTGGCAGCACATTGGCAGGGGGCGATTGGTCGTTGGAGGCTCATTCGGGTGCTATTGAGGCTGAGAATCCCTTTGGCACGCAGAATGTCTTGAGTTGGCAGGGCACTCTGGCTTGGTACGACAATATTTCTAATCTTTCACTGAAGAATCTTGTCATTCAGGATTTGAGTGACAACCTCTTTAGTTTCGAGGAGGTTTTAACCCTTTTAAGTGCTGCTGCCCAAGGGGGTGTGACCAGCACGGAGTTTAATGACCTCAAGTTGTTTTACCAAAACTCAACCACTCTGTTTTCGAGTGATTACTTGCGATATATTTCAGACGCAGTGATCAACGGCAATCCTGCCAATCAAACTTGGTGGGGGGGCGCATCAAGTAGTGCCTCGACGATCACTATCGGAAACCTGTCTGCGGGTTCGACAGAGTTTGTTGCCCAGAAATTAGTCGACGAGTGGTTTAAGGGTCTCGACTTGCCTCTGCCGCTCTCGACAATTAATTCGATTACCTCTTCTTTCCAGTATGCAACCGCGACAGGAGGGCTGTTTATTAATGGGGCAGCCCCTTCCGATATTAATCAAGGTTATCTGGGCGACTGCTATCTTATGTCGTCGCTGGGAGCAATCGCAGGCACTCAGACTAACTACATTTATGATGCCTTTACCGATAATGGAAATGGCACCTATGGTGTTCGGTTTTACAATTCTGCCGGGCAGTCTATCTACACCACGGTTAACGCAAGACTCCCTGTAAATAATAACAGCAACATCGTATTTGCAGGTGATGCCTCTCACAGTCTGAGTGGGGAAACATGGGTGGCGCTTTTTGAAAAAGCCTATGTTCAAGTCAATGCACAATACAATGTTACGACGGAAGGTGACCAGTCGAACAACTACGATGTCATACAGGGTGGTTGGGCATACCCAATCAGAGAAATCACAAACCTTAATTATACCTATTATTCCAGTTATTACTCTGTTTCGGATCCCCTGGCTGAAGCCGTAAATGTTTCGATAAACTCCTCAACCTATAAGGCAACCATTATCGGGGCAATCAATGCGGGCTCAATCGCATGGCTTGCAAGTTTTGGTGAAACTTATAACGCAAGTGGAAAACAGGAGTTTGTACAGGGCCATGCCTTCATGATTCTTGGCTACAACAGCGGATCGGATACGTTCACGATCCGGAACCCTTGGGGCGCAGGCGGAAGTAACTATGTTGGCGAATTCCAGGCTCATTTCGAAGATTTCTGGAATGCTAATCTTAAATGCGTGGTCGCAGTCTCTGATACTCCTGCGGACCATGTGGCCCCTGCTTTGGTGAGCATGTCTCCAATAGACAACGCGATTAATGTGGCTCCGTCCAGTAACATCGTGCTGGAATTCAGTGAATCGGTCAAGGCTGGCATGGGCAATATTGTTATTTACAACGGCAATGGCACCGTAGCTCAGACGATTTTAATAACCGATAGCACCCAGATCACGTTTTCAGGGCATACGGTCACGATTAATCCCGCCAGTGACCTGTCTGCTTCCGGCAGCTACTACATTAATATTGGGTCTGGGGTGATCAAGGATATCGCAGGCAATACGTTTACCGGTATCAGCGGTTCTGCCGCCTATAACTTCAATACGACATCTGCAGACACCACGGCCCCGACGGTCTCGACCTTCAGCCCTGCAGACGGTGCCACGAATGTGGCTGTTGGCAGCAACATTGTGCTGACCTTCAGTGAGGTGATCCAGAGTGGTACCGGGATGATCTATCTAAGGAGTGGCTCTTCGTCGGGCACCGTTGTTGAGAGCTTTAATGCGGCCAGCAGCGACCGGCTCAGCATTTCAGGCAACACGCTGACGATTGATCCGATTGCCAATCTGGCAACCAACGCTCACTACTACGTTACGTTTGACTCGGGGAGTGTCAAGGATCTGGCGGGGAACATTTACGTGGGCACTTCTGCCTACGATTTTACGACGGCCTCAAGCGGCTCAGACGACTATGCCGACAGTGTGACGGACACAACTGCGCCTATTGGCACCGTTGGCATAGGAAGCAGTGTTACCGGTACTATCGAGAGTGGGGGCGACCATGATCTATTCGGGATGAGTCTCACCGCTGGCACGGCTTACATTATTCGATTAAGTGGTGCTGACAGTGGATTGGGTACCCTCTCTGATCCCTATTTGCGACTTTGCAACAGCGCAGGCGTGGAAGTTGCTTCCGATGATGACAGTGGTACCGGGATGGATTCGCAGTTATCCTTCACCCCGACCGTTAGTGGCACATACTACGTTGATGCT
>CAIJPS010000050.1 GCA_903822595.1 uncultured Chlorobiaceae bacterium
CCCCTTGAATAGCCTCAAGCGCCACCTTAGCTTTAAAGTCACTACTAAAATTTTTTCGCGTCCTTTTTGTCATTACTTGTTCCTTTTTGGGGCAAGTTAACAACTTAAACCGCTGTCTAAAATTCGGGGTCCACTATACTTATCTATCTGGGTTGGTGGTGAGGTTGGGGATGGGGATGGCACAGAACGTTCAAGATAAAGGGTAAGATGCCTAACCAGACGGTTACAAAGACGCTGGGTCAACCAGAATATCAACGGATCGCCACCCTTTACCATGGCCGACATGCAAATGCGATCCTCGACCTCGCTGTACGTAAACGTAACTTTATCTAGAAGTACCAATGCTCTTTATTGTATTACTACGTTGAAGCTAGAAAGAAAATCACTGCTGTCTGCAATGAAGTCACCGAAACAGTCAATAAAAGTTAAATCACCCAATCATCCTTTATGTAAGTCTGTAATTATTACCAATATAATCGCCTATCCGAACATTCGCATAAAAAGTTTGTTTTGAGCATCTTTAATCTTGTGGTTAAGAGATTCCGACATTTCATCAATAATATCTCTACCTGCTGTCTTAGCTTCATTCACTTTTTTCATCATCGCATAAATATCTGATGCGATTAACGCTGAAATTTCTTTATCCAGGGTCAATATCATCCTTTTCATGTTTGTAATTTCCCGTTGCGTTCTTTCCAATTCTGCTGTTACTCCTTCACCTGTTACAGCATCGGGACTATTGCGCCACTGGTCATGAATAAAGCGCATTTTATTAATGTTTTTTTGTGCATATGCATCATTCAATTCAACCATTAATTTTGTTCGGTGTTGTAGTGACCTCTCATCTTTTGCTTTATCTGGATGAATAATCGAGGCAATCTTACGATATGTTTTCTTTAACTCTTTTGCGTTATGCAAAGGTAAAGATTCTAACGGCGGGTCTATTTTTATCTCTTTATACCCCTGATCTGCATTATCGTCTATTGTTTCAAAATTCGAATTATTATGCTGTGAATGTGTCTCTGTAGGAAGTTTCTTGATTATAAAGTCCGCAAACTGAGCATTGAGGCTGTTAAGTTCAAGCTGTTTTTGAGCAACCCTTGAAGAGTATCGGTACTTAAATTCGAAAATATCACGGTTTAGCTCATTAAAACATCCCTCTTTTTCATGATAGACTTTTAAAAGGCTATCAAGCTCCGTCTTTTTTTTGATGAGTTCAACTTCTAATAGATGATTCATTTATTAACCCTGCAGACAAAATGTGTTTATCATATTCAGTCGATAATCACCCAGTATCCTCATCACAATAGTTGTTACCGGAGTACCACGAAAGCTTTTTTTTATGATAAATTGTGAAACTGTAATGTTTCGATATCCAAGAAGTTATAATCATTCTGAAATACAGTCGTTTCAACAAAATGATAATGCAACCGCAAACATGTTATGTATACCGTTCCTTATTTGCATGAACAATTTTTTCTATAACTTGAGTTGTGGAAATCACTTCGGTATACGGCACAAAGCTGACTGAGATGCAATGCTCTGCCAAAACAGGTATTAAGCGATACCAGCGTTGACTTCCTTCCCATTCTTTACTAACAGCAACATGATCAATATTCCAGGATTTTATCCAAATGCCTGCCACTTGCGTCTCTTCTGTTGAGGTTGGCTGTAATTCCGCCTTATCCACACAACCCAGACCACGAATTATTTCGAGCCGATGATCCTGAGAAATTACAGGCTGTTTTCCTTTAATACTTCGACTGATTGCATCTGTGGTTACCGCCACAGTCAAATGAGATGCAAAATTTCGAGCGGATTGAAGATAGCGTAGATGGCCTACATGAAATAAATCAAAGACACCAATAGCAAGCACTCTCCTTTTATGAGATTCGGATGCTCTGGAAGCGGCTGAATCATGAGGCATGTTTACTCCTTTTCGCCAAAACCTGATTAAGTGATCTGCGACATTTCCCAATCAATGGATCCGCTGGTATACTGACATTGATCTCTTCAATGTACCGCTTAGCTCTTGCGATATCACCTTGAAGCCAATACTTGCCAAGACGACTGTAAGCATAACATTGATGTAACAGAGACCCAGACTGTATATTCAAAGCAGACACAACGCTATCCCATTCTTTTTTAGGAGTTTTCCAATCGCCATAAATTGTTTGAAGAATCTGTTCAGGATTTGTTGGCCACCAGCAATGTTGTTCTTCAGAGATTTTCCGTTCTACAACATCGAACCATGGAAACAAGGTAATACGTTGATAATCTCTCGGCTTTTTGTACAACCAAAAACCTCCGACAATCTGCTGTCTTTCTGGCTCACGCCGAAAACCGCAAACGTCAAAGGTCAGTCGGGTCTCTTTATCAATGAACGCTGCAAAATTATCATAGGAGGGGACGAGCGGGCTTGGGATCATACCGTTACCTTGTAAATAGATGCAAGCGCTTTTAAAATCTTCAAGCCAGACTCCGACATCCAAATCTTTATCGAACGGAAGCAGGCCCCCCTCTCTAATTAGGCCAAGTAAAGTACCAAACATCGGAAAAACCTGCATTCCCTCTGCCTTAAGCCCATGAAGGGTGCGCCACAACAAGGATTCTGCTACTGAAACCCCTTGCAGCGATAATGAAGACTTTTTATCATTTTGAGGTTTCGGCAGTTGACCAATTTTTGCCAAACTTATCAATAATTCCAACCCACTAGAAAATGACTCGACAGCATCTTGTATGTCTGTAGCCAGGAGTTGAGCAGTACCTAAGGTAAAAGCCCATCTCACTTTTGTTATTGGCGAGTCAGATTTAGGCATCATAACCCTTGAATAGGCAATCACCGACGTGTACTGCTTAGAATGCAAGGCTATACTGCAACAATACAATGCAATTTGATTGTTATCCGGAAACTTACGCCTGAGGGCTTCGAGGGCGTCTAGCCAAGACTGACCACCTCCAGACTCAATGTTTTGTACAATTTCTCTAAATTGTTTTATAACATCATGTTCAGAAATTTGAACGGAAATCATGACTGTTCTTGAGAAAAAATTATAGTGGTTAAAGTCTTTGTCATTCGGCCCGGTTAACAATAATATGATCTGGAGGCAAATCCGCCATATACCGCTCATACATTGTTCTGTAAGCTTCTTCAATATTTTTTGTGAATATATTGGTATCAAACAATGGTGAAGTCAGGCGATTTTTAACCAGTTTTTGTTTGATTTTATTCAGTTTTTTCGGGTTGGTGGCAAGTTCAATGGCCAGAGCTTCATACTCTTCCTGAGTTGATGCAATAAGCTCTGGTAACTTAAGCGTATTCAGTAAACTTGCCGCTACCCTGGCAGCAAACGATTCACCAACACAGGTCAACACCGGCAAACCTGCCCATAATGCGTCACTGGCTGTGGTATGGGCATTGTATGGAAGTGTATCAAGAAAAAGATCTGCTGACCTGTATTTTGCCAGATGTTCAGCATGATCGGGAGCATAGTTTCCAAAAATCAACCTCTCTGCATTAACACCTCTCCTTACAGCTTCCTTTTGCAGATTGCCTACAGCTTGTGAATTATAGTGTGAGAACCAGATTACACTACCATCGACCTGCATCAAAATCCGCATCCAACCATCAAATGTAGCGGGTGTTATTTTGTTATTATTGTTGAAACAGCAAAATACAAATCCAGTTTTCGGCAATCCCAACTCTTCTCGTGTAAACACCTTTTCGGCAATCCGACGTTGTGTATCGTTTACCATGTAGCACCCAGGGAGATAAACAATTTTTTCAGTATAGTACTGCCTGCTCTGTTCAGGAACAAGTGTAGAATCAGCAATGATATAATCGATATATTCTGCACCCATTGTACCAGAAAAACCCAAATAACTCACCTGTATTGGAGCCGCTCTCAAAGCAAATATACCGGTATGTTGGTCTGAAGAAAAGCCACCTAAATCAACAGCTATATCTATTTCCATGCTTCTTGAAAGCTTTGCAATATCAAGTTCTGTTAGGTCCTGTACATCAATAAAGGTATCAAAGGCCGCTTCAACTCTTTTTCTGATATGATCCTTTGTATTTGGCCCAAATGAAAACGCCGTGAATTCAAATCTGGATTTATCATGGAGTTCGAACAATTCAGCAGTTAACTGCGCAACCGGATGGTTTCTGAAGTCCGCAGAGAAATATCCAATGCGAATTTTATCATGTCTAGGGTACTTTGCCATAGGTGGCAAAGCATCATGGGATGGATAGCCCTCCAGCACATATTTTAATGCTACTTTTTGGTGTAATGAAAGAGAATCCACCAATGAAAAAAAACAAAAAGGGTTAGCAGCTTTTTCATGCCGCTCAATTTTATCTATAAGATGGAGACAGTCATTACTAAATGAGCTCCAATCACATATCCGCATCTTTAAAGTCAGCCTTGCTTCGAACCAAAAGTAGGCGTCAGGATCGAGCATTATTGCCTTGTCATAACTATCCAAGGCATCGTCATATCTTTGGAGTTCCTTTAATACGTTTCCAAGATTTGCATAAGCCTCAGCATAGTCGGGTTTGATTGCTATTGATTCCTGATAACTTTGTCTTGCATCATCGTATCTCTTCATAATCAAGAACGTGTTACCACGATTAGAATACACTTCAGCATAGGCAGGATTAAGATTAATTGCTTTATCATAACTCAGCAAAGCTTGATCATACTGTTTCAATTCCAAATAGGTATTAGCAAGACTAACGTACGCTTCGGTATAATGTGGTTTTACTGCCAAAGCCTGGTGACAACTTGATAGAGCTTCATCGTACCGTTTCATCTTGAGCAATGTATTCCCTCGATTAACGTATGCCTCGGCATAGTCTGGCTTGAGAGCCAGAGCCTGATTGTAATTCAGTAATGCTTCACTAAAGCGCTTCAGCTCAAGGAATGCGTTTCCACGATTATGGTATGGTTCAGCATAGTCTGGCTTCAATACTATAGACTGATCATAATTCTGTAAGGCGTCATCATACCGTTTCAACTCTTTTAAGGCAACTCCTCGATTCGAGTACGCCTGGGCTAAACCGGGTTTGAGGGCAAGTGCCTTGTCATAACTACTTATAGCATCATCAAACCGCTTCAACTCTAGGTACGCATTACCACAATTATACAAAGCTTCTACATAATCAGGTTTAAGCGCCAAAGCGTCCTGATAACTCAATACAGCTTTATCGTATTGCTTTAACTCTTTTAAGGCAATACCTCGATTGTTCAATAAACTGGGAATTAAAGCATTGATTTTTATTGCTTTGTCAAAAAGTTCAACAGCCTCCGCAAAATTTTTTTTAAGGAAAGCCAAAATAGCCAATGATTGAAGTCCCTCAAAGTTGAGGGGATGCAACTTCAATATCTCCCTGTATAGTACTTCAGCTTCATTTAATTTGCCTTGATGATGCAGAGTTCTTGCAGATTGCAACTTGTCAGCAAGTGGTTGCTGCAGTGATAAGGACGAATATATTTTGGAAGCACCCGGAATATTTCGCCCAGGATGCCCCTTTTTTGGTTTCCGATGCTTCATCCCCGAATACACATAGTCTGTTATAAAAAAGCTGTATAAATAGTTTCAACTGAGGACCAGGAAACAACTATCCTTGTAGCAATTCACGATAATAGCTGATGGTTTCCTTCAGACCGTCCTCAAGGCAAATCTTTGGCGACCAGTCGAGCTCTCTCTCAGCTAAAGCTAGGTCCGGCTTTCGCTGTTTAGGGTCATCTTCCGGCAGATTCTGAAAAACGATACGAGACTTTGAACCAGTCAAAGTCAGAACCTTTTCAGCTAACTCCATCATCGAGAACTCGCCGGAATTTCCAAGATTGACCGGCCCGATCAGTTCAACAGGAGAATCCATCATACTTATAATCCCGTCTATCATATCGTCAACATAACAAAAAGAGCGGGTTTGGCTTCCATCACCATACAGAGTGATACTTTCATTCTTCAACGCCTGCACAATAAAATTACTCACGACCCTACCATCATTGAGGTGCATCCGTGGACCGTACGTATTGAAAATTCTTATGATCTTAATGTCTACCGAATACTGCCGCCAATAATCGAAAAATAGAGTTTCAGCACACCGCTTTCCCTCATCATAACAAGAGCGTAGGCCGATTGGATTGACCCTCCCCCAGTAACTTTCATGCTGAGGATGCACTTCAGGATCGCCATAGACTTCACTGGTTGAAGCCTGCAAAATTCTGGCATGCAACCTTTTTGCCAAACCAAGCACATTGATAGCTCCCTGCACAATGGTCTTAGTGGTCTTTACGGGATCATACTGATAATGTACAGGTGACGCCGGACATGCAAAATTATAGATTCTATCTACTTCCACATAAAGCGGGAAACAGACGTCATGACGCTTTACCTCAAAAGATGGGTTAGCAAGAAGATGCTCAATATTTCTGAGCGACCCTGTATAATAATTGTCGACACAGAGTACCTCTTCACCTGCATTCAGTAACTTTTCGCACAAATGGGAGCCTAAAAATCCAGCTCCTCCTGTAACCATGTAACGCATTCCAACATTTTATCTCTTTTAAAAAAACATTCAAACTCAAAGTAACAATACTTACCGATTGACGGTTCTTTCGGAAAACCTATCATCAAGATGTTCAATTTCTAGAAAAGCCATTTTTTCCCGCACAGCTTTATATATCGCAAACTGCTTAAGAATACCCAATGTCGCTGCGCTCTCAAGCGGCGAAATAAAAGAAACATCAAGCGACTTCCATTCCTTACTTTTTCTCCAAAACTCCAATTGCCTGCGATTTACTGCAAAAAAACCCGAATGAGGATTTAAAGTTCTCTCAAAAACAACTGGACAACCAAACACTTCCCCCTCATACTGAGGCTTACCCTGAACCATTTGAAGATAGGGGTCGATAAATGCCCTCCTCAAATCATAATCGATATATGTTTTCAAATAAGGAGCGCGGGCATTCCATTCATAACGGTTCGGTGCCAGTACAGACTCACAACCAAACAAACGCTGAAACCATTCAAGCTTTTCGAAAAGAAAGACATCACGCATGCAAAGGTCATCCTCCGAAAAGACAAACCAATCATAGGCTTCTGCGTATTTTTCCATTAATTCATAGGCACCAAAGCCGAGATAACGAGGATTAGAAAGCTGAACCTGGATTTTTTTCACAACATACCTCTTTATCATCTCACTCGTAAGAAGATGATCATCATCATGAACCATAATACAAATGTCAAGGTGCGATACCCTTGAAGGTATTGAAAGAACAACACCTTCATACGCTGGAGGCATGAAATGCAACAAATGTAGTCGGAAATTAAAAATCCACCAATTTCGGAAAGTAGTAATCACCCAGGCAGCGGGTTTAAACTACGTCATTTTAAAACGATTTACTACCACTTATTGAAGCGGTAATTGTGATTTTTTAAGCTTGGCCCCTCCTTCTGCCGTTTCTTGTTGATCAAAGATGCTTTTACGGTGTTCGAGCCGGTAGCTCTTGCCGGTAAGTTTGATGACTTCGCACTTGTAGAGCAGCCGATCCAG
>CAIJPS010000051.1 GCA_903822595.1 uncultured Chlorobiaceae bacterium
CTCCCTGATTGGAAGTATGGTGCCAAGGCCGTTCGACGCCTGGGTAAGCGAGACAAATTTTGTGCGGGGTCCGAGCAGTTTGGTGTACTCTTCCATGATGATTTCACCCCGGTCGTTGACCGGTACAACCTTGATGCGTGCTCCTCTTTCGTGCGCAACCATCTGCCAGGGCACAATGTTGGCGTGGTGTTCAAGGATGGAGAGGACAATTTCATCGCCCGGCTGGAGGAACTTGCGGCCCCAGGTTTGCGCCACCAGATTGATCCCTTCGGTGGTGCCCCGGACATAGATGATCTCTGTTGTGGAGCCTGCACCGATGAATTGCCGGATTTTTTCGCGGGCCCCTTCGTACGCGTCGGTTGCGCGGGCGGCAAGGGTGTGAGCACCGCGGTGGATATTGGAGTTATCGGTTGCATAGAAGTGAGCGACGGCATTGATGACGCTCAGCGGTTTCTGTGTTGTTGCGGCATTGTCGAACCAGACAAGCTGTTTTCCATGAATCTTCTGGTGCAGCACCGGAAAGTCCCTGCGTATGGTTGCGACATCAAACCCTTCAGGCTGGTGCACCGGAGGTTGCGGCTCACGCAGAAAGTAGTAGGGCTCTTGGGGAGCCGCTGGCAAACTGAACGGAATGAGAGTCGTGTCAGGAGTTGTCGGTGTGCCGTTCGGTCGTATCGGAGCCGGAGCTTTTCCGGGGAGTTCAGGCAGGGAAGAGGATAAACGTTCATCTCCGGGTATGCCGGAGTAGGGCAGTGCTGGTAGTTCCGTGGATGGTAACCCGCTCGCCTGGCGAAGCGATTGAAATAGTTGTTCAAGGTCAGGGATTCCATGTTGAAGCTCAAACGTTCTGTAGAGCTTTTCAGCATAGCATTGACCTTCTGCTGGTTTGCTTGCCGTGCCTGGTATTTCGGGAAGTTGCTCTTGCACCTGGTTGGCGGAAACAGCATCAGGAGTAACCGTCTGAGGGTCTGTTTTTGGAAGTGAGCCAGTTACCTCGGCTGGATCCTGAGCGGCGGCAAGAAGCACCCTGAAAGAGAAATCATCCTGAGAGGGTAAGCCGCCGTTCAGCGTAGTGAAAAACGGTGCAATGGTTTCAGGACTGGCCTTTGAAAAACTCTCGGTACTCTCCAGCTTTGGAGGCAGGTTGCGTTGTATGAACTGGTCGAGCCCATAAGAACCATCCGTGTTTTCTGAATAGTTCTGCTGTTCGGTAAGTCTATTGGCATGATGGCCGAGTGGTTCCGGCTTTTTCTCAGGTATCCCTGCGCCGTCGGTTTCATATTTAGGGATGCTGCCAGCTTCGGGCAGTTCATTGAACAGGCGACTTGCTATCTGTGCAATGAACACCGGGCTGAGCAGGTCATTGCCGATTCCCGGAATGCCGGGTTGCTCATGTTCATTTGGCATAAGTTACAATGGTAAATCTGCAGAGAGAGAGGCTATCCAGGAATTGAATCATGCCGCTCTCTCCAGAGTGGTTTGTCGTCACGGCTCTATTTTATTTTGGTACCCAATTGCCGATGTTCGTAATCGTGATAGTAGCCCACTTCAACATTTTCAAGGATAGCCAGAGCATCATCGGTCAGTACGGCCAGTGATGAGTAGAGTGTCAGCAAATAGGATGCTACGCCAAGCTTGTCGAGCCCCATCAGTCTTGCTGAAAGGCTCGGGCTGATCTCTCCGGGAATTCCGGCCTGATGCAGTCCAACCACGCCTTGCTCATTTTCGCCGACGCGAAGCAGAATAATATTGGTTGTGCCTTGACCAAGTTTGTTTTGTGTGTTGATTTCCAGTTTGTCGCTCGGGACAAGCGGTACGCCGCGCCAGGTCAGGACAGGAGTGCCAAAGAGATTGATAGTGGCCGGAGGAACGCCGCGCCAGGTGCATTCGCGCTCGAAGGCGGCAATGGCTTTCGGATGGGCTATAAAGAAGGCAGGCTTTTTCCACACCTTGGTGAGCAGATCGTCAAGGTCATCCGGGGTTGGTGTGCCGTAGCGGGTGCTGATGCGCTGTCCTGGATCGGCAGAATGGAGCAGGCCGAACTCCCTGTTGTTGATGAACTCCCACTCCTGCCGCTCCTTGATGCCCTCGATGGTGAGGCGCATCTGCTGCTCTATCTGGTTGTAGGGCTCATTGTAGAGGTCGGAAACCCTTGTGTGGACACGAACAACGGTCTGTATCGCTTGCAGCGAGTATTCACGGGGTTTGTTGGAGTAGTCTACATAAGTTTCCGGTATTTCAATATTTTCTGCGAATCCAGCGACAAGATCAATGTGTTTTTCACCGTGCTTGTTGACGGTCGAGCGGATTTTAAGGTATTCCGCGACCGAGGTCTGAAAAGATTCCTTCAGGGAAGGGGATTCCTGGAAGAGCTTTTCGATATCGACACTGGAAAGTGAGAAATAGGAGCCAGGGGTAATGGTGCGGATGGTTACCGACGATGGCTTGTCGGAAACAAGGTCTTCTTCACCGAAATACTCTCCCTCTGAAAGCAGGGCGATACGGAGATCCTCTCCATGAAGTCCCTTGCTTAAAATTTCGACCTGGCCATGGGCAATGATGAAGATCTTATGGCGGTCTTCGCCTTCAAGAATCAGGGTGTTGCCAAGTTCGGCCTCTTCAAGTACAAACTTTTTTGCAAGGTTGCTGATGATTTCATCATCAAATGATGCGAAAAGCGGAATGCTTTTCAGGGATTCAGGGCGGAATGATGCGGTGCCTCTATGAAAATCGATGCCGATACGCTCGGGTTTCTGCAGCTCAATCTTGGTGCGGTTGACGCGGTAGGTGCCCGATGAGACATGAACCCACGGGAGAAGCTTCAACAGCCATCTCGGGGTTATAGACATCATCTGGGGAGGGGTTTTGGTCGTGTTCGCCAGATTTCTTGCTACGTTGGTCGTTACACTGCGCTGTAATAGACTGTTTGGTTCCTGTTGTGCGTTTGACATGGTCATGCAATGGTTTAAAAGTGATCAGAGAACAATTTGTTACGAGCATCAAAAACTGCCGGTTTTCTAAATGACGACGGCGCAGCCACCGGGGTTGATGTGTTCGCGTTTGGCAATTTTCGTTGTCAAGGCTTGATGCTGAATGGTGAAACTGTCAATTTCAAGCAAAGGTGTGCTACCGATCAGATCGGTAAGCCTTTTTGCTATACGTGACATGATGGTAATTATTCAGCGGGAGAGCCGATAATGCGGATACTGATGATTAATGCCGCATTTACAACACAAAGATATAAAGCATACTCACTATTTCCTACAGAAAAGTATGCTTACATATTCTGATACGTTTGCTCTCAGGATGGTGCACTCGTCATGTTATTGTTTAAATGGTATGCAAATATACCGTTTTTAGGGTATTTGGAAACCGGCTTTAATTGCTGATTATTTAACGATTGTTACAGGAGGGAGTAATGGCCAGATCCAAAACATTATTACGCATGGTTATTCCAAATTGCAATCAAATTGGTCTTAATATCCAATCCCAACCAGTTAAAGATCGAAGACCGTCAGGGTGTTCTTCCATTTTTTTCAGTCCTCTCGCAGCTTGTGCGATAACAGCTCCGAGAGTCTCAAATACTTGATTTGCAAATTCCTTCTCTCGCAATTCATCCCAAAGGTGCTCAACAGGATTTAACTCC
>CAIJPS010000052.1 GCA_903822595.1 uncultured Chlorobiaceae bacterium
TGAAGGCCGGAGGGAGAACCTTTCTCTTTGAATTCAAGGTGACCGACGGGGAGCCGCTTGAGCAGATAAAGAGGATGAAATACTACGAGAAATATAGTGGCGAACGATACCTGATTGGCATTGTTTTTGACCCCAAGCAGAGAAACGTCAGCAAGTTTGAGTGGGAGAGGGTGTAACGCTGATCATTGCAGGAAAAGGCAAAATACGGTGTGACATCATCATGCCGGTGTTACCAGCAGCAGAGTGGAGTTTGTATAAAACAGATTACTTTGAAGTGGAAGTTGAGAATGGTCGCATCATGCTTACGCCTGTGCGTATGCAGCAGGCAGATGTAGTGCGTGCCAAATTGGAATAACCCTTTTTTTATGATTTATTCATGAGTTTAATAAGAATTGCCGTTATCGGCCTTGGTTATGTTGGTTTGCCGCTTGCTGTGGAGTTTGCGAAAAAATATCCGGTGGTGGGTTTTGATATCAAGCGCGAGCGTGTTGGTGAGTTGCAGGAGGGTCACGATGCGACGCTTGAGGTGAGCAGTGAGGAGCTGCAGATGGTGCTTTGCAAGGGTAACCACCCCGCCGGGGAGGAGAGCAATGGTCTTTTTGTTACTGCAGAGAGCCGCGACCTCGGCGCGGCGAATTGTTACATCGTCACGGTTCCGACTCCGACAGACAAGAATAATCGTCCTGTTCTGACGCCGCTCATCAAGGCGAGCGAAACGATCGGCAGGGTGCTCAAGCCGGGCGATATCGTTATTTACGAATCAACGGTCTATCCTGGTGCTACTGAGGAGGATTGCGTACCGGTGCTTGCAAGGGTCTCCGGCCTTATCTTCAACCGTGACTTTTTTGCCGGGTACTCTCCCGAGCGGATCAATCCGGGCGACAAGGAGCATACGGTGACCAAAATAAAAAAGGTCACTTCAGGCTCGACTCCTGCAGCGGCTGCCAAAGTTGATGCGCTCTACCGTTCGATCATTACTGCCGGGACGCATCTTGCTTCATCGATCAGGGTTGCGGAAGCGGCCAAAGTGATTGAAAACTCGCAGCGTGATATCAATATTGCCTTTGTCAATGAGCTGGCCATGATCTTCAATCGCATGGGCATCGATACGCATGAAGTGCTGGCGGCGGCAGGCACCAAATGGAACTTTCTTCCTTTCAAGCCGGGCCTTGTTGGTGGCCACTGTATCGGTGTCGATCCCTATTATCTCGCCCAGAAGGCGCAGGAGTATGGCTACCACCCTGAAATCATTCTTGCAGGCCGGAGGCTGAACGATAACATGGGGAAATATATAGCTTCCCAGGTTATCAAGCTCATGATAGCGAGGGATCACAAGATCAAGGGGGCCAGGGTGCTCATTCTTGGTATTACCTTCAAGGAGAACTGCCCTGACATTCGTAATACCCGCGTTGTTGATATTGTCAACGAATTGAAGCAGTATGGTGCTGACGTGGAAATCCATGACCCCTGGGCCAACCCTGAAGAGGTGATGCATGAATATGGCCTTGAATCTCTTTCAGAGCTTAACGGCAATCATTACGAAGCCATCATCCTTGCCGTGGCGCACCGGGCATTTACTGCTCTTGATATCCGTTCGCTCAGCTCAGGCACCAATGCTGTTATCTACGATGTGAAGGGTGTTTTGCCTTTGGATGGTGCTGATGGAAGGCTATGAATGGGACGTTGCAGTGTTTTTGTGTTTGTAAAAAGAAAAAATACCTTTAGCTTGAGTGTCGTTTCCATTAACAAAAATGCAGAATGAAGATGATGAAAATCGTTATAAAGTATGTTACTTCGGCAATGGCCATCGTTTGCATGATGTTGTTATCTCCTGTTCTGCATGCCAGCGATGTCCCCTATCCTGTGAAATATTATCTTCCCAATGTTCATGGCAAATCGTTAACGACACCTGTGGGATGGGGTGCTGCGTATGGCACGGTTTTTACAGGATTTGCGTTGACCAGTCCGGCGCCTTATGCCACTGGATCTGATGGAGCCGCGGCGTTTGGTATTGGCATTGGAAACCCGGTAAAAAATCTGGGTCTTCAGGCAACACTGGTTTCGCTTGACATGAGCGACTGGAAGCGCTATGCGGTCAATCTGCATCTCCACCGTTTTCTTGGTTGTGCAAAATCTGTTGCGGTTGGTGTGGAAAATATTATGCTGAGTAATGGCAGTGATTCTGAAGAGAGTTATTATGCTGTGTTTAGCCAGGGTATTCTTTGTGAACCCTTTATTCATAAGAGTACCGGTACATCATCACTGCATTACAGTATTGGTGCAGGCAGCGGGATCTTCGGCAACAAGAGTCCACTCGATATCGCTTCAGGAAAGGGTAAACATGGAACCTATGTTTTCGGTAATGTGGCCTTTGAAGTCTTTGATGAAGTGAATCTTATTACCGACTGGAATGGAGTGAACCTGAATGCGGGTATTTCAAAGACATTTCTGATTGATGACAGTTTTCCTGTCTGTATTGTGTTAGGAGCCGCTGACCTGACCAAAAATTCTGGTGATGGTGTTCGCTTTATTGCAGGAATTGGAACAGGAATAACCTTATAATGAGACCAAAAGATACCACTATGAACAAGAAACTGTTTAGAGCGGGGAACATATGTTTTTTGTCGTTATTTGTCGCTACAGCGCCCGCAGTAGCAGAAATAACAGGTAATACGTCGGATGCGGTGACTCAGTCTATTACTACCGCAGTTGGTAATATTAATTGGGTTAATTTTGGCGATAGTTTTCAGCATGTTGTACCGGAAACACCCCAGGGAATTATTCCTCCACAGGTAGTTCCTCCGTCAGAATTTTCGGTGCCCCAGGGCGGTGGCCAGGGTGGTCAAGGTCAAGGTGGTCAAGGTCAAGGTGGTCAAGGCCAGGGTGGTCAGGGTGGTCAGGGCCAGGGCGGTCAAGGTCAAGGTGATCAGGGCCAGGGCGGTCAAGGTCAAGGTGATCAGGGCCAGGGCGGTCAAGGTCAAGGTGATCAGGGCCAGGGTGATCAAGGCCAGGGCGGTCAGCAGGGGAACGGTAAAAAAAATAAGTAGGATTAACATTTTGGGATAGGCAGATCACCGGATAATCGACGAAGGGCATCTCAATTAACTGCGGGGAGTAAAACTTTCCGAAAAAATTAAGGGAGATGCCCTTTGAGTCGTAGTTGAACTATTCCTCCCACCCATCTTTGTCAGAGAAAACCGGGCGAAGGTCAAGATGCATGAGAATTCACTCCTGCAATGACTCTTGTTCTCAAGGATCAATGGCGATGCTTTTTATTCATAAAATTCTTCCTCTTCTGATTTTGCCCTCAGGGTTCAGCTTGCTCTGTCTGCTGGCTGGTCTGTTGTTGCGCAAAAGGTTGTTGCTCTGGGTTGCTCTGCTGGTGCTTTTGCTCTTCAGTCTGCCTGTGGTGAATGATCTTTTGATGCGTTCGGTTGAGGGTAGTCATGGAAGGGTGCCGGTCGGGAGTGTCGGGAAGGCCGATGCTATTGTGGTGCTCAGTGGCATGATTGTGTCTGTTGAGGGAGCTCCGTTGGGTGAATGGGGTGATGCGGTTGATCGTTTTGAAGGTGGTATTGATCTGTTCAGGGCAGGGAGAGCTCCCTTTCTGGTGTTTACTCGCGGGCAGGTGCCCTGGAAGCCGGATGCGCTGCCAGAGGGTGAGTTGCTTGCTCGACGGGCTTTGCTGCTCGGTGTGCCGCAATCGGCAATCCGTTTAACCGGCAAGGTGGGCAATACTGCTGATGAGGCGGTTGCGGTAAAATTGTTACTGGATGGCGCAAAGAAGGGTGCGGGAAAGAAAATTATTCTTGTTACCAGTGCGTTCCACATGCGACGGGCACTTTTTCTCTTTACACAGGCGGGATTTGTGGTTGAGCCCTTTCGGGTGGATTATCAGGAGAGTGACAAGAGCCGGTTGACGCTCTTGTCTTTTTTGCCCAATGCCGATGCTCTTGCGAAGTCGGAGAGGGCATTGCGTGAGGTGATCGGATTGCTCTTTTATTGGGTGAGAAGTTTGTCGGGGGTGGATTGAACGCCGGGTGTTTTTTTTATAAAGCGTAGTTGTTATTTTGTTTTCTGATAACGAGGAGGGTCTTCTTGGCGCTTGCTTGTTTCGTTTTTTAGGAAAACAGTTTTAGTTACGTGATGAAATGATCGGTGTTCAGGATCTGAAGTGGTATGCAGTTTATGTTCGCTCCCGGTATGAAAAGAAGGTGCATCAGTTGTTGCAGGAGCAGGGTGTTTTGAGCTTTTTGCCGTTGCTCGATACCTGGAAGCAGTGGAGCGACCGGAAGAAAAAGGTTTCTGAACCGTTGTTCCGGGGTTATGTGTTTGTCAATATTGATATACAGCGGGAGAAGATTACCGTGCTTGATACGGAAGGTATCGTGAAGTTCATCGGCATCGGTAAAACTCCTTCGGTTATTACTCAAAGAGATATTGACTGGCTCAAGAAGCTGGTCAGGGAGCCGGATGCGATTCATCGTCATGTGGATGCTCTTCCTGCGGGTCAGAGGGTGAAGGTTCTTGCCGGTCCGTTCAAGGATTTTGAGGGTGTTGTGGTCAAGCAGGGGAGGGAGTCGCGGCTGGTGGTTTTTTTTGAGAGTATCATGCAGGGGGTTGAAGTCACTATTTATCCTGATGTGCTTGCGCCGATTGCCGGAGCTTCCCCGTCGGCTCAGGTCGGGGGCGATTCGCATGGCGGACTTGCCTCTGTGGAGAAGCATTTGCTTCGTTTGTGACGCAGCGGGAGTGCGGTACATTGGGCAGGAAGCGGAGTCGTAACATAATGGAGGGTTTCTGTGACGCATAAGGAGCATGCATCAGTACGGGATATTTTCAGCCTGCCGGTGATTGTGGCGGCATTGGGTTATTTTGTCGATATCTATGATCTGGTGCTTTTTAGCATTGTCAGGGTGCCGAGTTTGAAGTCGTTCGGGCTGTCGGGGAAGGAGCTGATCGATTACGGGGTTTATCTGCTCAATATGCAGATGATCGGTATGCTGGTGGGCGGTATTCTCTGGGGCTGGCTTGGCGATAAAAAGGGGCGGCTGAAGATCATGTTTGCCTCTATCCTGCTTTACTCGCTGGCCAATATTGCCAATGGCTTTGTTTCTTCGCTTCCGGCTTATGCGGTGTTGAGGTTTGTTGCCGGTGTTGGCCTTGCGGGGGAGCTCGGGGCGGGCATTACGCTTGTTTCGGAGGTGCTGCATACCAAAATACGGGGTTATGGTACCATGCTTGTGGCTTCGATTGGCGTTTCGGGGGCGATTCTGGCCAATATTGTGGCCAATACATACGAGTGGCATAATGCCTTTTTTATTGGAGGAGGGCTCGGGCTGTTGCTGCTGGTTGCCCGTGTTCGGGTTGCCGAGTCGGGCATGTTCAAGGCGATGGAGGCGAAGAGCGGGATGAGCCGGGGAAATATGCTGGCTTTGTTTACCGACCGGAGCCGTTTTTTCCGTTACCTTAACTCCATCATGATTGGTGTACCGATCTGGTTTGTTGTGGGGGTGCTGATTACCTTTTCACCGGAGTTTGGTGTTGAGCTTGGCATTACTGCTCCGGTTAAGGCTGGTAATGCGGTGATGTACTGCTATCTTGGCCTTGTCTTTGGGGATCTTTCGAGCGGATTGTTGAGCCAACTCTTGCAGAGCCGCAAAAAGGTTATTCTGTTGTTTATGCTGCTGACGGTCGGAGCGGTTGCGCTCTATTTCCTTCAGGGACGCCAGAGCCCGCAGTTTTTTTATGTGGTTTGTGCCATTCTTGGTTTTGCGGGTGGTTACTGGGCAATTTTTGTTACGGTTGCGGCTGAGCAGTTTGGCACCAATCTTCGTGCTACGGTTGCTACAACGGTGCCCAACCTTGTTCGTGGCATGGTGGTGCCCATCACCATGCTGTTTCAGTTTTTCCGGGGTCTTTTCGGCCTCGAATCAGGGGCGTTGCTGGTTGGCGCCCTCTGCGTGACCGCCGCCTTTCTCTCCCTCAGCGCTCTTGAGGAGACCTTCCACAAGGATCTTGATTATTATGAGGAGTTCCTGTGAACACGAGGAGTTCCTCTGAACCCCTCAACAATTCAAACGATTCCCATTTCGGCCTTTAAAAATTTCCCGGTGTAGGAGTGCTCCATTCGGGCAATCTCTTCGGGGGTGCCTTCGGCGATGATTTTACCTCCTTCGTAGCCTCCTTCGGGGCCGATGTCGATGATCCAGTCGCTGTTTTTGATGATGTCGAGGTTATGTTCGATGATGATGACGCTGTTGCCTTTGTCGACGAGTTTGCGCAGAACTTCGAGCAGGTGCTGGATATCCTGGAAGTGGAGACCGGTGGTTGGTTCGTCAAGAATGTAGAGAGTGTTGCCGGTCTGTATTTTGGCGAGTTCCGCCGAGAGCTTGATGCGCTGTGCTTCTCCGCCCGAAAGCATGGGGGATGGCTGGCCGAGCTTGAGGTAGCCGAGTCCGACGCTCTGCATGGTGGTGAGAATGCGCAGTATCCGGGGGAAGTCAACAAAGAATTCTGCTGCTTCGGTGATGGACATGGCAAGGACGTCAGCAATGGATTTTCCACGGTATTTGACCAGCAGGGTTTCGCGGTTGTAACGTTCGCCTTTGCAGTTTTCGCATTGGACATAGACGTCGGGCAGAAAGTTCATCTCGATTTTCCGGGTTCCGGCTCCCTGGCATACTTCGCATCGGCCTCCCTTGACGTTGAAACTGAAGCGTCCAGCCTTGTATCCCCGTATCTGCGCCTCGGGCATGCGGGTGAAAAAGTCGCGGATGAAGGTGAAGGCTCCGGTATAGGTTGCGGGGTTGGAGCGGGGTGTGCGTCCGATGGGTGACTGGTCGACGTTGACCACTTTGTCGATATGCTTGATTCCTTCGATGCTCTCGTAAGGGTAGGTGAGCAGTTTGGAGCGATAGAAGTGGCGCGCAAGAATCGGGTATAAAGTTTCGTTGATAATGGTCGATTTGCCTGAGCCGCTGACGCCGGTGATGCTGACGAGTGAGCGGAGCGGAATGGTGATGTCAACGTTTTGCAGATTGTTTCCCCGGCACCCTTTGATTCGCAGGAATTGCGGCTCTTCGGTGCTCTTTTTTTCCTCTTTTTTGCACTGTACCTGCCTTTTACCGCTGAGGTATCCTGCTGTCAGTGAGTCGGGATCGAGGGAGGCTGCGGTTCCCTGGGCAACGATTTCACCACCGTACTCTCCTGCTCCGGGGCCGAGATCGATGATTTCGTCGGCTTCGAGCATGGTATCTTTGTCGTGCTCGACGACGAGTACCGTGTTGCCGAGATCGCGGAGTCGCTTGAGCGAGGTGATGAGTTTGTGGTTGTCGCGCTGGTGGAGTCCGATGCTTGGTTCGTCGAGAACGTAGAGTACGCCGCTGAGCTGTGAGCCGAGCTGTGAGGCGAGGCGTATGCGTTGTGCTTCGCCGCCTGAGAGTGTCTGCGAGCTGCGGTCAAGGGAGAGGTAGCTGAGCCCGACGTTAAGGAGAAATTCAAGGCGTTTGATGATTTCGTGCAGGATCGGTGTGGCGACAAGCTTCTCTTTTGTGGTGAGGGTGTCGGGCAGTGCGCCAAAAAAGGCAAGCGATTCCGGCAGGCTCAGGGATTCAGCTTCGGCTATGTTGAGCTCGTTTATTTTGACCAGCAGGCTCTCTTTGCGCAGTCTTGCCCCTTTGCAGGAGGGACAGGCCTGGCGAACCATATAGTTTTCGGCCCACTCCCGTATTTTGGAGGAGCTGGCATTTTTCAGGATCTCCTCAACGTAGGGGAGTGCTCCGGGGAAGGGTTGCGGGTAGAGGGTATCGTGACCGGAGTAGCTGTAGCTGACATCAAAGGTGCGGAGGCCGGAGCCCTCAATCAGGATTTTCATCGCCTCTTGTGGAATCTCTTCGATCGGGGTGTCGAGGGTAAAGTTGAATTCTCTGGCGATTGCCCTTATGACCTGCCAGAGGTTGCGTTTTCCTGATTTGCCGAAGGGATCGAGTCCTCCTTCGTTGAGGGAGAGTGTGACATCTGGGATCATGAGCTCTCCCGAAAGCTGCATGAGCTCTCCGAGGCCGTTGCATTCCGGGCAGGCGCCGTAGGGGGAGTTGAAGCTGAAGTGGTTTGGCGCGAGGTTGTCGACCGGTACGGAGCCGTCCGAATAGGCGTAGCGTGTGCTGAAGGTAAGCTCTTTGCGGTCGCTCTCCGTCGGGTCGCAGATCACCGTTGATTTATGTTCCGACATGGCGATGGCCATGCTTATTGCGTCTCTCAGGCGCTCTTCGCTCTCGGGGCCGATTACCAGGCGGTCGACAACGAGTTCGATGGAGTGGCTTTTATAGCGTTCGATTTGCATATCCTTCTCCATCTCGCGGTATTTGCCGTCGATGCGGACCCGGAGAAATCCTTTGAGGAGGAGGCGTTCGAAGAGTTCGCGGTAGTGGCCTTTGCGCCCGGTGACGAGCGGGGAGAGTATCTGGACTTTTGTGCCGGGCTGAAGGGCGAGAATGGTTTCCGCAATGCATGCCTCGCTTTGCTGCTGAAGCATGGCGCCGGTGACGGGGTCGTAGCGTCGTCCTGCCTTGGCGTAGAGGAGGCGGATAAAGTCGTGAATTTCGGTGATGGTGCCGACCGTTGAGCGCGGCGAGCGGTTGGTGCTCTTCTGGTCGATGGAGATGACCGGTGAGAGCCCTTCGATATAGTCAACGTCGGGGCGTTCGATACTGCCGATATATTGACGGGCGTAGGGTGAGAGTGTCTCCATAAAGCGGCGCTGCCCTTCGGCGTAGATGGTGTCGAAGGCGAGGCTCGATTTGCCGGAACCCGACAGACCGGTAATGACAACAAATTTGTTGCGAGGAATATCGAGAGAGATGTTCTTGAGGTTGTGGACTCTTGCTCCCCTGATGTTGATATGGCTGAATTCCATTGCTCTGTTTGTGCCTCTGTTTCTGTGCTGTGGCAATCGGTTTGACCTTTGATGTCTTGCCCAACGTTGTGTTGAAGGTTCCTGTTTCGTTTCCGGAACATTCAATATGGAAATTATTTTCCGGAAGTAAGCTGAAAAAGGTAAAGAGTGGTGTGGTGAAGTGCTTTTCACGCAATGAAAAAGGCGACCCGGAGCCGCCTTTTTCATGAGAGTGTGTTTGTTGTGCGTTCTTGCCTCAGCCCTTCAGTGCAGCTCTTGCAGCAGCAAGGCGTGCAATCGGTACCCTGTAGGGGCTGCATGAGACGTAATTGAGCCCCAACTGGTGGCAGAACTCGATCGTGGTGGGGTCTCCGCCGTGTTCACCGCAGATGCCAAGTTTGAGTTCAGGCTTGACAGCACGTCCCTCTTTTACGGAGATGCTCATCAGCCGACCTACGCCATCCTTGTCGATCGATTCGAAGGGGTTGCGTGGAAAGATATCCTGCTGCTGGTAGATTGGCAGGAACTGGCCGGAGTCGTCGCGGCTCATGCCAAGACCCATCTGGGTAAGGTCGTTGGTACCATAGCTGAAGAAGTCGGCGGCGGTGGCTATCTGGTCGGAGGTGATTGCCGCGCGTGGTACTTCAATCATGGTACCTACAAGGTATTTAACCCCGGTACCCTGTTCGGCAAAGACGCTACGTGCGGTTTTGTGTATCACTTCGCTGGTGATTTCAAGCTCCTTGATGGTGCTGATGAGTGGAACCATGATTTCGGGTACCACTTCGAGCCCCTCTTTTTTTAGCTTGCAGGCGGCTTCGATAATTGCCCGCACCTGCATGACAGTGATCTCGGGATGAAGGATGCCCAGACGGCAGCCGCGGAGACCAAGCATGGGGTTGAATTCGTGCAGGTCGCCGATGCGCTCTTTGACGGCTTCAAAGGAGGTGCCTATCTTGCTTGCAAGTGCACGGATTTCGCTGTCGGTGTGTGGCAGGAACTCATGGAGTGGAGGGTCAAGAAGCCGTATGGTGACCGGGCGGGAACCCATCGCCTTGAAGAGTCCGTAGAAGTCGTCGCGCTGGTAGGGGAGCAGTTTTTCCAGCGCTTTTTTGCGTCCTTCGACATCGTCGGCCAGAATCATCTCTCGCATGGCGTCGATGCGCTCTCCTCCGAAGAACATGTGCTCGGTGCGGCAGAGGCCGATTCCTTCTGCGCCGAAGGTGATGGCGATTTCAGCCTGGTCTGGCTGGTCGGCATTGGTGCGGATGTTGAGTTTACGGTACTTGTCGGCCCATTCCATAAGCTGCTGGTAGATTGGCCATGTCGGTGCATCTTCCGGCTTGAGGGTCTTGTCGACCAGTACCTCAATGATTTCGGAGTTTTTGGTCGCAACTTTTCCGGCAATGACTTCGCCGGTGCTGCCGTCGATGGAGATGTAATCACCTTCATGCAGGACAATATCATTGCCTTGTACCTTCAGTTCGCCTCTTTGGTAGTCGATGCTGAGTGCACCGCATCCTGCGACACAGACTTTGCCCATCTGGCGGGCGACCAGCGCAGCGTGCGAGGTCATACCGCCCCGTTCGGTGAGGATTCCTTCCGATGCATCCATTCCCTTGATGTCTTCGGGTGAAGTTTCGATGCGGACGAGAATGACCGCCTCTCCGCGTTTCCCCGCTTCGTAGGCATCGATGGCATTGAAATAGATCTTGCCGGTGGCTGCCCCGGGCCCGGCATTCAGGCCTGTTGCAAGGAGCCTCTTTTCGGCAATGGCTGCCTGTTTCTCTTTCATGTCGAAGACTGGCCGGAGCAACTGGTTGAGCTGTTCGGGTTCTATGCGCAGCAGTGCCTCTTTTTCGTCAATCAGCTTTTCGTTGTACATGTCGACGGCTATTTTGACGGCGGCCATGCCGGTGCGTTTGCCGACGCGGCATTGGAGCATGAAGAGCTTGTTGTTCTCGATGGTGAACTCGATGTCCATCATGTCGTGGTAGTGGTGTTCGAGTATGGAGCGAATCTCTTCGAGCTGGTCGTAAATGCCGGGGTTTTCTGCCTTGAGCTGTTCAATTTTCAGCGGGGTTCGGGTGCCGGCTACCACATCTTCTCCCTGGGCGTTCATGAGAAACTCGCCGTAAAAGATGTTGTCGCCGGTGGCGGCATCGCGGGTGAAGGCTACGCCGGTTCCGCAATCCAGGCCCATGTTGCCGAAGACCATCGCCTGGACGTTGCAGGCGGTGCCCCAGTAGCCGGGAATGTGGTTGAGCTTGCGGTAGATAATGGCCCGTTCGTTGTTCCAACTGTTAAAGACGGCCCCTATTGCTCCGATGAGCTGTTCGTGGGGGTCTTCGGGAAATGTTTTGCCGGTTTTTTCGAGGATTGCGGCTTTATAGTCAGCGACGATATCCTGGAGGTCTTCAACCGTGAATTCGGTGTCGAGTTCAATGCCGAGCTGGTGCTTTTTGGCTTCGAGGATTTTTTCGAAGGGGTCAATCTGTTTTTTGTCGGTTGGTTTGAGGTCGAGCACAACATCGCCGTACATCTGCACGAAACGGCGATAGCAGTCCCATGCGAAGCGGGGGTTGCCTGATTTTCTGGCCAGGCCGTCTACGGTTTTTGCATTGAGGCCTAAATTGAGAATGGTGTCCATCATGCCGGGCATTGAGGCCCTTGCACCTGAGCGTACCGAGACGAGGAGGGGGTTTTCGGGGTCTCCGAACTTTTTGCCGAGTGCATCTTCAATTTTGCGGAGTGCATCGGGGATATCTTGCTGGAAAAGGTTTCGGGGGTAGTTTTTCTGGTTGTCGTAGTAGTAGGTGCAGACTTCGGTTGAAATGGTGAAGCCTGGAGGAACCGGCAAACCGATGTTTGCCATCTCTGCAAGGTTGGCGCCTTTGCCGCCCAGCAGATTTTTCATGGAGGCATCACCTTCAGAATTGCCGCCGGAGAAACTGTAGATGTATTGCTTACTGCTGCTCTTTTCGCTGGTAATCTCAGATTGTGGCATGATTTTTCATGAGTAATTATGTTTTTTCACCAGTATGAAAAAAAAAGATGCAGGTGGTAAAAAAACAGGTGAAGTTGACTACTTTTATCGAAACTGAAGTTTACTAAAAAGCTGATGTAAAAACTACCTGAAAGAATATTTCATTCTGATTTATTTATGGGAATTGAGTCACTTGTCATCTTGCTGCAAATCATTCGTCTTGCTGTTCCTTATGTTTTTACCTCTGTCGGCGCAACGTTTTCGGAGCGGGGCGGGGTGGTCAATCTGACGCTTGAAGGGATGATGCTTGTCGGTGCGTTTGGTGCGGCGCTTGGCCAGTACCAAAGCGGTTCCGCTTTGGTGGGGGTTTTTCTTGCTCTTCTCTGTGGCCTCGGTGTGGCGCTGCTTTTTGCTTTTGTGACGGTCACCCTCAAGGCTGATCAGATTGTCGCCGGTATTGCCATCAACATCCTCGTTATGGGTGCGACCCGGTTCGGGCTCAGCCTGCTTTTCGGGAGTTCAATGAATTCTGCACGGATTGCCGGTATCGAGGTCCCCTCTCTTCTGCATGATCCGCTTTTTCTCGCCGCCGTCGTGTCAGTCGTTGCCGGTCACCTGCTGTTGTTCAAAACTCCTTACGGGCTGAGGCTTCGCGCAACCGGTGAAAGTGCTGAAAGCGCGGACAGTGCTGGAATCAATGTCGATCGCATGCGCTATTCCGGCGTACTCATTTCGGGGGCGCTTGCAGCGCTCGGCGGAGCTTTTCTTGTGTTTCAACAGCATACCTTCACCGATAACATGTCGGCCGGTCGGGGTTATATCGCACTTGCCGCAATGATTATCGGCAAGTGGAGCCCGGTTGGAGCGGCACTTGCAAGCCTGCTCTTTGCGGCGACCGAATCGATGGAGATCTGGCTCCAGACGGGGTGGATTCCCTCCCAGTTGGTGCAGTCACTTCCCTACGTCATAACGTTGGTGGTACTTGCCGGATTTGTCGGACGGGCCTCTGCTCCTCGGGATGCAGGTACTCCTTTTGAGAAAAACCGCCTGTCAGAGTAGGCTGAGCAGCTCTTCGACAAGTTTTTCGATGCCTTTGGCGACTTCACTTATTGAAGCCTGCAGCATATAGGCCGGTGTACTGACCACTTTTCCCGTTCGGCTGACAATGGCGTTCCCCACCGGGCATTCAACATGGTGGGCACCCATTGCTTCGATGTCGGCTGCTGATTGGGGGTCGTTGCCAATCGTCAAATCGATATGTTCCTCGCCCAATATCTTTGCGGCAAGCGCTGGAGCGATACAGATAAAGCCCAGCGGTTTTTTTGCCTGGTAAAATGATTGTACTGCTGCGGCAACATCCGGGTTTATTTCGCATGATGTGCCTTTGAGGGCGTAGGTGCTGAGGTTTTTTGCAGCACCGAAACCTCCCGGCAGGATAAGAGCGTCAAGTGCAAGAGTGCCTATGTTTTTGAGATCCGTGATGGCACCCCGTGCGATGCGTGCCGATTCGACAAGAACATTGCGCAACTCGTTCGGCATCGTTTCACCGGTGTAGTGGTTTACCACCTCATAGTGTGTGATGTCCGGTGCCAGGCAGACAGCTTCAGCGCCTGCCCGATCAAGGGCAAGCAGAGTCAGTACTGCTTCGTGGAGCTCCGATCCATCAAGGAAGCCGCATCCAGCGAGAAGAATACCTATTTTTTTCATGAAGAATTATTAGTATTATATTTAGTGATTTGTTGTTGTCGTATAGTAAGAAGGTGCTTGCGGTGGGTTTTTATATGTTCTTGTATGGAAGATGAACTCCTTCCGCTTTTTGAATGTTATGTTGCTTCCTATAGCCAATTATACCTATTGTACCCATGAGTACCAACAATACAGCTTCGCTTGCAACTGTCACTGATGTCATAGGCAAAGTATGGGCAGTTGCTGAAGATGGAACCACTCGTATTCTTCATGCAGGGGATGCGGTGTATGAAGGTGAAGTTATTCATACCGAGGGTGGAGGCCAGGTTGTGCTCAAGGCCGCAAATGGCTCCAATCTGATGGTTACGGAAGGCAAGGAGATCCTCTTGAGTGGCGGACTGTTCGGTTATACGGATAGTGCGTTGAACATCAGTCTGAAAGCGGCGATAGCCACAACGGACCTCAGTACATTACCCGACCCCTCCTCCGCACCACCATCTCAACTCCCCGGCCATTCGAGGGCTCTTGCTCAAGGTTCCTTTCAGGAGCTTCACGGTTATCTGCGTGTTGAGCGTACCCTGGAGTCAGTCACCACTCCGGTATACCTGTTATGGTCGTATACGGGCAACTATAATCCTGCAAATCAGTTTCGTACGTTAAGTTTTGACCAGTTCCTTGAAGGTCGTGCTACTGCTGATCCCCGTCTTACCATGCCGGTTGAACCGCTCACGACTACCTATGTGGATCCAGTGGTTTTTCTGCAACCCACGCAGAGAAATTCCGGGCCATTGCTTCAGCCAGGCAACGATGTTCCGAAGAACAATACAACAGAGGTGACTGGTTCGGTGCAGGAAGATGCTTTGCCTGACGGTAATCGTGATACCCTTGCTGATACAACGGAAGCAACGGGCAGCATTGCCGGACTTGTTGATACGGGAGCTGATGTGCCGGTAACCTTCACGTTGCAGACCACAGGGCTTGATGCGTTTGGCTGGACTTCGAACGGTGAGCCGCTCACCTATACGGTATCCGGCAATACGCTGACGGCCTCCATTTCTTCCGGCCCGGTCTTCATGCTGACGTTGAGCGGGACAGACAATGCAATTTACACTTTCACGCTGCTTGCTCCGCTTGATCATCTTCCGGGCTCCGGTGATGATGCGACGCTGACTCTCGACTTGTCGAGTGCTATTCTGGTGACGGATAATAATGGAGATGCGATAACAGTCGATAACGGCTTCACGATCATTGTCGAAAATGACGTGCCGATCGGCACAGGAACGCTAACGGGTGCAGTGCAGGAAGACGCGCTGCCAGGGGGGAACCGTGAAACTGCCGCGCAGACGACGATAGCGACAGGAAGCATAGCGAGCCTCTTCCTGATTGGTGCTGACCAGCCGGGAAGTTACAGCTTATTGGCTGATACGAGCGCCCTGCCTGCGCTTACCTCAGCCGGCGTGTCGGTCACGTACGTCGTTACGGGTGGCAATACCCTGACCGCCTCAGCCGGAAGCAACACGGTTTTCACATTGGTCATTGATCCTACGACGGGAGGCTATACTTTTACGCTGCTTGCTCCACTCGACCATCCTTTGGCAAATGGTGATGACAACGAAATCCTGTCGCTCGATTTTTCAAGCATCCTGAAAGCAACCGACAGGGATGGTGATCCATCAGCTTCCAGCGGAACCTTTACGATCACGGTTGAAGACGATGTGCCGATCGGCACAGGAACGGTGACGGGTGCAGTGCAGGAAGACGCGCTGCCGGACGGGAATCGTGAAACTGCCGCGCAGACGACGATAGCGACAGGAAGCATCGCGAGCCTCTTCCTGGTTGGTGCTGACCAGCCGGGAATTTTTGGTTTATCGTCCAATACGAGCGCCCTACCAGCGCTGACCTCAGCAGGAGTTCCTGTTGTGTATGTCGTTTCGGGCAATACCCTGACCGCCTCAGCCGGAGGCACCACGGTTTTTACGCTGGTAATTGATCCGGCGACGGGAGGCTATACTTTTACGCTTCTGGATCAGCTTGACCATCCATTGGCCAATGGTGATGACAGCGAAATTCTTCCTCTTAACCTGACAAGCATTCTGAAGGTAACCGATCGGGATGGCGATCCCATTCCAACATCAGGAACCTTTACGATCACCGTTGAAGACGATGTGCCGATCGGCAACGGGGCAGTAACGGGCGCAGTGCAGGAAGACGCGCTGCCGGACGGGAACCGTGAAACCGCCGCGCAGACGACGATAGCGACAGGAAGCTTGGCGAGCCTCTTCCGTATCGGCGCTGACCAGCCGGGAATTTTTGGCTTATCGGCTGATACGAGCGCCCTGCCTGCGTTGACCTCAGCCGGAGTTCCTGTTGTGTATGCCGTTTCGGGCAATACCCTCACCGCCTCAGCCGGAGGCAACACGGTTTTCACGCTCGTCATTGATCCGATTACGGGAGGTTACACTTTTACGCTGCTGGATCAGCTTGACCATCCATTGGCCAATGGTGATGACAGCGAAATTCTTCCTCTGAACCTGACGAGCATTCTGAAGGTAACCGACCGCGATGGCGACCCCCTTCCAACTTCAGGAACATTCACGATCACGGTTGAAGACGATGTACCGATCGGCACCGGGACGGTTACGGGTGCAGTGCAGGAAGATGCGCTGCCGGATGGAAACCGTGAAACCGCCGAACAGACGACGATAGCGACAGGAAGCATAGCAGAGCTTTTCCGGATCGGTGCTGACCAACCAGGAATTTTTGGCTTATCGGCAGATACGAGCGCTTTGCCTGCACTGACCTCAGCCGGAATTCAGGTTGAGTATGCCGTTTCGGGCAATACCCTGACCGCCTCAGCCGGAGGTAACACGGTTTTTACACTGGTAATTGATCCGACGACGGGAGAGTATACCTTTACGCTGCTGGATCAGCTTGACCATCCTTTGGATAACGGTGATGACAGCGAAACTCTTCCGCTGAACCTGACGAGCATCCTGAGGGTAACCGACCGGGATGGCGATCCCATTCCAACTTTCGGAACATTCACCATCACGGTTGAGGACGATGTGCCGATCGGCACCGGGACGGTGACGGGTGCAGTGCAGGAAGACGCGTTACCATTGGGGAACCGTGAAACCGCCGAACAGACGACGATAGCGAGAGGAAGCATCGCAGAGCTTTTCCGGATTGGTGCTGACCAGCCAGGCATTTTTGGTTTATCGGCTGATACGAGCGGACTGCCCCCGTTGACCTCCGCCGGAGTTCAGGTTGAGTATGCCGTTTCGGGCAATACCCTGACCGCCTCAGCCGGAGGCAATCCGGTTTTCACCCTGTTTATTGATCCGGCGACCGGAGAGTATACCTTTACGCTGCATGCTCAGCTTGACCATCCATTGGCCAACGGTAATGACAGCGAAACTCTTTCGCTGAACCTGACGAGTATCCTGAAGGTAACCGACCAGGATGGCGACCCCATTCCAACATCAGGAACATTCGCCATTACCGTTGAAGACGATGTGCCGATCGGCTCAGGTACGGAAGTGGGTTCAGTGCAGGAAGATGCCCTGATCGGAGGCAATCGGGAAAGCCTGTCGCAGACTGCGTCAGTGAGTGGGAGTATAGCAGGTCTTGTCTTAATAGGTGCAGATCAGCCGGGAAGTTATGTTTTTACTTTATCTGGAGATACGAGCGCTTTGCCTACGCTGGCCTCAGCTGGCGTTCCGGTCACGTACGCCGTTACGGGTGGCAATACCCTGACCGCCTCAGCAGGTGGCAACCAGGTTTTCACGCTTTTCGTTGATCCGGCGACGGGAGAGTATACCTTTACGCTGCTGGATCAACTTGATCATCCCCGACCCAACGGCGATGACAGCGAAATACTTTCGATTGATTTTTCGAGCATACTGAGTGTTTCCGATGAGGATGGCGACCCGTTGGCAACATTTGGTGTTTTCAGAATTGATATCGAAGACGACATCCCGGTTCAGAGCGCTCTGACCAGGCAAGGCTACGTCGAAGAGGAGGCACTGAGCGGCGGCAACCCTGATTCCAATGACGTCAGCGGCATCAATGGCGACAGCGATGGCAACAACGCCGTCTGGTCCGGTACGCTGAGCGGCCTCGCCTCATTCGGCACCGACCA
>CAIJPS010000053.1 GCA_903822595.1 uncultured Chlorobiaceae bacterium
TGTAATGCTGGCCGGCCCCGACCGGCCACGGGTACCAGCCGCCAGATGTTTTGTTTTGACGCCAGCAAGCGAAGCGCGCAGAAGGATTTTCATGCGGCAGGCTGTACTCAGCTTGCTGCATGCCTGTGAGCCGGAGCAGGGATTTTTTGAAAGTGGAAGCTGCGTGCGTTTTTTGCGCAGTTGGAGCTTTTGAAAAAGCTCTGCGGAGGCCATGGTTCTTCTCTTCGTTTGCGCGGTACCGGGCTGGAAGCGATCCGTGCCGGAGCGGCAGTGTCATTGGCGCTTTCCCTGGCTGTATCTATGGCGCCAATGACGCAGAGCGGAGGTGACGGACGCTGGAAGCACAGGGCGCAAGCTTGCTTTCTGTTGGCGCTCTTGTAGTCAAGTGCGCCATGCTGGCGGTACTTGCGGGGCTATGGAGAGCGAAGGCGGTACTCCGCTTTCGCGGGATGGGGTGCTCTTGTACTCAAGGTTACCGGAGGGCGTGGTTATCGGGGTGAGCTGGTTCAGGTCGAAGATGGTAATTGTTCGCACATTAATAGGAGGAATGGGAGTTATAAGACTTATGGGGCTTGATGATGTGTCCATAGGTGTTTGTTTGACTGGATGGCTCTGGTTTGCTGGCAAGCCGAAGGTGCGCAGATTGTGTTTATGCGCCTTGTCGGTACTCCGATCAGGGCGCTTTGCTTTTGGTCATGGTACTGTCGGATTATTGATACGGCGCTCTGCACCTTCCGGAGCCGTAGCGGGTCGCTTCATGGAGCTGCGTGGAGCGTACTCGCGGAGCGGCGGCGGAATGAAGCGAGTTCTTCCCGCGAAGGTGGAGGAAGGCTTGCAGTGCGCTGTTGGTTGGCTTTTGGGGTCGGGTGTTGGCGGGGAATGAGGGTAGTGCGGGCCAGCGTCAGTTGGCCCGCGCACCTGGCTGGCTGCGCAAACGGAGCGGAGCGGAGTGCGGCGCCTATGAGGGTTCTTTTCCGCTGAACAGCGCTTACAGCCGGAACGGAATGAAAGCGTAACGAAGTGAAGCGAATGCAGTGACAGGCGGGCGCTGTTGAGCGGTTTGTTTGTGGCCTTGGCGGTCAGGTTGAGGTGAGTAAGTGCAGGGCTGTACTCGGCACTGCATTTGCGGGTGGTTGGGCTGGGCGGGATGGTCGGGTGGAATTGGGCAGGCTGCGCAAACGGAGCGAAGCGGAGTGCAGTGCTTGTAGCGTTGGATGGGCCGGGTTGGTTATGAGCAAAGGCGGAAAGAGAGCCAGCATGGTTGCTCTTCCGCAACCTGCGGCGAATGGGAGCCTTTGCGGTTGTGGGTCGTGGCTGGGTGGTCGGGTTGGCTGCGCAAACGGAGCGGAGCGGAGAGCAGCGCCTATGAGGGTTCTTTTCCGCTGAACAGCGCTTACCGACTGAGCGGAATGAAAGCGTAACGAAGTGAAGCGAATGGAGCGATTGGCGGGCGCTGTTGAGCGGTTTGTTTGTGGATCTGGCGGTCGGGTTGAGGTGAGCAAGTGCAGGGCTGTACTCGGCACTGCATTTGCGGGTTATCGGGCTGGGCGGGATGGTCGGGTGGAATTGGGCGTTGGGCAGGCTGCGCAAACGGAGCGAAGCGGAGTGCGGCGCTTGTAGGGTTGGGTGGGTCGGGTTAACTGCTGGCTTGCTTTGTTTATGCTATCGAACAACAACTAGCTGTTCTGAACTTCCGTCAAGCAGCAAGTAAAAACAGTATCTTGACAGAATCAAAATTTCCCACGATATCCACTGTTCACGACAAAACAACTAAGCATCAAATTCACTCAAATCGTTACTTGAAGTAAAAAAAGTATCTTTGTAATAATTTCTCATATATTTATTATCACCAAAATACTTTTGCACTTCATCGACAGCTCCATATTCTTTCAATAAATAAGCAACCTCTTCAATATAATTTGAAGGCATATTCTCAAATAAAGCATAATCTCTTGCATATTTTTTAAAGCGAGACCCATCGTCAGTAAGGCAATTAATAAACAATACCAATAATTCATAAGATGACAACTGCCCTCGAACTATACCCGAATAAAAATATTTCGTATCATCACCCAATCCTGATTCTGAAATAAACTTAAAAATTCTATATAAAATCCTAAAGTAATGTCCAGTTTTATGAGAATAATCTGCATTAAAATCCTTAAATTTATCTAATGAGTTTTGTTCTACTGGAACGCCCATTCTCCCTCCGGGCAATACCCAACCCCCCTTTATATATTTATCGTAATAAATCTTAAAGCAATCCTTTCCTTTCAGTAATACTGCACCATCCAATTCCTCATTACTATCAACAATACCTTTGTGATAATTAAGGAGGTTATAGAAAGTATTCTCAAAAAGCTGAAGTTCCAATAATTTTTTCTGTTCTTTACTATAAGCTAGAGTTTCATTAAGCTGCCGCTCCAATAGCTCTTTTTGCTCATTGTTTGACCTTGACGTATCATTTAGACTTTCATTCTGAAGACGGAGTGTCCAAAGCAAAACGAGAAGAGCCAAAAAAGAGAATGCGGGATTTAATACTCCACCCAGATAATCACCAAACGCCCCCCACGCCACATAGTTTTTTCGAATGGATAAATATGGAAGATCATGGAATCCAAAGTATATATATAAGGCAAAACAACCGAATACCAAGGCGCCAAGACCAATAAAAATAGCACTCAACCCAAATTTCTTTTTAAACATAACCACTATCAATAAGAATTACCGATAAACTATCATCCAAACAATGCATTTAAAAAAATAGTTAACACTATCAGAGCCACCTAAAATCAACATTAATATCTTATTAAATTCAAAGCCAAAACATTTACTATTCTGACAAGCGATCTCTTTCCGGAATATTTTCATAAATCACTTTGGAGAGGACGGCGAAGGCTTCGTTTTCGAAGGCTTTATCGTCCATGTAGCGGGTGACGATTTTGTCGTTCTCACCCATACGTTGAATCATCAAGTCTTCAATCATCTTTCGGAGGCCGAGCTTGAATTTATCGAATGGGTTGGCTTGGCGCAGTTTGATGACTGCAGGAGTATTGGTTGCTTTTTCCCTGATTTGCTCAAAAAAGAGGCGGTCTTCTTCCGTAAAATTCGTTCCGAATCGTTCGTTGAGAATCTGGATAATTTCGGATAGCGGGGCTTTTTCATCTTTGGCTTTTCCTGAACCGACATCGGTCGGGCTTTTCACCCCGTAGTCACCGGCATCATCCCGCAAGACAATCGCTCCGGAAAAGACTCTTTGCAGGCGATAGTATTGCAGGCCGACTTCATCGCTCAACTTGAAGTTCTCGGGATCCTGTTCCAAAGGCAAGTGTGGAATCAGGAAGCGACCATAACTGTAGAGCTTTTCAAGATCGGGATCTCCATAGGGAATAATCTGGCTCAGAAAAGCATAGACACTTACATATGCACTGAGCTTATCGCGAAACTCAATCCGTTTTTTTTCATCGACAAGAGCCTTGAAACGATCAACTGCCGGTTGGAGGTGGCGCTGCATTTGGGCGTGGTCAGAGGGATTTTGCTTTGAGAGCGGTCGGTAAAAAACAGCAGCAAATGCATCAACTTCACTCCGATGGTAAAGCTGTGCTGCATCCAGTTCATGCTTGAGACGCTCAAGCATGGCGGGGTCAGATTTGTCTTGCAGGCTGGTGGCGTCGTAATAGGGCTTGAAGGCTTTGTAAATGTTTTCGACGTCGTTAACAAAGTCGAGAACAAACGGAAATCCTTTTCCGGGAAACATACGATTAAGACGGGAGAGGGTCTGCACTGCCTGTACGCCGTCAAGTCGTTTATCAACATACATGGCCAATAACCGGGGCTGATCGAAGCCGGTCTGGTATTTGTTGGCGACCAGCAGGATCTGGTAATCGGGTGAGGCGAATCGTTCAGGGAGCTGTTTTTCGCTGATTGAGCGGCCATTGACTACGTCTTTGTTCATGCCTGGCTCGGTATATTCTGAGCCTGTTTCAGGATCGCGGACTGTACCGCTGAATGCCACAAGGGGCATGATATCGGCATAGCCTTTTTCGCTTATGTAACGCAGAAATGCCTGCATATACCTGACAGCATGCAAACGGGAACCGGTTACTACCATGGCCTTGGCATTACCGTTCAGATGGTGGCGGATGTGAAGGCGGAAGTGTTCAATAATGACTTCGGTTTTCTGTTCAATATTGGTGGGATGCAAAACCAAAAATTTTGCCAGAGCCGATGACGCCTTTTTTTTGGGTACATTCGGATCGTCTTCAACTGTTTTGATCAGCTTGAAGTAAGTGTCATACGTTGTGTAGTTATGCAAGACATCGAGAATAAACTTTTCCTCGATAGCCTGTCGCATACTGTAGAGATGAAATGGTTCCGGTTTTCCACTGGAACCAACACGACCAAAGAGTTCAAGCGTTTTACCTTTTGGCGTTGCGGTATAGGCAAAAAAACTCAGATTTGCCTGACGACCGCGCGAAGCCATGACCTGATTCAGGCGGTCTTCCCAATCGGGCTCTTCCTCACCAGTTTCTGACAGAGCACTGGCGCCCAGAATAGCTTTGAGTTCACGGGCAGTCTCGCCGGTCTGCGAAGAGTGGGCTTCGTCGACAATTACGGCATAACGGCGTCTGGCGATTTCCGATTCCCATGCTTTTGCCTTTTGAGTTGCAGCAGTGTCGGGAGTATCAGTGTTATCAGCACCTGCGACATGCATGAGCCCGCGAAGAACAAAGGGGAATTTCTGCAAGGTGGTCACGACAATTTTGGTGCCATCGATCAGTGCCGCTGCGAGCTGTTTTGAGTTCTGATCTATAGCTTTTACAACGCCCTGGGCATGTTCTATCTGATAGATGGCGTCCTGCAACTGACGGTCGAGCACCTGACGGTCGGTAATAACGATAACGCAATCGTAAACCTTCTGGTCAAGAGTGTTATGCAGACTTGCCAACCTGTGGGAGAGCCACGAGATGGAGTTGGTTTTACCGCTTCCTGCTGAGTGCTGAATGAGATAGTTCTGCCCGGCGCCTTCCTGTTGTGCTGCGCCGACGAGTTTTCGTGTGGCATCGAGCTGATGATAGCGCGGAAAAATAACGGACTCTTTGACAACCATCCGGGAGCCACCATGATTGTCATTCACTTTTTCTTCTTTCCGCTCAATAAAGACAAAGTGGCCAAGAATATCGAGAAAGCTTTCCCGCTCAAACACCTCTTCCCAGAAATAGCCGGTACGGTAGCCTGAGGGGTGCTGCGGATTCCCTGCACCACACTGCATTTCTCCGGGATGACTCCCCTGGTTAAAGGGCAAAAAAACGGTATTTATGCCTGCCAGCCGGGTTGCCATGTTGACTTCATCAGGATCGGCGGCAAAATGAACCAGTGAGCGTTGCTTGAATTCAAAAAGCGGAGCGCGGGGGTTACGGTTTTCCCTGTACTGCTTGACGGCATGACGCCAGTTTTGGCCGGTGCCGGGATTTTTGAGTTCACAGGTTGCTACCGGTAAACCGTTAAGCGCAAATACCAGATCGACGGTGCTGTGGTCGCCCGGATGGCAGGGCACCTGCCGGGTTACGGTCAGGCAGTTCTGGCGATATTTAGAGATCACCTCTTCATTCAGACCATGAGCGGGTTTGAACCAGGCAAGCCGGAACGTTTTGCCATAAAACTTGAAGCCGTGGCGCAAAACATGCAGCGACCCTTTTATGGCAAGTTCTTTGACCAGAGCACTCAACAGCATTTTTTCCAGATTGCTGCCATGCTGGCCCACCATAGCCGTCCATAGCGGTTCTTGTGTTGCAGTAATAAAAGCAATGATCTGTTCGGGAAAGAGTGCAAGCTCCTTATCCCACTGGCTTACGGAACCCTGCTGCCACCCTTTTGCCTGAAGCATTTGCTGGACATAGGTCTCGAAAGAGTTTTCAGTAGTCTGCGCCATAGCATTCCTTTATGTCATTCCATTGATTTCAAATACCCGATACTTCAACCATTTGGCAATACCATCAAGATCTGGGAACAACTGTTTATCGAAAACACCGTATTGATCAAGCCGACGGCGGATATCGTCATGTACAGCATGACCAATAATCAACTCCAGCACTTCGCTCTCCTGGAGTGACTCCATGGGTTGGAAACAGGCCAGCAAAACACCATCCTGCGCCCTGATACGTGGCGAGACATGAGGCGGATCGTAAATTATATTGGATGAAATTTCAAAGGGGGACAATTCCACATGCCCATTCTTCGGAGCCGAAATGATATTTTTCGAATCAACGTTATCTTCCTCTGCATCCCATTGCACACGCATCTGCTTCTGGTTCTCTGCATCATCAAATCCAAAAAAATCGTAACCATTGTCATCATCAAGCGGTTTGTCAGGCACTTTTACCGGTTTTTCAGGTTCTTTTATTTCTCCTGAAGCATTTGACTGTTCGCGTTTGAGTTCGCTGTAACGTTTGGGTTCACTGATCAGAACATAGACCGCACTATCACCATCATGATCCTTCGCGGTTTCGCGCGTCGCGAAGTAGAGAGCAACCAGCGGGTTGGTTGTCCAGTCCATGAAGCGTGTCGGCATTCCATGGTGCTGCGCAATTGATAACGCTTCCCAATCATTGCGGGGCAGATGATTGACATGGGTCAAAAGGTGGTTGCTGAACGTTTCCAATACCTCTTGCTCAAGTTTGTCGCGTTCAGCAAGAGTCAAACTTTTCAAGTAATTGTATCTACCGATTGATGGCTTAAGATCATAACCATCAAAAGCCCGTTTTGCTTGCCCTCGAAAATAACGACGTACGCTATGACCTTCACTATCCGTAGTACCCAGTTCATCACGCACAATACGCAAATATTCCTCGAAACTTTTGATGGGAAATTCATTCATGCGGCCATCTCCCGTACATCAATTTTTCCGGTTACCGCATCAGTGATGATAGCAATTCGATATTCCTGCAGGCGGGTAACGAGCATCTGAATCTTTTCGATGAGCTTGTCTATTTTGGCTGTTTCGCGGTCGAGAAAATCAGCGATGATTTGCTGCTCTGGTAGAGAAGGGGAAAATACTTTATACGGGCTAATTTGTTCTGTAGACAATTGGCTTACCGCAGTACTTCCGCCAAAAAAAACAAGCATACTGTTTATAAAGTAAGCAAAATACTTGCATGGTGCATTATTCTGAGGAGTCAATACAAGTAATCGTATTATTGCGTCAAACGCATGATCTCTATACGTCGCATAACCTATTTCTCCTCTTCCGGTTACTGTTATTGTATTTGACTTGAAAAAAGGCTTGCTTGAAAAACCATATGCATCATCAGATTTTATTGAATTAGTGTATATTGGATAAGGGTATTTTGTGGTTTTTTCTTCATTGTAAAATTCTTCTTTTAGATCACCCCCCGCCTTTATTTTAAATAAGTGCCGCAGGCTTACAACCGCCCAATCCTCAGGCACTTCTCCTAACCATTCAACACCGGATTCCTTGAATCGAGTATGCGGTTCAAAGCCATATTCAATGGCTGCATCTTTCGGTAAGCCGCGAGTGACGGTGCGGGAGATGAGGGCTGAACGCTCTTCCTTGAGCAGTTCGATCAACTTTTTATTCTTTGCTACCAGTGTGTCAATGCGCCCGGTTTCACGGTCGAGAAAATCGGCTATGGCTGTTTGCTCTTCCTTGGGAGGAATTGGAAAAATCGCATTTCCAATAGCCGATTTGGGTAAACCAAAGCGGGTCACACCGCCAGCCATAACTTGAAATTGTTGATTGATCAAGTTCGATTGAAAACAACGCAAAAGATATTTTCCATCTAACTGGTTTAGATTTGGAGAGATTATTGCGAGATGATAACCACAGACTATGTCCGGTGCTGTAGATTCGATATATGCAGGTACAGCAATATCTCGCCAATCTTCTGAATCTTTGGTAATAACAATATCATGTACACGAAGGCTAAAACGATGAATTTCTTCCGGAGTGGCAGTTGCCTCCATAAAACTCATATCTTTAGTTATGAAATCATTGTAATAGACATCGGTATAATTACACAACTTTACAGGCAGTTCATTTTCCTTGAACAGTTTATCCACGCTACTAACACGATAGGTAACAGAAGTTTTAAGCCGCTTCACCTCCCAATGTTCCGGCACTTCACCGAGCCACTGGATGCCGCTTGCCCTGTATTTTGGATAGGGCTGATGTGTCATTTCTGCTTTCCGGTTTTGGGTTTTATTGCCAATGCTGGTTTCTGTGAACCTAACTCACTTTTCGATAGGCAAAGAAAACGGGGGCCAAGCAAACACCTGTCAAGCAAATAAGCAACAGTGAAATGCCTTTTAAACATAGAGTTAACAGTTGAAAATGTGATTATTAAGCATGAACCATCAAGCAACAGTCAAGCAAATTTGTGGCCTCATCAGGCCCACCACGGAATGTACTTTTGCGCCTTGGAACCAACGGAATCATCAAAGCTGCGGATGAGCTGCTCATCCCTTGTATCGGCAATAATCCGGGAGACCATGGCACGATTTTTTTCCTCAATTCCGAATCGTTCCCGCAAGCTGGTGTTGGTCATAAAATTACGCTGCACATATTTCAGGCAAGCGTGGAGGTAGCAGGCACGCACCCGATCAGCTTTATCCATATCTTTTAATTCCCGATGAGCAAAGAGTACCGTTCTGGTATGGCCATCCGTTGTTTCAAATATCGGCGCTGGCAGTTGGTAAAACTCGGTCTGAGAAACAACCTTGTCAATCCCGCTGCCCCGCTCTTCGCAGAAACCGATTCGACGCATAAATGAAGCAAGTTCTTCATTACGCGATTTTGGCGGGCTGTCGAGAAACCGGTCGGTTTTGACCAGCGGATGGCCGGGGTTGGTAATTTCCATCCGGCTTGCAAATATTTCGACCATGGGAGCGGTACCAGTGGCATGAAAATCCTGATGAATGATAGCATTGGCAACCAGCTCACGAATTGCCAGTTCAGGAAACATGGGTACCTCCTTGCGCAAAGCCTGCCCGATAACTTCGTTACTCGGCAACAGGTTGGTTATAAAAGCTATAAGACCCTTGAAACCGCAGGCATAACCGTAGACGCCTTCCTGCTCACGAATGGTTATTACCCGGTCTTCACCCTTGTACAGAACGACCCGTATAGCTTTACGCTTGACAGAACGGAAGTCGCTTAGCTGCCTTGCAAACAACATTGCTCCAATATTAGTGATATTCCATTTGCCACTAAAGCCGGGAACAATCAATTCGTCAGCCGCCAAAGCACTGATGATTCCTTCTCGGCCTTCAGGAAGATTGAGGCTCAGCAAAGTAAAATATGCAGGGTAATCGAGAAGTTTAAGTACCGCTTCAGCCGTTACATCTTCAGCCGCTATCTCGCATTCAAAGGGTGTGCGATCAAAAAAACGCCAAAGCTCACGCTCCTTTTCGGGAAAATCCTTTAGCTTTTTCTTGTAGGAGCCAATCCGGATAAACTCAGTGTTTTTAAATTGAACAGGATGGAGAAAAGCGGCACCAATTTCGAGCATTACCACCGGTTTTTCATCAACCAACAAGCTGTGAAATCGAATATCAATTTTGGGGCTGAGCAGTTGCAGAAGCCAGCATTCAAGCTCTTGATTATGAACTTTGGCCAATCGTGGGTTAAAATCCGTTCCGAGAATATCGTGCGAGTGATCGTCAACACCCCAGACTAACCAGGCTGTTACTTGGCCAAGCAATGCGGCTGAATTGGCGAGAGCAGAGATATATCCGCCGATTTCATCGGGGTCAGTGTTGTTATGTTTGAACTCCACCAATTCGGTTTCTGCTGGAAGTTTGCGCAGTTCGTTCAGAATATTGAGAAAATAGTCATCGGGACGGTCAATGCTCATACGGTCACCTCCCGCAGGAGTGAGAGAATTTCATCTTCGAGCACTTTGATTTCGCTCTTGATTTCCGCCAAAGAACGCGGCGGTTCATAGCAGTAGAACTGACGGTTCAACGGGATTTCGTAGCCAATCTTTGTTTTGGTGTGGTCGATCCATGCGTCGGGAACATGGGGAAGCACTTCACGGGCAAAGTATTCTTGAATACTCTCTTTCAGCGGAATCGATTCTGTGTCGCGAAGGTCGGCATCGGGTTCAGGGTTACCCTGCCTGTCGCGGCAAATTTCAGCCGCTGGGTCGCGTTCACCAAGGGCGTCGATGACTGCTTTGATTTCGGATGCTGAAAGGCGGACATTTTGTGCCTGGTCGATTTCGCGAAGGTTGAGCAGAAATTTTTTCCGATCCATGAATAGGGCAACACTATGCTGACGTGCAAAAGCGGCAAGGAGATCACAAATCTTCTGTTGGCGCTTTTTGCCTCCCGCTATCTCTTCCTGGCGGAGTGTTTCGTTTTTCTTGTTGCTGGTTGCGATGTTTTTAAATGCTGTGACTTCTTCCAGCCGGGCGATGCGTTCCGGTGTTGCCTGAAAATTGAGCCGCAGTGGCCGCTCAACGGTAATTTTATTATAGCCAAAATCTTCGTTATCAAAGATTCTGCTCACCACCGGCTCTTTTTGCTTGCCGTCAAGGGTAAAACGGTGGGTCTCTCCATCTCTGAAATTGGCGTAAAGGCGGGTGATATCGGAGATATGATCGGAGTCTCGTGGTTTGTCGGTCGGGTCACCGATACGGCGGCGTTTGTTGCCGAGTGATTTTTCCATCTGCACCCAGAAGTTACGGGCGTCTATAAGCTGTACTTTACCCTTGCGCTCAGTCTCTTTTCGGTTGGTGATGATCCAGATATAGGTGGAAATGCCTGTATTGTAGAAGAGCTGCTCAGGCAAGGCGACAACAGCATCCAGCCAGTCGTTGTCGATAATCCATGCCCGTATGTCTGATTCTCCGCTGCCTGCATCGCCGTTAAATAATGGGGAGCCGTTGAAGACGATGCCGATACGGCTGCCGCCGTTCTCTTCAGGGCGCATTTTGGAGATCATGTGTTGCAGAAAGAGGAATGCGCCATCGTTAATGCGCGGTGTGCCTGCTCCGAAACGGCCTGCATATCCGAGAGCATCGGCTTCGTGTTGAATGTACCGCTGCTGTTGTTTCCACTCTACACCGAAGGGGGGATTGGCGAGCATGTAGTCGAAGGTCCATTTATTGCCTTCACTGTCGAGCGTGAAACCATCCCGGGTAAAGGTGTCGCCCATTATAATGTTGTCGGCCTCCTCACCCTTGATCAGCATGTCTGATTTGCATACTGCCCAGGCTTCGTCGTTCCATTCCTGTCCGAAAAGTTTTGGTTGGGCTTCAGTATTGAGCTTACGGATATAGTCTTCAGCGACAGAGAGCATTCCACCTGTTCCGCAGGCCGGATCATATATTGTCTTTACTACATGGCTTCGGGCGAGATCTTTTTCCTCGGCCAGCAAGAGATTGACCATGAGCTTGATCACTTCACGGGGTGTGAAGTGCTCCCCTGCTTCTTCGTTTGATTGTTCAGCTCCAATCCGGATCAGATGCTCAAAAACATAACCCATCTCCTCGTTTTTGACATATTCGAGCGAAAGGTCGATGGATGAAAATTCCTTGATCACTTCAAACAGAATGTTTTTTTCCGCCATGTGGGCAATCTGTTCACTGAATTTGAACTTCTCCATAATGACCCGAACGTTGGGCGAGAATGCATTTATGTAGCTGTTCAGGTTGGGGCCAAGATTGTTGGGGTCGTCAAGAAGTGAGTGGTCGGCTTTTTGATCGAACTGCATTTTGGAGAGGTTGTAAAACCGGTGGCCAGTGATGTTCTGTAAACTGGCTTGAATAACTCGTTCTGGTTTTATTTTGAGTGCCTTGTGTGCCTCAAGAACAGCGTCTTTGGTTGGTGCCAGCAAACAGTCGAACCGCCGCAAAACCGTAAGCGGCAAAATCACTTTGCGATATTCGTTGCGTTTGTAAGGGCCACGCAGCAGATTACAAATACCCCAGATAAAGTCAGCTAATTGATGGTGAGTTTCGCCGTTCATTCTTTTGTTGCTTATTAATGGGGTTCAAAATGTACGTTTCGGGTTTTGCCGTGCAAGACTTTTCAAAATACATAATTACCGAGAATCCATAGATAGAAAAAGAGTTTGAGCCCCTACGAGCCGGTTTTTTTACGTGTTATTGGTAGATATTTATTTCTATTTATAAAAAGATTTTGGTATATTTTTATTTGATAATTGTATCTATAATCTTAAGGGGGATGTGGTATGAGTGGTGATGGTGTGGATGGGGGGAAGGTGGATGCCGGGTTGAGCAAAGAGGGCGGGGAGACCCCGCCCGTACGGGGGCGGAGCTATTCGCAGGCGGAGGTTGATGCTTTGGTGGCCGGGAAGTTGGAGGGATTTGCGGGTGTGGATGTTACGGAGTATCGGTCGCTGAAGGAGGCGAAGGCTCGGCAGGAGCGGGAGACGCTGGAGAAGCGGGGTGATTTTGAGAAGATTTTGGCGCAGACGGTGAAGGAGAAGGATGAGGTGATTGGGGGGAAGGACAAGGATATTGCGGCGCTGGGTGAGCAGTTGCGGACGATCAGGGTGGATAATGCTTTGCTTGCTGCGGCTTCTGCGGCTCGGGCGATTAATCCGGCGCAGATTGTGACGCTGCTGAAAGGGAGTGTGCATTATGATCAGAAGTCGGATTCAGTTGAGGTTCGGGAGCATGGGGCTCCGTTGTATCGGGGTGGGAAGCCGGTTTCGGTGGAGTTGTTTGTGCAGGAGTTTTTACAGGCGAATCCTCATTTTTTGCCGGCTGGGCCGTTGGGCAGCGGGGCTGGCGGTGGAACGGCGGTGGCGGGTGCTGGCGGGTCGGCGTACCGGTTGAGTGTGGAGGATGCGAAGGATCCGGCGAAGTATCGGGCGGTGCGGGAGGCGGCTTTGAAGGCTGGGAGGATGGTGGAGATTATTAGAGGATGAGGGAAAAGAGGAAGAGGGCGGGATGACCCCGCCCGTACAAATTTAAAAGGAGATTTGAGAGATGGGTACGAATGTGTTGAGTGTTTATGATCCTTATTTTTATGCGAATGAGGGGTTGATTGCTTTGGAGGCTTCGTTAGGGATGGCGGGGCGGGTGTATCGGGGGTATGACCGGAAGCCGAAGGCGAAAGGGAGTACGATTGAGATTCGGAGGCCGGGGACGTTTGTGGCTCAGGATGCGCCGTCGAGTGATCAGAATGTGGAGGCTTCGGGGATTGAGATGCGGCTGGATTACTGGAAGGAGGTGAAGTTTTCGCTGACAGACAAGGAGCTGACTTTTACGGGTGAGGAGATTATCAAGGAGCATATTCGTCCGGCGGTATATGCGTTGAGCAAGGATATTGATTCGAAGCTGAATGGGTTGGCGGAGTTTGTGCCATGGTATGTGGATGCGCAGGCGGTGACGTCGATTGATGATTTGACGGGGGTGAGCCAGGTGATGTTTGAGAACAGGGTGCCGATGGATGACGGGAATTTGTCGTTGGAGGTGGGTTCGACTTTGAGGGCAGGGTTTCAGAAGTTGTTTTCGAGTAATAATCTGGCTGGTGCGGCTTCGCAGGAGGTGTTGAAGACGGGGCATATCGGGAATTGGCTGGGGTTTGAGTTGTTCGGGAATCAGAATGTGGGTGCGCATGTGAAGGGTACCTGCTCGGTTGCGGCTTTGGCGGTGAATGGGGCGTTTGCGAAGGGTGCGACGGTGATTAATCTGGATGCGGCGGCGGTGACGGGGACGCTGATGCTGGGTGATTCGTTTGCGATTACGGGTGACGGGCAGCGCTATGTGGTGGTGAATAGCTCTCCGGTGACGGCGTCGGGGAATGCGTTTACGGGGGTGCAGGTGTATCCTCCTTTGGCTCAGGCGGTGGCTGATAATGCAGTGGTAGCGATGAGTTTGATGAATTACACGAACAGTGTGGCGTTTCACACGAATGCGTTTGCGCTCGGTATGGCCCCCCTGTCGGATATTGGTGAGCAGCTTGGGAATGCGCGGGTGGCGAGTGTGGTTGATCCGAAGTCGGGGTTGGCGATGCGGTCGCGAATTTGGTATGCGCCGGATGCGTCGGCGGTGAAGGTGGCGCTGGATGTGCTGTATGCGGTGAAGTGTTTGGATGGGAATTTGGCTTGCCGGTTGAGGAAATAGGAGAAAGAGGGCGGGGGTACCCCGCCCGTACAGGGAGGGAGAAGAATGGGACTTATGGGACTTATGCTGATGCTACGATGAATGGGACAGGCTATGATTTTTGCAGATGATGGGGATTTGGAGCGGGTGCAGCCTTCGGTGTTTGGGTATGGGGTTGCTTCGTTTGAGGAGCTGCATGAGGCGGCTGGTGATGAGCTGGTGCGGGATGTGAGGCGGGTTTGGGGTGCCATTTTTGGGGCGTATGGCGATACGCTCGTACGGGAGAGTAATTTTAACCCTGACATGCTGAATCCGGTGCAGTGGAACAGTGCTGCTGTTTATCGGGTGTTGGGGTGGCATGTGTTGCCGTTGCTGCATTCTTCGGTGGCGCTGGATGGGACGACGCTGGCGGTGGATGGGATGGGGTTGAATGAGTTGCGTCTGTTTTACCGGAGGGCGTATGTGGAGGAGTTTGGGGCGGTGCTGGAGGCGGGGTTGGAGTACGATTTGGGGAGTGGGTTCGTGGTGGTGAACCGGCGGTCGGTGGCTGAATTACAACGGTTGCGGAGATGAGTGTTACGGATACGAGTTATTTGCCTCAGGTGTGTAATACGGGGATTGTGCGGGGTGCTGACCGGGTGCTGGGGTTTTCGTTTGCTGTGGATGGGGTGCCTTATGATTTGACGGGGACGGTTCCGCTGATTACGATTACGACGAGGGCTGGCGCTGTGGTTGCTTCGTTTTCGGTGGCTGGTGGCGGGCTGGCGGTGTTGGGGAGTGTGCTGGTTTGGTCGGTGACGGCGGCTCAGTCTGCGGGGTTTGCGGTCGGGAGTTATAATTATCGGGTGATTTTGCGAATTGGGGATGAGCTTCGGCCTTATGTGTATGGATCGTACAAGGTGGTGGTGCGATGACTCTGGAGATTACAGTTACACCGGCTTCGACTCTTGCTATTGAGATGGCGCCGTATGGGTTGCGGGGGCCGCAAGGTGTGGCAGGGTCGCTGAATTATGGCGTTGTGGCGGCAGAGGTTATTGGCGGTCACCGGGCTGTTTTGGCGAGTGGGTTGTATGCAAAATCGAACGGTACTTTTGCTCAGGCTCTTTGTGTGGGCCTCTCTTCTGGCGCTGTTGGTGTTGGTGAAGATATTGAGGTTCAGCCGAATGGGAAAATCATTGATATGGTTGGCTGGAGCTGGAGTGTTGGCGGGTTGATTTATTTGGGTTCGGCTGGCGGGTTGACGCAGACGGTGCCTTCGGCGGGTCAATGGTATGTGGTGCTTGGGGTGGCGTTGTCGGCCACGGCGATGGTTATCAATATTCAAAATCCTGTTTTGTTATGAGTCAGCAGTTTAAAAGTTTTGTGGGTGGGGTGTGGCAGCTTATTTCTGCTATTACGTCGTCGGCGGGAGCCGGGGATGCGGGGAAGATTCCTGCGCTTGATGCTGCGGGTCGGTTGAGTACGACGATGATGCCAACGGGGGTTGGGGCTGAAACAATCACTGTAATTGCATCTGAAGCATTGACAGCCGGAAATTTCGTGAATGTCTACAACAACGCCGGGACGCCGAATGTACGGAAGTCGGACGCGACGACTGCGGGTAAGGAGGCGAACGGGTTTGTGCTGGCGGGTGTGTCGAGCGGGGCTTCGGCGACGGTTTATTTGTCGGGGTTGAATACGCAGTTGACGGGGTTGACGGCTGGGCGGTATGTGATTTCGACGACTCCGGGCGGGGTTGTGGCGATTGCTTCGGCTCCGGCGACGACGGGTAATGTGGTGCAGGAGATTGGTTTTGCGATGTCGGCGACGACGATTTCGTTCAAGCCTCAGGAACCGGTGACGCTTGCCTGATGGCGAAGTATCTGAAATTTTTGAATGGTCAAACAATCGCTGATGATCTGCAGGCACCGGTTATCAAGGGGTATAGTGAGGCGGTGACGACGAGCAATAGTTCGGCAGCCTATACGGTGAATATTTCTTCGGCGACGATTTTTTTGTTGACGCTGAATGCTCCTTCTGTTTCACTCTCCTTCCCTGCTCCTGCAGCGGGCAAGAGTTTTGTGCTTTCGGTGCGGTGGGCGACGGCCGGATCGACGGTTACATGGCCGGGTACGGTGAAGTGGCCGGGCGGGGTGACTCCGACGTTGACGGGGACGGTTGGCAGGGCTGACCATGTGGGGTTCTGGTCGGATGGGACGAGTTGGTATGGGTCGGTTATGGGTCAAAATTATACGGTGTGATGTTTGCTGCGCATGTTACAACACATATCGGGCAAAAGGCGTTGTTGATCGAAAAGAAAACATACCCTCTCATGACGACGACAGGGGTTTTCGATTTTGCAATGGGAGGAAGCGTTGCCTTTACGGGACATCCTGTTTATGAAAATAACGCCATATGGGGTCCGCACTTGGCATTTGATAATGCACGGACAACATTTGACTGGTGTAATTTTAATGGCACATCACCATTGTTTGGACAATGGGTATTTCCGCGCAGGGTAACCATGAAAAGCATTTTCCTGATACCGAGATTGTCTGGTGATGGAATGCCAACCTCCCTATCTGTTGAGGTTGATGGTGTTTCAATTGGATCATTTACGGCAACTACGCTGGATGCAGGTAGTGGTCACTATATAACCTATGCTGGCCCTGGATACCATATTCAACCAAATGTTACGGGTACGACATGGAGATTGAATTTTGGAGGAAGCATTGCCTATATCGGCGAAATAGAGTTTTGGGGATATTAATGACGAACGGGACAGGGGTGGTTGTGTGCGGGTTTGCTGACGTTATGAGGAGCTGGTGATGCGGTTTGCGATTGACCGGGGGCGGATGCTCCCCCATCAGCGGGCGTTCTGGGAGCTGCCGAATTTTGTGAAGCTGCTGGTGGGCGGGTATGGGAGCGGGAAGACGCATATCGGGGCGTTGCGGTCGATCTGGAGTTCGGCGGTGAATGCGCCGATTCCTGCGCTTTATGTGTCGCCGACGTATAAGCAGGCGAAGAAGACGGTTGTGCTTTCGATCAGGGAGATTCTGGATCGGGGCGGGGTTCGGTATCGGTATAACAGGACGGATCATGAGTTTTTTATTCCGGGGTGGAACGGGACGATCTGGATTGCCAGCGGTGATGAGCCGGAGTCGTTGAAGGGGCCGAACCTGGCGACGGCGGGGATTGATGAGCCGTTTTTGATGAGGGAGGAGATTTTGGGGGTGGTGTTGTCGCGGTTGCGGCATCCGGAGGCAAGGGTGCGGGAGTTGTTTTTGACGGGGACGCCGGAGCAGTTGAATTGGGGATATGAGCTGGCTCGGAATGTTGATAGGCGCTATGATTTGGGGATGGTGGTTGGGCGGACGGTGGATAATGTGCATTTGCCGGTGCAGTTTGTGACGATGCTGGAGAAGGCGTTTGATGAGAATCAGCGGGCGGCCTATATGGATGGGCGGTTTGTGAGTTTGGTGGCGGGGCGGGTGTATAAGCATTTTGAGCGCTCGATGGTGGTTGAACGGGCGGTGCCTGAGGGTGCGGAGGTGATGGCAGGGATTGATTTTAATGTGGATTATTTGACAGCGGAGCTTTTTTTTGTTGAGGGTGAGGGGGTGCATTTTTTTGATGAGATCAGGCTTTCGGATGCGACGACGTTTGAGCTGGCGGAGCGGCTGCATGAGCGGTTTCCTGGTATCAGGGTTTTTCCTGATCCGTCGGGGCGGGATCGGCGGACTTCTTCGCTGGGGTCTGATTTTACGATTTTGCGGGATAAGGGGTTTACTGTGGAGGCCCGCCCGGCTCACCCGCCGGTGCGGGCGCGGGTGAATGCGGTGAATCGGTTGTGCCGGGTGGGGCTGTTGACGGTTTCGGCGAGGTGTGTGCAGTTGTTGCGGGATTTTGATTTGGTGCGGTGGCGGAATGGTGAGATTGATAAGGTGACGAATGCGGCGCTGACTCATGCGTCGGATGCGGCTGGGTATGCAGTGGAGAAGTTGTTTCCGGTGCGGTTGCCGGAGCGGGTTTATGGGAGGGAGCCGGGGCATTGGAGGATTTGAGGATTTGAAGAATAGGAGTTAGGGGACTTATAGGACTTATGGAATGGGATGGATAACGGGAGGGGATGGAGATGAATGATTCGGTGAAGAGTAAGAGGGCGGAGTTGGAGGGGGTGCATCGGGTGTATCGGGAGAATTGTGGGGAGTGGGAGTTTTTCCGGACGGCTTATTTGGGTGGCCGGGAGTGGGAGGAGGCTGGGTTGTTGTATCGGTATGTGCATGAGTTGGGGCCGGAGTTTGCGGAGCGGTTGCGGCAGACGCCGATGGAGAATCATTGTAAGTCGGTGGTGCATACGTATAGCGGGTTTATCTGGCGGGTGCCTCCGAAGCGGAGTTTTGGGGCTTTGGAGGGAAATCGGGCGGCGGCAGCGTTGAACGGGAATGCGGATAAGGAGGGTGGCTCGCTGAATGAGGTTATGAAGGAGGTGCAGATTTGGGCGTCGGTGTTTGGGTGTGTTTGGGTTGTGATGGATAAGCCTGCGGTTCGGGGGGCGACGAAGGGAGATGAGATCAGCAGGGATATTCGGCCTTATTTGAAGGTCTATTTTCCGGTGCATGTGCTGGATTGGCGGTTTGAGGAGTCGGGGTCGGGCTGTTATGAGCTGACCTATTTGAAGGTTCGTGAGCGGGTTGATGGGGGGAATGGCTCGGATAACTCGGGTGGCTCGGCTGGCTCGGGGTGGGTGTACCGGGTGTGGACGCGTGAGCGGGTTGAGGTTTGGCGGGTTGATGGCAGGGATGATGAGGCAGTGCTGGTTTCGGAGGGTGTGAATGAAGTTGGTGTGGTGCCAGCGGTGGTGCACTATAACACGAAGCCGCTTGAGCGCGGGGTTGCGGTGAGTGATTTGCAGGATGTGGCGCGGATGCAGCGGTCGATGTATAATGATATGTCGGAGCTTGCCCAGATGGTGCGGGGGTCGAACCATAAGACGTTGGTGAAGAATCGGGGGGATGATGCTTCGACTGGCGCGGGTGGGGTGATTGTGATGCATGAGGATACGCTGCCGGAAAAGAAACCGTATTTGTTGCAGGCGGATGCTGAGGCGTTGTTGGGGTTATTGCAGGCGATTGAGATGAAGGTGGAGATGATTAACCGGATGGCGCATTTGACGCCGGTGCGGACATATCGGTCGGCGGTGGCTTCCGGGGTGGCAATTGAGACGGAGTTTCAGATTTTGAATACGCTGCTGGCGGAGAAGGCGGCTCAGCTTGCGGTGACGGAGAGTCAGTTGTTCAGGATTTTTTGCCGGTGGGAGGGGGTGGATTATGATGCTGCGAATGTGGTGGTGACCTATCCGCAGCGGTTTGAGCTGCGGGACAGAAGGGCTGATCTGGATTTTTTGGTGCGAGCGAAGGAGGTGACGGAAAAGATTGGGTCGCCGACGTTGCAGCGGGAGATTGACCGGCAGTTGGCTCGGGTGGTGCTGGAGCGGGATGATGTGCTTGAGGTGGTTGAGGGGGAACTTTCTGGGGGTTGACTCCCCTTTTTTGGGGCTTTGGGTTTGTTGGTGCTGGGCGGGCAGGGTTGTTTTATGGACTGGCGGGAAAAATCGAAGAATTGACGTGAATACTGTCGAAGGTGACTCACGCCGCTGGAGCGCCAGCACCAACGTAATAGTCATAGAGTTCACCGCCTTGTTGGGCTTCGATTTCTTTTGCTGCATCATCGAGTAGTTGCTCATTAAAATCTTTCCCGAAGATGTCTTTGTATGCACGTAAAAATAAATCCGTATTCCGAAATTCTCGCAAAAGAGGCCATTCTTTGAAGCTCTGCTCATCTACCTCATCTCTCACGACCTCAGATCGCATCAATTTCTCTGCGTCATCGAACCTGTCTTCAAGAACAGCTACAGCAAAGTGATATTTTGGGTGAAATGGGCTCCAGTCAATCGAGTGTAAGTCTGCTGCAAAATCTTCGCCGGAAAACTTTCTGGCGATGCAACGGTTGAGTAAAAAGTAATACTTATATCCACCCTTTGACATCAAATTATCAGGAATCCCTAAAGCAAACGTAAAAATACGATCCGCTAATCCCCAGCGTTCCTCGGACAGTAAATCAACAGTTCTATTGTTTAGTATGTTGTCTACTTCTGAAAAACATTTCGGAAACATCCTTCGGACGGAGGCTTGAACAACACGAACACTTAATTCGTAAAAGCAGTCGATCGTTTTTCGAATGTAATCATCAGTTGCCGATAAATGGACTCCCTCTTTGACACGCTTATCGAGGATAATCTTCCATTTACCGCAATTATCGAGATACTGAGGGGATACTGCCCCTCCAGTATGGACAAATAAATTACGTCGTTCGGTAATTTCGAGAAAATCAAGCCATCCAGGAAACTCTTTCTCAATACCTAACTTCAAGTTAGAATCCAAAAAGGTCACCTGCAATAGGTGAGAATCGCGCATAAGAGCATCAATCTCTTTCGCGACAATCTCGTCCTTAAATGAATCCAAAGAAGATATCTCAAGAAGCTCTTTATATGAAATCTTCTTATCTGGATTCTTAAGCCATACAGGGTTTTGACGGTAGCTTGTTTTGAGAACGTCAATAATAAACTCATCAAATTTGGAAACAACAGAAGTGACAACCCCCTGACGGAACATACGATCTCCATGGCGCATCTTCTGCATGTGCCCAAGTACTTCTTTGATATCCGTTCCCCATTTGATCTTAAAACCTGAGCCCTTTTCTGTCTTTATCTCCTCAGTGAGTTCTTTTATGCGCTGATCGCGTTCTTGATCACGTTTCTTTAGAACTGGCAGAACCAAATCGACCATTTCGCCTATGCATTCGAGGTCATTGAGGAAAGATTGATGGGATCCCATGATCGGATCCCAAGGATCCATTTTTGGCTCTTTCGCCCCCTCAACGGTACTATTTGGCGTTACAGCTTTCGGATCAGGTTGATTTTCCATGATTTTCGTTTATGCCTAACATTTGAATTAACCGACTAGCAATGGACCGCAGCAGAGTTACCAGTCCGAGTTGATGCGATTGTTAGCTCTTTATGTATTTCTCAAAAAACTGACGATCAACTTCATAAGTTGTTATCTGCTTCAGGCCAAGTTCTGAATTTTCAAACATTTCTATCAGTTTATCACAATCTACAAGTTCAATTTGAGTCGCTCCCTCTCGGGTAGCTTCTCTTTCAGAATCTGCACTAAAATATCCCGTTGTTATAAAAATACCCTTTTCTGCCCTGCCCATCATTGCATTTCTAAAATCCCCTATTTGTTCACGTTTAATGGAGTTTTTATCATTGTAGCGCTTGCACTGAAAAAGAACCTTAAAACTCACGACTGGATTAATTCGCAAGGTTCCAATACCGTCTATTCCTCCATCACGCCCTTGCTTTGTCAGTTTAAGATTTTCAATGCCGTTTTCGCGCAACAGCAGAAGACATAATTCCTCAAACCCTCTGGGGGTTAGTGATCGTAATATAGAAATAAGATCCTCTTTATAATTGCTAGATCTCTGAGCCGTTTCGTCGAATACTTCTTCAATTTCAGGAGGCGCAGACTCTGGAATGTTTTGTTGTTTTTTTGCTTTCCGTTTTTTGGAGAAGATATCGACCCATTTTAGAAATAACTTCCTTGCATCTTCGTCAGTGATATGTTTTTTTGCACCAGTCAAACTAAGCTTCCAGATACCCCGTTTTGAGCTTTCGATGTACCCCTCCCAGACGAGGTACTGACGAGCCCAACATATTTGGTTGTGGAATCTTGGGATACCTGACGACATCAACTCTTCCCTCTTTTCGTCGGGAAGGTTAAAATCTTCAGCAATAGTGTCTGAAACCTCATGGGGGGTTCCAGAGCCACCAAGTTTTCGTAACGCATCAAGACATGGGCCCATCCATTTCGAAAATTCGGCTTGTTTTTGTTTTGCCATTTTGGCCTATCAAGTGACTTTGAGCTAATATCGTTCAGACTGATCTACCTATATTGGAAAATGAAGACAGTTCATCTCTGGATAAGAACGCAGATGCCTTATGATTCCACCTCTCGTTCATCCTTCAGCAAGCCGGGCCTGTAGCTCCCGTTTGCATTTTTATCAAGATATTGCTGAAACAGGAGAATAAGAAAGGTTCAGCAAAAGAATTACCGGTTTTTGTGCTCAAAATGGCGGGTTGTGTACGTCGAGGAGGTAGTCGGCGAGGTCGAGGCCTTGGATTCGGTCGGCTGGGGTAGCTCGGTTTTCGAGGATGGTGGATACGGTGACGTTAGGTAGGCTGGCGGCTATGGTTTGCCATTTTTCATGGGCTCCGAGATCGGGGTAGAGTTTTACGTGGCGGTGGTGGAGTGGTTTGAGTTTTTCCGGGTTGAGGTTCCCCTTCCCTGCTTTGGCACGTCATAATAAGGCGCAGGTAGGGCTGGAGGGTTTGGCGGTTTAAGGGTGTACCTCAAAGGGAAAAGCTTTGCAAGCTGACTTCCCTTGCACTGTGAATATCTTTATTGTGTAAGTTGTGGTCAGCTCAGTTTACAAGAAAAAATTATATTCTTACTGTAAGTCCTTAAATGGGAATATAACAGATGGAATTATTTGTAAATATTCTGTAAATATTCATCTTTTCAGGGAATCAAAAAAGACTGATAATATATTTTCTTACAAGAGTTTAACGTGTCTTTTTGTACAGAATTTACAGTAAATATATTAAATATTTATGACCCCCTACCTGCCTTCTTTTTTTTATTATAACTCTGGAATGCTTAAGGAAACAGATATTAAAGAAGACAATATCCCCCCAATCTCCACGCACACCTACAATCCTGATGAGATCGTCGTTCGCTTCAAAAACCGTATTGTGAGTCTGCTCACGAAACGGAAAAAATAGCACGTTAAGCAGTTTTAGTAAAATCAAAAAGCCGGGTACGGGTCGGCAAAGGCGGAATTGGTTGCCGTCCACATTTCAGGTTCCAGTATGCCCACGAGCGCACATCAAAAACGCCAGGTGGAGCGTGCTCTAA
>CAIJPS010000054.1 GCA_903822595.1 uncultured Chlorobiaceae bacterium
CATCATCAGCTCAACGGCATCAACTTTGAACTCTTTGCTGTACTTTCTGCGGCCCTCATTGCCTTTCTCTGTCATTTCTCATATCTCCTTTTGGTTGAAGATATGACTTCTTACCCTGTCCACGAAAATATAGCAAGTTCAAAAAAGGGTTGCTCTTTCCAGACGGTGTGCGCCTTGCCCGGCGGAGCAAAAAACGCTTTATCCAAAAATCCCGACTTTATGACCACAACCTGCAAACAGGACGATGGACACAAAAAGAGTTTGTAAACCACACCATGCCACTGGTCGCCTGTACAGAATACGCCAATGCAAAAGAATTCAGAAAAAATGTGTACCGTGTAATGGCGGCCAGTAAATGATAAGGGCATCAGTCGTGGGTTCGAACCGTGTAATTCGTGGCGGGAGCTGGAACAACCCTGCCGAGAACTGTCGGTCGGCTCATCGGAACAACAACCAACCCGACAACCGGAACAACAATGTGGGCTTCCGCCTGGTTTTCGTTTCGTAGCTCAAAAGCAAAGTCAGATGACTGCCTCTGAACAGATTGATGACCCCGCCCTTGCACAGGTTCAGGGCAAAAAGCGCCACCACCCATGCCCGGCATTGGCAGGACGAGCCGGATAGCCGTTTCGAAGATGACGGGCATTTTTTTAGCGCAATTCCCCAAAAACACCAAACCGAACCTGATGATGGATGATTCTACCCCGCAGCAAACCGCTACCCAAACAAACCGCGACGAAGAGCTTGACAAAGCCTTTGTTGCCGATCTGATTGAGCAGCCCAAACAGCTCGACAAACTGGCACGGGTGTTACTGCTTCTCAGCTTTGTTTTACCGCTGTTCTACGCACTTGGCTTAAAGTATTTCTCAGGCGCAGATGGCGCAGACTCAATGGCCAGAGGAAGTTGGCTGATTGTTTTGGCATTCTCAAGCTGGTTTGTGTCGCTCCTGTTGAGCCTCTTCGCCCTGCTCTCCGGCAAAACCTGGCGCGACCCGGCAGCTAAAAGCAGCACAACCGGCAACAAAAGCAAACCCGTAACGGTCGAAGCGCTCTACCTTGCCAGCGCCCGCTCCAAACGGCGCAGGCTGTTAGCCTCCAGCCTCTTCTGCTTCACTGGAATATGCTTTGCCGGGCTCACGGTATTCAGCGCAGCATTCCCGGGCCTCACCTCCATGCAGTCGCCATCCAATTTTGTGCTGATCCGCGGAAGCGAATTTACCATGGGGAGCCCTGAAACGGAAGTTGGCAGATCGACAGATGAAACCCAGCATCAGGTAAAAGTGAATGACTTTTATATGAGCAAATATGAGGTGACGGTTGCGGAGTTCAGACGCTTTATCGCTGAATCAGGCTATCGGACAGATGCAGAAAAAGCGGGGGATAGCTATGTTTGGAACGGCAGTGAAGGCGTACTCACAAAAGGGGTGAATTGGCGTCATGGAGTCTTTGGCAAGGTCCGCCCCAAAAGTGAGGAGAACCATCCGGTGGTGCATGTGAGCTGGAACGATGCCGTTGAATATTGCCGATGGCTCTCTGAAAAAACAGACAAATGGTATCGTTTGCCAACCGAAGCAGAGTGGGAATATGCCTGCCGCTCAGGAAGCAGAACAGCGTTCAATACGGGTGGAAATATCACAACAGCGCAGGCCAACTATGACGGCAACCGTCCCTACAACAAGAACCGGAAAGGCCAATACCGCGCCAGGACGGTTGCGGTAGAGAGTTTTGAGCCCAATGCCTGGGGCCTGTACAACATGCACGGCAATGTCTGGGAGTGGTGCGATGATGTCTACAGCGATAAATATTATGACGAATGCAAGGCAAAAGGGCTTGTTGAAAATCCCGGTGGGCCAGCACCTGAAGCGGGTTCGCGCCGTGTACTTCGTGGCGGGAGCTGGTACTTCCCTGCCGAGATCTGTCGGTCGGCTTATCGGGGCAACGACCCTCCCGGCGACCGGAGCAACGGTATTGGCTTCCGCCTGGTTTTCGTCCCGTAGTCAGTTGGCAGCTCATTCCGGACAACAACAACACCCATCGAAGGTAGGTCGACGATTGCCTGCAAAAGTAACAATGCAACGGCAGCACAGCCAGTTGCCATGCCGTTTACAGACAAAATAAAATGGAACAAACACCGTAGGGGCGGGGTCATCCCGCCCTCTTCAACTCATGGCGTATCTCGATTATCGCAAAAACTTTGGTTGATTATTAAAAACGGTTTTTGACCCGACGGGTAGGTTCAAATTTTCAAAAAACACGGGTTTTCTTGCAGGTACTAAATGGAGCTTTTTTGTATGTTTTTGATGTATTTTTAGTTTTGTGTGTAACAAAAAAAATGAACTAAAAATGAAGAAAATCTACCTTACAGGATTCGTCGTTGGATTGCTTGTGCTTGTCATGTTTAGGGTTGCTGATGCGGCACAGTCGGTTATTGGTTCCTGGACCTATCGAGCTGGTGGCTTCGCTGACGGGCAAATCCGGGCAACTGGACGATTATCGGTAACGAGCTGGTAGTAAGTTGGAGTGCTAATGGATGGGTAAATCGCTACCGCTTGCCCGAGTCAGGGGGGAAGCTGTTCGGCGTTGCCCAGCGAGGAAGTGAGAGGGTGGATATTACGCTTACGCGCCAGTAACCCGGCAACCTTCAAGAGTGCCTTCATTGCGCTAATGCGGCCCCTGCTCCGGTGTGAAAGCATGGCTCGCAATGTCGCCTTGGCGTCGTATATTTCTCGATACGTTGTTATTCCGAGAATACAGCGCCATCTTTCGTTGGCTGTTTTTTCATCTTCCCTCACTTCTCATCGGGCAACTCATGAAAACAGAAATCACCAAATCGCGTCTTGCCTTGATAGGAACTATTGTTACGGCAATTGCCGGTATAGTGGTTGCGCTCATCACTCATTTTGCGCCATCAAAACCTGATAAACCCTCACTCCAGTCACCTCCATCAGCCGCTCAATCTGACCCTCAGCCAGTTATACAGGGAAATCAGGGTGAGGTAACCATCATCAACGGTAATGGCAACATCAAGGCTGGCGGCAATGTGACAACGCACACAACATCCAGATGATGATATCGTCACGGAAAAACAGAGCGAACCACACTGTTGCTGCCGTCTTGTTCATCATCCTGATGGTGCAGATAGGGAACCCATTATCCGGCTGGTGTACTGCGCCTGCTGGCACGGCAATCATCACTGGTGATGAAAACATCATTGCCGGAGGAGATGTTACGGTATACAAGGCACCAACCAACAAACAGTACGCAGCATTTCGTAAAACCATACAGCAGGAGGACTGGGATGCAACCAAAAACAATCCTGCATTCAGAAAACTTGTTCGTGCCTGCAATAATGGGAAAAATGTAGAAGAGCTTGACAAGTATTCCAAAGCGGTTTTCTGGGAAGACCTCCTGAAATATCTCGATAAAATGGAAGTTGCTGATGCCAACTACCAGCAAGTCAAGCAGGGAACCGTCAGTGACGAACTCAAATCTCTCTATCCCAAAATAGACCAGGCAAAAAACGACTTCAACTATGCTGAAGTCAACCGGCTCCTGCAGGCATTTGAAGAAAAACACTCAGGATTGGTACAGGATGCAGCCAGGTTCTGCTATCTCAAAGCGCAAAACTACGAACTCCAGATCAACTACCCCGAAGCCGAACGCTACTACCGTAAAGCCGCAGCAATTGAAGATCAGGATTCATTTTACCTTATTGCGTTTGCATCAATCTTGCAAATAACAGGCAAGTATGCTGAAGCTGAGCCTCTCTGCCGCCGTGCGCTGGCAATCACGGAAAAAACATTAGGCCCCGATCACCCCAATGTTGCTACATGCCTGAGCTATCTTGCGGGATTGCTGTATTATCAGGGTCTCTATGCGGCTGCCGAACCGCTCTACCACCGTGCGCTGGCAATCAACGAAAAGGCACTTGGTACCGAACACCCTGGTGTTGCCACAAGCCTGAACAATCTTGCATTATTGCTGAAAACGCAGGGCAACTATGCAGCAGCCGAGCCTCTCTACCGCCGTGCGCTGGCAATCAGGGAAAAAGCACTTGGCTCCGATCACCCCATTGTTGCCACAAGCCTGAACAATCTTGCGTCATTGCTGCACGATCAGGGCAACTATGCCGAAGCTGAGCCGCTCTACCGCAGTGCGCTGGCAATCATGGAAAAAGCACTTGGCCCCGATCACCCTGATGTTGCCACAAGCCTGAACAATCTTGCGTCATTGCTGCACGATCAGGGCAACTATGCCGAAGCTGAGCCGCTCTACCGCCGTGCGCTGGCAATCAACGAAAAGGCACTTGGCCCCGATCACCCCTTTGTGGCCACAAGCCTGAACAATCTTGCGTTTTTACTGAAAACACAGGGCAACTATCCCGAAGCCGAGCCGCTCTACCGTCGTGCGCTGGAAATCTGTGAAAAATCACTTGGCCCCGATCATCCTTCTGTGGCCACAGATCTGAACAATCTTGCGGTATTGCTGCAAGTACAGGGTAACTATGCCGCAGCCGAGCCGCTTCTTCGCCGTGCGCTGGCAATCGACGAAAAAGTACTGGGCAAAGATCACCCGCAAACCATACTCCACCGAAACAACCTCAACTCCATTCCCAAGCCGTAAGGGCAGGGTCATCCCGCCCCTCTTGCCTCAAGCCAAATGAGCCCTAATCGGTTCTACCGACTTGATCAAGGCAATACGGGCGAACTGCTTGGTCAATTCCTGTAAAGGGCTTGTCAGGTTTTTCTAACCGCTTCTGACGCACATCCTCTATACCATATTTGCGGTATTTCGGGGGGTGCGGTTTGGAGATGTGGTTCGTATTGCGCTTTATTGCGAATCGTTAATTATCGTACTTGTTTTGCTCTTTGCAGGCAACAGGCGAGAATGGAGTAATATCCTGAAATATCGGAGAGTATGGCTGAACATGAGCTTGATTTGGCTGCCTTGAGCAGGGTTGGTATGATGCGCCAGAAGCAACCGGACTACTATGTGATGCGCCTCAAGGCGGTTGCCGGTGATCTGAGTGCATCGGATCTTTTATCTATAGCCTCAGTAGCAGAACAATATGGCAGAGGATTTGTGCATCTCTCGACCCGTCAGGGGGTTGAGATTCATTATGTGCATCGCGACAATCTTGAGCCTGCGCGGCTTGCATTGCAGAAGGCGGGGATTGAGATGGGAGCTTGTGGCCCCCGGGTGCGGGTTATTGTGGCCTGTCCGGGAGGTGAAACCTGCCGCTGGGGGGTCATCGATACCAAAAAGATTGCAAGAGAACTTGATACCAGGTATTTCAAGCAGGAAACCCCTTCGAAATTCAAACTTGCTGTAACGGGTTGCGCCAACAATTGTACCAAGGCAAATGAAAATGATATTGGTATCAGGGGAGCTATAGAGCCTGAATGGAGCTTTTCGCAGTGCACGGATTGTGGTTTATGCGTCTCGCTCTGCCCCCTGAATGCCATTGAACGCAAGGATAGTGACGAAGGATACGCGTATACGATTGATCAGGATCGCTGCATCAACTGCAGTGTCTGTACTTCGCTTTGCCCGACCAGTGCGTGGGTTGCCGGACGAAAAGGCTATACCCTTTTTATCGGTGGTACCATGGGCAGAATACCACGCTTTGCTTCGGTGTTGAAAAAAGTGGTGGTTACGGAGGAAGAGCTCTATCTGCTCATAGAGAGGGCGATTGCCTTATACCGGAAAAAGGGAAGGAAAAAAGAGCGTTTTGGCCACATGATTGATCGGATAGGGCTTGAAAACGTAAGGGAGGAGCTCCTTGGCGAAAGTTGAGATCACTAAAACTCTTGATGTGCAGGGAATTGCCTGTCCGGTCAATGCTGTCCGAGTCAAGGCAGCCGTTGCGTTGCTGAAGGAGGATGAATTGCTTGAGGTTCTTGTCGATGAAGGGGAGGCTCTCCTTCGTGTGGCACAAACACTCAAGGATGCTGGATACCGGATTGTCAAGGTTGAAAATCGCGGGGAAGGTTTTGGTATTCTTGTTGGTAAATCATGATGTGATGGACAGGGTTATGCTTTATATGGTAAACGAAATAAAAGAGTTATGAGCAGGGAAGCGGTTGAGGGACTCAATTCGGAACTCTCCGGCAAAATGCCGCAGGAGATCTTGCGTCGTACAGTTGACTTGTTTGGAGCGGCAAACACGGCATTTGCTTCAAGTTTTGGTGCCGAGGATCAGGTCATCACCGATATACTGAACAGGGAAGCGCTGCAGGTGCCGGTTTTTACGCTTGATACCGGGCGGCTGCCTCAGGAGACCTATGATGTTCTGGACGCGACGAGGAAGCACTATGGCATAGAGGTAGAGGTGTTGTTTCCGGAGAGCAGTGCTGTTGAGGCAATGGTGAGGCTCCATGGGCCGAACCTTTTTTACGAGAGCGTTGAGTTGCGTCGGGAGTGCTGCCGTATACGAAAGGTGCAGCCGCTTGCCAGAAAACTTTCAACCCTGACAGCATGGATATGCGGACTTCGCCGGGAGCAGTCGGTTACCAGAACCGCAGTAGCACCTGTTGAATGGGATTCGGCGTTTGGTCTCTACAAAATAAATCCCCTTGCCGAAGTGTCGGAAGCGTGGGTCCGGGACTATCTTAAAAAGCACTCTGTTCCTGTCAATGCCCTTCATGACCGGGGATACCCAAGCATCGGGTGTGCACCATGCACCAGGGCAATCAAACCGGGTGAGGATCTCCGTGCTGGTCGCTGGTGGTGGGAAATGCCGGAACACAAAGAGTGCGGACTGCACCGTGAACAACAGTAATTTTTTTTGACAAAATAGTGTATGGATCATCTCGACAAACTCGAAGCACAAAGCGTTTATATCCTCAGGGAAGCCTACCGTGAATTTAAAAGCCTCTGTATGCTTTGGTCGATCGGCAAGGACAGCACCGTCATGCTCTGGCTTGCCCGAAAGGCTTTTTTCGGCCATGTGCCCATTCCGCTTGTACATATCGATACGCACTACAAGATCCCTGAAATGATTGAGTATCGTGACCGGTTTGCCCTTGAGTGGAACCTGAACATGATTTATGGTGAAAACAGCGAAGCGCTTGCCGAAAAACTCACCTTTCCGGATGGCAATACCGATCGGATTACCTGCTGCAAATATCTGAAAAGTGAAGCGCTGAAACATACGCTCTCCGGTGAGTGGCCTCGCTACAGGATGGATCACGAGCAACGGCGCTATGTTGTTGATAAAGGGCGAGATCCCTATACCGGTGTGATTGTTGGCGTCAGGGCTGACGAAGAGGGTAGCCGTTCAAAAGAGCGTTATTTTTCACCCCGCGATAAAGACAACGTCTGGGATGTCGGCGACCAGCCCCCCGAGTTCTGGAATCAGTTCAAGACCGATTTTGCTCCCGGTACCCATGTACGCATCCATCCTCTTCTTGACTGGACCGAGCAGAACATCTGGGAATATGTTGAGCGTGAAAAGATACCGGTGGTCTCACTCTATTTTAACCAGGGTGCCAGCACCCGCTATCGTTCACTTGGCTGTTATCCCTGTACCAATCCGGTACTGTCCGATGCTCGAACGGTTCCCGAGATTATCGATGAGCTGAAGAGTGGCAAGTTTTCGAATATTGCGGAGCGTTCAGGACGTGCCCAGGACAGTGAAGATGGCGGGTTGGAGACGCTTAGGCGCGATGGGTATATGTAATGAACAGTAGCGGGTGACTGAATCTTATTTTTTGTAGAGTTATGAATGGACGAGCGCAGATGAATATTGTTATTGTCGGTCATGTGGATCATGGTAAGAGTACCGTGATTGGCCGACTTCTTGCCGATACCGGTTCTCTTCCGCAGGGGAAGCTTGAAGCGATTAAAGAGAGTTGCCGGAGGAATTCAAAGCCTTTTGAGTATGCCTTTCTGCTCGATGCCCTCAAGGATGAGCAGGCGCAGGGGATTACCATTGATATGGCTCGCTGCTTTTTTAATACTGCCGCGCGTGACTACATTATTATAGATGCTCCCGGTCATATCGAGTTTCTGAAAAACATGATTACCGGCGCTTCGAGGGCGGAAGCGGCCCTTCTTGTTATTGATGCTGATGAGGGGATCAAGGAGAACTCAAAGCGGCATGGTCAGATGGTGTCGATGCTTGGTGTGAAGCAGGTGACGGTGCTGGTCAATAAAATGGATCTTGCGGGGTTCAGTGAGGATGTTTTTGAAAAGCTGAAGGCTGACTATACCGACTTTCTTTCCCGGATCAAGGTCACGCCTGTCAGTTTTATTCCGGTCAGTGCCCGTGAAGGTGATAACATAGCATCTCTTTCTGAACGGATGGCGTGGTACAAGGGCTCTACGGTGCTTGAGCAGCTCGATCAGTTTACCAGTGACAAGGAGTTACAGGAAAAGCCATTCCGTTTTCCGGTTCAGGATATTTACAAGTTTACTCGCAGCAATGATGATCGACGAATTGTTGCCGGTACGGTTGCTGCGGGCTCGATACAGGTGGGCGATGAGGTGCTTTTTCTTCCTTCCGGTAAACAATCGGCCATTCAATCGGTTGAGTCGTTCAATACCTCACCAAAGCACTTTGCGTCAGCCGGGGAGGCCTCAGGCTTTACCCTTGCGACACAGATCTATGTGCGTCCCGGTGAACTCATGGTGAATCCCGCTGAGCCATTGCCGGAAGTTGGCAACCGTTTCAGGGTCAATCTTTTCTGGCTTGGCAGGGCGCCGATGATCAAGCAGAAGGAGTACAAGCTCAAGCTTGGTTCTGCACGCTCAACGGTCAAGCTTGCGGAAATATGCAATACCCTTGATGCCTCTGATTTAAGTTATAGTAAAAGCAAACAGCAGATCGATTGCCGGGATGTTAGTGAGTGCATTCTTGAAACTTCACGCCCGATTGCTTTCGATACGACCTCCGCGAGTGAGTCAACAGGGCGGTTTGTTATCATCGATAATTATGAAATTGCCGGTGGTGGCATTGTGGTTGAGAATCTTTCAGCAGGAGAGTCTCTTTTGCAACAGCATATCCGGGATCGTGAAAATAAGTGGGAAGCAGGTCTTGTGCGCGCAGAGCAGCGGGCAGAGGTGAATCGGCATAGGGCAAAGTTCATTGTCTTTACCGGAGCTCCGGGCACCGGCAAGCGGGCGGTGGCCAAAGCGTTTGAGCAGGGGCTCTTTCAAAACGGTATGAATGCATACTATCTTGGTGTGGCGAACATCGACCGGGGCCTTGATGCTGACCTTGGCTCTCAATCGGACAGTGCGGGGGAGCGGTTGAGAAGAATTGGTGAGCTTGCCCGTATTTTTACGGATGCCGGGCTTATTTTTATTACGACCATTGATGATGCTGACGATTACGATATCGAGACCTTGAAGTTGCTCAACGAGCCGAACGATATTCTTGTTGTCAATCATGGTGAAAACGGCTTTTCCCGTTTCCAGCCCGATCTTCAGTTAGTGGCTGGTGGAGCTGTAGCAGATGCCGTGCATCTGGTTGCGGATCTGCTTAAGACAAAAGAGATTATTATCGACTACCAGATATGAAGGCGCCCAAGAGGGAACCATTTATTTTTCGCCTCCCGCACCAACGGGAGGCTTTTTTTTGTGATTCGTATTCAGATTGCGTAATCGCCTGTAAACACCTTGACCCGGTTCAGGGAGACAAAGACCTTCTCACCCCTTGAAAGCTGAAGATTGATGTAGAGATCTCTCGGTATTTCTGCCTCGATAGGGTGTTCAAACCCTTCACATTCCAGGTTAAGCCCAATCTGTCCACCCATGAGGCGCACCTCCTGGATGGTACCGGCAAGGTCAGTTTCGTTACTGCGTATTCTGCTGATGCCGATTTCGTGGGGTCGCACAAACGCCTGGCTTGGCCTCTCTTCGGTATTTTTCAGTTCATCCGGTGCATCGAGATGGTGTGTGCCAAGGGTGACCTTGCCCTCTTTGATCCGTCCATGAAAAACATTGACATTTCCCAGAAAATTGTAGACAAATGCGTTAACCGGGTGATCGTAAACCTCCTGGGGCGTCCCAAGCTGTTCAATCCTTCCTTTGTTAATGACCACGATCCGGTCGGCCAGTTCAAGTGCCTCCTCCTGGTCGTGGGTGACAAAGATACTGGTGACATGGATTTCATCATGCAGCTTTCTGAGCCAGCGGCGTAGCTCCTGGCGCACCTTGGCATCAAGGGCCGAAAAGGGCTCGTCAAGCAGCAGCACTTTGGGATTGACGGCCAATGCCCTTGCAAGTGCAACGCGCTGGCGCTGTCCACCCGAAAGCTGTGAAGGGTAGCGTTTGATGGCCCAATCCATCTGCACCAGCTTCAACAGGTGTTCCACTCTCTCCTGAATGGCACTGCGGGATGGGCGTTCACGCATCGGAAGCACTTTGAGGCCGAAAGCGACGTTCTCGAACACCGTCAGACGGCGGAAAAGCGCATAGTGCTGAAAGACAAAGCCGACATTTTTTTTCCGGGGCGGCAGGTTTGTCGTGTCCTTGTTTTCCAGAATGATTTTTCCTGAATCCGGGAGTTCCAGACCGGCAATGATGCGCAACAGGGTGGTTTTTCCGCAGCCCGATGGCCCAAGCAGCGCAACAAGCTCACCTGAAGCAACGTTCAGACTGATATTGTCGAGCGCCGTATAGCCGGTAAATTTTTTGGTAATGTTCTGAAGTTCGATACCCATGACTGTTCCTAATGGTGAAAGCTGTTTTTCTGAAATTGTTTTTCAAGTGTCACTTTGACCCCTACCGTGAGGAGAGCCAGAAAGACAAGGATTGAAGCAACTGAGAATGATGCGGCAAAATTGTATTCGCTGTAGAGAATTTCTACATGGAGCGGGATGGTGTTGGTCTGGCCGCGGATATGGCCCGAAACAACCGAGACCGCACCGAATTCTCCAATGGAGCGTGCGCTACAGAGGATCATGCCGTAAAGGAGGCCCCAGCGAATGTTTGGCAGAGTGATCTTTCCGAAAATCTGCCAGCCCCTTGCGCCCAGAGTCAGGGCTGCCTCCTCCTCATCGCGCCCTTGCGCCTCCATCAGGGGAATCAATTCACGCGCAACAAAGGGAAAGGTGACAAAGAGGGTGGCAATAACGATGCCCGGGGTTGAAAAGATAATTTTAATCCCCTGCTCTCCGAGCCATGAGCCAAAAGGGGTGCGACTGCCCACAAGCAGTACAAATATGAGGCCCGCAATAACCGGGGAGACCGCAAAGGGCAGATCCAGCAGGGTTTTGAGCGCAGCTTTGCCGCGGAAGTTGAATTTTGTAATGGCCCATGCTGCCGTAACGCCGAAGAGTGCGTTCAGTGGCACAACAATGGCGACGGTTGTCAGCGTCAGTTTTACGGCTTCGAGTGCGTAGGGTTCACGGATGGATTCAAGATAATACTCCCATCCTTTCGAGAATGCCTGCGCAAAGACCAGTCCAAGCGGCAAAAAAATAAAAGTGATAAAAAAGAGGAGTGTCAGGCCGATCAACACAATTTGCACTGGAAGTGGGTCAGAGATCCTTTTTTTTACAATCGGGGCGCTTTCTGGTGTTGGTTGTTTCAGCATAATTTGGTTAACGGTATTCTTTTTGTTGCCACTCCTGCACTGCATTCAGCAGCAGGAGCATGGAAAAGGAGATAAGGAGAAGCACCAGCGCTACGGCCGAGGCTCCGTTATAGTCAAACTGATCAAGTTTCGACATGATCATCAGCGGAGCGATTTCCGTTTTCATTGGCAGATTGCCGGCAATGAAGATCACGGAACCATACTCTCCGATACCACGCGCAAAAGCAAGGGTTGAGCCGGTGAGCAGGGCGGGAAAAAGATGGGGAAGCAGAATTTTCCGGAAGGTCTGCCAACGGGTTGCTCCAAGGCACTGTGCAGCCTCTTCAATCTCCTGTTCAACCTCTTCCAGAACAGGTTGAATGGTGCGGACAACAAAGGGAAATCCGATAAAAATCAGCGCTACCACGATTCCTGTCGGTGAGTTGATAATTTCAATGTTCCACTTTGCAAAGGTTTCTCCAAGCCAGCCAACAGGAGAGTAGAGGGTCGCGAAGCAGATACCGGCAACGGCGGTTGGCAGGGCAAAGGGGAGGTCAACCAGTGCATCCAGAAACTGTCTTCCTGCAAAGCGGTAGCGTACCAATACCCATGCGGTCAGGAGCCCGACGATGGCATCAAAAATGGCAGCAAAGAGTGCTGTGGAAAAACTGAGTCTATACGATGCAAGAACACGGGGAGCTGTTACGGTATGAAGAAAGGGTTCCCATCCCATGGGAATGGTGTTGAAGAAGATCATGCTTAGCGGCACAATCACGATTGCCGAGAGGTAGAATACCGTATACCCCATCGACAGGCCGAACCCTGGCAGAATGTTGCGTCTTTTTCTCTGAAATAATTCCATTGAGTCTCTTGTTAATGCGAACTTCCAAAAAAACGGGAGTTATGTATTTCCCGTTTTCCTGGAACGTTATTTTGCTGTTACGTGGCGAGTAAGCCTGCTCTTCAGGGTAGATAGATCTGATCGAAAACGCCACCATCATTAAAGTGGGTTTTCTGGGCACTGCGCCAGTTTCCGAACACTTCGTTCAGTGTAAAGAGCTTGATCTTCGGGAAGTTTGCCGCATACTTTTTAAGTGCAGCAGGGTTACGGGGCCGATAGGAGTTCTGTGCAATGATATCCTGTGCCTGCGGAGTGTAGAGGAAGTTCAGATACGCTTCAGCAAGCTTGCCGGTACCGTGTTTCGCGACGTTTTTATCGACGACCGCAACCGGTGGTTCTGCGAGGATGCTGACGGCTGGTGAGACAATTTCAAATTTATCCGTTCCGAACTCTTTCAGAATCAGGTGGGCTTCATTTTCCCATGCCAGAAGAACGTCTCCAAGGCCGCGCTGCGCGAAGGTCAGTGTTGAACCACGGGCTCCGGTGTCAAGCACAGGAACATTTTTGTACAGTGCCTTGACGAAATTTTTTGCCTGCACTGCTGATCCGGTCTGCTTTTGCTTGTATCCCCATGCAGCCAGATAGTTCCACCGTGCGCCGCCTGATGTTTTCGGGTTCGGGGTGATGACCGAAACGCCCGGTTTTACAATGTCGTCCCATGTTGTAATGTGTTTTGGATTACCTTTCCGGACCACAAATACAATGGTGGAGGTATAGGGTGTGCTGTTATTGGGCAGCCGCTGCTGCCAGTTTGCGGGCAGGAGTTTGCTGTCGGAGATTGCGTCGATATCGTAGGCAAGTGCCAGTGTTACCACATCAGCTTCCAGACCGTCAATGACCGCCCGTGCCTGTTTTCCCGATCCACCATGTGACTGGTCGATTTTCACCGTCTGACCGGTCTTCTTCTGCCAGTACTGAATAAACGCCGCGTTTTCACTCTGATAGAGTTCCCGTGTCGGGTCATAAGAGACATTCAGCAGTGTCGCTGTTCCTGCGGCTTCAGCAATGATTCCCGGTAGTCCGGAGGCTGCAATCAATGATGCCGCAATCGTAATTTTTTTTATCCATTCAAGATTCATGCTCTTCTCCTGTGTATTGGTTTATTTGGGTTGTAAGGCAAAAAAGTTTAAAAAAAAAGCCGGCTCTCTGTTGTGTCAGGAACCGGCCAGGGCAAAAATGCTCTCTGGTGTTACCTGCACAAGTCGGGGATTGTTCTGTCAGCATCCGTCACTATCCGACAGCAGCAGGTGCTGGAATTGAAAAGATGATTGTCCGCTCTAGTGTGCATTCGCTCGCTGTTAAATTTACGATTGTTAATAAAGCGGAATGTTCTCAAGGTTTCCAAGCATATACCATAAATATACCGTAAAGAGGGTATGCCGGGAGGCGGGTGATGCTGGGGTAGTTTTTATATCCAGGAGCCAATTCTTTTTGCGGCGGTGAAGCTGCTCCATGCAAGCGCGGAGAGAAGTTTGTCGTCTCCCGGAAAATGGGTTGAAAACCCGCGGATGATCGTTTCATCGACCCGGTAGGGGGCAAGCGCTGTGAGCAGTGCAAGGCGTCCGGCAGTTTTATCGGCTGTTCCGAGGGGGGATATTGACTCTTCACACCACCTGTTGCCGATGCCGGGGTCACTTCCGTTCCATTTTTCCACGGCGTTGCCTACTGCATTCCGCACTTCTGCGGAAAGCACCATGGCACCTGAACGCTCAATCGACTGAGCGAAACGGGCAAAGGCTCCGGCAATCGGTTTCGATGGTTGAGCCCATGAGAGATCGTACGGTAGGGGAGCATCCGGGAGTAGTTGAAGCGATGTTCCTGGCTCTTTCGGGCGGCGTATCGCACTGCCGAAAAACCAGGCGGCCATCTGCATGGAAACCCTTTTCGGGAGGCCGCTGGTAAATGGCAGGGGAGAAGGGCCAAGAAGAATGGTGACCATAGGGTTGATATAGTGGAAAAGCACTGCTGTTCCGATAAAGGCGGGGGCCTCTTCAGGAGTAAACGGCGGTTTCTGCAGAATTAGTGAACCGGGGGTTCGTGTGGCTGAAGCCCATGCGGCGGTTTCGCGGAGAAAGGGGTCGGCAATCAGCTCTCTTTTTCCGTCGGTAATGAGCTCCGAGAAATCATTTCCTGACGATTCAAGCAGCATGATGCTATGGGCATCTACACAGAAGGGACGGCGGTTAAGTGATGAAACTGCTGCGGCGACCACCTCCTTCGCATCACGGCGTCCGATTCCGGCAAGCAGTGTCTCCCTGCAGGCCATCCAGACACCTGCCAGCAATTCAGGAACCGGCAGATGAAGCGTAAAGGGCTCAACCTCCGCCCCGAACTCCTTCCGCACTTGGGCAAGTACCTTGCCTGAAAGGCTCTCGGTGGAGGCGCGGGGGAGGGATTGGAAATATCTGATGCTCATAACGGCAGGTTATCTGTTTTGATACCATGAGCAACAATCAGGTGACGTCAAAAGTTTTCCGCTTTTTCAACCATCCCCATACGTTTGCAGGAGGTTGTGTCGCTGATGGTTGCCATGCAAAATGAGCAGGCTCTTCTCACTACGTTTGGTGAGATAACGTCATCTTGCGACCCAACGACGGCAGGAGGGGAAAAAGTGTGTGGAATACTTCTTGCTTCAGCAATTAGTACATTTTCTCCCCTCGGATAGCTTTTACCGTATCATCCCAAGAATGCATATTTTACTCTTGGTTGTTCTGTTTAAAAAATAAAAAACGTTCGTTCAGAAAAGGAGAATTAATAATGGACAAGATGCTGAAACAATATCTTGATCGCGCAAAAGAGATTATCGGAGAGCGGACAGCAAGCGAAATTGCCCATGACAATGCTGTTGTCGAGGCACTTAACTCCGGCTTATCTCTTGAGGCAGCCCTGTCAATGGCAGGTCAACATCACCCAGGCGAAGCGATTCAGTGGGACTCCAGCAATATCAGCGACATTGCTGCCCACTATGATTATCTAAAAGCATACGATCAAATCATGAAGAAGCTTCAGATGAAGAACAGGAACTAAAGGATTTTGAAACCAGTGGTTTACCATTTATATGGAGTGGTTTGCCTGACTATGTATTTTTTCTGTGCTTTTTCCATCGAAAGATTCCAATATTAAGCGGTCAGTCTGACACCAATATTCCTTTCGATGATTTATGTAATCTTCTTCAAGGCCGTGGCTTTGTTCTGCGCATTCGTGGAAGCCATCATGTTTTTCGCAAGGAGGGAATTGAAGAGAAGATCAATCTGCAACGTGAATGCAACAAAGCGAAACCATATCAAGTCAGGCAAGTGCGATATCTTATCGTAAAATATCAACTTGGATGTAAACTTTGATGGATAAATACGAAATTATTATTTTCTGGAGCGATGAGGATCAACTGTTCATTGCGGAGGTGCCTGAACTACCTGGTTGTATGGCTCATGGTGATTCTCACAATACAGCATTCATAAATATCCAGGATGCGATGGAATTGTGGATTGCTACCGCTAAGGAATTTAACGATTCTGTTCCTAAACCTAAAGGAAGAAGGCTGCTCTTCGCATAAGGACATTCACCGAAACAGGCAATCCATACATGGGACGTTGTCCAAATCAAGAATCAGTCTTTAACTGGCGATAAACGGGATCGTCGATATGCCTTGGTTCATTAAAAGGTTATCGGACACATCTATCGTTATATCCGATAACTGTCCGATATTTCAGCTCCATCGGCAAGCAGGATGTGCCATACACTGCGGTGAGTGGATGATTTCGAAAAATGAATTGCCAAAGAGCGGGCGGACTTTCAGGTTATTATGATTTTTCAAGAATAAACTTTGGGTCAACGCCCAGGGTTTTATAAAGCCGTTTGGCCAGATCCATATTGATCTTGCGCTTGCCATGCATCACCTCTGAAAGGCGTGTATCGCTGATTCCCAGCAGTTTTGCCATATCCTTGCGTTTCATTTTTTTTTCAAACATTTTGAGTTCAATCACATCAGGCACCGTTTCCGGTTTTTGTATCACCAAAGGCATGGGCATAACAACATGGCGATCTTCGTACTCTTCAATTGCTTTTGCCAGTTCAGCAATTTTTGCATCGTTCGTCGCGTTTTCTCCATCACTGAAAGCATTCATAAAAGACTCAATCTCCCTGAGCGCTTTTTCATATTGTGCCTCGGTACTGATTTTCATTGTTATTCCTTTTCGTTTATTCTTGCTCAATAGTTGCTGGGTCAATGCGGTCATAGCATTTATGGGTGCCGATCAACTTGATGAAGAGTGTTCTTGAAGAAAATCGAATCCTTGCAACGATCCTGTAGTGATTTCCTTTTATGTTGAAAACATATCGTTCGTTTGCGATATAATCTGCCGACAGAAATGTGGTTTTCAGCTCTGCACGGTTTCGCCAGTCTGCGGCTTTTACCTTGGCATACCATTCATTCCGTGCTGGTATCGCATCCGGGTATTTTGCGCCGAAAGTGTTCAGAGCCGATTTTTTGATAATGACCATACACTCTCTCTCATCATTTTATACCCATAATCGCAAACAGATTACATTTTTCAAAATTTCATCCATGCCAGCTCACGACACCAGAAAGACCCTTTCACTGCGTAAGCGAAATTATTGCCATGCTTTCGCAGTAATCGGTATATTTTGCATTCGAAAAACTACTTGCATTATGGCGGGCTGATGGCGGTTGTAATTCTGGATGTATCCGGTTTTTGTAAAAAAGTTGAACTGAAGGGTTGATCATGAGCATTTTCGCCCCGGGCGCCAGGGTTGTGATACGAGATGAAGAGTGGCTTGTTCGTCGTGTTGACAGCTCCAATGATGGCGGCTATTTACTGAGTTGTGATGGTGTCTCTGATTTGGTTCGTGGGCGTTCGGTTCAGTTTTTGACAAAGCTTGAGGATGATATTCTTATTCTTGACCCTGCAGAGACGGAGCTTGTTGCGGATAACAGTTCTCATTTTAACTGAAAGGCTCTCGGTGGAAGCGCGGGGGAGGGATTGGAAATATCTGATACTCATGAGGGTATGCTTTCCTTGATACCATGAGTAACAATGAGGTGACGTCAAAAGTTTTCTGCTTTTTCAATCTTACCCATACGTTTGCAGGAGATTGTGTCGTTGATGGGTGCCAAATTATTGTCCTGTCACCCCCAGTACATGCAAAAAGTATAACGCATACTTCATTTTACTCGTAACCCATTCTCTGGTTTTTATTTGAGATGGATTTTCAGTAAATAATACGGTGCTTTATCGTGTTTCACCTCCCAAATCCTCTGTAAGGTAAAAAATCCTCTTTATGAATGTCTTCAAGACTCACGCAAGTATCATAGAGGATTATTCCGACTACATCAGCAGTTTCATCTCCATTGCTGACCCCGACATCAGCCAGGTGGTTGATCGTGCATTAAGTACGGGCAAGCTTTGGCCGGAACCACTCTTGCAGTTTAACCCATCGTTTGAGATGTTCGGAGGGCTTGAAGAGCTGATCGAATCGAAGACGTTGCATCGGGCCATTGGCGACATTTTCAAAGGGTACAAACTCTATCGCCATCAGGTTGAGGCAATACGATTGGGCACCAGCGGCAAAGATTTTATTGTTACCTCCGGCACCGGCTCGGGCAAGTCGTTGACCTATATCGGCTCTATTTTTCACCATCTTCTTTCCAATCCGGCAGCAAAAGGGGTTACTGCGCTTGTCGTCTATCCCATGAATGCCCTCATTAACTCGCAGTTTGAAGAGTTTACCCGATACAAAAAGAATTATGAGGATGCTACGGGGAAAGAGTTTCCGATCATCTTTGGTCAGTATACAGGTCAGGAGGGGGAGGAGGCACGGGCAAAAATGCGGGAAAACCCTCCGCATATTCTGCTGACCAACTACATGATGCTGGAGTTGTTGTTGACCCGCGTACGCGAGCGAAATATTCGAGACAGTATCTATGAGAATCTCCGGTTTCTGGTCTTCGATGAATTGCATACCTATCGAGGTCGTCAAGGTGCTGATGTTTCAATGTTGATTCGCCGGATTCGATCCAACTGCGCCCAACAGATCGTGAGTATAGGTACCTCGGCCACAATGGTTTCTGATAGTGTTGGTGATATTGAGCATCAGAAAGCAGAGGTTGCCAAAGTTGCCACCAAACTCTTTGGCTGCCCATTCACCTCAGAGCAGGTTATCAACGAAAAGCTTGCCCGTTCACTTTCACCCAACGGCACTATTCCGGCGAAGCATTTTCTTGCATCGGCCATTGAATCGGGTATTCATCAGGAGGGCGATATCGAGGCGCTCAAAAAGAACCCGATTGCCATCTGGCTGGAGAACAAAATTGCACTTGAAGAGCGAGGAACTGATCTTGTCCGGGGAAAACCAAAGCGGCTGAGAGAGATAGCTTCAGAATTGGCAAACGATTCCGGAATTCCTGAAGAGAGCTGCCGTCTTTATTTGGTTGATTTGCTGCTCTGGATCAGCGCATCCAATGTTCGGCAGCAAGACTCCGGAGAACGCTATACATTTTTGCCCTACAAGCTGCATCAGTTTATTTCGCAAACAGGTTCTGTCTATACAACCCTTGATCAGGATGAGAAGCGGGATATCTCTCTTGAGCCCGGGGTCTATAAAGTTGATGAGGCCGTCAAAAAGCCGATATTTCCCAATGTCTTCAGTCGCGGAAGCGGCCATCCCTTTATCTGCGTCTCCCTGGCGGGGAACCGGTTGGAACCTCGCGAATTTCGTGACATGACCGAAGATGAGGAGAGCAATGACGGTTACCTGATTATTGGCGAAGAGATCTGGAATCTCGATGAAGATGTTGAAATGCTTCCTGAATCCTGGTTTCGCAGAACAAAGTCGGGTGTTACGCTCGACAGCAAAAAAAGGGGATACTTTCCCGTTAAACTCTGGTTTGACGAATTCGGAAACTGCTCCGACAAAGAAGAAAAAAAATGGTGGGGCTGGTTCATGAAGGCTCCTTTACTTTTTGATCCCACATCGGGCGGTTTTTTTGATACCAGAACCAATGAGGGCACCAAACTGACCAAGTTGGGCAGCGAAGGACGCAGTACCTCCACCACCATCACCGCCATCTCCATTCTCAATCGGCTCAATGACGCTGGCTACGGGATAAAAGAGCAGAAGCTGCTCAGTTTTACCGATAATCGTCAGGATGCGGCCTTACAGGCAGGACATTTTAATGACTTTGTGCAGGTCATCCGCCTTCGTGCGGGCATTCATAAGGCTTTGCAGCAGGCACCAGTGGGCATGCTCACCTTTGCCACCCTTGGCGAGGCCGTTTTCAAGGCGCTTGGGCTCCCGTTTCTTGAGTATGCCAACAGAAGCGAGGAGTCGATGTTGGCTCCAATCCGGCGAAAATATGAACAGGCGCTTCAGGATTTCCTGCTCTATCGTTCCATGGCTGACCTCCGGCGGAGCTGGCGAGTGGTGTTGCCCAACCTCGAACAATGCGCCCTGTTGACCATAGAGTACGAGGATCTTGATGAGATTATTGCTACGGATGAATTCTGGGCCGTATCGCCCCTCTTTGGAACGCTGAATCATTCAGATCGTAAAGAGCTGGTGACCACCATTCTCGACTTTTTTCGGCTTGAATATGCCATACACAGTGAAAACTTTCTGACCCAGTCACGCATACAGGAATCCGAGCGGCAGTTCCGCGAGTCGTTAAAACAGCCCTGGACTCTCGACAGCAGGGAGAAGCTTCAGGAACCCTGGTACATCCGCTATCAAAAACTCAGCAAAACCGCCAAACTCTACACCAAAAGCATGGGGCCAGCCAGCTCTCTGGGGAAGTTCATCAGGGATTATGTGAAGCGGCAAAACCTTGGGATCGACCTGAAAAAAGAGGGGTACAAAAACCTGATTATGCAGACCATGGAGCTGCTTGAGCAGGCCGACTATCTGAAATCATTTCCTGCCCGGAGCGAGCAGAATGAAGAGGTCAGCATCTACCGTTTACGACTCGAAAAGGTTATCTGGAAAGCGGGGGACGGGCTGACGGTCAAGGCGGACTTTATCAAACGACGCACCTACAAAAAGCAGAGGCCCGAGCCCAATCTCTTTTTCAAAACGCTCTATTGCCGTGATTTTTCGACCATGAAACGGCTTCGGAGTGAAGACCATACCGGACAGTTGAATAATGAAACACGGCTGGAGCGAGAAGAGCGTTTTCGGGCCGATTGGTACACCGACGAAGGCAAGCGGGTGCCTGACCAGCAGAAGATACGAGCCGAATCCATCAGTGTGCTCTTCTGCTCCCCGACCATGGAGCTTGGAGTCGATATCGGTTCACTTAATGTTGTCCACATGCGCAACGCTCCTCCAAACCCCTCCAACTATGCCCAGCGCTCAGGGCGTGCAGGCCGGAGTGGTCAGGGGGCCCTCATCTTTACCTACTGCTCAAGTTATGCACCTCATGATCGTCACTATTTTAACAATCAGCGTGAACTGGTTGCGGGTACGGTTATGGCGCCGCGTCTCGATCTGAATAATGAGGAGCTGCTCCGTGCCCATTTGCACGCTCTGGTGGCCTCAGAGGTTGGCATTCCCGGCCTTGATGATGGTTGTGACTCAAGACCATCCATCATGCATCTTGTAACCGATGATAACAACAAGATGCCTCTTGCCGAAAGTGTACGGGCCGGGCTCCAGCTCTCTTCGGTACAGTTTGATCGGGTAAAAGCCAATTTCAGGAGGGTGATTCGCGACTTTGAACCGGAACTGGAAGCAAAAGCCGCATGGTATTCCGATCAATGGATCGACCAGAACCTTTCAATATTTATTGAAACCCTCGATACAGCACTCGATCGCTGGCGGCTCATCTACCGTTCGGCAAGGGCAATTCTGACAAGAGCTACCCAGAAGATCGAAAGCGGCACGCTGAGCCTTGGCAGCGAAGAATATCGCAAGTACAAGCGCCATCAGGATCAGGCAACCCGTCAACTGGACCTGCTTCGCAATCATCTTTCCGGCAAGGCATCGGAACTCTCCGAGTTCTATCCCTGGCGTTATCTTGCTTCGGAAGGTTTCTTACCCGGC
>CAIJPS010000055.1 GCA_903822595.1 uncultured Chlorobiaceae bacterium
TCAGCATATTTCAGGTAGGTCTCTACAGAGGCAACGACTACCCTTGCTTCGATAGCAAGAAGTTCGATACCTACAAGCGATACCCTTACCCATGCATCAACAACGACACCCTTATCAAGGATACGATCAATAACCTCTACGAGGCTTGACGAGCCGATTGTTTTCTCTACTGCCATGATATTCTCCAGTTATTTTTCTGTAAACACCGTCTTATAAAAAGAGAGGGACGGTTTGCCTCACCAATAAAGAGATGCATATACCATGCCAGCACAAATCACCAGCATTTACCCCATTCGGATCAATACCGTTAAGTCATTTAAAAAATAGCTTTAAACGATTTTTAGTATTATTTTTTGTATGACTTTCCAGAGGGGGAATGCAACCAGGAGCCTGCTTTTTTCAACAGAAAACCGCACAGTTGTGCGCTTCACTGTTCGGTTACTTGATTCAAAAGAGTATGTACAAAGAAGAGTGATAAGGATGGTGCCCTTTTACAGAAAGCCTTTCATGTAGAGTTGGCGTCTCTCTTCAGGAAAACGCTCAATTGCATATCGCAGCATAATCCTTGGCATCTGCCGGTAATGCTGCAATAAAAAATTTTCCAGTACCACCTGGTTACGCTTGCCAACTTCACGGAGCATCCAGCCCGTAGCCTTATGCATCAGCTCCTCCCTGTCCTGAAGCAGTTTTTCAGCGAGAGCAAGGATGTCAGCAAACTCTCCCTGCCTGATGAAAGAAAACGTTGCCGTCACGGCAATCCTGCGCTCCCACAGACTTTCCGAACCGGCAAGCTGGTAAAGAACTGTTCTTGGACGATCGCGTAAAAACCTGCCGACAATGTGCGGCGCAGAAATATCAACCAGATCCCAGTTATTGATAAAGCGGGTAGAGGCAAGATAGAGTTTATAGATCCGCTCACGGTAGCGTTCGTCACCCCTGGCAAAACGACGCATATATATCAGGAGAGCAAGAAGCCGGTCTTCATGAAAAGCGGACTCCAGCAACCCGCTCACCTCTGACAGCGGCATGTCGTCAAGCATACCGCAAAGCTTCCTCAGCACCGGAACACGGATTCCGCGAAAAAGATCACCTTCACCGTATTCACCCGGGCCCGTCTTGAAAAACCTCTGTGCAAACAATGCCGCTTCAGGGTTGGTCAGCTCTTCGAGCCTGGTGCGGATGTCAGTTGCTGTAATCATCATTGACTTGTCTTAAAATCAGCTATCCCTGCGTTACCGGCACCCTGCGGTCGGCGCCTTACGCCTGTTCGGCAAGTTTGCTCCACCTCACCATCTCTTTTTCAAGCTGCTGCTGAAGCCCATGAAGCTCTGAACCAAGCTGCTGCTGCAAAGCAAAATCACTACCCACCGACGCAAGGCGTGCGGCTATCTCCGACTGACGGGTTTCTGCATCGTGAATCGAGCTCTCAAGCGACTCTAGTTCGCGCTTCTCTTTACTGGTAAGCTTACTCTGCTTTGTCGAAGATATCGCCACAGGCTTCACTACCTCTGACACTTTTTTAACCGGCTTTTTCTCACTCTTTGCTCCTTCCGAAGCTTTCAGGTCAAGATAGACGGTATAATTACCGGGATAGCGGCGGATAAGGCCATTCTCCTCGAAAGCAAAAATATATTCCACCGTCCGATCAAGAAAATAGCGGTCATGACTGACTACCATAAGGCAGCCTTTATAGGTGTCGAGATAGTCCTCAAGCACCCGAAGCGTCGGAATATCCAGATCGTTGGTCGGCTCATCAAGCAAAAGCACATTGGGCGAATCAATAAGCTGCTTGAGCAGATAAAGCCTCCGGCGCTCGCCTCCCGAAAGTGTCTTGATATAACTATACTGGGTAGATGGAGCAAAGAGAAAGCGCTCAAGCATTTTCGATGCAGAAAAGACCATGCCATCCTTTGTCTTGATCTGCTCGGCATGCTCTTTAATGTAGTCAATCACGCGTTTTGAGTCGTCAAGCCCCCTGCTCTGCTGATCGTAATAGCCGATTTGAACCGTCTTGCCAAGATCAATATGACCACTGTCCGGCTTGACACGCCCGGTAATCATATCAAAAAGGGTTGTTTTTCCTGAACCGTTTGGCCCGATAATGCCGATACGATCTCCTTTCTGCAGATGGTACTCGAACGACTGCAGCAGCAGTTTGTCGCCATACGATTTCGAAACCTGGTGAAACTCAATGATTTTATCACCCAGTCGTCCCGCGCCAAAGCCAATCTCAAGCTCTTTGGCTTTCTCCTTTTTAGGAGCATAAACCAGACTCTCGGCACGCAGCATACGCGCCTTCTGTTTCGTTGTGCGAGCTTTGCACCCACCCCTCATCCAGTCAAGCTCCTGACGCACAAGTGCAGAACGCTTGCGATCATCGCGTATCGCCTGCTCTTCCTGCTCAGCCTTCTGCTGCAGATAGCTTGAATATCCACCGGTATAGGTAACCGCCGTCCGGCCATCCATCTCAATCATGCGCGTGGCCACACGATCAAGAAAATATCGGTCATGCGTAATTAACAGCACAGCGCCCTGATAGCGCCGAATATATTGCTCCAGCCACTCAACACTGTCGGCATCAAGATGGTTTGTCGGTTCATCAAGAATGAGGCCGTCACTTGGAACAACAAGCGCATGAGCCAAAGCCACCCGCTTGCGCTGGCCACCGGAGAGCGTACCCATGATTGCCGTAAGATCGTAGAGACCAAGTTTTCCGAGCACCATCTTTGCATTCGATTCAAGCTCCCATGCACCACAAACATCAAGCTCGTGGGCAAGCCGACTCATCTTCTCAATCAACGAAGGATCCTCGCTGTGGCGGGTTTCAAGCTCCTTGCAGACCAGTTCATACTCATAAATCAGATCCATCGCCTTATCGCTCGACTTCAGGATAGCTTCCAGCACCGTATCTTCAGGATTGAAAGGGGAATCCTGAGGCAAATAGGCAATCCTTTTCTGGTTTGCCACCATAACCTTGCCCTTGTCAGGAGTTTCAACACCGGCAAGGATTTTCAAAAGCGTACTCTTTCCACTCCCGTTCGCCCCGATAATGCCGATCTTGTCGCGATCATCAATGCCGAACGAAACATCCTCAAACAGATGTTTCAGACCATATTTTTTCTCTAACCCTTCAACCGTTAAAAGCACCATACCAATATCTGTTCCTTATAAATCTTATATTCATTCATTACCATGCATCGACAATGCAAAAGATGGGAATATAGCTATTGCATTCCGTTTTGCAGCCATCCCTTTGTGAGGTTTTTTACCATGCAACGGCCCATTCGAACGTAAAAAAGCCGAGATTATCGCCAAATTAAAAAGATATTTGTTTCTCTCTGGTTTCCTATTCTCTTTTTTTTTGATAAACTATGCAGACGCAGAAATAACATGCAGAACTCCCCCTGCAAAACGAGCAGAAACCGCCAAAAACGAGTGATCTTCAGATGAGTGAATTGGAAAAATTGCTGGCATGGAGCGAAATGCCTGTACCGGAAGTGTTACATCAATTACCGCACCAGGAACAGCAGGAAGTTGCCGCCTGGGCAAAAACCATTGTCAACAATAAAACTGAAGGACTTGACGATCTCTACAACGCCATAAGTATGATCGTCAAATACATCCCTAACTTCATGGTCATTCCGCTCATGGTTGAACACATCCGCCCCCGGATTGCCGCCGAAGTATGCATCAAAATGGGTATTGATCAGGCCACCGGATACGCCAACGACCTTCCTCTTGAATATTTCAGCGCCGTTTCCAAACACCTTGATGCCCCGATGATGGCACAGATTCTCGAAAAAATGAGAAAACACACGGTAGAAAAGTTCATCGACTACGAACTGAAGCACCACCAGACCCGTGTACTTGACATTGCCATACATCTCGATCAGCGCATCCTTGAAATCGTTGCAAAACTGGTCACGCTTCCCGAACAGGAAAACGATCCTGCAAACAACCCGCACAGAGCCGTTATCGATAACATCAGGGCAATGCAGTAACCGTACAGAGTGTTCGAGGAAACGCTATGGTAATAACCGTACCTCCTCCAGCCGGGCATTCTACAGAGAGTGTTCCGCCATGTTTGTTGACAACGATGTCATAACAAATACTTAAACCAAGTCCGACACCTTTTCCGGGTTCTTTGGTACTGAAAAACGGATTTAAAATATTGTTCCGGATTTCCTCCGGTATGCCCGGACCGTCATCCGCAATTGAACAGAAAACATTGCTGCTGTCGAACCAGGTATGAATCGTGATTTTACCGATAGAGCTCCTGTGTTGTGCAACAATTGCATGTGCACTGTTGACAATCAGGTTGAGAATGAGCTGACTGATCTGCTCTGGACTGCAGTACACCCCGGGAAGCAATGCATCAAGGCTGGTTTTAATCTCGGCAATGTCGCGATATTCGTGACGCGCAAGGATGAGTGTATCGCGGATTCCCTGGTTGACATCAAAAGAAATCCGCTCGTCAGGAGCATGGCCCAAGGTGAAATTCCTCATGCTGTTGATAATGGCTGTCATACGCTCGAAGCCATTATGTGATTCCAAAAGAATATTCGGAATATCCTCGAGCAGCAGATCAATGGCAAGCTCCGCCTCCATTCGACGGAGCTTATGCAGTTCGGTGTGCGGCAAGGCACCCGTTGCCTCAATTTTTTTTGTTATGTCCCGATACTCGTTTACAAGTAATAAGAGGTCGGTGAAATTCTCCCTCTGAGTAGCAAAATTGATCTTGATAAAATTGAGGGGATTATTCAGCTCATGGGCAATTCCTGCAGCAAGCTGACCAATCGAGGCAAGTTTTTCCTGCTGGATCATTTGCTGATACATCATTTCAAGCTCTTTCGTGCGCTCTGCGATACGCTCTTCGAGTGTCTTGTTGAGCTGAAAGAGTTTTTGCTCGGCCAGTTTGCGTTCAGTAATATTGGTAGCGGTACCGATAATCCGGTAAATACGACCAAAATCATTACGAACCGGGTTCAGAACAGTCTCCCACCAGCTCTCTTTGCCCATTAACGGCATACTTTCTTCAAACTGTATGGAACTGCCTCGACGAACACAGGCATCGTAGTTGCCGATAAAATGTTGAGCAATTTGAGGAGGAAACAGCTTTTCTGGTGTTGCTCCAACAAGCTTCTTATTGCTGATTCCTGTCAGTTTTTCATGAAGCGGGTTATTGCCCTTATACTGGTAGGAACCATCAGGAAGGACATCAACAACAAAAATGGAATGGTTGACCTCCTCATAGATACTTTTGAGAAACTGCCCGTTTTCCAGCAGCTCCTGCTCATATTGTTTACGAAAACTTTCATTGAGCCTGCGTTCCGTAACATCACGGATCAACCCGATCATGCCCGATGAATCCTGACCCTGAAAATAGTGTACATGGACTTCCCCGTAAAAGAATTCCCCACTCTTTTTCCTGAACCTGAATTCGATAACCTGATCGATCAAGTGATCCTGCAATGTTTTGTGGAATATGACCAGTGCTCCCGGAATTTCTTCTTCAGCAAGATACTGGGTAAAGTGAACCCCGATAACCTCTTGGGTGGTATAACCAAAAATCTTTTCAATAGCCTGTGAGACATAGGTCAGAATTCCGCTAGTGTCAGTAACAAACACCACCTCAACCATCTGTTCCGTAATCGTACGAAACTTCCGTTCACTCTCGCTCAATGCTCTTTCAGCCAGCTTGCTCTCGGTGATATCAAAAACAATGGCATCAAGAAACTCCTTTCCCGTAATCTCAACCTTGCTGCTGAAAACCTCAACATCCCGCAAAGAACCATCAGAGCGGCGATGGCGAAAAACAAAACGGTTTTGCTTTGCTGAACGGCTCTTTTCAAGATTGTTCCTGATCTCTTCAACCGTGATCGGGTTGATCTGGCGGATATTCATCTGCCTAAGCTCCTCAACAGACCATCCATAAAAGTCCGCAGCCGCACGATTGGCATCAGCAATATTACCCTCAGAATCAAGAAGAATTTTGACCGCCGCATGACTTTCAAACAGCATCCTGAAACGCTCCTCGCTGATGCGCAGCTCCTGCTCAACTTGATTGCGTTCGGTGATGTCATGAATAACTGAATAAAGAAACGCTTTCTCCTCAATCTCAATCCTGTTACTGAACACCTCAACATCACGCACAGAACCGTCAGAGCGGCGGTGGCAAAAAACAAAGCGGCTTTGCTTCGATGAACGGGTCTTGTCCATCTCTTGCAGCAGAACGTCAGGTGAAAGCAGATTGATCTGCTGAATATTCATCTTCCTGAGCTGCTCAATAGACCATCCATAAAAGCTGGCGGCCGCACGATTGGCATCAACGATGTTAGCCGTCTCAGGATCAATAACCAGCATCACCGCAGAATGCTCTTCGAAGAGTTTCCTGAACTTTTCCTCGCTTTCATTCAGGCACTCACCTTTGCGAAGGGAGGCAATCAGCTTCTCCCCTTGCTCTTTCAGAAGCGCTTTCAGTCGTGCATTTTCCTGCTCTAACTCTCGTAACTCTTTTTCCACCGAATTAATATATTTATCCTCTATTGAGGGCCCCCTCTTGAATCACAGCAAGCAAAAGAGCTTTTTTGTTACAGAAAGGTAACAATTTACCGCGCATGAGCAAATAAGCCCGGGACTCTACTTACCCGACACTCCGACTTACAAAAACGGTTACATCCCGAGAAAGGCTCTTTTTACCTCCTTGTTATCGAGGAGTTCTTCACCTGTTCCGGTCAGCACAATCGACCCTGTTTCAATGACGTATCCCCTGTGGCTTATTTTCAGAGACTGATAGACGTTCTGCTCAACAAGGAGTACCGTAACGCCGGTGGAGTTGATGGTACGAATGGCACCGAAAACCACCTCGGTAAAAAGAGGAGACAATCCCAGACTTGGTTCGTCAAGAAGAAGGAGTTTCGGGTTACCCATTAACCCTCTTCCTATGGCGAGCATTTGCTGCTCACCACCGGACATGGTTCCTCCCAGTTGATTGCGCCGTTCTGCGAGTTTCGGAAAGAGAGCAAAGACTTTTTCCAGATTCAGTTGGCGATCTTTCTGGTGCAGATAACCTCCCATCATCAGATTTTCAACAACGGTCATATCCGGAAAAATCTTTCGTCCTTCAGGCACATGGACAATTCCGCGCTGAACAATGGTATGCGCCGGAAGAGCATGAAGCGACTCTTGATTGAACTTGATCGTGCCAGTTGATTTGATAATGCCCGAGATAGCTTTGAGCAGGGTCGATTTACCGGCACCATTGCTGCCAACAACAGAGACTATTTCGCCTTCGACAAGTGCAATAGTAATGGCCCGTAAAACAGGCATCTCACCGTATCCCGCATGCAGATTTTGAATATCAAGCATTGTGGCCACCTCCAAGGTATGCGTCTATAACATCAGGATTATTGGTAATCTCTTCAGGAGTGCCTTCTGCCAGCTTTTCGCCGGAATTCAGGACAACGATCCGGTCACAAATTGAGGTAACGGCTTTCATATCATGCTCAATAAAAACAATGGTCGCACCTTTCTGCCGGACCCCGCGGATGATCTCAAGAATGATACCGGTTTCCGTATGATTCAGCCCACCACAGATTTCATCCAGAAGCAATATTTTCGGATGGGTAGCCAGCACACGCGCAAGTTCAAGCTTTTTTTTCAGACCAATAGGCAACGATCCCGCAGGCTTGCCGGCATAATCCGTCAGTCCGACTGAGTGCAAATTTTCCCGTGCAATCGCTTCAGCCTCCCTGGTAACACCGGTTATGGAAAATGCCCCGATCATGACGTTTTCAAGCACCGTGAGACTTCCCAACGGCTTGACCCTCTGCCAGGTTCGTACCATACCCAAACGGCAAACTTCATCAGGTCGCAGGGCATTGATTTTTTTATTATCAAAAATCACCTCTCCGGACGTTGCCGGAAAAAAGCCCGTAATGCAGTTGAACAAGGTGGTCTTTCCGGCACCGTTCGGACCGATAAGGCCAAAAATCTGTTTTTCATCTACAGAAAAACTGACATCTGAAACAGCAACATTACCGCCAAAATGCTTGCTGACATGACTGATATGCAAAAGATGCTGGATCATTTCACCCTCCGGAAAAGCCCAAGAATACCTTTAGGCAGATAAAGAATGCAAAGCACCGTAATGATTCCATAGACCAGCACATGGGCGTGAGCCAGGTTCTCCTTCAAAAAGAGTCCCATTCCTGACGTTTCCGATACCAGCCCAGCCTTGACCAGAGCATCACCAAGAAGATTTGAGCGAAGTACCTCGGCAAGCGGCACCAGCAGGAGCGCTCCAACAACCGGCCCCCACAAGGTTCCGACACCCCCGATAATTGCGGTCAGAATAATTTCAATGGAGAGTCGAAGGTCAAGAACTGCCGAGGTATCAATAAACCGGATATAGAGACCATAGAGGCTGCCAAGGACGGAGGTTAAAGCCGCAGATATCAGCAGTGCCCTGTTTTTGTAAAAAGAGAGATTAATGCCCAATGAAGCAGCAGCATCCTGATCCTCACGGATTGCCTGTAGATAGAACCCTGTTTTCGACTTTCGAAGATGGGCTGTGATGGCGAGAGTAACAACAAGCACCAGCAGCATCCCGTAATAGAAAGGGTTTTTACTGTTAAGATCAAGCCCCCACAACGAGAGATCAGAGAGCAGAATTCCCTGTGCACCTCCGGTAAACTCAAAATTAAGCACCGAAAGACGGACAATTTCGGCCACGGCAATAGAGGCAAGAGCAAAGTAATGGCCGCGCAGCCGGAAAACAATGCCGCCGGTAATAAGGGCAATCATGCAGGCCACAACAATACCTCCCGCCATGCAGAGGAGCGGATTAAGATTGAAGAGCGTGATCAGAATCATGGTCGTATAGGCACCAGCCCCGAAATAGGCAGCATGACCAAAGCTGTACTGCCCTGCATAACCACCAAGAATATTCCAGGCCGAAGAGAGCGCGGCCATCATCAGAACCGAAATCATGATTCCAATAATGTAGGGATTCTCTCCAAGAAACAGAGGCAATGCGGCAGCAATTGCCGCGAGAATTGCAATAAGAAAAATCTGTTTCATGCCTGCCCTCCCTTTTTACCGAACAAGCCTTGCGGACGAAGAAGCAGTACCGCAAGAAAAAGTACAAAGACCACAACATCCTTCCAGTCTGATGAGATGTAGGTAGAGGACATTGCCTCCACAACACCAATAATAAGCCCCCCGACTCCAGCCCCGGCAACCGAGCCCAGACCACCTAAAACACATATCGTAAAAGCCTTCAGCAGAAAGCTGTGACCGGCAAGAGGATGAATATAATAGGTCGGCGCTATCAGTGCACCGGCGGTTGCTGCCAAAGCCGTACCGATACCAAAAGCAATTGCACTCATTTTCGCCACGTTGATGCCCATTAACTGCGCAGCCTCACGGTTTTGGCTCGTTGCCCGCAAGGCCATACCGGTACTGGTTTTCAACAGGAACAATGAGAGGATAGCCGTAATCCCGCAGGTAATGAGAAAAGAGATCAACAGGGGAACCGAGAGGAAAATACCTCCGGGAATATTGAATGCGCTGCTCGAATAGGAGGTTGTCAGTATTTTGGGGTCGCTGGTAAAAGCCAGAAGCGCGGTATTACTCATGATGAGACCAAGGCCAACAGTCAGCAGGATCTGATTTTGATGAGGGTGATAGATAACGCGGTTTATAAAGACTTTTTCCATCATAAAGCCAAACAGAAAAGCGATGGGCATAATCAGAATCAGTGACAGATAGGGGTCGATATGCAGCAACGTAAAGGCAAAGTATGCCAGATACATGCCAAGCATCATCAAATCACCATGCGCAAAGTTACTGATATTCATGACACCAAAGACGAGGGACATCCCTATTCCAGCGAGAGCATAAACACCGCCGGTCAGTATTCCTGAAAGCAAGGCTTGAAGAAACAGCATGATACATCTCCCTGTAAAATGAACTGATCGGCCAGCAAACCCCATTTACGACGATAACACAAAAGAAAGGAAAAAGGCGCCTCCAGCAACTTTCTGGAAGCGCCATGGTAGCATATTCTCTCTGAACAGTAACCGCAACTTAACGCTTGAAGGGATAGATCAGCTTCTTCTTGCTGAATTGAGCCGGATAGACCGTTTCATACTTGGCACCTGAAATTTGCTGCACCAGCATGGGGTGGTTGTTCTGATTGGTAAAACCGCCATAGTCAGCGAACTTGACCGGCCCCATAATACCATTCCAGGTTCCTGCCTTAAGAGCTGCCTGAAGTTTGAGGGCAGTTTTGGCGGTTGATGCCGTAATCACCATAATCCGCATCGCTTCATAGGCACAGGCCGCATGATAGGAGGGATCCTTCGCATACTTTGCCTTATAGCGAAGGGCAAAGTCGGCTGCACCTGGCCAATTGACATCATCAGTCCACTGCGTGGCAGAGATGACCAGATTTGAAATTTCAGTCTGCTGGGCAAACTGAGCCGTCGTATAACCGGCACCGGCACCCAGAAAAGCCTTTGGTGTGAGCCCGATCTCCTTGGCCTGGCGCATCAGCAGAATGGCATCGGCATCATAGGAGACGAGGAAAACAAGATCAGGATTTGCCGCCTTGACTTTTGCAAGTGAAGCACGATAATCGGGCTGTCCCTGCTGATACTTCTCATTGGCAACCTCCGTCAACCCCATTTTAGCAGCATTCTCCTGGGCCGTCTTGACGGTCGATACACCAAAATCAGTTGCAGCGTAGACATAGGCTATGGTTTTCGGTTTGTACGGCGCCACAGCTTTCATCAGCACACTTGAATAGACATTGGCAGGAGCATTCAGGCGGAAAACATTTTTATAACCCTTCATGGTAATCTCCTCCTTGGCCGCCGCAGGAACAAGCAGTGGCACCTTATACTGGTCAGCCCTCGAAGCAACCACATTTGCGCACCCGGAGGTATAGGGCCCAACAACACCAATAACACCATCCCGGGTTACCAGCTTTTCATAAGCCGCAAGAGCATTTTTCGGATCACCGCCATCATCCTCCTTGACAAGCTCAACCTGGATACCTTTCGCTTTCAGATCTTCAATCGCCATAGCCGCGCCATTGGTCAAATTTTCACCGATCTGCGCCTCTTTGCCTGTGATTGAGTTGATAAAACCGATCTTGAGCGGTACAGCCGATGCCTGCAACGGAAAAGCCAACAGGGCGGCTGCAATAAGCGATAAAAACTTCTGTTTCATGTACTGTCATCTCCTCTGATTAGGGTTATTGACCTGCACTGGGTACTGCGAAGTAATCTTTTTGTGGAAGGTTCAGTAAAAAACCAACAATGTACAATCTACAACATACCCATCACCATTTCAACAAAAACAGTACTCTTCAAGGGATCAAGGCAACGCCGGGGCAACCGCAGACTCCTCCCTGATCACATTCGGCACACCCACGGCACCGGTATAAAAAGCAACAAGAGATGCCGGTACACTTCCGTAGTTATAGCCGTTGTGAAGAGTATTGATGACCTCAAGAATAGCATCACCTTTTTTAAAAACAAAGGTACGGCCATCTTTCAACTCAACCGTAAGCTCCCCTTCCAGCATATAGGCATAAACCGGCACCGGATGCTTGTGCCAACCCGTTGATCCCCCGGGAGGAAAATAGACAACAAGAGCTGTTACCTCAGGTTTGTCCGTACGAAGATAGGTCAATGGATCACCATTACTCGACGTTGACGAGGTAATCAGTTTCTTCACCTCCACATTCCGGTACTCTTCCGCATGAACCGGACTGTTCAGCAGAAGCAGCATGAAAAGCGCGATCATACTCTTGACAAGTCTCATGAATTCTCCTCTGTTTGAAAAATTATCTTCCTGTTGACGCATACTTTCGTCAGGAAATGCAGACTTCAGCATGCACTCAATTTTTCAATATAATCATCACTGTTTCAAAGTTTCACTGCAGAAGTGAGTGCTGTAAATGCTCAACGACCCTATCCATCAAGCGACACGCAGCTAAAGGCGACTGTACCACTTCATTGGATCCTGAGATGTATGAAAAACACTGCACACCGAGAGGAATTGAATGGAATTAACAACTTATCTATCCTTCTGAGCTTCCGGTAATATTATCAGATCATGAGTCATGACTGCTGCGCACATTACGTTTAACCTCAGCCCAAGTGAGCCCAACAGCAGGGTTTTTCAACAGGTTACTCTTGCGACGAACCAACGCCTTCTTTTGCCATTCGTGAACGGGAACATCTTCCGGGATGGCCGCCAGATCATCCCATAGATCTTCAACCAATTGTATCTTCTCTGGTGGGCTCAGGTTAAACACGGAAACAGTATGCGTTGGCGGTCTGTCGTTATATTGAAAACGCCTTATTTAACTTTTTTCCGAATTTATTCAACAGGTTGCCGGTCGATAGTGACTTCGCTGTTTTCATATGTCACCCGGATTTCTCCGGCTTTTCAGCATAAGAGAGAATATAGTCCAGGCCAGCGTAGACACTCTCTGCAGAGCGATGAAATGCTGATTTTGCGAGAATCATGGCAACCGGAGGCAGCTTCCTGATAAACGTTTGATCTCTTGACAGATACTCATGAAGAGGCAGATAGACATCGTCACGTATTGATTTGATGTCGATAGTGACGAAGCCTGCGCTCAAGAGCTTACTGGTGTAGGACGGAATCAGATAGTAGTTTTCCTGCGGAATATTGAATTTGCCGGCTACAAGACTCCATGAAATCCATTGCTCCATCCGCCTGAAAAGATTATCGGAGTTTTTTATCGGGACAATGTCCGCTGTCACCAACCTTCCTCCTGGTCGCAACACCCGATACGCCTCCCTGAAAAAATCCTCACGGCTCCTGTAGTGAAAAGCACTTTCCAGGGAAACGACCAGATCGATGGATTCATTTGCAATCTGCATCTCTGTTGCCGAACCTTCCCTTAAATCTATCGACATCCCGAACCCTGCATCGGCAACATTCATCCGCGCCCGTTCCACCTGAGACCTTGTGATATTCAGCCCGATGATTTTTTCAGGTTTCATGGTCCTGGCCCAGAGGATATCCTGGTCGCCAAAACCATACCCACAATCCAGCACGATATCACCTGCAGCCATGCCGCCCCGTTTCGCCACCAGAAGAGCAAGCGCTTCACTGGCCTCATCGATGGTATCCACATCCCGCCAGTAACCAAGATTCAGATACAGCCTATGCTCGGTAAGAGAAGTGGTACCGATCAGATCATAGACCTCCGCCGTCTCCAATCCGTGGAATGGATTGAGAAGCCAGTTCAAATATGCAAAAAAACCACCCGAGGTGTTGTCTGACATGGTTTTTATTCTTTTACGATGAATAGGTCACAATATCGCTTGCGATGGCTGGCTATCCCGGAAGTTACTCGAGAAAACGCCTGCGCAACTCTTCAGACGGCAACATGCATTCATCTTTTTTCCCGAAAAGCTGATATCGGTTCTGCGCTATCAGATCGTACATCACATCCCGCAGGGGTTCGGGAACCGCCTGGAATACGGTGAGCAGATTCCATGGCATGTCGAGTCTGGAGGCGATTTCAATGGCAGCGGCACTTCGGGTAAAGGCGCGGACCCCCCTGACAAGAACGACGGTGTCAAGACGCGAAGTATTGATGCCAAAATGCTTGAGTAACGAAGCTCCAAGAGGAGACTGGGCCGGAGTGAAAGAGAAATGCCCGGCGGTATCGTGCTCAAAAATAAAATTCACCGAAAATTCGCACAGATTGCACAGACCGTCAAAAATAACAATGTTTTCCGGGAGAGCGGCCAATGACTTATCCATCTGGTTTCCATGTAACGTTCACCATTTCATTGAAGACTTCCTGACAGTTAAAACATTCATCAACTCAGTCCATCAAGTCCGGAGTTCCAGATAGCATATGTTCAGATTTTCATAAAGGTCATGAAGTGAGAAACTCGAAAACCGGGATAGTAGTTCCTGAAGTCGGGATTGTGATGCAGAAAATCGAAAAAGCACTTTCAAGTGCTGCATCAGTGCTTGGAAAAAAATTCCGGATTGAGTTAACTCCCTGAATCTTTAAAA
>CAIJPS010000056.1 GCA_903822595.1 uncultured Chlorobiaceae bacterium
ATCAATGTTAGCCAAGCGGATCATACCCTGTCTCGATGTTCGCGACGGCAGGGTGGTAAAAGGAATAAACTTTGAAGGGTTGAGAGATGCGGGCTCCATCCTTGAGCAGGCACGCTTCTACAACAATGAACTGGCCGATGAGCTTGTTTTTCTTGATATTTCAGCATCACTTGAGTCGCGCAAAACGACACTTGAAGAGGTACTGAAAGTCTCCGGCGAGGTCTTTATTCCCCTCACTGTCGGCGGCGGAATCAGTTCGGTTGAACGCGCACGGGAGGTCTTTCTGCATGGTGCTGACAAGGTCTCTGTCAATACCGCAGCAGTCAACGACCCCTTTCTGATTTCGCGGATTGCAGAAAAATACGGCTCGCAGGCAGTTGTGGTTGCCATCGATATCAAGAAAACCGGAGATGATTACCTTGTCTACACACATTCCGGGAAAAATCCGACCTGCTATGAAGCACTCGAATGGGCACATAAGGTACAGGAACTTGGTGCCGGTGAAATTCTTCTGACCAGCATGGATCGGGACGGCACCAAAGAGGGGTATGACAATGATATTCTCAGTCAGGTGTCTACATCAGTGCATATTCCTGTCATCGCATCCGGAGGGGCAGGAAATCTTGAACACCTCTATGACGGATTTACGAAAGGCCGCGCTGACGCAGCACTTGCAGCATCCATCTTCCACTTCAGGCAACATTCAATCCTTGAAGCAAAAGAGTACTTGCGCGAAAGGGGAATCCCGGTCAGGATTTGATTCGGGGGTTTGTGTTGTTTCTCAGCCTCTCTCTTCCATCAGTCTCTTGCGAATATCCGTCAACTCCTTATAACGTTGTGGAGGCGCTTCAGGATAGGACAAATCAAGAGCTGTCAGGGTATGAAAAATAATTTCTGATACAATCAATCTGGCATTTTGTTTATCATCGGCAGGAACAACGTACCATGGAGCATGTTTGCTGCTTGTTGCGCTCATGCAAGCCTCATAGGCACGCATATATTGTTTCCAGTACCGTCGCTCTTCAACATCAGCAGCACTGAATTTCCAGTTTTTTGCCGGTGCGTCAATCCGATCCAGAAATCGTTTCTGCTGCTCCTCTTTCGACAGGTGAAGAAAAAATTTCACAATTCTGGTCCCGTTACGATAGAGATGACGCTCCATGTCAACAATCGACTGATAACGGTGTTCCCAAACTTTACCATTATGAATCAACTCATCAGGAATACCCTGCACAGCAAGTATTTCCGGATGCACGCGAACAATAAGCACCTCTTCGTAATAGGATCGGTTAAATATACCAATATGGCCCCTCTCCGGAAGACAACGATTGCTCCTCCAGAGAAAATCGTGATCAAGTTCCCGGGCCGAAGGATGCTTGAAACTGAAAACCTGACACCCCTGTGGATTCACGCCGGACATAACATGACGGATAACACCATCTTTGCCGGCAGCATCCATCGCCTGAAAAATCAGCAACACAGCATAGCGGTTATCGGCATAATGCACCTGCTGCAGTTTGCTCAACTGCGCCACATGATCAGCAAGCATCTCTTTATACTCTTTTTTTGAACGGTAGACCGGTTCAATGAGCGTAGGTCGCTTGTCGAGATTGACCTCTTCTCCTTCACGGATCCAGAGCGTATCATGATTATAAGGCATGGACATACCATTAGAACATTGTGTTTCGTAACCCAATACTTGATTGCACGATAACAGCACAGCTTCTGGTCAGAAAAAGAAAATACATACTCAGTAACTCATTTAAAATACAGCTTTTTTGTCGATTTCAGTCACAGGAACGCTATAACTGATAATGATTTTAAGCAAAAATTAAGTTTTCTCTCAGACTTCTTTAAGAATCACCCAATTACATTGTGATCAGTTGAAACAACCACGCAAACTGACAACGACAGATAAAACTCTTGATGATCCTATGGCACAAACGCTTAAATCCTGGGCAACCCCTCTTGCAGTAGGTGCATTTACTATTTCTGCAGTCACCGGTCTCCTGATTTTTTTTGATCTTGAACTTGGCATAATTGAGCCTGTTCACAAGTGGTTGAGCTGGCTTCTTGTCGCAGGCGTTCTTCTTCATTTGAGCTCGAACTGGAAACAATTCACCGGATATTTCTCTAAAAAACCTGCGATAGGTATTATTGGTGCAGCACTCATCGTTACAATTGCTTCTTTACTGCCAATCTTCGGTGAAAAAGAAGAGGGAAAAGAAAACCCAGGAAAGATTGCGACACAGCTCCTTGAATCGTCATCACTGGAAACCGTTGCCCTGGTCACAAAAAACACGCCAGCTCTCCTTGTTGAGCAACTCGGAAAAAACGGCATCATGGTCAAAGATCCCTCCTTAACCATTCAACAAATTGCGCGCAGCAACGGAAAAAGCGAAAAAGCTGTCCTTGTAGCTATTTTAAAGCAAACGAAGGGTTTTGAAACAAAAGATGGTGATAACGATTAATACTGTAAAACTGAATATATGAGACTTCTGATTATTGAAGATGAACCAGGAATAGCCGGGTTTCTGAAAGATGGACTTGAAGAAGAGTACTTTGCTGTCGATATCGCTTACGATGGCAAAAGCGGTCTTGATATGGCACTGATCAACGAGTATGACCTGCTCATCGTTGACTGGATGATCCCGGCCATTAGTGGTATTGAGGTCTGCCGACAGGTACGTAAAGCCGGCAGCACCGTCCCGATACTCTTTCTGACAGCAAAAGATACCCTCGAAGATGTCGTGTTTGGGCTTGATGCCGGAGCAAATGATTACATAAAAAAACCTTTTGAGTTTGAAGAATTGCTTGCACGTATAAGAGTACAACTCAGGAACAAGGATCGGAGTGAAGACTCGTTAAGCGCAGGAAGCCTCACCATCAACCCTGTAACTCACCAGGTATTCTGCGGTTCAAACGAAATCACCCTCACTCCGAAGGAATTTGCCCTGCTTGAATACCTGGTGCGCAATAAAGACCGGGTCTGTACCAGAAGCCGCATCATCGAACATGTCTGGGATATTCATTTTGATTCTGACACTTCGGTGATTGATGTTTACATTACGTTTTTACGCAGAAAACTTGAAGCCGCAGGATGTGGAAACATCATTCAAACAATCAGAGGGGTGGGATATATCGTGCGTGAACCAGGCATATCATGATCATGATGGTGAAAAAATCTGTCAAAAAGAGCCATTCTTTCTTTAAAGAATGGTCAGTGATGAGTTTGCGAAACCGGATTGCGTTCTACTATACCGTCATGACCGCATTTTTAATTGCCCTTGTGTTTGCGATCATCTATGTCATGGTTGAAAGTGTCGTCTACAAGCAATTTGATGAAGAGATAAAAAAAGAGATTGCGGAAATCCTTTCGGACTCGAATGTATCAACTCATGATTTTAAAGGGTTTGCAAGCTTTCAGAACCAGGACATAGATGGCGGAGACAATGGTGGTGATAACGATAACGACAACGACAATGAATCGAAAAAACAAAAAAAGTTAAATGTTGACACTGAATTTATTCAGTTGGTTAACAACACAGGAGAGGTCATCAATAAATCAGCAAGCCTCTCCTGGTGCGCTCTTGCATTTAATCCCAACCAGTCTGGCCCGGCCTACTTCAACAGCAATTTTGGGGGTTCAATGGTACGGCAGGCACAGGTGCCTCTTATCAATAAGAGCGGAATAACCGAAGGGTATCTTATTGTTGCCGTCCCACTAAAAAATGCAATAATCGTCCTGCACGACCTGCAGGATATTCTTCTCTTTTCATTTCCGGTTATCATTCTGACTCTGTTTGTTTTGACCCGTCTGATTGCCGGCAAAAGCATACGACCGATTGAAAAAGTTATTGCAACTGCTGAGAAGATGACGCAGGCAAATCTCGATCAGCGCATCCCTCTACCTTTTCATCATGACGAATTATATCGCTTGTCAGCAACTTTTAATGCGCTGCTCGACAGGATGGAAGATGCCTTTAAGCGTGAAAAACACTTTACAGCCAATGCTTCGCACGAGTTGAAAACACCGCTTGCCATCGTTAAAGGCACCCTTGAAGTTCTCGTTCGCAAGCCAAGGGAGAGAGAGCACTATGAAACAAGAATTCAGTTCTGCCTGAAGGAATTAAACCGTATGGCACGCCTGATCGACCAGTTACTTATGCTTGCCCGATATGAGAGTAACAAAATGAATCCACATATCGAGACGGTAGCTCTTTCCCCGCATATTGAAAACGTAGTTGAAAGAATGCTGCCATCTGCAAGTTCAAAAAATATTTCGATCACCGTTGATCACACAGAAAAGGCACAGATTGCTGCAGATTCAGGAATGCTTGACATGATTTTCGAAAACATTCTGTCCAATGCCATCAAGTACTCAGCGACGGGCTCTTTAATCGCAATAGCGATAAAACGCAATGCCGACAACATTGTCTGCAGTATCAGCGATCAGGGAATCGGAATTCCTGAAGAGAAACTCCATGCTATTTTTGAGCGTTTTTACCGCGTCGATGAATCGAGAAACTCAGGAACAGGAGGATTCGGATTAGGATTATCGATTGTTAAAAAACTTGCTGATCTCCAACACATCAAGGTCTCGGTAACAAGCGGAACAAACAAAGGAACAACATTTTCCCTGACCTTTCCTGCCGGGGAGGCTCATGGATGAAAGCATTGTTGCTTTTTATTTTGTCATCCATTATCCTTGCCGCCATAGCAACAGCGTTTCCACATGTACTGCTCAACCCTGGTACGCTGATGAAAGGCCATCATGCTTTGCAAAAAGAGTGCCTGAGCTGTCACAATCCATTTTTTGGCACAGCGTCACCGCAATGCATCAACTGTCATAAACAGAAGGACATCGGCATCAAAAATGTTGCCGGTGTTCTTCTTCCGAAAGATACCACCAAAGTTCTTTTTCACAAGGAAATTACCATCAACTCCTGCATAAACTGCCACAACGAGCACAAGGGAGCTGAATCGGCAAAAAGTGTAAAACCCTTTATGCATGCTGCTCTGTCAAACTCTTTGCAGAAAGAGTGCATCACCTGCCACAAAAATCAAAAGCCCGAAGATAACCTCCACATCTCAGCAAAAGCCAGTTGTTCAACATGCCACAATCGAAAGCACTGGACACCGGCGAACTTTGATCATAACAAGTATTTCATGCTTGATAATGATCACCTTACCGTTTGCTCTGCCTGCCATACTGATCCGGCTGACTTTAAAAAATATACCTGCGACAACTGTCATGAACACTCACCATCAAGAATAGCAGACAAGCATATCGAAGAAGGCATATCAAACTACAAGAACTGCATGAAATGCCATCGCGACACAAGCGACGAAAAATGGGAAGGTGACCATGAAGGAAAGAATGAGGGCCACCGGGAGCACGACAGGGAAGATGATGATTAGGTATGCATCACCCAGTAGGGTTCACCGTTATGCTCGACAAGCTTGAACCGGCAGGTTGCGAGCATCTCCTGCATAACCTCCATGGCTTTAACGTTATCACCGGAAAAACAGTCAGCAATGGCTGTCTGTAATTCTCGCTGCTGCACCGGGTGGCGGGAGATGATGGCCGTGACCGCCTTAAGCAAATCGGGAGCACTGCGAAGATCCATATTGCCTTTGAGCGGGTGAACAACCGTTGTTACCTCTGAAAGAATGGCAATTGCCCGCTCAATGCGCTCGTCGGAGGGAAGGAGAATCTTCTGCTCGGGAGCTGGCCTCGTCGGTAGCACAAGATGCACCATATCGGGATTGATCTCTTTAAGCACGACAGCAAGATCGTGAAGCGCTTCATCGGAATCATTGACACCTCCAAGCAGCATTACCTCAATCCAGAGCCGCCCCTTGTACTCCCTGCGGAATGCAACAAGACCCTCGACATGCTGGCTGAAGGTCAGACCTGCGGCAGGACGGTCAATCTTTGTATAGAGTGCCTCAGAACCGGCATTGAGCGATGGGAGCACTGCGTCAGCCTGAAGCAGCTCCGCGCGAACTTCCGGAAGGTAGAACAGCGATCCATTGGTAATAACCGCAACAGGTATTGATGTCAGCTTTTTCACCTCCTCAATAAGCCAGCCAATCCCTTTATAGAGCATGGTTTCACCCGAGCCGACAAAGGTGATCCAGTCGAGCCCCTTGTTGACCGTCAGGGCCTGACGAATCTCATCAAGAATCTCTTCACGCGCAAAAAACTCCTGCCTTTCGGTAACGAACTTCATGGTCTTGCCCAATTGGCAGTAAACACAGTTCCATGTGCAGCTTTTCGGTGGAAGCAGATCAACTCCAAGTGACTGTCCAAGCCGTTTTGATGAGACCGGTCCAAAAACGTATTTCATAGTTGGTGATTCTATTTTACCGTCAGCCAGCCTTCGCTGCAGCGGCGAATTCCGACATTTTTGCTTGGCTCTCGGCCTCAAAAGCCTCCTTGGAAATATGGGGCAGCAAAAGGGTCGATGCCGTAAAGGCAAGGATCTCTATAACAAATATGACGGCATAGGCCAGCATGTGGTTGCCGGAGAGGGTATAGATCACATCGCGGATCACGCCAGCGCCGGAATGGCCGATAAAGATAGCAAGGCTCTGGGCGGTGCCCCAGAGGCCGATATAGATACCGCTGCGCCCCGCTGTCATATTCATCATCATCGAGATATTGGAAACGCTTGCCGCACCGAGACCCATACCGGTCACGACAAGACCGATGCGAAGCAGTGACTGGTCGTGCATGAAACCTGCAGCAATGATGACGGCGAATCCGACAGCACTGGCCGTATTACCGAAATACGCACCCCGCTTGAACCCGATCCGTGAAAGCAGAAAGCCGGTAACAAGCATGAAAATGAGCTGGGTGCCACCCATCATAGGCTTGAACAGCTTGGTAGTTTCTGAAACCGGCATCCCGAAAACTTCCGCACCAAAAGGATCCATGACAACTTCGTTGGCGAAGAGCGCAAAGATAGAGATGAAAATGTAAAAGGCGAACTGCAGCGTCCTCGGAGACGAGGAGAGCAGGCGCACCGACTGGGCAAAGCTGATGCTGTGCTTTCCCTTGCCCTGAGCAGCTTCCGCATTGCGGTTTTCTACGCCGAGAACGGCCACAAGTCCGAAACAGAGTGTGATGAGGCCTCCGATTTCAGCCACCTGCGTCAGCCGTTCGGGAGTAAAAACTTTCAGATAATTGCCGATGTTCCAGTTTGAAATGATAGCTGTCAGAACCATGAGAGTCCAGCTCGCCCCGGTTATCTTGCCGATATGCTCTTCAGGCACAACATCGGCGATCAGTGCATAATAGGCCGTGGTCGCGACCTGCAGACCGAAACCGAACAGGAGGAAAATAAGGGCGAGCTTCCACAGTCCGACATCGGTCAGGAGAGCCGGCAGCATATCTGAAAATGCTGTACCGCCTATCTTCACCTCATAGGCCGCTGTCGGTGAAAGCACGAAGGCAACAACGCAGCTCAACAGGCCGAGAAGGATGTAGGGTGTCCTGTGGTAACCGAAAATGCTGAACCGGTCCGACAGGTTGCCGATCCACACCTTGACACCGAAAATGGCCAGAAGCTCCTTAAGACTGATAAGCCCCAGCGCAATAGTTGCCGGCAGCAGCAGCTCCTTGATCATGACCCGGTTCAGGATGTCCTGAATGAAGCCGAGCATGAGGCCGAAACCCATCTGGAACATACAGAGACGGACCAGATTGAATGTCTTCACGATCTTCATAAAACAGCGCTAATGATTTCGGAAATACCGGCCAGCTTGCACTCAGCAGGGACGAATGGCACGCAATATAACAAAAAAGCTTTCGGGATGACACCGAATACAATTTTCAACAGGGCAACCACGAGGGTTGCCCCTACGATCAATCCAATATCGACAATTCATCATCCGGAATCTCCCGGGCCGGGAGAGGCAGATATCATCGCGGTAAGGCCGGTCATTCTCTGCGATGAACGTTTGTTGCCGATAGCCATGGAAAGAGCTTTTGGGTCACCGATGATCATCACCAGTTTTTTTGCCCTTGTCACAGCCGTATAGATGAGGTTTCGTTCAAGCATCGTATAGTGCTGCATGGAAAGCGGTATCACTACCGCCGGGTACTCCGACCCCTGGCTTTTATGGATCGTTATGGCATAGGCGAGGGCAATTTCATCAAACTCGCCACTCTCATAGAGCACCTCCCGGCCGTCATACTCAACCAAAATCGTGCTCTCCTCCTCATCAACAGTCGCAATCCGCCCGATATCGCCGTTAAAAACCTCCTTGTCGTAGTTATTAACCATCTGGATCACCTTGTCCCCTTCGGCATAAGTGGTTCCGAAACGCACAATTTTTCTGGCCGCACCGGGATTCAACCGTTCCTGTAGCAGAACATTCAGCGCTTTGGTGCCAAGCGGCCCCTTGTTCATCGGAGTCAGCACCTGAATATCCTGAAGAGGATCCATACCGAAGCGGTCAGGTATACGTTCACCAACCACAAGCAGAAGTCTGCGATGGATGTCCGCCGTGCTTTCAGACGGCACCACATAAAAGTCGGATAGCTCAGCGCCAGCGGCGGAGTCATGAACAGGAAGCGTAAACTCCCCGCGATTGATACGGTGAGCATTGACAATGATCATCGAGCTTTCAGCCTGACGAAAAATCTCGGTCAGACGCACTACAGGAAGTACGCCCGAATTGATCATATCAGCAAGGACAAACCCAGGGCCAACCGGAGGAAGCTGGTCAACGTCACCGGCAAAAATCAAGGCTGAACGGCTGGAGATGGCTGCAAGCAGGCGATTCATCAGCACCACATCAATCATGGATGCCTCATCGACAATCACGAGATCAGCTTCAAGCGGATAAGAGTTCCCCCGTCTGAAGTCGCGAACAAACGGATCGAATTCAAGAAGACGGTGAATGGTTTTCGCCTCCATACCGGTCGCCTCGGAAAGCCGTTTGGCCGCCCTGCCGGTGGGTGCACAAAGGAGCACCTTCAGCTCCTCCGCCTCAAGAATGTCAAGAATAGTGTTGATGATCGTCGTCTTGCCAACCCCCGGCCCGCCGGTAATAACCATAAACTTGCTCGACAGCGCAAGGGCCACAGCACTCCGTTGCGATTCCGACAGCACAATGGCAGAGTGCTTCTCCGCTTCAGGAATAACC
>CAIJPS010000057.1 GCA_903822595.1 uncultured Chlorobiaceae bacterium
ATGGCTGATTAATTAACTTGTGCTAATCAGGCAGCCATTGCATACGAATAATCGTCTGCATGTAATGTTTGCATAGACTTCTTTAACGAGTCCATCCATGCTGAAACTCGGAGTGCAACTCCATCTTACACCTGCCCTGTCGAAAGCCTGTCATCCCCATTGTATCAAAGAACGTTCCCCAGGAAACAGAGTAGTATATATGCTTTTCTGGGTAATAGAACAACAACTATCCCGGCACGTTAATTCCGGGAGGCAAAAAAGTGGTTCAGTTCAGCCCCGGAAGCTCGGGAGAATTGGCGACAAGCTGGTACTCTCCTCCCTTTGAGCGCACCGTGCGGCCCCACATCCTCTCATAAGCGTCACTGAAAATAATCTCTTTAGAGGCTTGGGCTGTGTACCAGGCCCCCTCTTCAAACTCTGCTTCAAGCTGTCCTGCACTCCATCCAGCATAACCAAGGAAAAAGCGAATCTCTGAGGGCAACATTACACCGGTATTGAGCAGATAACTCAGCTCGTTTTTGTCACCTCCCCAGAAGAGTCCAGGAAAAATCTCAAGTGAGCCCTCAATGAGATCCCCTCTTGAATGGAGAAAATGGACCGTATCAGCCTCAACAGGCCCACCCATGTGCAGACGCTCTTCCACCTCTTCAAAGCCGGATATGGCTTCACAAACCTTGAACTCCATCGGTCGATTCAGTATAAAACCCAAAGAGCCGCGCTCATTATGCTCACACATAACCAGAACAGTGCGCTTGAAACTCGATTCAAGCATATTGGCTGAGGCAAGCAGAAGTTTTCCGGCTTTGAGCTTGTCAAATTCGTTTACCATTTTTCTCTCTCAGGTTTTTTGCTGCAAATAGTTGAGCAACTCTTCCGCATGTTGGGCCACACCCACCTTCGGCCACACATGCTCGATGACACCATCCTCATTAATCAGATAGGTCACCCTGCTGGTACCCATATACTCACGTCCCATAAACTTTTTCAGCCCCCAGACACCGTATGCTTCAACAATCTTCTTTTCGGTATCTGAAACAAGGCGGAAAGGAAGCTGATACTTCTCCGAAAACTTTTTGTGCTTGCTCTCATCATCAACACTGACACCGAGTACTTCCACCCCTGCAATGTTAAATTTAGGGAAATTATCACGAAAAGCACAAGCCTCCTTTGTACATCCCGGAGTATCATCTTTCGGATAAAAATAGAGCACAACCTTACGACCGCGGTACTCTTCGAGCGTCACCGGGCGCCCATCCTGATCTTTTGCCGATATGGCTGGTGCAGGCACACCTACCTGAAGTATTGACATTGGCGTGAATGAAACTTATTCTGTTGATTAAACCGTTTTCTTTTCTAACTCAAGCGATACAGCAAAAAGTTTCTTTTTTGAACCATGAAGCCATATTCCTTCTGCCCGATATGTGGCACAATGCTTGACCAGGCCATGATTGATGGCCGCGACAGGATGTTCTGCCCTTCATGCTCATGGGTGCATTATATTAACCCACTTCCTGTTGCAGTAGCCTATACCGTCAACAACAGAAATGAACTGCTTGTCATCCGCAGAGCTCATGAACCGGCTCTCAATGAGTGGGCACTTCCGGGAGGATTTCTTGAAGCGGGCGAAGAACCGCAAGAAGGATGCCTGCGTGAACTGATGGAGGAGACCTCATTGAGCGGGAAAATCGATCGTCTTATTGGTATTTATCACCGGGAGGTTGACATGTACGGCTCGCTCCTTGTTGTCGCCTATCGTGTCGTGGTTGCTGATGACACCATAACGATCAATCATGAAATATTCGAAGCTGGTTTTTATCCGCACCACCGTATCCCGGAAGTACGCATTCCCCTGCACCTCCAGATCATCACCGATGCAGCCCTGCACGACTCCATTCAGTGAATCCGTTGATTCATGCCAGCGGAGATGGTGAAACATGCAGTATATCGAATACTCCTTTTACCAATTCCTTTACGGAAAACGGTTTAGGGACAAGATTGACGACCTCATCACCTCCATCCTGACTTGCATTGATATCTGCAATGTATCCCGACATAAAAAGTATCTTGATGTCCGGATAAATGGAGCGAATTTTTTTTGAAAGATTGCGGCCATTCATTTCTGGCATAATGATGTCGGTAAGCAATAAATGAATCTCTCCCTTGTGCTCTTTGGCAATCTGAATGGCTTGTAGTGGCAGGCCAGCAGTCAAGACCCGATAACCCTGTTTCTGAAGAATCATTTTACTGAGTTTGAGAATCTCATTTTCGTCGTCAACAATAAGGATCGTTTCTTCGCCAGGCTGAACAATTCCCGCAGGATTCTCGCTCATGCCTGACAGGGCATGACCCTCATATCCTGGAAAATAGACCTTAAAACAGGATCCTTTCCCCGGTTCGCTTGAGAAATTGATCAACCCATTATTCTGTTTTACGATACCATACACCATAGAAAGCCCCAGACCGGTACCCTTACCGGACTCTTTTGTCGTAAAAAACGGCTCAAAAATATGTTCTGCATCCTTCTTTTTTATACCACAACCAGTATCACTTACTGAAAGCATAACACATTCACCAGAAGAGATGTCAGCCTCATCAACCGAATCCCGGTCATGAAGCGTCACATTTTTTGTTTCAACGACTATTTTTCCCGTCCCCGTAATGGCGTCACGTGCATTAACGCAAAGATTAACAAGAATCTGGTCAATGTGGGATGAATCCATATATACCGACGAAAGATTCTTGCCTGGATGCCAATCAAGAGTGATTTCTTCACCAATGAGCCGCCGAATCAGATTAAGCGTACCTTCAATGACAACATTAAGATCAAGAACCTTTGGAATCAAGGGTTGCTTGCGTGCAAATGCAAGTAATTGGCGGGTTAGTGCGGTAGATTTTTCTGCGGCATTGAATATTTCCTGAAGACTGACGGTGAGTGATTCGTTCAACGGATTATCGAGTAATGCCATCTCTGCGTGTCCAAGAATCACACAAAGCATATTGTTGAAATCATGAGCAATCCCTCCTGCCAGCCTTCCCACCAACTCCATTTTCTGGGCATCGACCAGCTCATTCCGAATTTTGCTTTCCGACAATTCAGCCTGCTTTCGGGCAATAATGTCCCAGGCAATACCTGCCATGGCCGATAGAAGCTTGGCATCTTCCTGGTCATAATCTTCATGTTTATTACCAATACCAATAATAGCCGTGATCTTCTCTCCGTATATGACAGGAACAACCACCTCACGCGTTACCTCGGCATGGCCTTGCGGCATCCCTTTACGGTTTGGCAGTGTTTCGTAACTGTTATGGATCACTGCCCTGCGTTCACGTATGGCGTCAGCCCAGACCCCGGCATCCTTCAACGGATAGTGGCCGTGCAAGCTCTTTACCTGACACATACGCTTTTCCGTATTGGCTGACCATACCTGCAGTGAAATGTTCATCTGGTCAGCTTCAAGGAAGTGAAAAAAGCCAATAGAGCTTTCGGTCAATTTCTCTGCTTCTTCAAGAGTTATGTGCAAAACCTCTTCAATCGAACAGGAATCAGGGAGCATGAGCAGTCGGAGACGAAATTCCATAACTGCCTCATTACGCTTTCGCTCCGTAATATCATGAATCAGGCCGATAAGACCGAAAGAGTCATTTTCGTAGTAATAGTGTAGATGAACCTCCCCATAAAAAACTGAACCATTTTTTTTGCGACACCTCAATTCAAGTACCTGAAAAATCACATGATTCGACACTGAATCGTTGAAGATGGCAAGCGTTCGGGAAACGTCATCCTCAAAAAGATATTCGGTAAATAAATGGCCATGAATCTCTTGAGAGGTATACCCGAAAATTTTTTCAATCGCTGATGATGTATAGGTGATATGGCCAAAATTATTGATAACAAAAACCACCTCAGCCATTTGTTCAGTAATAGAGCGAAACTTTTTTTCACTCTCACGCAAAGCATTTTCTGTCTGCTTTCGCTCGGTGATAACATTAAAAACTGAAACGAAGTGGCCATATTGTCTACTGTAAACAGAGATGTCGAGCCAGATTTTCAGTGGTTCCAGATAAAACTCAAAGCGTTCCGCAATCCCGGTTTTTGCTACTCGTCCAAAAATCTCCAAAAGCTCGGGACTGATGTTTCCAATCCCGGGAATGACCTCTGAAACGCTCCTGCCTTCAACATTTTTCAATCCAGTCAAACTTTCGAAACGCGCATTGACATGTTCATAGACGAAATCAACCGGACGTTCTTCCCTGAAAATCATCCTGCAATAGGCAATTCCATTGAGTGTGTTGCTGAAGAGGGAGCTGTAGCGCTCATTACTTTCAAAAAGCTGCTCTTCGGCCCGTTTACGCTCGGTAATGTCAATAACAATGCCAATCATCTTTAACGGCCTCCCCTCGGCATTACAAATCGCTCTCCCACGTGACATCAACCAGTGCTCGCAGCCATCATCATGCAGCACACGCCACTCAACATTCAAATCATCCCCGTTACATGCAGTTTTTTTTATCTCTTCTTCAACTCGTTCCTGGTCATCAGGATGCATGGTCTTCCGCCATACCTCAAAGGTGGGCTCACAATCGTTTGGCTCAAGACCGTAAAGCGTCCATAACTCATCTGACCAGATATTTTTTTTGGTCTGGAAGTCCCACATCCACGATCCTGATTTGGAGGACTCCAGCGCAAGGCGCTGTAGCTCTTCACTTTGCTGTAACGCCACCTCTTTTTCAGCCCTTTCAATAATGTCTGTGGTCTGAATTGCAAGCAGATTCAACAGATTCAAAACCCGGCCTTCAAAATGGCGGGTGGTTCTGAAGTACGTGGTGAGAATGCCAAGCAGCTCTCCGCTACGATTCGCCAGTGGAGTTAACTGAAGAGCGGTTACTCCTTCAGCCAGATGCATCTCACGCTCCTTTTTGCCCCAAATCAGTGGGCTTGTGGCAATATCCCCTACCGTGACCTGCTCTTTGATTTGCTGCACGTTATCGCACAGGCAGGGCCCAACAGTGGAGTCATGACAGCATTCCCGAAGAGGAGTGACAAACCCATGCTGAGCGGCGATTTTCAGGTGACCTGTTTTTGGATCGACGAGACGGATGCTTCCCATACCAGCTCCTGTAAAGGTACATGCAGCATCAATAACCTTTTCAAAAACCACAGCTACATTGCCTTCACGAACAAAAAGCCCGGAGATTTCATGCAGTTTTGACATGGCTTGAAGATCTTCATCAAGCTCAGCTCGTGCTGCCATCAGACTCTCCTCTGTACGCTTGAGTTCCGTGATGTCCTGTGAAAAAACAACCAACCGGTTTACTTTGCCATCCAAACCAAAAAGAGGACAAATGTGATGGATCTTCCTTCCCTGAAGTAGACTATCCCCCTCCAGATTTCCCTCAAAAGAGATCTTTTTGCCAGTGCTCAACACCTCGGCAACCTTTTTTTGTCTATGAGCAGCCACCTCAGGAGGCAACAGGTCGTATACGCTTTTGCCAATACACTCTGCCAAACGTTTCCCAAAGCGTGCAGAAAAATGACTGTTGGCTTCAAGAAGTATACCCCGGCAATCCATGAGAAACATGGCTTCAGGAATTGCATCAAACAGGGTGCGAAGAGTCAGCTCAGTCAGCGGTGCGTTGAATTCAGCCTGTTTTTTCATTCAAAACTCCCCGACTTTCCAACAGGCCGCCTCATGGCCCGGTTCATAAGCGACCAGTTCAGGCTGTTCGCGACGGCAGTGAGTGTCGGCATGAGGACATCTTCCAACAAACCGGCACCCCTCAGGCAAATTGACTGCGCTCGGCACATTACCTTCGATGACATAAAGCCTCTCTTTTGAAGAACCGAGACGGGGAATAGAGTGCAGCAAACCTTGGGTGTAAGGGTGAAGTGGATTGTTGAAGAGTTGCTGAACAGAACCTTTCTCGACCACTCTTGATGCATACATGACCAGAACCTCTTCACAAAGCTCGGCCACAACCCCGAAATCGTGTGTAATGAGCATCACGCTCATCCCGGTATCACCCTGAAGCTTGCCAATAAGATCAAGAATCTGGGCCTGAACGGTGACATCAAGCGCTGTGGTCGGTTCATCGGCAATAAGCAGCGCGGGATTGCAGGAGAGAGCCATGGCAATCATCACCCTCTGGCGCATACCGCCTGAAAGTTCGTGGGGATAAGAAGAAAAGCGCTCGGCAGGGTTCGGAATACCCACCAGATGGAGCAGTTCAACAGAGCGTTTTTTTGCCTCCGCATGATTGACATCGCGGTGAATAAGAATCTGCTCCATAATTTGGCTGCCGCAGGTAAAAACCGGATTGAGCGAACTCATCGGTTCCTGAAAAATCATAGCGATCTCACTGCCTCTCAACTTGCGCATTTCATCTTCCGAAAGTTTCAGAAGATCGCGCCCTTTCCAGAGAATCTCTCCTCCGGCAAAATAGCCGGGGGGCATGGGCACAAGACGCATCAGAGAGAGTGCCGTTACCGATTTTCCGCACCCCGACTCCCCGACAATCCCCAGCGTAGAGTTCCGCCCAAGAGAAAAGCTCACACCGTCAACAGCTTTTGCAACACCATTGTCGGTTGAGTAGTACGTCCTGAGATTTTTCAGTTCAAGAATTTTTTCCATATATATAACAATCTTTACCGCAGGCGCTGGTTTCAAAGATTTTCCTTTTTGCCGGAGTCAAGCATGAAAATATGGTTTGTACGCTACATATGAAAACGTTATCAGATTCAGACCAGCAAAGCACTGCCGTCACAAAAAGAAATCCCGCTCTTCTCTTTGATTCCATCAGGCAATCAAATCCGTACACCTTACTGAAAGAGAGTGTGCTTGACTGCCTGCCTGATAAAAAAGGAACCTGCACTCCGGTCGACATTTCCGGCCTGCACGGATCACTCTCTTCGATTATTGCCGCAACGCTGTTTACCGACCAGCCCTCTTCACTCATGGTTCTGTGCGGCCAGAACAGCTTTGAGCGCTATGAAAATGATTTTGCTGCCCTTCTGCCTAAAGAGAGCATCTGCAACACCTCGGATGAGCTCTCCCTCTCAATCGGAGCACTCTCAACCGGGAAAAAATCGGTTATTCTCTCCTTTTTCGATGATCTTCAGGTCATCCTTTGCCAGCCAAACGAAGCTGAGAAGCGGATTTTTCGCCTGAAAACAGAATTTGAGGCCGGATATGAGCCACTGAAACGCTTTCTGGCGACAAACAATTTTGAACTGAGGGAGTTTGTCGAAGATGAGGGAGAATTCTCGGTGCGCGGTTCAATCATTGACGTCTTTCCTTTCGGGGCGCAGGAACCCGTGCGGATAGAGTTTTTCGGCGATACCATCACCTCACTGCGCGTATTTGACATCAACAGTCAGCTTTCCGGCAAAACAGTGGTAACCGCCGATCTGACAGCCAGTTTTACCGATGCCCTGCACAGCACCACAGAGGCCGAAACAACCATTCTTGACTATCTTGATCCCTCAACGCTCATTATCATTGATGACAGCACGGAATTTGCGTTACGGGATAACCATGAGAGCATGACGAGAGCGCTTTCACGCTTTCGCACTATCAGAATTGACGTTTATGCACCTTCAGCAATCGATTTCTGTTCCAGCCCGCAGAAAAAACTGAACGCCAATTTCCGCACTCTTGCCACACTGCTCCAGCAGGAGACCGCAGAACACAAAAAGCCCCTCTTTGCAACCAGTTCACGCCGCGAAATTGCCGAGTTAACCGATTTTCTTGCCGAGGAGATATCCAGCTCAAAAAACACCGGCCAGCTTGAGGCAAGCTGGATTCCGCTCAATCTCCACACCGGCTTTATCTTCGGTAATCTTGACCTCTATACCGAATCGGACATCTTCGGCAAGCTGCACGCCCACAAAGCACACCGGAAAAGAAAAATTCGGGGCATCTCACTCAAGGATCTCCAGAAACTCAAAGTGGGCGACTATGTTGTCCATGAGGATTACGGCATCGGAATTTTCCGCTCACTTGAAACCATAACAGCCGGAAATTCCGAGCAGGAATCTGTGCTTGTCGAATACGCAGGAGGCGATAAGCTTTTTGTCAATATCCAGAATATTCGGCTGCTCTCGAAGTATACGGCATCCGAAAGCTCTCTTCCTGCCCTCTCAAAGCTTGGAAGTTCAAAATGGGCCGCAAAAAAGGATAAAGTCCGCAAGCAGCTCCGCGATATTGCCATCAACCTGATCAAGGTCTATGCACAGCGGAAAATGCAGAGTGGTTTTGCCTTCGCTCCCGACTCCATTTACATGCGTGAATTCGAAGCCTCGTTTATTTTTGACGAAACGCCCGATCAGCTCAAGGCAATTCATGACGTCAAAAAAGATATGCAGGAGCCACACCCGATGGATCGGCTGATTTGTGGGGATGCCGGTTTTGGAAAAACCGAAATTGCCATGCGTGCGGCATTCAAAGCGGTTGAATCCGGCAAACAGGTTGCCGTGCTGACCCCGACAACCATCCTTGCCCACCAGCACTCCGAATCTTTTACAAGAAGATTTGAGAATTTCCCGATCTCAATAGCCGTGCTCAGCCGTTTTGTGCCGCGCAAGGAGCAGCAGGAGATTATCAAAAGAATAGCGCAGGGAACCATTGATATTGTTATCGGGACGCATCGGCTTGTCTCGAAAGATGTGCTCTTCAAGAATCTCGGTCTGCTTGTTATTGATGAAGAACAGCACTTTGGCGTGGAGGTGAAAGAGAAGCTGCGCGAACAGTTCCCCGGGGTCGATACGCTCACCATGTCGGCCACCCCCATTCCTCGAACCCTCCAGTTTTCAATGCTTGGCGCCAGGGATCTCTCCATTGTCTCGACCCCTCCCAAAAACCGCCAGCCCGTTGAAACCCTTATCACCGATTATGACCCGGCCCTGATCCAGTCGGCTATACGCAGGGAAATAAAGCGCGAGGGACAGGTATTTTTTCTCCATAACCGCATTGCATCGCTTGATGATATCCTGACAACACTCCGCGACCTGGTCCCCTCGGCCCGGATTGTCTTTGCTCATGGTCAACTGCCACCGAGAGAGCTTGAAAAGATCATGATGGATTTCATGCAGAAGGAGGTTGACGTGCTCATCTCTACCACCATCATCGGCTCCGGTCTCGACATCTCCAATGCCAACACCATCATCATCAACCGCGCAGACATGTTCGGGCTCTCCGATCTCTACCAGTTACGCGGAAGAGTTGGACGGAGTGAACGGAAAGCGTACTGCTACCTCATAACACCTCCGCTGAACACACTGAAAAAGGATGCCGTTCAGCGCCTTGCCGTTATAGAAAGCTTTACGGAGCTGGGATCGGGCTTCAACATCGCCCTGCGTGACCTCGATATCCGCGGGGCAGGCAACCTGCTCGGGGCGGAACAATCAGGATACATTCATGAACTCGGCTTCGATCTCTACCAGAAAATGCTGGAAGAGACGGTTGCCGAACTCAAATCGACCGAGTTCAGCCACATGTTTTCTGCTGAAGGCGCCAAGGCAGCAAAACCGGCAAAAGCCTGTGACCTCCTCTTCTTTTTTGACGCCCTCATTCCGGAATATTATCTCACCGCAACCCCTGAGCGCTTCGCCTTTTATGACAAAATCGCGAAAGCCTCCACAGAGCATAAAGTCGATACCCTCGAGGCAGAGCTCAAGGATCGCTTCGGCCCACTCCCCGAAGAGGTTATAAACCTGCTGCTGCTGACCAAACTCAAAATCACCGGATCGGCTCTCGGTCTTGAAAAAATTGACCTCCAGCCGCACTCTACCCTCCTCTTTTTGCCCGATCAGGATAACGATCATCTTGCCAACAAGGCTTTCCTCCAATACCTCTTTGTATCGGTACAGGAACCCTGGATGCAGGAGTACAAACCGGGTTTCAAGATGGATAAAAAGATGAAACTGGTACTGCACCACCCTTTCGGCAGCGACACCTCGCCAGCCGCCCTGCTGCACCGCTACACGGAACTGTTGCAAAAACTTGAGCTGGCGTCGAAAACAGAGTCAGCATGAATATGATTTTAGACTCATGCTTGAAGAAAATCGTCAACCGCGACCTGTGCCTGTTTCAAAATGGCTCTCAATGTTCCCTCTGGCATATCTCCCGGATGATTCGGGATGGTAGTAAAAATCTTTCTGGCAGGATGAAACCAGAGTTCATGACTCCCGGCCGCCTGTCGGTAAAATTCAAAACCGAATGTTTTCAGTTTCCTGATAATATCCCGATATGAATGATTCGCAAGCCTCCCCATTATAACCCTACGATTAACGGGTAATCAAAAGATTCCTGAACAAAAAAAAGCTCTTTTTCTGGTTTCTGACCCGCTTCAAGAAGTATTTTAGCTACATCACGAGCAATCTCAAGCGTTTCACTTATTGTTCTTCCCTGAGCAACAAGTCCCTGTAACGTATCGGAAGTAGCCAGATAAACCCCCTCCGGCAGTTTTTCGATGTGAATGGTAATAATGGTTTCCATATCAGCAGGATATTCAAAATGTTGGTCTATGGTTTACGATACAACATGTTTCACTATTTTCATCAGCGGCGGTCCACCTTCGGTGGACATTTCTGTAGTCAGTTGTTACCAGAACATTTTGGCGTGCGGTGGTTCGTCCCTCACCTCCGCTCACCAAAATGTTGGTACTGCCCTCTCGCTTTCCATGAACAAGTATAGTAATTTTCTTTATTTCAAACTGTTACAGGTATTGGAGAAACGGTTTGACCAAGCTCTCTGGCTAACCTGCGAAGGCTTCTTTTCTTGCCTTCGAGGAACTTGGCTTCATAAGCAGCCAGTCCTTCCTCGACAAACTCCGTCCCTTTAACCATGACTCGCCAAAACAATACCGCAAGCTTGCGAGCCAGGGCAATATTGGCAATCAATCCTCCTCGTCGTGCCGCCAGACGACGGTAAAAGCCGCCCAACGCGATAGAGCTTGATTACCTGCAACGGATGCTCTACGGCACATCACGAGTCATCACCGAACATCAGAACGAGGGCGAAGCCTATGCAACACTGGTCAAGGTCATCTCCGTCAATATCCTTTTCTTTGATCTTGGCCACGGCACCGACTATATCTATCACGGTACCACAACCTTCAAGGGTGTCCATGACCACGACAAACTGGCGCTCAATATCCGGCAACAGAAGCAGTTCGGCAAGAGTCCGATAAACCATATCTACCCTGAATACTACCTGATCAGGATCAACAACTTTAACCGCGTGGCAACAACGTCACTTGACGAATGGATCTACTTTCTCAAGAACGAAGAGATAAAGGATGAGTTCAAAGCCAAAGGAATTCAGAAAGCAAAACAATCCTTTTCCCTCATGAGTATGCCGGAAGAGGAGCAGTTGGCATACGCCCGTTATCAGGATGACTTGCGCTATGAGGCCAGTCTGATAGAGTCCAACTATGGACTTGGTCGTATGGAGGGCAAGGAGGAGGGAAAACTTGAAGTTGCCAAGCGACTGGTAGAAACGGAAATGAGTGCTGAAGAAGCTGCTGCAATTGCTGGAATAGATGCAGAGTTGCTACGCCATTGAACCCATCTTTTCATCTCTTTTGACGACGAACTCACTTGCCGGAGTCCCCATACTCCTTGCTCTCAATGTGCAGCATGTTGGGCAACAGTTTCCTTAACCTTTTTCCCCGGATTTCGGCAAACCTCGAACGTAAAATCCGCTGAACATCGAACACTTATTCCGGGAAAAGCCGAACAGTAATTCCGCAAAAGATCGAACACTTTTTTGCCCTGACCGGAAAAGGTGTTCGATGTTGCCGGAATATGCAATCACAGCCACCTCTGAGCACTTTACATTTTATGATATAATTTCAAAGGCCTCATCAGAGCATAAGGTCGACAGCCTGTCCGCAGAACTCCGTGACCAGTTCGGCCCCCTCCCCGAAGAGGTTGCAAACCTGCTGCAACTGACCAAACTCAAAATCACATACTCCGCTCTCGGCCTCGAAAAAATTGACCTCCAGCCGCAAAACGCCATCCTCTTTCTGCCCGATCAGGATAACGAACATCTTGCCGACAAGGCGTTCCTGCAATACCTCTTTGTATCGGCGCAGGAGCCCTGGATGACGGAGTATAAACCTGGATTCAAGATGAATAAAAAGATGAAACCGGTTCTCCACCACCCCGCCGGCAGCGACACAACGCCCGCCGGACTGCTGCACCGTTACACCGAACTGCTGCAGAAACCTGAGCTGGCGTCAAAAGCGGAGTTGGCATGATAACCCTCCTTCAAGAAGTATTTTAGCTGCATCACGAAACAATTGGATGTTGAATGACATTGGCTTCGATATAAAAAAGAGTTTTTGAGCAAAAAAATATTGATTACTTTTCTCTCAGTTAGATTTAGCAAATCAGAAGAGCGTAGCTTTTGCATGAAATTTTTTGATTCTATGAATATGCAAGCCATCCAAAAGCCAACCCGTGACAAAACATGTTCAATTGCAAAGGCAAAGAGCACCAACAAGAATAGTCCCTCTGGTTGCAAAACGTTAAGCCGACCGTTCCGTTCTGACCCACCTGATGCGCCGAGGCAATCGGTGCAGACCGAACTCGACTTACCCATTCTCCGAAAAATGTCGGTGAACATTCGACTCTCGGAACCCATTCGGTTTGAGTCTGTTGAGGATAAAAACGGATTCATCTGAATGCGCGACTTTGCATGGTATTCGGAGTTATCATCTTCAAGCGATCTTACGCAAGGAGACCTCTTGGTACAGTGCCCGATTCCGTTTCCAAACGCTTCGATGTACAAGGCAATTCTTGAAAATGAAGCCACCGTAGAGGAACCTATCGATATCAAGCCGGGAAATTTAGTCATCCTCTCTCAAGCTTGCGACCTTGCCAATGAAAAATTGGACACCGTGGTGCTCTGTGCATACTGGCCACTGACTGAGATTATGAAAACCAGTGAATACTTCAAAAGCAAGAACGGAAAAGAGAGTCTGCGGCAAGGCAAGGAGCCAGCATACCATCTCTTGAACCGATACATATCCAGTGAAATTGCGATCGATTATTCAGTAGTGGATTTTCATCGAATATACACCCTTCCAAAAGATTACTTAAAAGCGTTTACTATCACGCAGCCCCACCGGCTCAGGCTGCTTCCTCCATATCGCGAACATTTATCCCAGGCATTTGCGCGTTACTTTATGCGTGTAGGATTGCCTGTTGATATTGACAGAGAGGAAATCAAAAAAATAGCCTTGTCCTGAACCCTGTACGAAAAGCAACCAGCGATAGTGGAAAAAATTAGCGCCTGCTTTTTCGAACGCTGCGTAAATGCTTTTTTAGGAATGATTTTATAGGCTGAGCACACATGCGCAAATCAATAGTACCACTACAGCTCCTCTTATGCCTTTTGGGTTGTGGGTCACCGCTGGCAATTGCCTCTCAGCCAAAATCTTGGGCTCCAATACAGTTCTTTAAAGGCCAAATTGATTTGGGGGGCATCCAGTGGATGGAAAGTCAAGCCGATGAAAGAGGCGTTACCGCAGGTTTGCATAGAATCTCAGCTTTAAGCAAAAATGTTGCATTCCTCCTGGGCGATATCAATGTATCAGGTGGCACTCTTCGTTCCATACTTCTCAGAACAGGAGACGGTGGCAAGCATTGGGTAGAGGTCATGAATCCTGTCGTAGGCAGCAGCCTGCAACAAGTAACCTTTGTCGATCGCGGGGAAGGATGGGCTCTGGTGATGTGGACCGTTGAGGGCCCAGGCTTGGTCACTCTGTATCACACGACGGATTATGGCCTGACATGGTGTCAATGGTCAGAAATACCGAAATGGGCTTGGTATGGTCGCCCCATAACAATGCAATTCACTGATAACCGTCACGGCCAGATCGACATGGTGTATGATATGGACTTACCTCCAAACAACCGAATAGCACACTTAACCACTGCAGATGGTGGCCTGACATGGAAAGAAACCAGCAGTTTCGTACCAGGGAATGGAAGTCAAGAAGCCATTGCAACTGCAATCACAACCTCTTGCGAGGGCTCGACCTCCGACACCAGTACGTCAACCGGTTCTGATAAGAGCCAATGGAAAACAAGCGATGGAAGTTATGAAACAACTCAAATAACAATCAGTCGACGCTTGATCACCGAAAACAACTGGACGGTAGTCAGTATTATTCCAAAATCCTTGAAATATTCTGTTGGCCACCTTCAGATCAGCTCTCTGCCAAAGTGATCTCTTCTCCGCCAATGCCGTGCCTTGCTGCTATACACACTGCAAAAAAAACGGCAGCATGAGTGCAAAGCCGCAAGGGCGCGGCAACCTCCCATTTTACAACACTTTTACCTGTGGTTGCAAGACTTCAGAGCCGCTTCACTATCAAGAGCTTTTATATTGTGGCTGATCGTGGTATGTCGCTTTTGCGCGGCTGACATCACACTTGATCAATGTATAAAAACGAACGTTCTCCCCGGATTTCAGGAAAACCCCGCATGAATCAGTTCACAAACGCAACTTTTGCAACGGCAAGCATGTTATCAATAACAGGACAACATTTGTCTTGTTATTTTCAGAATCATAACATCAAAGTATTATGCAAATCACGATCAATAATCACCAGTATGAGGCAAAACAGGGTGACAGGCTGCTTGAGGTTGCCCGGATCAATCACGAACATATAGGCTACTTCTGCGGCGGAAACACCATCTGTCAGACCTGCTATGTCAAAGTGCTTGAAGGGGCGGAACTTCTCTCTCCGCTGAGTGAAGAGGAGAAGGCCATCCTCTCAGAGAACCTTCTGAAAGCAGGAACGAGAATGGCCTGCCAGGCATCTGTTGAAAAACCGGGCATCATAAGGGTTATTTCGGCAGTTGAAGAGGTAAGAAACCTGCTCGAAACAAATCCGTTGCAGTTAGGTGGCTATGCCGCAACCATGGGATGGGAGGCGCTTGTCAAGGTGCCCGACACGCTGCGTCTGCAAGCGGGAAGGGAGTTTGATCTCTGGCAACTGCTAACGGACGTTATCGGTGGAATAGGCGATGCGTGGCAGCTCGTTATCAGATCGTTTTCCTCTTGCTGTTCATGCAAAGAGCAAAATGAAACAAAGGTGTGTTAATTGAGGTGGCTTGGGGCGGCCACGAAATTGACTATATTTTGTTTTTGTCTTTCAACCGTTGAACTGCCGATGGGGTACGCTTCTGATATTGGGGATGTCGAGTTTGAACTTGGCGCAAAAACCCTTGAACGCTGGCTGATAAAGCCTGAAAAAACAATGGAGATTGTTCTTGGCATTCCGAGAGAGCGGGCCCAGGATGAACGCCGGGTGGCCATTTCCCCGCCCGGCGTCCAGATTCTTGTTGAGCAGGGAATCAAGGTGATTATCGAGAAATCTGCTGGCAACTTCTGCAACTTCTCCGATCTCGCATACGGCGAAGCCGGTGCAACCATTACCGAGTCACCTGAAGAGCTCTACCAGCAGTCCAACGTCATCGTAAAGGTCTCTCCCCCGCAGCTTGAAGAGCTTCCGCTCTTTATGCCTGGCCAACTGCTCATCTCGGCACTCCATCTTGGAACAGTGACTCCCGGTCTGATAAAGACGCTGATTGAGAAGAACATTACGGCTCTCGGATTTGAATTTATCGAAACGCGGGATGGAGAGCTGCCAATCGTCAGGACACTGAGCGAAATCGCCGGTTCTCTTGCCATACAGACCGCGGCCAAATACCTTGAAACCGGATATGGCGGCAGTGGCATCCTCCTTGGAGGTATTGCCGGTGTTCCGCCTGCGTGGGTAACCATTATCGGCGCAGGTACCGTCGGGCTTTTTGCCGCCCAGGATGCACTCGGCCTTGGTGCACAGGTCACCGTTATCGACAAGGAGATCAACCGGCTGCGGCGCTTCGAGGCATTTTTCAACCGCCACCTTGTCACGGCAATCGCCAATGATCATTACATTGCGGAGATTGCGAAGATGTCTGACGTCCTGATCGGCGCCCTGAGCCCGCGACAAAAAATCATCAAGCCACTCGTCAGCGAACAGGTGGTAAAATCGATGAAACCCGGATCGGTGATTATTGACGTATCGATTGATCAAGGCGCCTGCTTTGCCACCAGCCGCCATACCTCGCATACCAATCCGATCTATGTGAAGCACGGTGTTACCCATTACTGCGTCCCGAACATCCCTTCAGCCGTTGCAAAAACGGCCTCTTTCGCCCTGACCAATACCCTCCTCCCCTTTCTTCTGAAACTGACGGGACATGAGACCATTTCGGATATTCTCTGGAAAAGCCACAGTTTGAGAAAGGGAACCTACATTTTCAAGGGATACGTCACCAAAAAAATTCTTGCTGATCTGACCGACGTTCCCTTCAGGGAGATTGATATGCTGCTTGCCGCATCCTGAAACACCGGACTACAGAAGTTCATCAAGCGGCTTGCCAAATTTTCTTGCAATATAAGAGGCACACGACACCCCGGAATAGGTAACGGCTATGACGCCCTGCCCTGGGAAGGTACTGTCGCCTGCGGCAAACAGATTTTTTATCGGTGTGGTATTCTGGGGTTTCTGGAGAATATTCTGCCCCGGTTTCAGCAGGGGCCCGTAGGATCCTTTAAAGCGGTTGAGATAGCGCTCATGGGTCAGCGGCGTGGCAAGCACTTTTAACTCAACAGCCTTTGATAGTCCGGGCAGAATTCTTTCCGTACGGGAAATGATCCCTGCGGCAACATCTTCCTTGGCTGCAAGGTAGGCACTGCTTCCCCTCTCGTACTGCTGCCACTGCTCGACCTCACCGGTGACGAAGGCATGGACAATGTGCTTGCCGGGAGGTGCCAGGGACGGGTCAAGAATGGTTGGAGCGGAAAAATAGATGGTTCCACCAGGCTGATTATAGTTCTTCCAATCATCAACAAGGATATGGTGTACATAAAATCCTTTGGGAATCAGGGAGGCATCAACGCCAAGGAAAAGCTGAAACCAACTCGGCGCCCTGAGAAATCTCGTTTCATCCACCCTGTATCGTGAATCGGTGACAAGCCGATTAAAGGTATCCCACACGGTAGCATTGCTGATTACCGCCTTTGCATAGTGCTTCGAGCCATCGGCCAGCCTGATGCCACGAGCCTCCCCGTTTTCGACCAGAATCTCTGCAACCTCAGAGCGATAGCAGATTCGTCCACCAAACTTCTCAATACCTTTGCACAATGCTTCGGGAATGGCACCAGAACCGCCAACCGGGTAGTTGATGCCGCCGAAATGGCGATCAGCAAGGCATATCCCGGCATTGACGAGTGGTGTTGCAACAGCATCCTGCACAGCCCAGGAGTAGGCCTCAATATCAATAAAGCGGAGCAACTCTTCATCATGGATATACCTCCTGGCGGTTTTACCCATTGAACGAAAGCTTTTCAGGGCAAGCGCAACAGTCTTGAGTGGATTTGCCACACCAACTGAAAGCAGATGCGTCACATCCTCAAGCGATCCGGCAGGCATGGCACTGAGAATTTCATAAACTTCATCAAGTTCACGGTAAAAGTGTTGTATCCCTTCGGCTTCATGCGGAAAACGGGCAGCAAGTGCGTCAAAAAAAGCATGACGGTCATAAAAAGCCGGTATAGAAAAACCGTTGGGCAGGTGATAATGAATCTGAACGGGATCTGCAATTGTGCAAACCTCAACGCCAAGCTTCCTGAAAATTCTTGTGTGCAAGTTCAGGGTACCACTCGTGCTGTTCTCACCAAAACCGTAAAAAACCGATGCACCGCAGTCAAATCGGTAACCCTCACGCTGGAATGAAGAACAGCTTCCCCCGGCATAACGATTTTTTTCAAAAACAAGCGTTGAAATACCCCGCTCCTGAAGCAGTGCCGCAGCAGTAAGCCCTCCAATTCCTGAACCAACAACAATGACATCAGCAGAAAATGCGACAGATTCATTCATGAGAGGTCTACGTTTTGATTTTGTTGGTGAAGTTCAGAAAAGCCTTAAAATATATTGCTTTAAATTAATTATTTTATGGAAACGTTTTCCTGAATGCAAAACAACGTTATTTGAACCCGGAAGATTTCAGCTCATGGATAAAACCGATCCAACTCGTCACACAAAAAGCAAGACAAAAAAAGAGTCACTTTCCCGTGAAGAGCGCCATAAGCAACTTGAGTTTCAAAATGAAGCGGTGGTTCATCTCAATGCGCTCTACAACTATGCACTTCACCTGACCATGAATCCGAGTGATGCGGAAGATTTGGTACAGGAGACCTATCTCAAGGCATATCGATTTTTTAATTCTTTCGAGCGGGGAACAAACTGTAAGGCATGGCTGTTTAAAATTCTGAAAAATAACTATATCAACCGCTTCAGGAAAAATTCAAAAGAGCCTGGCAAGGTTGATTACGATCTCATAAAAGATTTTTATCATTCGATCAAGGATACTCGGAGCGATACCAGTGAATCAGAAAGTGATTATTTCCATTCATTGCTGCATGAAGAGGTCTATCAGGCGCTTCACTCGTTGCCCGAGGAGTTCAGGGAAGTGATTCAGTTATGTGATATTGAAGGATTTACCTATGAAGAGATTGCCAATATGGTAGAAAGTCCCATTGGAACAGTACGATCAAGGTTATACCGAGGCAGAAAACTGCTTCGTGCTCAGCTTGAGGGATATGCAAAGAAATACGGCTTCAACACCGATAACATTCAATAATTCAAGACGCACAAACTTTTTTTACTATGAACTGCAAAAAAGCTGGCGTACTTATGAGTGCCTCTGTGGATGGCGAGCTTTCGTTTGGTGAAGAGCAGGAGTTTCTTCTGCACCTTTCGGAATGCAAAGAGTGCAGAGCGGAGTTTGAGGATGCAAAAAAAACCAAGCTGATCATCAAGGAAAAAATTATCCAGTTCAAAGCACCTCAGGCACTGATAATTTCGATCATGCAACTGACCAGTTTCAATACAAAAGAGCGCGAAGACACACTCCTTTATGAATAGCTCTCTCCACAAATAGAATTTGTCCTGACCAAAGGATTCAACCCCTTTCGGGGTTTGAATTGGATAAATTAATGGTTATAGTAGGCGTCCAGTCTAAAAAACGCCGTATCAATCACAAAACGGAGATAACAACTCTCTGGCAGTAACCGGGTTTGTCATGAACAAGATTGTCACCATCACAGAGGAAGAGATAAAAACATGGCATCTCAATATGCCAGACGAAATGCTTGAAGCGATTTCCAATCGATTTAAACTGCTCTCCGAGCCTATGAGACTGAAAATATTGCGTGCTCTTTGTGAGCAGGAACGCACGGTTAATGAAATCGTCATTGAAGTCAATGCAAGCCAGGCAAATATCTCCAAACATCTGGCACTTATGCTTGATAATGGTGTTGTAAAGCGCAGAAAAGATGGATTAAAATGCTTTTACCGCATTTCCGACGAGAGTGTTATCTACTCTTGTTATCTGAGTTCAAAAAGTGTTGTTGACAACCTTCAGGAACGCCTCTGCCTTGTGCAGAACGTCTAAGTCCAATCTCCGCAATTAACCTTTTTTCCTTTCGAGGCATCATTCGGCCAGTATCCTCCTTCGATCATGGCACCCACTGTCTGACATTTTTTTCATACCGACACCAATAGTGCGACACAATTGCTATCGATGCGTCATTTTTGACACCATCAGTGCCGCAAAAATAAGCATAACCATCATGGCATGGTATTTGCTGATTATTGGGATGAAGTCGTTCATAACAATCAATTACTGTAAGCATAACCAACAAGAGTGAAAAGGAGAATATCATGCTGGTACAATTATCGAAAAATCCTCTAAAACTGTTTGATGATATCTGGTCAGGGACACAGCAACCTTTGGCTCCGGCCTTCAAGGTTGATATTTCGGAAGATGAGACTGGATTTCATATTGATGCAGAACTCCCCGGTATTGCAAAAGAGGGTGTTACGCTCAATATTGAGGATGATGTGCTGACCATCAGCGCGGAAAGAAAGCTTGAAACAGAAGAGAGCAAAAAAAATTACCACCGTATTGAGAGAAGCTCCGGAAGTTTTTCGAGAAGCTTTAATCTTGGTGAGATGATTGATCAGGAGAACATAGCTGCCGATTTCAAGAACGGTGTGCTTCATGTAACTCTCCCAAAGGCTGTACCGGTAAAGAAAAAGAAGGAAATTTCAATCAGTTAGAAGCACTCTGAATCAAGGGTGTGCTCTCTGGAATCTTGAGTAAAGCAGTTTTATATCACGTTCAAAATAAGGAACATACACTATGGGTAAAATTATCGGCATTGACCTTGGCACAACGAACTCCTGTGTTTCGGTTATGCAGGGATCGCAGCCAACAGTTATTGAAAATTCAGAAGGAAACCGCACAACACCTTCAATCATAGCTTTAACCAAAACAGGGGATCGGCTGGTAGGACAGGCTGCAAAAAGGCAAGCCATAACCAATCCGAAAAACACCATTTTTTCGATCAAGCGTTTCATGGGACGCAAATACGATGAGATCACCAGTGAGAAAAAGCTTGCTCCCTATGAAATCATCAATGAAAATGGTGAGGCTCGGGTAAAAATCAATGACAAAATCTATTCCCCCCAGGAAGTTTCTGCCATGATTCTGCAAAAAATGAAGCAGACGGCTGAAGACTTTCTTGGCGAAAAAGTGACTGAAGCGGTCATCACCGTCCCGGCGTACTTCAATGATGCCCAGCGGCAGGCTACAAAAGATGCGGGGCGCATTGCTGGCCTTGATGTCAAAAGAATCATCAATGAACCGACTGCTGCTGCTTTGGCCTACGGCCTTGACAGAAAACAGACAAGTGAGAAAGTTGCCGTGTTTGACCTTGGTGGAGGAACATTTGATATCTCCATTCTTGAGCTTGGTGACGGTGTTTTTGAAGTTAAATCAACTGATGGCGACACCCATCTTGGCGGAGATAACTTTGATCAGAAAATTATCGACTACCTTGCTGACGAGTTTAAAAAACAGGAGGGAATTGATTTACGCAACGATGCCATAGCGCTTCAGCGCCTTAAAGAGGCCGCGGAAAAAGCAAAAATAGAACTCTCGTCAAGAACTGACACTGAAATCAACCTTCCATTCATTACAGCAACCCAGGAAGGACCGAAGCACCTTGTCATCAATCTTACCCGTGCCAAATTCGAGGCATTGTGTGCAGAGTTGTTCGACAAGATTCTTGACCCTTGCCGTCGTGCAGTGAAGAATTCCAAGATTGAAATGAAAGAGATTGATGAGGTGGTGCTCGTTGGTGGTTCAACACGCATACCGAAAGTACAGACGCTGGTCAAGGAGTTCTTCGGAAAGGAGCCAAACAGAAGCGTTAATCCTGATGAGGTTGTTGCCATAGGCGCAGCTATCCAGGGTGGTGTCCTGAAAGGTGATGTCACAGACGTCCTGCTCCTTGATGTCACTCCCCTGTCGCTTGGCATTGAAACTCTTGGCGGTGTCATGACAAAACTTATCGACGCAAACACCACAATACCGACAAGAAAACAGGAGGTTTTTTCTACTGCTGCTGATAACCAGACCTCTGTCGAGGTTCATGTTCTGCAGGGAGAGCGCCCGATGGCCACCGACAATAAAACACTGGGACGTTTTCACCTGGGAGATATTCCACCATCTCCAAGAGGTCTGCCACAAATTGAAGTGACGTTTGATATTGATTCAAACGGCATTCTTAACGTCTCTGCAAAGGATAAGGCAACAGGAAAGGAACAGAGTATCAAAATCGAATCAAGCAGCAAGCTTACCGACGCGGAAATCAACAAAATGAAAGATGATGCAAAAGTACATGCTGCCGAAGATCAAAAACGCAAAGAAGAGATCGACACCAGAAACATAGCTGACTCCCTTATTTTCAGCACTGAAAAACAGCTTAAGGATCTTGGTGATAAAATACCGGCAGACAAACGTCCTGTACTGGAAGGTTCTCTGGAAAAACTCAAGGAGGCATACAAGAACGGGACTATTGAGTCTATTAAATCCGCTATGGAAGAACTCAACAAGGAGTGGAGCGACATTGCCTCTCACCTCTATCAGTCTCAAGGCCCGGAAGCCTCTCAGGCTGAACCGGAAGCACAGGGCGGAGGCAGCGAAAAAGCGAGAAAAAGCGGCGGAGAGGGTAATGTTGAAAATGCCGAGTACGAAGTAATCGACGGCAACGAAAAATAAATGGTATAAACAGCAAGATCTCATGATGTTGAGCAGGGGGATTCGTTGTGAATCCCTTTGTTTATTTAATCGGGTTTTGCTAATTTGATCCCTGTTGAAGGAAGAACACCGGAGTGTTTTGTATTTGCAAATTTTAACCGTGCAAACAATGCAATCTCAGCTCAGCCGTCCGAACACCGCCAAAAACCAGGTCAGGGTCAGTACATCAGGGCCTTGGTCGGGTAATGCCGCGCATAAAGCAGAAAAGTATTATATCACTTCCGCAAAAAGGGATGAGCGTGGTGCGCTTCGTGTCCAGATAAGCCCAAGCTCTGGACGCAGAAAATTGTCGCCAACCACGGAGATGATCAATAAAATTATTGCGGAGGAAATTGAACTCTTTGTTCTGTCAACACAGCCGGATATCGGTATTGACCTGAAAAAGAAAATGGTTGACAACGAGAACCGTTACGTTATCGATTTTGATAACCGTGGCGTAAAGTGGACTATGAGGGATATTCCGGTCTTTTATAGTTCACTTCAGAGCCAGCTTTGTGTCGAAATTGACCGGCGCACCTACACGCTGGATGAGTTTTTCAAATAAACGTCCGTGCAGCACGGGAGGTCGTTTGTTTGTGAAGCCCTGAATAACCCCGGCGTAAACCGGGGCTATGGTTTCGTAATCCTTTACCAGCCCCATATCAGACGACTCTACTTTAGTTTTTTGCGCGCCAGGGAAGCTTGAGGAGATGCCGGGTAAACTTTCACCAAATCCCCGAACCTTGCTTTTGCGTTGACCTGGTCACCTATCAACTCAAAAGAGATGGCCTGTTTGTAGAGCGCTGCAGGTCGTTTGCTGCTTTTAGTATACTTCGCAATAACGGCCTGGTATTCAAGAATGGCTTTTTCATACCATTTCTCGTCGAAATAGCTTTCTGCTGTATAAAACTGTGCCTCATCGACAAGAGTTGATGGCGGAGTCGCCTGTAAAAGCAAACCAAAACTCTCTCTTGCAGCGGCATAGCTTTTGTTCTTGAGTCTCTCCAACCCCTCGCGAAGCAGTGCCGTATCAGTCTGGGGAAGCGGCTTTTTAGTACCATCCACTGCATCATTCTGCTTCAACGGCACCGCTGGCGCAAGACTCTCCTGTTTGGCGAGAAGGATATACTGCTCAATTTTCTGCAGCCTCGATTCGAGCTCATCTACCTTGTGTACCAACAGGGAATCCTCCATACCAAGGCGACCAAAATTCTGACGGCTATTATGGGAAATCTCCTCAATACTCCCCTGTAACCGCGAAACCTCGTCGCGAACCTGCTGAACATCTGAATAGGAAACAGCCGACTGGGATTTAATGGTTTCAGACTCTGTCTTCAGCTTTCTCACATTATCTTCAACAACAAGAAGATCCTGTTTTGAAGCACAGGCCGATAGAGCGAGAACCGGAAAAAAAAGAAACGGTTTAATCTTGTTATGCATAAGTCAGCAAGGGTTTCTGCAAGGATTTCTTTTTACTGTTATTTTACAACAAAGTGAGCCCGACGGTTTTTTGCCCAGGACTCTTCATTTTGACCCTGGTCAAATGGACGCTCTTCACCATAGCTGACCGTTTCAAGACGGGATGGAGCCACACCGAACCTGACCAGATACTCTTTTGCACTTGCTGCCCTGCGATCGCCAAGTGCAAGATTATATTCAGAAGTCCCCCTCTCATCACAGTGACCCTCAATAAGAGCGCCTTTGGGAGCATGATTTCCCATCCATTCCCCATTTTGCTTCAACTGATCCTGGGCTTCCGTGCTCAGCGTTGCGCTATCAAAATCAAAGAACACATCACCGAGCGGTCCCGTCTGCCACTGATCAAATCCATAACCGGACGGTAACGATGATTGCGACGATGGTTGCGATGACAACGAGGGAGAGGTATAGACCGGGCCTGTCGTACTTTCAGCAGGGGTTACCGCGCTTTTTGATGAACATCCGGCAGTCACCATTAACGAGAAAACAACGATAGCATTTATTTTTTTTTTCATGGATTCGGAGTTTATGTAAACTTTAATAAAAAAGGGGCAGCCGTAAAAGGTGCCTGCCCCTTGCTTGTTTTCAACGAAACCTTGTCTTATTCAGCAACAAAGCGAGCTCTTCTGTTCTGAGCCCAAGCCTCCTCGTTGTGGCCGTCAGCAAATGGTTTTTCCTCGCCATAACTGACAGTCTTCAAACGAACGGGAGCCACACCAAGATTTACAATATAATCTCTGGCACTGTTAGCACGGCGCTCACCAAGAGCAAGATTATACTCACTCGTGCCTCTCTCGTCGCAATGGCCTTCGATAATGACATTGTTTGATGAATTTGCCTGTATCCAGTTGGCATTCGTCTTCAGTTGTGTGATAGCATCCGCACGAAGCTCTGATCTATCAAAATCATAGAAGACGTCACCAAGACCAGGCAAAACAACCTTGACAGGCGGCGGCGGCGGTGGTGGTGGAGCTACGACAACTTCATTTGCGCAACAGCAGGCTCCAAGAAAGAGCATGGACGGAATAACAAGACTTCTCAACAACGGTTTCATGGTTTTCATTTTTCCCCCTTTTTCATTGTTATGTTCCCCAAAAGTAAGATATCACCGAAATAAAGACCAGGATGGCTGCGTCTGCTCACCATCCCCCTGCAATAAAAGCCTTTCCTTCCCCCCCTTCGAATTCATCACATACATTTTCTCCTTGCCCTGACGATTGGAAGTAAACACAATCATCTCGCCATCAGGTGACCAGCATGGTGACTTGTTCTCCCCGCATTTTTGGGTTAATTGCACGAGCCCAGTCCCATCAGCATTTATGACAAATATATTGATTTCACCACTCTTTTCCCATGTAGTGTATGCAATTTTATCCCCGATTGGAGACCAGGAGGGCTGGGTATTGTAACGCCCACTGAAAGTAAGTCTTTTTACTTCACCGGACTGAAGATCCTCAACAAAAATCTGGGGCAATCCATTTCTCGAAGAGACAAAGGCCATCTTGCTGCCATCGGGAGAAAATGTTGGCGAGATATCGATACTCTTGCTGTTTGTAATCCTTCGAGAGATGCTGCCATCCGTTTTTATGAGATAGATTCCCTGACTGCCATCAAAAGAAAGCGTGGCGGCAACCTCACTGTTGCTTCTCCATCCAGGGTCAATACTGACACCACTCTTGGCGACTGCAGCAATTTTCCTCTCTGCGAGATTCCTGATATAGAGTGTCGACCTGCCGGAGGTAAAATCAATATAAGCAAGATGCCTTCCATCCGGTGAGAGTGTGGGATTCATGGAAATGGATCTCGAATTGGTCAGTTGCTCAAGCTCCTGCCCGTCGAAGTCACACTCATAAATCTCCTTGCAACCGGTTTTATTGGAAACAAAAACAATTTTGCTGCCAAATACCGACCGTTTGCCCGTAAGAAGTTCAACAAGATCTGCGCAGAAAGCATGGCCGATTGAACGAAGCTCTCCCTCTTTACCGGTATAGGTCTTCTTGAACAATAATTTAGAACCTGATGCCTCATATACCTCCATATTGAGGTTAAACAAGTTTGATTTCATCGTGACCACCCCGCCAGCATAGACCTCTGCGCCTACTGAAGTAAGTGCTCCGAAATTGATAGCAACATGCTTTCCGTCGCTGTTGTCTTTCACATTAAGCGGCGGAGAGATCAGAGAGAAAAGCCCGGTAAAATCAAGACCATCATGCATCACGGTATCAATACCCTGTGCAAACCTGGACTCTTTTTTCCCATCTGCACCCAGCCTGTCAAGCACAAGAGCAATGTTGCCCGACCCCTCCTTACGGATAGCGATGTACTCACCAGCCTCAACCGCAGTGAGATGCAAAGGGAAAAAAAACAGAAAGAAGAGAACAACAACAGTGCCGGGAACAACATGTCTGAAGAATTGTATCATAACCCCAGAAGGCTTTAATGGTTAAGAGGTAATCTGAAAGTTTGCCTGATATTCACACAAAATCAAACTACAACAAAATAACTGCTCATATACAACACCAGCGGCAGATAAACACCACCACCATCTCTGTCAACAGCAAATATAGGGAAAAATGTTTGTTCTACACCGGGGCTCGAAAGCCCTTATCCTCGAATAATAAAGGGAAACATACCGATTTACTCAATACCTTCCGGAGTAAACATAAATCCGATCCATATATCCCGGCCACCCTCCTCCTTCGGCAAAACAGGAAGAGGAGATGATTTCTCAAGAGCTTTTTTGACTGAATTGTTCAAATACTCGCTTGGCGCTCTTTTGTCAAAAACAATCTGGCGAATCGTCCCGTCAGCAACAATATTGATGCGAACATAAACACTCATACCGTAACTGTTTTTGAGCAACTGCCTGGAAAACGCCCAGTTTTGCTGAATAATCGAAGCGATTTCCGCCTTGTAAGGATCTGCTGCACCCCCGCCTCCAACCCCTTTTCCAGCACTGCTTCTGCTGCCAGAAGAACTGGATCGTACACCTCCGCTCCCTGATCCAGTTTGCTGCCCATCAGATTTGACTTTCTGCTGAAGATTGGCAAGCGCCTTGTTCAAAGACGTGGCAGATGGCTGCTGTGGCTGTGTCGCCGTTTTCTTTGCAACGTTTTGCTTAAGGCGCTCAAGCACTTTGTTGAGATCAGTTGGCTTGTCAACAACCTTTGGCTTCGGTAATTCCACCGGACTTTTCTTCGGGAGTTCCACGGCAACCGGTTTCGGGGCAACCGGCTGCGGTTTTTCTGGCAGAGGTTCCTGAACAGTCTTCTTGACAACAGGAGGGTGAGTAGTGGCGCGAGGAGGAACGGGGGGCACCGGAGTCGCTGCAGCACTACTGCCCTGCTCTTCAGAATATTGATGAGCGCTTCCTGAACCAGGCAAAGAGACAAGACTGACACTCACAATTTTCGGTTTGAGATGCTGGCTTGAATCCCACAACTGAAAATACAAGGCTAAAAAAAACACAACCGCATGCATTGCCGCAGCAGCAACAAGCCATAACGAAAACTTTTTTTCAACAGAAACAAGCTTCTGACCTTTTTTCATAAGCCCACCTATCTCCCGCCTTCCTTCGAAACGGCTACCGGTTCGGTCACCATACCGATCTTTTCAATTCCTGCATCCCTGATCTGGGCCATGACATCCATCACCAACCCGTAAGGCAATGATTTATCAGCTTTAAGATAGACCTCCCCTGTCTGCTTGACATCAAGTATAGACGGAAGCCTTTCGCGCACCTCCGAAGCATTCAATTGATATTGATTGATAAAAACCCGCCTTGACGCATCAATGCTGATCACCAAAGTTTTTTCACTCACATCCATTCTCTGATGAGTGGTTTGCGGTGTTTCAACCTTCACGCCATGCGTCATCATGGGAGCAGTTACCATAAAAATGATCAGCAGCACAAGCATGACATCAACAAATGGGGTTACGTTAATGTCGCTCATCAACCTGCCTTTTCCTGATGTTATCATAACGGTGGTTTATGCCCTATGGCTCGTTGATAAAGGCTGCAACAAATTCAGGAGAAAACTCCTCCAAATCCCGCTCAATGATACCAATCTGCTGCGTAAAGAAGTTATAGCCAATCACAGCAGGAATAGCCGCTGCAAGACCAGCCGCAGTAGCAATAAGAGCTTCCGAAATACCGGGAGCAACTGCAGCAAGCGAAGCTGATTGGGTCTGACCGATATTATGGAATGAATTCATGATACCCCATACCGTCCCGAAAAGACCGATAAACGGCGCGGTATTGCCAACCGTTGCCAGAAAAGGGACAAGAGTTGAAAGCCTTTTGTTTTCTGCGTTGACCTCCCGTTTGACCGCCCGTGCAACACGAGCCCTTGCCTGTCGGATATCAACCTTGTCGCCAAGCGCCCGATACTCGATGTAGCCTGAACGGAAAACCCGGGGCAGGGAGCCATGTCTGAAATTTTCGCTTTCAGTAAAGACCTTGTCGACGTTGTACACTTCAAAAAAATAGTCAAGAAACGCTTTGGACTCGCGCAAGGACTTCCTCAGATATCCAAATTTAAAGGCAATGATTGCCCACGATATGATTGAAAATGAAAGCAGCACTGAAAGCACCATCAAGACAACCGGTCCGGCATCCGAAAGCAGGCCAAAAATCCCGAATCTGGAATCAAGCATAGAGGTAAAAGCTAATTAAGGTTCATTAAAACAGATGGACATTCTTGATCACCATATACGCCAGCGCTGAACCGGAAAGAGCACAGAGCGTATTGACCAAATCATTATTAACCAGAGGAGTTCCCTTGAGAAGCCTGTTTTCAACCACAGAACCATCAGGTGCCACACTGTGTGTCCTCTCCGTCACCTTTTCCCGAATTGGATCAAAATACTGGGCCTGAACGGTTGCGCCAAAAAAGCTGTCAACCAGACTAGCCAGAAGCCCTGAAAAACCAATAAGAAGAAAAGACTGGAACACCCCAAAGTCACTTAACCACCTGACATTGAGCGCCATCGCACTGGCACAGATAAAAAGTGAACCGAGGAAAGCTCCTGAAGTACCCGGCACAGAAACACCTCCGGACGTTCCGACAGGCACCTCCCGGAAGGTGGTTACCAGCCATGCTTTTGGATTTGGCCACATCGTACCGATTTCCGTCGCCCAAGTATCAGCCTGAACTGCCGCAAGCGTTCCAAGATAAGCAAAAAAGATTGCCGGGTCGTTGGTCAGCGAAAAAACAATCATCAAAATCCAGGCGATCCCTCCATTGGCATAGACCTGGCCAGCATCCCGCTGAGACCCTTTTTCAAAGACAAGGTCAAATTTCGCCTTCCGCTTTTTGCCCAGTTTCGAGAGTACCGAAGAAAGGAGATAAAAAGTGAGAAGCGGTACCGTCCACTCTACACCACCGATACCGAAAATAGTCGTTCCAAGCAAAAATGTTGCCGTGGCCCCGCTGTTATTGAGAAACTTGACCTTGATCGAAAAGATAGCCAGAAGAAAAGCAAAAAGTCCACCGAGAAGAAACTGCTCAAGATGAATGGTATGATTCATCTCAAGAACATAGAGCACGTAAGAGATTGAAACCGGTATAAAAAAATTGTCGAGCCCATGTGATAACAATGCTTCAACAGCAGTGGCAACAAGAGTGAGAAGAAGAGCCAGCGCAAGAAGCATCAACACCGACTTTCCGGCCAGACCTCCACTGAAATAGCTGCTGAACACCATGAGGCATGCGCTGAGCAGCAGAAAACCACTCAAAAACATGGTGAGCGATCCCTCGACGGTCTTTGGGTTTTTTGTCAGATGCTCAATATGCTTTTTACCAACAGAGCTGCCAACCAGAGCCGCAAGGGAGTCGCTCACACCCATGACAAGCATGGAAGTCTGCAATATCCACTTGTGCGACTCCCACAGAAAGAGCAGTTGAAAAAGAAAAACAAGAGGAAAAAGAACCGATCCATAACTTTTCACTGCGGGCGACTGTACATTCTTCTCTTCAGGAAGGGAAAGCAGAGAGCCGAACCATTTCAGCCGAATGTTCAGCCCGTTAAAAAGCAGCACAAGAGAAGCCGCAAGAACAGGATAAAAGTTGGACTGAAAATAGGCTGGCACAAAAAAGATAACCACACCCATCGAGAGATGAACAATTTTCCTCACAACAAGAGCGCTGATACTGAATTTCCTTGTCAACAGTTCCGCAAGAAGAACAAAAAGCAGCACAAGGGAGAGTGTGAGAAAAAAGGCTGGAAAATCCTGGGGCAGGGGAGCTTGGAGATTCAGCATGAGTTCAATTGTTAATCTGGTTGTTCAAAAGTATAACGTTAACGGTACAGAATAAACCTCAAATATCCACCAGATTATAACATTTTTAATGTTTGTTTTAATAAAAGTTTAAATGTAATTTGAGTCGAATTTTCGTTTAATACCGAAAAAACCTTTTCCATAAATGTCTGCATTCAATTCACAGACCATCTTTTCTTTCTGCGGCACTGCATATCCGGCACAGGATCGTGCTCCATTTTCATGCACCAAAGCTTTGTCTTTGCTGAACTCCCCCAACTCAAGGGTCGGCATCGTGGTCACTGTGGCAGTCGCACGAGTGAACATTTCTGTGCTTTAAGCCTCAGAACCGCGCCCAAATCCATTTTTCTCTTTTCAACGTATTCTTCTGTGGCTTCGGGATCGGTGGCCCCGGGGATATTTTGTTAATAGCCAATAAATTTTACTGCCATGAGATCTGATACCGTCAAAACAGGGTTTGAAAAAGCACCGCACCGCAGCCTTCTTAAAGCAACAGGCTCTATTGTCTCCAATAATGACTTCAAAAAGCCCTTTATCGGGATATGCAACTCCTACAACGAACTGATCCCCGGCCACTCCCATCTCCAGGAACTGGGCCGCATCGCAAAAGAGGAGGTTCGCAAGGCGGGAGGAGTTCCCTTTGAATTCAACACTATCGGCGTATGCGATGGCATTGCGATGGGCCATATCGGCATGCGCTACTCCCTTGCAAGCCGTGAACTGATTGCCGACAGCGTCGAAACCGTCGCCGAAGCCCACCGCCTCGACGGACTTGTCTGCATTCCGAACTGCGACAAAATCACACCCGGCATGATGATGGCAGCACTGCGAATCAACATCCCGGTCATCTTCGTCTCCGGCGGCCCCATGAAAGCTGGCCGCACCCCTGCAGGCAAAACCGTTGACCTGATTTCAGTCTTCGAGGCAGTCGGCCAATACAGCGCAGGAAAAATCAGCGAAGAGGAGCTCGACTCAATCGAAGAGAGCGCCTGTCCCGGTTGCGGCTCCTGTTCCGGCATGTTCACCGCCAACTCGATGAACTGCCTCAGCGAAGCACTTGGCTTTGCCCTGCCCGGCAACGGCACCATCCTTGCCATCGACCCCCGGCGCAACGAACTGGTCAAAGAGGCCTCCCGCCGCATTATCGATCTCGTAAAGCGGAATATCAAACCGCGCGATATTCTCACACGCAATTCCATGCTGAACGCTTTTGCCCTCGATTTTGCAATGGGAGGCAGTACCAATACCATTCTGCATACCCTCGCCATTGCCAACGAAGCTGAACTGGAGTTCGATTTTTCGGAGCTGAACACCCTTTCTGCCAGAACACCCTATATCTGCAAGGTAAGCCCAGCAACGATGGCGGTCCATATCGAAGATGTCGACCGGGCTGGTGGAGTATCGGCGATCCTGAAAGAACTCAGCAAAATTGAGGGCCTTCTTGACCTCTCAGCCCTGACTGTAACCGGCAAAACACTTGGCGAAAATATTGCCGATGCAGAAGTTCTTGACCGCTCGGTTATCCGAAGCATTGAAGAGCCATACTCCGCGACAGGAGGCCTGGCCGTCCTTTTCGGAAATCTTGCCCCACAGGGAGCCGTGGTCAAAACCGGCGCAGTAGCCCCTGAAATGATGCAGCACACCGGTCCGGCGAAAATCTACGACTGCCAGGATGACGCCATCAAAGGCATAATGGGTGATGATGTCAAGGCTGGCGACGTGGTGGTTATCCGCTACGAGGGACCAAAAGGAGGCCCCGGAATGCCGGAAATGCTCTCCCCCACCAGCGCCATCATGGGACGGGGTCTCGGAGAGTCGGTTGCACTCATTACCGATGGACGATTCTCCGGAGGATCGAGAGGCGCCTGTATCGGTCACATCTCCCCCGAAGCTGCCGAGCGCGGCCCGATTGCCGCCCTGCAAAATGGCGACTCAATCACCATCGATATTCCCGGAAGAAGCATCTCGGTCAACCTCACTGACGCAATCATCAATGAACGACTGGCACTGCTGAAACCCTTTGAACCCAAAATAAAAAAAGGATATCTGGCCAGGTATGCACAAATGGTCACCTCGGCCAATACCGGCGCAATCCTGAAAAGCCCTGTTCTTCCTGAACCTAAATAACGTATCTATGCAAGCATCAGGCCAAACACTCAATGGCTCAGAGATATTTTTTGAATGTCTGCGACGTGAAAACGTTGAATATATTTTCGGCTATCCAGGCGGATCGCTGCTGAAAGTTTACGAAACACTCTACGATATCGAAGACATCCAGCACATCCTTGTCCGTCATGAACAGGGCGCAACCCACATGGCCGAAGGCTATGCCCGCGCTACAGGCAAGCCGGGTGTTGTTCTGGTCACCTCTGGCCCCGGAGCGACCAACACCGTCACCGGCATTGCCAACGCCTACATGGACTCATCTCCGATGGTTGTCTTTACCGGGCAGGTACCCAGCTCACTGATCGGCAACGACGCCTTTCAGGAGGCCGATATTGTCGGAATCACCCGGCCCATAACCAAGCACAACTTTCTTGTCAAAGATGTCAAGGAGCTGGCCATAACCATCCGCAAGGCATTTTTCCTTGCAACGAACGGCCGGCCAGGCCCGGTTCTGGTTGATATGCCCAAAGATATCCTCAACGCCTCCTGTCTCTTTCAGTGGCCCGAAACGGTTGACATCCGAGGATTCAAACCAACCCTCAAATGCCACATCAACCAGGTACAAAAGGCCGCGCATAAAATTGCAGAGGCAAAACGCCCCCTTCTCTACATCGGTGGCGGGGTCATCAGCGCAGAGGCATCCGAAGAGCTCCGCGCCTTCGCCATAAAGCAAAACATACCGGTCACCATGACCCTCCAGGGACTTGGCGCCTTTCCCGGAAACCATCCGCTCAGTATGGGAATGCTGGGCATGCACGGCACCTACTGGGCCAACCAGGCGGTCAATGCCTGTGACCTCCTCATAGCCGTCGGCGCACGCTTCGACGACCGGGTCACCGGAAAAACTGCAACCTTTGCGACGCAGGCATACAAAATCCATAACGACATTGACCCCACCAACGTCGACAAAAACATCAAGGTTGACTTGCCAATTGTCGGCGATGCAAAACACTTTCTCGCCACTCTCATCGAAGAGATGGCGGACAGCGCTGAAGAGCGCACACCCTGGCTCACCCAGATAGACGCATGGCGCCAGAAGTGCCCGCTGACCTACAAAAACGATGACGGCAAACTCAGAACCGAATTTGTGATTGACGAGGTTTCAAAACAGACCAACGGCAACGCAGTCGTAGTCACCGATGTCGGGCAGCACCAGATGTGGACCTCACAGTTCTACACCTTTATCAATCCCCGTTCCATCATCACCAGCGGTGGACTCGGCACCATGGGCTACGGCCTGCCAGCGGCCATCGGCGCAGCCTTCGGCATCACCGATCGTCCGGTTCTCCTCTTCTGCGGAGACGGCGGGCTGATGATGAATATCCAGGAGCTTGTTACTGCCGTGTACGGTAAAATTCCCATCAAGATCTTTTTGATCAACAACAGCTATCTCGGCATGGTGCGCCAGTGGCAGGAGCTCTTCCACAAAGAAAAATACTCCTTTACCGATCTTGGCGACAGCAACCCCGACTTTGTCAAAGTCGCCGAAGCCTTCGGCTGCAAGGCACTCATGGCCGACAACCCCGAAAGTGCCAAAAATGCCATCACTGAGGCGCTCGCCTGGAACGAAGGGCCGGTTCTTGTCGACTTCAGGGTAGTCAAAAAAGATATGGTCTTCCCCATGGTACCTGCGGGTGGCTCAATTTCAGACATGCTTCTTGAACGGCTGAACCCCAAAACCATGGTCTGAACCGGAAAACCATCAACTCAGCCTTTGCACTCCCCTCTCTGGCCTGCAAGCCAATCACATATGCTCACCGAGGTTTCCCGGTGAGCTTGCAGGTTTTGGCACGTTGTTGACTCCGTGTATTTACACCACAGGTTCTGCAATTCCGGTTGCTGGATTAATGAGATAGTGATTCCTCTTTGCCAATCGTTCATCACTTTGTAATTCATCATGTCACTCTCGTTATTATCATACGAAGAACATAACCAGGTGATTCGATGAAAAAAAACCACTTTTTTCAGGCAAAGAGGTTCACGCTTTTTCTTCTTCTCTCCTGCCTTTTTTCAGCCTGTGCTGCCCAGAGCCCGTCGCTTTATCAGGCTGATTTGCAGAAAACCTATCACAGTGCCATCGTTGATGCGCAAATAGCCGAACCATCAGAGATATCAAACACTCTTGTCGCTATTCTACCCTCAAACGATAAACTGGTATGGAAGAACAGGGATGATGCCCAAAATGCCATGCTGTTGGTGGTCACATGGACAAACTATAACGGTTATGATGACAAAATCGGGCAATCGCTCCAGCTTTCAAAAGAGGTTTGGGTCACAACCGCACCGGAAATCAAGAATTTTTGTAAAAAGCTGAACGGAAACAGATCGCTACGACTGGAACAGCTTTTGGGACTTCCTCCCAAGGCGGGAAAAACAAAATTTGTGGAGATGTGGGTTAAACCGGGCGATCTCTTCAGGCCAAGTGCAGATCCGGAGATCAGTGACTGTGAAGCAGAAACAGAGTTCAGGAAATCCAGTAAGTATGTGATGGTAAGTGATGACTATGTCAAATGGTTCAATGAGTTAAAAATGCAATCATACTCAGCCAATGGATATCCCTGGACCAGACTTGGTTATACCTACGACTGGGGAAATAACCATCGTCACATCGGATTAAGTGAATTTGTTATCATGCCAGGCGCTACAGTCGAGATCAATGCGATTTCATCGACAATGGACTATTAGCCGACCACCCGGCAACTATTACCCACCAAACAAGAGGCACTTTTGGAATTGCTTTGTCAATAATTTATAGTAAAATGGAAAAACGAGTTACTGATTGCACTGCGGTGTAAATCAATGTTAATTTTCTGCGGTTTGCCGGTGCGTAAACTGATACTGCAAATAACAATGTTCACAAAATATTTACTTCCAGTCAGCAATCTGGCCGACGATCCGGTTTATGGATTACTGGAATCCCTCCCTGAAGAAGCCCTTCTCATCGATCCAAGTGGCATAATTCTGGTTGTTAATACTTTGTTTGCCGCACGTTTCGGCCTCTCTGCAGAGGAGTGCATCGGAGCCAGTGCCTATGATCTGGTTGCAACCGTACTGCAATTGCCGGAACTCGCAGTTCACTACAGGGAAAAGATTGCAGAAGTTCTCTGTACCGGAAAACGAATGGTTTTTGAAGATGGAAAAGAGGAGCTGATTTGGAAAATCACCATTAATCCTCTCCTGTCAACGGAAAAGACGACTTCCCGGTTGTTCATCACTATTACAGATATTTCAGAACTAAAACAGATAGAAGCCAAGCTTGATAAATACACGGCAAGGTTTAATCAGGCATTGGAAGTTGCGCGTGCCGGTGTCTGGGAATGGGACTTGACAACAAATGAAAATATCTGGTCTGACGAGATATGGCCTTTATACGGACTGAAGTCAAGCAACAACGAAAAACCCTCCTTCCAACTCCTGGCAAGTCTCATTCACCCTGATGATCGCGAGTCTGTCATCAACGCTTTTACTGAGGCAGCAAAAAGCGCAACCGAGTTGTACATCCAATATCGCGTCTGTTATCCCGACGATACCATCCACTGGCTGGTATCGCGCGGCAAACCCTTGCGTAATATCAACGGCAAAACGGTACGTTACATCGGGACAATTATCGATATCACCGAACGCAAGGTGTTTCAGGAGAAGCTTGTTGCTACAAATGAACGGATGCATTTGATTCTGGCTGCAACCAGCTCGGGTATATGGGAATATGAGATGAGCACAAATAGAATTATCTGGTCAGATGAAGTCTGGCGTCTCTGCGGACTCAAACCATATAGCTGTGGGCTTACCCGTGAAAACTGGATAAACACCATTGTCCCCACAGACAGGGAAAAAGTTAAACAAGCCATCAGTGAAGCCTTAAAAAAAGGCAGTGAATACAGCTGTGCCTGGCGTATACATAATGCTGAGGGGACTGAACGATGGCTTCTGTCGAAAGGAACTCCATTAAAAGATTCTGATGGTAAAATCGTTCGGTATGCAGGAATCATGATTGACATTACCGATCAAAAACAGAAGGAGGAGTCCCTCAAGGAGAGCGAAAATCGCTTCAGAATGCTGTTTGAAAAACATTCATCTGTCATGCTTGTTATCGAGCCCGATACAGGCAGAATCATTGACGTTAATCAAGCGGCTGTAAATTTTTACAAGTGGCCTCCTGAAACGCTCAAACAGATGACGATCCAGCAGATCACAACTAACCCGTTTGATAGCAAGCAGAACCAGATCCATCATATAGCCGATGGATCAATACGCGATGTCGAAGTTTTCAGTAGTTCTATTCCATTTCATGAAAGAGAACTACTGTATTTGATTATGAACGACATCACTGAGCACAAGAAGGCAGACCAGGCATTGCTGGCAAGTGAACGACGGTTTCGTTCTATTGCAGAACAAATTTCCGATATGGTGTTTATTACAAGTCAAGATGGAATTATACACTATGTTTCACCTGCTGTTGAGACTATTTCCGGCTATAAAACTGATGAGGTGATTGGCCATCCCTTTATTGAATTTGTGTTTGAAGAGGACATTGAGAAAGCTGTCAGCTCATTTCGGGAAGGCTTGTTGAACGCCAGGTCGGATGATGTGCTCGAACTTCGCTACAATAAAAAAGGTGGATCAATCTTTTACGCGGAAATTCAAGTGCAATATTATGAGCATCAGGGATATATCGGATTGATACGTGATATTTCAGCGCGTAAAAATTATGAACAAGAGTTAATCGAAAGCAGACAGTTTTTGAAGAATATCTATGATGAGGTTAACTTCTCTATTTTTGTTATCGATGTACTGCTGGACGGCTCCTATTACTTTAAAGGTATTAACCCGCTTCATGAAAAACTGACCGGTATCAGGAGTGATGCGGTTATCGGGGAAAAACCGGAACATCTTTTTCCTCCTGATGTTGCAAAACAGGTTATTCGCCATTATGACGAGTGTATTCGGACGGGTAAGTCCATTCAGTATGAAGAGTCTCTGTCGTTCAAAGGCAAGGAGTCTTTGTGGGAAACCGTGCTGAACCCTGTTCGAAATGAAAACGGAACTATTTTCAGGATTATCGGCACCAGCGTAGAGATCACGGAACGTCGTCAAATCGAGGAAGAGAGAGCGAAACTTGCAGTTCAGCTTCAGCAGTCCCAGAAAATGGAGATGGTCGGGCGACTGGCGGGAGGTATTGCTCATGATTTTAACAATATGCTGACAGTTATTCTTGGTCATTCCGAAATGGCTATGGAAGAGAGTGACCCCTCAATGAAAACCTATGCCGATTTTGATGCTATCCGTCAGGCGGCAACCCATTCTGCCAATCTGACCCGGCAACTGCTTGCTTTTGCCCGGAAGCAGATTGTCACTCCAATAATTATTGAACTGAACAGTGCGATTACAGAGATGCTTCCCATGTTGCGACGTCTCATCGGTGAAAACATCACACTGACATGGGTTCCGGAATGCCAAAATTGCTATATCAAAATTGATCCATCGCAGATCGACCAGATTCTTGTCAATCTCTGTATCAATGCCCGTGATGCTATAATGGGTAATGGCAGAATCACTATCGCAAACAGTTGCGTCTCTCTGCCCAAAATCACCGGTGAAACCCGGAAAACTGAGTGTCTATCCGGAGTCTATGTGTCACTTTCCGTGCATGATGACGGGTGTGGTATTGAGCCAAACGATCTTCAACATATTTTTGAGCCCTTTTTCACCACAAAAGAGAGTGGCAAAGGCACTGGCCTTGGTCTTTCGACCGTGTACGGGATTGTCAAACAAAACAACGGCAATATTGAATGCCTGAGCGAACCGGGAAAAGGAACAACCATCACGATTCATTTGCCCAAGCATAAGGTACAGGCAGCAGCGAACCTGGATAGACAACAAGAGCATCTACTCCAGAAAGGCCATCAGACTATCCTGCTTGTGGAGGATGAACCTGAAATTCTCAAACTCTGTAAACTCATACTTGAACGGAACGGCTATAAGGTGCTGGCTTTTGAGAGAGCCATAGACGCCATCAAAATGGAGGAGGGGTACAATGGAACTATTGACCTGTTGGTGACCGATGTCATGATGCCGGAAATGAATGGATCCGAGCTTTCTAAAAAACTTCTTGCCGCGCGTCCAGAGCTTAAAATACTCTTTATCTCTGGTTACACTGCTGACGTTATTGTCCACAACGCGAGACTTGACAGTCGGCTTAACTTTATACAGAAACCTTTCAGCCCCAAATCGCTGACAACAATCGTCCACAATATCCTCAATTCGGAGTCGATTCAGAAACCTGTGGCGGTTTGAGCGACCATGCATCACCCGCAAAACGGTATACGCTGTAAACTGGCTACTCAACAAACACCAGGCGAAAACCAACACTGCAGTAACGGAGACCGGGGACGCTGTGGCCGCGATAAGCCGACCGGCAGCGCCCGGCATTGAAACTCCAACTCCCGCCACGAATTACACGAAACGAACCGGTTTCCGGCCCCTCAGGGTTGGCAACTCTTCCTTCCGCCTTGCATTCATCGTAATAGCTCCCTCCAAGCCAGTCATGGCACCACTCCCAGACGTTGCCGTGCATGTTGTACAGCCCCCACGCATTGGGAGCAAAACTGTCTACGGAAACCGTGTTCCCTCGAAAGCACCCTTTCTCGTTGTTGTTCCAGGAATACTTTCCATTATAGTTTGCCTCTGCAGTCGTCAGATTTTCACCTGTGTTGAACACGGTGCGGCTTCCTGCACGGCAGGCATACTCCCACTCCGCCTCAGTAGGCAACCGGAACCGTTTTCCTGCGTTTTCTGTCATCCATTTGCAGTAGGCTACCGCATCATTCCAGCTCACATAAAGTACCGGATGGTTCTCTTCTACCTCAGGCCGCACCATGCCTGTTACTCCATGACGCCAGTTTACTCCATGTCGATCTTCCAGGTTACCGTCGATGAACATGACGCTGAAGCCTCCTTTTTCAGCATCACTTCTGTACCCTGTAGCTTCCACAAATTCCCTGAATTCAGCAAAAGTGACGGCATATTTGCCCATAAAAAAGTCACTCACGATTACTTGATGCTCGCGTTCATTAGCCTGGACACCAAATAGCTTGTAATCATCCCGGCCAGCTTCGTCTGCCGGACTGCCCATCGTCAATTCACCTCCGCGTATCAGAATAAAGTTTGCAAGCGAAGACTCATTACACAAGTGCATTATATGCTATGATTTGAAGCAGGTTACCAGCAAAATCTTGAGGATGAAAGCATCCGGAAGAGAGGCAATAAAACTTACTTGACCGAATTATACGAATTCTTCTTTAATCTCAATTTGTTTTTCTGGTCAGCCCGCCTCACAAGAACATCGGCCCTTATCAGATCATTTGATACTTCCCCCCTGCCCTGTCCTCTCATTTCAAAAAAAACTTTATATTGGGTTTCTTACAAAGTTATAATCCACTATGCACTTTTTTTTACCTTCGGATATTACAGCCAGGAGTATCTGTAAATTTTTTGTAAATGGGTACTGTGACCTCTACCGTGAGTTGCAGTAAACGGGATCAATAGACTATGAAACATATCATTTCAGTACTGGTTGAAAACAAGTTCGGTTCCCTTAACCGGGTTGCGGCCATGTTCAGCGCCCGGGGTTTTAACCTCGAAAGTATCTCCATCGGTGAAACGGAGGACACAGAGATTTCACGCATGACCATTGTGACGAGGGGTGAAGACCAGATTATCGGCCAGGTGCTCAAGCAGTTGAACAGGCTGGTCGACACCATCAAGGTCACCGATCTGACCCGGCAGCCGCATGTTGAGCGAGAGCTGCTCCTGATGACCCTGAAGCTCAGTAAGCCGGTGCAGCATGAGATTTTTGAGTTGATCAACGTTTTTAAAGGAAAAGTCGTGGATATAAAACAAAAATCCATTACTATTGAGGTCATCGGCTCTCCGGACAAGATCAACACAACTATCGATATCTTCAAGCCGTACGGCATAAAAGAGCTTGCCCGTTCTGGCGCGGTAGCAATACACAGGGGGGAGTAACACTGTTTTTTACTGATTTATCAATCAAACCTATCCGAACACATGAACGTTTATTATGACCAGGATGCCGATCTCGGTTATCTGCAGGGAAAAAATATTGCAATACTCGGCTACGGCAGCCAGGGCCATGCCCATGCCCTGAACCTCAAGGAGAGCGGTCTGAACGTCTGCGTCGGTCTTCGCCCCGAGAGCGCATCGTGTGCAAAAGCACGGGAAGCCGGCCTCGAAGTCAACACGGTTGCTGAAGCGACAAAATGGGCCGATATTGTGATGGTACTTCTCCCCGACCAGAACCAGAAAGCAATCTACGACGCAGAAATTGCTCCGAACCTTGTAGCAGGCAATACCCTTGCCTTTGGTCACGGTTTCAATATTCATTACGGGCAGATTGTTCCTCCAGAGACAATCAACGTCATCATGATTGCGCCAAAAAGCCCCGGCCACCTTGTACGCCGTACCTTTACCCAGGGCAATGGTGTCCCCTGTCTTATCGCCGTTCACCAGGATGCAACCGGAGAGGCCAAACAGCAGGCACTTGCATGGGCAAAAGCTCTTGGCGGTACCAAGGCGGGAGTTATTGAGACCTCTATCAAGAATGAGACTGAAACCGATCTTTTCGGTGAGCAGGCAGTACTCTGCGGCGGATCAGCCGAGCTGATCAAGGCTGGATTTGAAACCCTTGTCGAAGCCGGATACCCCGAAGAGCTTGCATACTTCGAATGTATGCATGAGCTGAAACTGATTGTGGATCTCTATTACGAAGGTGGCCTGTCAAGAATGAACTACTCGGTCAGCGATACCGCTGAGTACGGCGGCATGACCCGCGGACCGCGCCTTATCACTCCTGCGGTAAAGGCTGAGATGAAGAAGATTCTTGAGGAGGTTCAGGATGGCCGTTTTGCCAAAGAATTTATTGACGAGTGCAATGGCGGCTACAAAAATCTGAGCAAGCTCAGGGCGGAAAACAGCGGCCATGCCATTGAAACGGTAGGCGCAAAACTTCGCAACATGATGAGCTGGCTGATCAAAAAATAATTCATTCAAAACAGAGAATGTACAAGATTGTTTCAATACCGGGCGACGGTATAGGCCCGGAAGTGGTTGCAGGAGCTGTTTCCGTACTGGAGCAGCTCTCAAAAAAACATGGCTTTGAAATTCAAATTGAGGAGCACCCCTTTGGCGGCGCCTCTTATGAGCTGCATGGTGAAATGCTCACCCATGCGACGCTTGATGCCTGCAGGAACTGCGATGCCGTGCTGCTTGGAGCCGTTGGCGGCCCGAAATGGGAAAGCCTGCCGCACGAGCACAAGCCGGAAGCAGCGCTGCTCAAAATCCGCAAAGAGCTTGAACTCTTTGCCAATCTCCGTCCAGCCAAAGTCTATGACGCGCTGCTTGACGCATCCTCTCTCAAGGCGGATGTGGTTCGCGGTACCGACTTTCTCGTTTTCAGAGAGCTTACCGGCGGCATCTATTTCGGCCAGCCACGCGGCTTCGATGAGAACCGGGGCTGGAACACCATGGTCTATGAACGCTATGAGGTAGAGCGCATTGCCCGTCTGGCCTTTGAAGCTGCCCGGAAGCGAAAGGGAAAAGTGATCTCGATCGACAAGGCAAACGTGCTTGAAGTTTCACAGTTCTGGCGGAATGTGGTGCATGAACTACACCAGGAGTTTGCAGATGTGGAGCTGAGCGACATGTATGTGGATAACGCTGCCATGCAGATTGTCCGCAACCCGAAACAGTTTGACGTTATCGTAACGAGCAACCTCTTTGGAGATATTCTGAGCGACATCGCGGGTATGATTACCGGAAGTCTTGGTATGCTCCCTTCGGCAAGCATCGGAACTAAACATGCGCTGTATGAACCAATCCACGGAAGCGCACCGGATATTGCAGGCCAGAACAAGGCCAACCCGATAGCCACCATCGCCTCGGTAGCCATGATGTTTGAACACAGCTTCAATTTGCCGGAAATTGCAAAAGAGATTGAAGAGGCAATTGAGATGACCCTTGCCTCCGGATTGCGGACAGCAGACATTGCCAACGCGGGAGATCCGGTAATTTCAACAACAGAGATGACAGAAGCAATTGTCAGGCATCTCGGTGCCTGATCAAACAAAGTCAGAGAGTGTGTGGTGAAAGAGAAGATTATTGTATTTGATACAACCCTGCGTGACGGAGAGCAGTCCCCTGGGGCGTCGCTCAACGTGCAGGAAAAGGTTGAGATTGCCCGGCAGCTCGAGAAGCTCGGGGTAGATGTGATTGAGGCCGGTTTTCCGGCTTCGTCACCCCTGCAGCTTGAAGCGGTTCAGCGGGTAAGTGCGGAGTCGAGAGTTGTTGTTGCCGCACTGGCAAGGGCAGTGGAAAACGACATCACCGCAGCCTGGAAGGCGCTGCAGCAGGCTCGCAAACCCCGCATTCACACCTTCATCGGCACTTCCGACATCCATATCGCCGGAAAATTCGGCAGTGACCGCTACGGCGTCTCTCTGCAGGAAAAGCGGCAAACGGTCCTCAAGATGGCGGTCAATGCCGTCACCTTTGCCAAAACCTTTACACCCGATATAGAATTTTCGGCTGAAGATGCGGGCCGCACCGACCAGGGCTTTCTTGCTGAAATCGTCGAGGCGGTCATTGCCGCAGGTGCGACAACGGTCAACATTCCCGATACCACAGGATATACCTGGCCCTCAGAGTTTGGCCGAAAAATTGCTGATCTTTACAGTCGCGTTAAAAACATCGGCAATACCATCATCAGCGTCCACTGCCATAACGACCTCGGTCTTGCGGTGGCTAACACACTCAGTGCACTTGAACACGGTGCACGCCAGGTAGAGTGTTCCATGAACGGCATCGGAGAGCGGGCCGGAAACGCTTCGCTTGAAGAGATCGTGATGGCCCTGAAAGTGCGCAGCGACCTGCACAACTTCTACACCGGTATTATCACCGAAGAGCTCTACAATACGAGCCGCATGGTCTCGACCTTTACCGGCATCATTATCCAGCCCAACAAAGCCATTGTCGGCGACAACGCATTCTCGCACGAATCGGGCATTCACCAGGACGGGATGCTGAAAAACCGGCAGACCTACGAGGTGATGACACCGGAATCGGTCGGAGTGCCACAGACGAGCATCGTGTTGGGCCGCCATTCCGGCAAGCATGGCCTCAAATCGCGTCTCTTCAGTCTCGGCTACAACCTTGACGACATCGAACTCGAAGCGGTCTACAAACGTTTTGTTGAGGTTGCCGACAAAAAGAAAGAGGTCTATGACGACGACCTGAGGGTGCTGATGGGCGATGAACGGAGCAAACCGAAAAACGCCTATGAGCTCGATTACCTCCACATCAACAGCGGAACCGCTTCAATTCCGACCGCAACCATCAGGATCCGGCACAAGGAGCAGCTCTTTGAAGAGTCCGCAACCGGTGATGGCCCTGTAGATGCCTGTTTCAGGGCTATTGAGCGTGCCCTTGGCATCGAATCAATGGTTACCTCCTACTCCGTCCGTTCCACCACTGCCGGGCGCCAGGCTCTCGGAGAGGCACTGGTTCGCATCAGGGACAAAAACGTCTCTTTTAACGGAAGAGGAGTCTCAACCGATATTATAGAGGCCAGCGCCAAAGCCTATCTGCAGGCTCTCGGCCTGCGCCAGTACCATTTTGACAACATCACTACTGAAACTGAAACCATAGAAAGCGGGGTTTAAGAATACCATGGCACAAACAATAACCCAGAAGATCCTTTCAAAAGCGGCAAACAGAAAATTTGTCGACGCTGGCGAGAGCGTCTGGCTGAATGTCGACATCCTCCTTACCCACGATGTCTGCGGTCCGCCAACTTTTGATATTTTCAAGCAGGAATTTGGCCCTGACGCAAAAGTGTGGGATCCAAAAAAAGTTGTCGTCCTGCCCGACCACTATATTTTTACCGCCAACGAGCACGCTCATCGCAACATCGATCTGCTGCGCCAGTTTGCAAAAGAGCAGCAGCTTGAGCATTACTATGACGTTGGCACCGACCGCTACAAGGGCGTCTGCCATGTCGCCCTGGCCGAAGAGGGATTCAATCTGCCAGGGACCGTGCTCTTCGGAACCGACTCGCACACCTGTACTTCAGGAGCATTCGGCATGTTCGGCACCGGAATCGGCAACACCGATGCCGCCTTCATTCTCGGCACCGGCAAACTCTGGGAAAAAGTCCCGGAATCGATACTCTTCACCTTTGACGGCAAGATGCCTGCATACCTTACGGCAAAAGACCTCATCCTGCAGATTCTCGGCGACATCACCACCGACGGAGCAACCTACCGCGCCATGGAGTTTGACGGTGAAGCAATTTTTTCACTCCCCATGGAGGAGAGAATGACCTTGACCAACATGGCCATCGAAGCAGGAGGCATGAACGGCATCATTGCTGCCGACAGTATCGCTGAAAGTTATGTCAAGGCCAGAAGCCAGAAACCCTATGAACTCTTCCAGAGCGATCCGGATGCCCGATATCACAGCAAGTACCGCTACGACGTCAGCAAGCTCGAGCCTGTTGTTGCCCAACCGCACAGCCCCGACAACCGAGCCACCGTCAGAAGCGTCGAGGGCACAAAAATCACCAAGTCCTATATCGGTTCCTGCACCGGCGGCAAACTGACTGATTTTGTGATGGCCGCCAGAATCCTGAAAGGACAGAGGGTTTCGGTTACCACCAACATCGTACCGGCCACGGTTAAAGTTGCCCGTGACCTTGAGACTGAACTCTACGATGGACAGAGTCTGAAGCAGATCTTTGAAGATGCAGGATGCACCATTGCACTCCCCTCTTGCGCTGCATGTCTGGGTGGCCCCGCCGATACTGTCGGACGTTCGGTTGACAACGACGTTGTGGTATCGACAACAAACCGCAATTTCCCCGGACGAATGGGCAGCAAACATGCGGGAGTCTACCTTGCCTCCCCGCTCACAGCAGCCGCGTCGGCAATTACGGGAAAACTCACCGATCCAAGAGATTTTCTTTGATCGCACTTGAAATTCGGGAAAACAGACTCATTACAACATGGAAACCATCATACAGGGAAAAGCCTACGTTTTAGGCAAGAATATTGATACCGACCAGATCATTCCGGCAGAACATCTGGTCTACAGCCTCTCCGATCCTGAAGAGGTGATCCTCTATGGCAAATATGCACTTTCAGGGGTTCCACCCGAACAGGGAGGCCTTCCCCAGGGCAACATCCTCTTCATCGAGGAGGGAAGCTGCCGCTCAGAGTTCTCGATCATCATTGCCGGGCCAAACTTTGGCTGCGGATCGTCGAGAGAGCACGCACCCTTTGCCCTCAAGGTTGCCGGTGTCAAAGCCATTGTCGCTGAATCGTACGCAAGAATTTTTTACCGCAACTGCGTTGATGGCGGTTTTGCCATCCCCTATGAGACGGCAGAGCCGCTCAACCAGCTCATTAAAACCGGTGACGAACTGAAAATCGACGTCGAGGCGAACACCATCGAAAACTTGACGAGCAAGGTCACCTACAAGCTCAATCCCCTTGGCGATGTCTTTAACATTGTTGAGGCTGGCGGTATTTTTGCCTATGCCAGACAGGAACATTTAATGCCCCAAAGCTGATTTATGACTGTAACCAATAAAGCTATAGAACTTTACGACACCACCCTGCGTGACGGCACACAGGGTGAGCATATCAACCTTTCCGTTCAGGACAAGCTGCTTATTGCCCAGAAGCTTGACGAATTCGGTATGGATTATATTGAGGGCGGATGGCCAAGCAGCAACCCGAAAGATGAGGAGTTTTTCATCAAGGCGCGGCAACTTGTCTTCAAACATGCGAAGCTCTCCTCCTTTGGCTCAACCGCCCGCTTTGTCAAGAGCGTTGAGGGTGACCCCAACCTGCTCGGGCTGCTCCAATCCGAAACGCCGGTCATCACCATCTTCGGCAAAACGTGGAAAGCGCACTCCGAAAAAAGTCTTGGCATTTCCGATGAAGAGAATGCCGAGTTGATTTACCGCTCGGTCAACTTCCTCAAGCAGGAGGGACGGGAGGTCTTTTTTGATGCCGAACACTTTTTTGACGGCTACAAAAACAATCCGGACTTTGCCCTGAAAATGCTCCTTTCAGCCGTTGAGGGTGGAGCATCAAGAATTGTGCTCTGCGATACCAACGGTGGCTCTCTCCCGCATGAGGTGACCGATATCGTCGCCCATGTTCTCGCCGTCACCGGTGTCCCCGTGGGCATTCACAGCCACAATGACGGTGACCTGGCCGTAGCAAATTCCATCGCTGCCGTCATGGCTGGCGCAACCCACATCCAGGGAACCATCAACGGTATCGGCGAACGGTGCGGCAACGCCAACCTGATCAGCATTATTCCCAACGTCATGCTGAAGCTGCAACGCTCATTCACCTACGCGGAGCACCTCACCCAGCTCACCTCACTCTCGAAGTTCGTCTACGAGATTCTGAACATGCCGTCAAATACCCGGGCACCCTTTGTCGGGAAATCAGCATTTGCCCACAAAGGCGGTATCCATGTCAGCGCCGTCATGAAAGAGAGCTCACTCTACGAGCATATCGACCCCACACAGGTCGGAAACCGCCAGCGCGTTCTTGTTTCTGAACTTGCCGGCCAGAGCAACATCCGCTACAAGGCGCATGAACTTGGCATCACCCTGCCCGAAAAAAGCGAGCTCTTCAAAAATATTGTTCACCACATCAAGGAGCTTGAACACGAAGGGTACCAGTTTGACGGTGCAGAGGCCTCTTTTGAACTGCTCCTGCACAAGGAACTTGGCAACTTCAACCCATTCTTTGAAGTGCTTGAAACCAAGGTGCATATCGAGTCGGGCAAGGATGCCAAAAACGTAGACCAGGCGGTACTCAAGGTCAAGGTTGGAGAGGAGATCGAGCATATCGCCGCCGATGGTGACGGCCCGGTCAATGCCCTCGACAAGGCACTCCGCAAGGCACTGATCCACTTTTACCCCGAAATCAAAAGCATCAAGCTGGTTGACTACAAAGTGCGTGTACTCGAAGAAAAACGGGGAACCAGCGCCAAGGTGCGGGTACTGATCGAATCAAGCAATGGCCGCTACACCTGGGGAACGGTCGGCGTCTCGACCAACATTATCGAAGCAAGCCTCCACGCCCTTGAGGACAGCATGAACTACCACCTCTTCACGCTGAAAGCAGCAATGCCGAAGAGCTCAGCAACAACCCCTGCATAAGCAATAAATTTCTCGGCAGCATCTTTTGAACGATACTGCCGAAGCTTAACCTCTGTCGCTTACAACCCTGCTACGGAAACAATATCCATACCAGGACTGACAGGCTTCATAAATCATATAGAACCATCCGTAACGGCTGGTTGTGCATCCTCTTTTTTCAGAATGCCATCTTCAACCATTTTGTTGATCGCCTGTGTAAGTTGCTCGTGGGTACGAAGCAGCGCAGGCAGTGAAAGGGCCAGTGCGCCAACCTGACGAATATTGGCTTTGTCTTTTTCAAGCTGTGTGATATTGACAAGATCGAGACGGATAATACCGTCGATCAGGGTGATGTTGGCAATTCCGTCAGCATAGATAGTCTGCATCTTTTGTTCTCTCCTGGAAATGATTGGGGTTTCGATTCAATTTGTGTTTCGGTTCAAGTACGACAGCGAAGGCTCAATATATTAACTGCCGCATTTTTTTTATAACTAATTTGTCAAGGAACGGTGAACCCTGACTTGCATCAGAAGCAATTCATCCCCGCATCCTCGATGACGCTACTCCATTGCCCGATACCCTCGGTTTGTGTCAGGGTATTGCCATTTTTTGAGTCTGCCCTTTGCTGTACACAATCAGTGCCATAAAGAGGATTGTCGAGAGGGCAGCCATCGCTGTACCAAAATAAAAGGTGGCCGCAGGTGAAACTCGCTCCCAAAGCAGACCGCCAATCAAACTGGCGTGCAAGGTGGCAAGCAAACTCGCTCTGTTTTCGTGGACAGGATAAGAAGTCATACCTTACCAAAAAAGGAGGTATGAAAAAATGGGAGAAAATCAAACCGGCCGCAATGCATCATTTTTTCCACATCCAAGTGGTACAGTTTTTTGGGCTCACGTCCTTGGGGTCCACTTCATGATTCTGGTACAGGCTTACTCGTTTCTCACAGCCAATTGCAAAAGCATTGATTGATGTACAACCCCCATTACGTCAAATGGCTGTTACAGCCAGTGCTTATTCATTGTTATTGTTTTTTGAATTCTTTATTTGATCAAATGCCAGGCCACTGCTTCCTTCGCCCCGACCGGTTTGTTTACTCATGCCTAACCATACAAAGACCTCTCCATTGATCCAGCGGGTGCGTTGAAAGGATTGTGTTACCCGTATACCCATACGGGGCACCTCTTCTTCATGGACATAAAATGCAGTGGGAACAGTTCCATCCAGTCCTTCACGCAAAATGGAGGTCAACGGTTTTATTTTTGCTGGTGCTAAAGTGTCTCCTTCCAGTATTCGAATCATGGACGCCCGCTGTAATTGTATTTCCCTGTTATTACCATCAAGATGCACAGGTACAAATGGTATCCAATGTTCCGGCACTTCTGTCATCGCCTGGTAATAAATTGGCGCAGCAAAAGGTTCATATTCAGGCATTTTATTACCATTCACCAGGTTTTGTTGAAATTGTCGCACTCGTAACCCGGCTTCGCCTCCTTTGTCGCCCATACCTGTAGCTAAATGAATGGTTTGTTCAATACCCCACACCATATTGGCTACTTCATCGCGGATCATTACTATTTCTTCCAGCGGATCGCTTTCATGCACCTTGATGGCGGCAGGTGCGAGGAACAGGGTATTATCCTGCATAGCCCCTTTCATTTTAAACATGCTCCATACATTGCCAACCTTGCCTTCCTCTTCGGTTGCTTTGATCCAGAGGGTTTCACCAAAATTATTTTTAACCATCAAACCTTCTACGTTGGCTAATGAATCGATGGGCAACGTGTAGGGCACCATAAACCAGTCGTTGGCGAATACAAGGCCGAATTCTATCAGTAACAATTTTGAAATATCGGTAGTGGATGGTTTTACATCTCCAAAACTTGTTTTACCGTCTTCGAATTTCCACCAGCGAGTATCGGGCATGCCTTCAAATTGCACATGGCTCGGAATAAAGGAATTAGTAAACTTATTTTTTACAGGCGCTCCGGGAGTTGGATGTTTTCTTTGTATGTCGAAGGCGTACCAATCCAAATGACCATGATAGTATTCATTCGCAGTTAATAATTTATCTTCCCTGTCAGAAGAGGCGGTACAATCAAATTGGTATTCCAGCCTTTCAGGTAACCAGGCATCATTATTTTCATCGTCGGGCTGGTAAAATTGGGTGGCATACCACTGCATGAAGCCGCTTCCCAAATTATTTAATGCCGTCATATCCGGATCCACATTAATGACACTCTCTGAAGCGGATTGACCTGCCTCCAATGCTTCATAAAAAGCATATCCATCCATGCAGCGTCCACTGATGGCACTACAGGTTTTCCAAACCTCAGGGTGCGCATAAATATGATCTTCGCTTCGTGACAAGGCAGGTAAATCAAAAGGGTAGGCGTGAATAAACTCCATTTCATAAAGCAAGCCTTTGGATTTGATAAGTTTCAACCAATACCGGCCCATCTGCAGTCGTATATCAATACTTATTTTTTTATTGATCCGGTTAAACGGAATTTTCTTTTGTTCCGCCTTTACCTCCATCGGGATATTTTTTTCATAAGTCTGCACCGGGTGTGTGGCAGCCTGGTAATGAGTAAGCTGTGAAGAGCTTATATGTATTTTAGCGAATACGGGGCTACCCGCATCATCGCCCTGAAATTCACCCATCTGCCATTGTTTTGTCAGCATCCATAATGCATCCCTCACTTCGGCACGCATAGCCCGGTCGAAATTGTGTGTGCGGGGTCGTCCTTCCAATCGGTTCCACATGAGGGAGGTTGGAAATTTTGTCTGCAGGAGAGCCTCGCGGATATTTTCTACATGATAACTTGCCATCTCTTATGGTGCTTTTACGTAATTATAGATTTTATTATTCATGGAGAGGTTACTGGCTACCGTGATCCAATGGAGGCTGACAGCCATCATGGTACTGGGCAGGAACTGGCCATAATTGCTTCCTTCCAATTTATTGGGTTCCACTGCACGTTTCTTAGCCAACTGTAAGGTTTCATCCAATGCATCTTCAAGGTCTTTCCATTGCCAATGCCCAATATGCTGTGGTGGCGTTACCAATAACATCGTTTGCGGAGGTTCACTATTGGGTTGGTCGTAATGGAATGTTATACCCGTGGTTTCTGTTTCATTGGGGATTACTTCTGTCCAGTCGTCGATAATAATTCCGCATTGGGGATTCGCCTTATTGAAGGTTGTTGCAAAATGAGTAGAGTACAATAATTTATCGCCGTTGATTTTAAAAGTATCAGAAGGATCCTTTTCATCACGAAACTTCAAAGCCAGCCAGCGGTCATTCGTGGCAAATGGAAATTGTAACGGAACTATATCCAAAGAAGCTCCTGCATTAAAGGCCCGTGTTAAAAAAGATATATGCTCCCACTCATGCACTTTTGCTTTTACACGAGCAACACCACCAAGCCAGTCTTCTACCGGTAAGATGTGGTGATCTTTAGTTTTCGAGAATTGTAACAGCTCTTCGCTGATGCCGGCATTATAGGCTTTTTCAAATTCATTCCCGGTCTCTGTGTCAAGTGTAAACTGTGGTATCAATAAAGCTTCATCGCCCAGTATCAACTGGCCGGCTTTCAACAAGGCATTTATTTTATCTCTAATGTTTAACAGTGCACCCGCATCGGTTATCGCAGTGGTGCAATCTGCAATGGCTTTATTGCCTGCACCAAGGATATTGCTGAATGCAGTCATGATATCCTCTTTCAATTGTGCCAGCAAAACTTTTTCCGATGACAAGTCATTGCGCTCTTCCTTCTGATTAAATTTAATGGCGTCGAAAGTGGACAAGGTTGCCAGCGAAGTCTCTACATCCTGGATGAAATCAGTCACCTTCGTTTTGGCATTGCTGGCATGTGATTGTAGGGTAACCAGCAAATTGTCGAAAGCGGTTTTCTTTGGATCAATAACGTTGGTTTTATAGTCGGTAAAAACGGCAGGCAGTGGTGTGGTGATCCCAATGGAAATAATTTGTTCTGCCTGTTGCAATAGTTTGAACTGTTCACTGGCAATGCCGGCCGGGTTATAACCTGTCATGATCGCGGCAAAATCAGTTTGTTTTTGTACCCATCGGTCAATCACCGCCTGGCATTTATCCAAAACAGTGGTATAAACCATTTGAACTGCCTGGTGCATAAAGCCGGTACCGGTTTGTTGGCACCTGAATAATGCTATGTCCTGGAATCGGGTGCATGCATTTTGAACCAGGCTATCAATATTGGCCAGGTCGGCTACATAACTGTCAAGGGCATTTCCATAATCAGTTTTTAAAGCGGCAATGATAGCCGGGTTCCCAATAACGCCGAGGGTGGTTTCCAAAACCGCCAACTGGTTATTTTTTGTATCGGTTGTGTTGTCCTTTACATACGCCTTCAAATCCAGTTCCATTTGCCCCGCCAGACTGGCAAGGAAAGCTTCATCGTTGATTTGCGCCTGCACACTGCCCTTGAATGTATCGGTGAGAGAGCGGATGGAAACAGCGCCAGCCTCCAAGCCGCTGAGAATGTTTAGAGCCAGTTGCAAGGCATCTCTGCTGTCCTCTATACGCTGTTTCAATAACGCATCATTAAAAACACCCGATACGGTTTCACCGGCTGATGATAACGCCAGGTGCGAGGGCTGCAGATACCGGTTCCCGCGAAGAATTTTTCGCAGGCTTCCAACCAGCGACGATAATTCAAAGAAGGATATTTTACTCCGGTCCGCGGTATCAACGATCTCCGTGTATTTAATAAAGACCTTTGTATCCGGGTGCATGGCCACATTGTAACGCACATAATTGACAATCCTGTCATCGACTTCACTCATGGCCTGCGCGGTATCCGTTTGCAAAACATAGAGAAGATCCATTGCATCCAGGCCAATTTCCTGCTGGGAAACGGTGATGGTTTTTTCGGGAATTACAGGCGTTGAATAGGCTACTTTACAAAGCGTGTTGGATGGTGATGGAAGATTGGCAACCAGCCATTCGCTGAGCGCAGGTTCTGCAGCGGTACGAGGATGAGCTCCAACCGGAGCGACGGCGATTGCATTCAGTTGTAATCCAACACGATGAGTAAGAGTGATACCGGTTCTTGGAGTGTCCATCACTTCCACATCAGGCGGGTAATTTCCTTTTGAGAACGCATCGGCATTTCCGGCTGCACGCGTCATGTTGCCTTTGACGGTTTGATAAACCTGTTCTGCGATCACCAGATCACTCACGGCATCATTGATCTCTGCAATGGCCTTTAATCCATCACTGATCGCTTTTGCTTCAGCGGCGGTCGCAGCCGGTAAACCCTTGGATGCCGCCACTCCGAAAGGATAGCTCTTTACTCCATTCTCCTGTACAAACTGTATGAATTTAAGACCGTCAATGACATTACGGGCTTCAATGGTTTCAATGCTGGCATCATCATCACTTGTATCAGCCAGTTTGTTTGCCACAAGTGGAAATACTTTGCGCAGCGGGTAAATAAATTTGTCTACTTCGCCCAGACCCAAACTATACTTATCATGCAGGCCGCGCTCAAAGTGATAACCGAGCAAAGCCGCAAGGGATTGCCCGTTACGAATCCCTTCCAGAAAACTATCAGCTATACGCACACGATCTGAACTTAAATCAAGAGCAAAGGGGTTTCCGCTTCCTGCCGATTTATTTGAATCGTATGCATTGCGTAAAATGGCTGCCGTTGCAGCCTGGTTAATGGATGGCGCATGAATAAAACCCAGATTGGTTGAATCACTCACTAAAGAAGATCCATCACCAGGTTTGAATATGGCATCAAGTTCTGCATTTAAAAGAACGGGTTGCAACACCTTGTTTTCCGGCTTTACATCGAGTAACCAGCCATAAGCGCCAAGGTAAATTCCTTTCGATTTTTTGTTGCCTCCTGTTGGCGATGTTCTTCTTGATTCCTGTAATTTGAAATTTACCAAAGCCGTGATCCAGGCGTCGAGGCGATAGTTGCAACAATCCAGATGTTCTGTAAACAACCGTTCCAATCGGGCGGTTGGCGTTTGCGCCAGAACCTTGAGGGCTTCAATCGTTTCATTTAAACGGATCGTTTCTTTTCGCAATGCCAATACTTCCGACCGGTAAATATGTTCGGCCAAAACCATAGTATTATTGCCGGTAATATCAGGGTATGCCGAGTATAAATGTTCGAACTTGCTTCTTCCCCCGGAGTTTTCTTCCACACTGATTAAATCCGGGTCAAAGTAAACCGACTTGTCTGCAATTTTCTTATTGGCGAGCAGCACCCTTGTTGCGGCATCCGATTGTGCCTGCATCAATGAATGCCTGAGCATGATGTACAGCAAGGCTGTAGGTGCATTGTTGCCGCCAAAGTTTTCAATCCTGACTGTATTCGCATCCGATACTGAAAGCCATTCAATGTAGTTCAGCCCGCTCACCGAATAATCCCTGACGGGTGTTATTTCAGAATCAGGAACGTCGTCCACCAACGGACCATGTAATGTATTGGGTGTGCCGAAAAAGAATTTCTTTAAAATAGGAAGATCCAGACCTGCCGTATTAATGCCAAGACTTGTTAAAATAGTTTGGCCGCGTTGTGCTATGGCGTCTGCAATTAAAGCACCAAATAATGGCCCGGCGGTAAGCGCAATCTGGTTGTACAATTGCGTTATTGTTTGTGCATACCGCTGGTGATATTCTGCAGAATGTGCATGCAAACCAATCACATCCAATAATGTCTGGTGCGGATCGCCGCCAGTTTGACCTACATGCGGAACCGTGCTGATAAAAGAGTTCCATTCAGCATCCAGCTTCATGAGCAAGGTATACAGCCTTGCAATAAACGGCGACCGGGCAACACTCACCGCCGTGTTGTTTTGTGAAAAATTCAGCCGCGAATAAACAGAAACCGGCAGTATGCCATAGGGTTGTTTCCCGATACGAATGGCAGGTATGGCTCCTCTCCCGGAAACATAGGACGCAAAAAATTGTTTGGTATCATTGATGTCGCTATCGCTGAATAGCGGGTGCATCATTTCCTCCATAAAATACCCCATGGTGGCGGGAAACAATGCCTTATTCATGGCATTGGCTTCCAACTGGTCCGTTCCGTTGGCATTAGGAACTAATTTCAGTATGGAAGGATCTATTCCGAGGGCATCAGCGAAACGTTCGCCATCCGATTTTAATTCAAGGTTTTCCGTTTCATCAAAATTCTCACGGTGTTTGAAAATGCGCTCATAACTGTCATCGGGATCATCAATCCATGAATAGCCTGCTGGCAGATCTTCGGTATTATTGGTCGGCGTCCCCTGTTTGAGTAAGCCAAAACCATTCTTGCTGTAGAAATGATTGGTCAACAAGGCTTCCAGTTCTGTTTTACCCTGTGTTTCATTGGCGGTAAAACGAATGCCGATCACTTTCAAACTGTCGAATCCGTTACTGTACTCCTGCGCTGACAAATGAATGATTGTTGCCATACCGGCCTGCACGGCTTTGTCAAAATCGACCATCCATTGTAAATCCTCGTTGACGATCAAATTGCCTTGGTCATCTTTCTTCACCTGCTCGGCCTCCGGTAACGAGGGATCAGGGCCTACCGGTAAATGATCCGTAACGCCATGGGCAAATAACTCCGTGCGTTTGGTGGCGCCCCTGGTCAGGATGCAAACAAATTTATCCGGCAATGATGTTGCCACGGGCGCTTCAGACCAGGAGAAAGCTTTGGGTGTATAGTCCGGTAATTGAAGCCGGTGAACAAAAACCTTCGATTTCATCATTCCTGCCGGCACGTTATCCGTAATGTTTTCCGGGATAAAATCCTTCTTGATTTCATCTGCCAGCGAGGGGCCGACAGCAGCAATCAAATTATTTTGTGCGGCCTGAATTTTAACAACATCCTTGTTCGCCAACCAATAATCAATCCAATAATCACTTGCTGAACGAAACTGCGGATCAGTAAGAACCATATCGGATGTAATAATTAAATATTGTTCCGAATCGTCTGCTTTAACCGGTGGGTTTACGGAGGGTTTGTATTCTGTGATTAAATGAGCAGAACGTCCGCTTCCATGACTGTTCACCAAACTTGTCCATGCACCACGCTCGGCGGATTCAACGCCGCCAGCCTTCCATAACTCAATCCAGAATTGTTGCGTATTGCTGAGTTCCGATTCCGACAATAAGGTTTCCTTATGCTGAATACTGCAATCATCGGGATAAACCCTGAGCCATAACTGGTGCTGGTTATGAACGATCTTGAATCGAATTTCAAGACGCAAGGGGAATAATAATATCGGGTAGTTATCATTGAGCTCCCCGATGGCTGTCACCGGGTTTAATTGAGGCAGGAACGACTGTACTTGTTTTCGATAGCCGTCTCTTACATTGTTATAATGTGATTTTGCCACATCAACCTGTCCCGACAGCTCATTTCGCTGCTCTGTAAATTGCGTCTCCGCCTGACCGACCGCAGCGGCATCAATTCCGCGAGCAGTTCTATCAAAACTGCGTTCAGCGGATTTTAATTTGGCATTTGCCTGTTGCAGCATAAATTTAGCCTGCAATGCGTTGCCGTAGTACTGCTGTGCTGCCTGTTGAATTTGCTTTAAATCACTCATTGATATATCTATTTAGGTAACATCCTCGATGCATGTACGCCGACCAGAACCGGCACCTGGTAAAGTATATAGGCCAATTCAGCCGCGTTGGTGGAGGGATTCCAGTTCGCCTGTACGTCATCCTGATTGTCTTTGTTTTCCTGGTCCAGACCCGAGTTATACTTCTGGAGAACGATCGTTTTATTCATGGTGATACAAGTACCATCCTCTGTCCCGATATCCGGCCAGCTCAAATTATTCCAGTTAATTAACCGCTCCACCCCATTTTCGTTTCTGGCTTTTTCAATATCCAGTCCAAACCGCGGTTCACCCGGTCTTTCCTTGATCACAAAAAACCATCCCGGATCATCCGCAGTTGATGCGGGATTCAATGTCCCTCTGGCTTCCTCATCGTCCAGATCAAATCCAAAGAAGTACACATCCGGTTCCACTTTCGCTTCAAACAACGGGGTCTTTATTTTACTCGTCGGCGGGTTGAGTCCTTCCGCAGGAGTAAGCTCTGCAAATCGTCTTTCTTCTTTTATATCAGGGGTATTGCTTTTATTCAATCCCCAATCGGCTTTGTTGGCATAAATAACAGCGGTCGGGTATTTTTTCAACAATTCACCGCGAATCACTAATACCAATTGTGTTTTCCCGGTAAGGGCCCGTTGATTATGTTGTCCCAGTTCATTTTTTAAGGGTGATGCAGGGTTACCGGGATCGGACAAACTGGTATCTATTCTTGACCATGTATGAATTTTTGGAATATCTCTCAACTGTTCTTTTATATTCGCAGGAACCGGTTGAGGCGGTAAAAAGCTTTTAACATCCCAAAACTGGCGGAAGCAGGATCCCCGCTGATCGGTTGGATATTCACGCCACAAAAGTTCTCTCGACATTTCGTGGTTAATACCCACCATGTACGACTCAATGAATTTCTGGTTATTCTCCAGTAACGTAATGCTGTTCTCAGGGATCAGTTTGATATTCGGTAAAAACAACTCCGACGACATATCTGCGAGCGGCTTGTACATCGGCACATCAATTTCAGGATAGACCATGACCGGTGCAAAGAACTCCCTGAAATTGTCTTTGATGCGGGCCGGAATATTGATCCCCGCTAATGTTCGTTTGGGAATGGTAATATTTGGATGTATTGATTTTACCAGGGAAATAACTACATCGCTGAAATTAATTTGCTTACGAACAGGCTCATCAAAATGAATATTCGTCAACGTGAAAACATCGGTCAATGCTGCCTTGAAGCGGGTGGCTTCCGCGCTATCCGGACCGCTTCCTGTCACGAATGGCTTTGGAGCATCAGGATGGGAAATGGTAAAGTCAGGACTGTTTGGCATTTGCTGAACAGCCGCCGGTGTAAAATTATCCGGCGACAATACCGCTGCATTTTTTATTTGTTGCTTCCACTTTTTGAGCAGGTAATACAACTTGAAGCCAAGGGCGGACAATCCAAAGCATAGGAAAGCAAGAAGGATTACCGTGATAAATACCAATCCAAGAAGAAACAATAAAATAGCCAAGCCGAGCAAAAGATAAATGAGATTATTGCTCTTTGTTAAAGAATCCCGGATATCCTGCGGAATAGTATTCGGCTGAAACTGCCCGGCGATATCAGAATAATTAATGCCTCCTTTTAGATCTGTTTTAGGAGGAACAATAATGACTTCCCCCTTGTTTATTCGTTCCGCCAGGTTAAATGGGGTGGCAGTTGCCGTAAAATTCAGTTTCCGCATAAAGCGTCCGCGTGGACGCGTAATGCTCCGGAATGCACCGCTGGCAACGGCATTTGGAATTTTACTGGTTTCAAATTGCTTATGAACGGTGAGTGCCTGGTACATGACGCGTTTTTGAACAGGCGCCGTAAATGAATACGCTTTGTTCGTTTGCAGGGGCAGCAAATGATTTGTGTACCAGCTCAATGAAACTTCCTTTGCAACCTGTGCCCAGCGAATTTTATTATTCGCATCAATCACAGCACCCACCTGTTCCCAGGCGGCTTGCATATACTCTTCCTGGCCCTTTTGAATGACTTTGGTGCCCAGGCCCGACGCAACTCTGAACCGGGGGTCCAGATTTAATTCATGAACCCAGTTTTTGTCATGCGGGAGGTAACCACCGGAGGTATCTTTTAAAAGGCGTTCCTGCAATGCATGCCAACGTCCGTACAAGGGTGATGTGATTACAGGATCCGGATCACCGCTGACGAAATCCATTTCTGAAACAATGCCTGCATCCTTGTTGGCATCTTCGATGGACTTAAATGCTTTTGCATAATCATCTGCCAGGTTCACGCGGTTCGCCATGGCTTCTGTAAAAGGCGCCGGGTAAGGATTTTCATCCCACTGATCGTATTTGATCACCTCTTCTTTATCCGGTTCAAGCATGGTATCGAAGGGCACGCGCAAGGCGCCGCCCAGTTTCAATACACCGCCTAAATCTTCATTGGTAATGCCGGGCAGGTTTGAACCGGGATGAATGACATCGATATCACGAACACCCACTTTTTTATCCGACGGTTGCGGCTTAAGCAAATTCACCAGGTATTCAAAATCGCCCGTATTCCCGGTTCTGAAATACCAGCGGTAATAGTAAGGGAATTCACTATTGACTTCTGCACTCCAGGCGGAAGCGGTCGCAGCAGTGTCAGGAGGTATATCGTACCCTAATCCCGCCAATCTCCCCGTTTCAAAACTTGGAATCAGGAACGCGTGGTACGCTTTGTTCTCCATCAGCTTACGGGGGCATATGATCCGGGAATATGCATTATCCGGATCCTTGGAAATAACGGTATTTATTTCGTTGTTCACGCTACCTGCATCGGCCGTATTTGGTAACGCCCCGTTGGAAAGATCTTTATTGATATGAACGTGCGCCCATGCCCACAACTCCTCCGGCTTGGGAAAAACATCCGCCACCTTTATACCATCCTTGAATTTGAAATATGGAAGGGGTTTACCCTCCATATTTTTCCCGTTTTCAAATTCATCCTCACTTAATACGACCAGGGTTAACCAGGGGCGCAGACGATCGCCATTCACTTTTGCCGGTGTATATCGCCAGGGAAAATCCTCTTCGTAAAAATCAATATAGGGCAGGTAATTGGGTTCAAAATTCGTGATCCAGTTTCGTGGTTCAACTTTCACGACCGTCTTCGAATCAATGCCTACAATATCCCCGGGACCGAATAGTTCCACATTTTGAACGACGTCTCCATCGGCGCCCGCCTTTCCGTCCAACAACGTTGGAGTTACTTTCAAATGAACGTCAATTTTAGCGCGCAGTTTAACCGCAACATCATTATCGTTCTGAGGTATGCTGTTGGATAGTCCCTGGCGTAGCCAGGGTAAAAAAGAGTAATTGGCTAATGTGTCGCTCATATTGCCTGCAATTCATGGTTGGGAATAATGTGCAGATCCTTTTTCAGGTTGGGGTTGGCCTTTAGCTGCTGGTTCAAAAACGTATGGGCTTCCATTTCACTGGCAAATGTTGCGCCTGCAGTAAACGCTTTGTTGTTCGCCTGGTAGGCAACGCTATACCCTTCCTGTGCCACCGTCATTTTTTCGTCGAACGGTTGCATTGCAGATTGGTGGCTTTTTGAAAGAACGGATTTGGAAACACTGCCTCCCTTTAGGAAATGGGTAAAGAGAACATGATGCGGGCGGTAGAATTTGCCTCTCTTAAACGGCTTCGTTGGTTCTTTATCGACGATGGTTATTTCATATTCAACATTCTTCCTGACCATTTTTCCATTTTGGGCTTCGTTATTGCCGGAAGAGATGCTTGCACCGCCGGGCATTTGCTCAAAGGATGGTTTGGATAATTTTTCCGCATCACTCATTGTCTGATATTGTGCGCGGGCAAAATATTCCTTTACATCGTTCATGTGTAACTTGTTTCCATCCACATCCGCGCTGGTAATTTCAACCTTTTTGACATCTTCTGCCTGGTTGCTGCCTACTTTATCGAACTCCACCTTGAGCGGAATTAATTTTTGCTGAACAACCAGGGAACCGGCGGGATGCAATACAAGGTTTGTTTCATCCTCTTTTATTTTCCGCAGTGTGATATGTAAATTTTTACCGGTACTTAAGACCGTACTCCAGTTCTCCCGCTTATTCAATTCCTTGATAAAGTCCGGCAGTATTTTAACCTTTGGTAAGGATGTATTTTTAGAATCGCCCCAACTGATATCAAAGTCAGCGGATATTTCAAAGAAGAGGATCGACACACTACCGGTGCCTTTTGCCCTCCATGGAGTTGGACCCTCGAGTGACATCCTTACGTGTACCGTCAAAACATCGATACCTGCCGCACTCAGCGTAAAGTTGGCGGATACGGCAATAATAAAGTAGAATGGATTAAACTGGAACAGCGCATCAAAACCAATGTCTCCCTTGATGGCGCATACTGCCAGGTCGAAACTTAATTCTGCCTTCGCGCCGAATTGAACGGTATTCGATGTTATTGCCTGGTAGCATTCAACCCTGATTTTGGCAATCGAAGTGTTGAGAATATTTATGGCTAAACGCTTTAATGCCGGCAAAGCCAATGGTGGTGGTGTGTATGAAGGATGGAAGCCGCCGATGGTTATCAGGAAATCCGGGCTGTCGCCCCATTTCAGCCGAACGGCCATGTCACCTTCCAGCGTCATGAACAGTATGAAGGAATCGTACAGGCTGGCATCGAAGGTGAGCATCTTCTTATCGAAATCCAACGTGCCTACGAATAATACCTGTATTTGTATCAGAGGAATGTGTTCTTCCGGAAGGGCTATTTTTAATATCCCCAGAATCGCAATATTGCCGGGTATTTCAATAATCACTCCAAGCGACAAGCTGATGAGCGTCGGGGTGCCCCAGCCGATCTTTGCCATTGGCCCGATCAGGAATTTTCCTTCATACGGCGGAAAAATTGCTTTCAGATCGCTGATGATACGGGCGGCATTGGCAACCACATTTTGTGGAAACATAATGCTTGTAACCGCCCCATTGTGTACTGCGTTGCGCAACGGGTCAAGCAACATGGTCCGGTTCAGACCTAATAAACCACCTACTGCATTTAAGGTAAATCCATATCCCAGTTGGAAAGGAGGAGTAAATTCTGCCGTGATGATAATGAGCAGTGAAAAACCCTTGCTGCCGTCAGGCATTTTCGTCGTAATGAGCCCGATGGCTTTTGCGGAAATAAACCCGGCGATGGTTAATTCCAAAGCGCCGGCATATTCTTCATTGTCAAAATCAAAGAAGAGGTAACCGCCGCCCATCACTGCGCCTGCATTAATGGAAAGACCGACACCATTCGGCGGCTGGAAGCCCAGCGCGAAATTGGCCGGGCCCATATTACCGCCGCCATCGGGAAAACTCAGGGTGAGTTTAATGCCAATATTTTCAACTACCGCCTGTAACGGTCCTAATGCAATATTGAAAGTGGTAGCTGCTACCAATGGGAACGTGCCATCCACCGGGGTTAAGCGAAGCAAAAGACTCTCGATATTCAAGGGTCCCAGGCTCAAGTGCAATGGAATGGATATTTCCAATCCGCCGCTCCCCCTGAAATAAAATCCATTTTTCGAAGTAAAGCCCGCCCCGAGTTCGAACTCCATTTCCATATGAATGCCGGAAAGCAGCTTTTCAATAAAGCCGTCGGCACCTTCTACACCAACTACTATTTTCCCATGTTTAATATCAAACTCAATACCAAAATCAGTAGCGGTTTGTTTTTTGGAGAAGAAAACAGAGAACTCTATCCCTTTTACGGAAAGATGTGACGTAGTGGCTGAACCGAAAATGAACGTTTCGATATCCTTGCCGGCTTTCTTTTTGAGAGAAACTTTTATTTCAAATTCGCCAGCGGAACCGGGCGCGGTAAATAAGTTCGTGATGAAATCCAAATTCAACGGCGGACGAAGGACGATACCAAGGCCGTTGTCTATACCGGCTTTTATTTCCAATTCAATATCAAAATCTTCATTGAGGCTGAAAGGCAGTGTGGAACCGCCAACGGTATAAGGCATTAACGCCAATCCCTTTGGTTTCCCCGCGTGTGCTTCAGCTCCCGAAATCACGACGCCAAACTGGCTGAATAATTCGGGTGAGTTTCCTGCCTGGAAAACCGGTATCCGAATTTCCTTGGCGCCTGCGGCGGCATTCCCTAAACCGGTTTTTGATTTTTGATTTTGATCGTAGATGCCTCCCGGTAAAATAAAGCCGCGCAACAGTTTTTCTAAACGGGTCAGAAACAGATCGCTGTTAAAATTACTCTTCCAGTGATAAATTTCTTCCGAAAGATCCAAAGGATTATTTACATATTTGGGGAGGCGGTCCCACCATATTTTTCGCAGTGTAAAGTCCGGTTGAAAAATAGCGGCATTGGCTGTTTTGTCTATTTCATCAACTGCACCCACCAACAGCAGGAAATAATAAGGCCCGTTGTAACAGGTTTCCAAATAAACGGCAACAATATAATCCAGAAGACGCCGTGGTATTTCATCGATGGGAGCGCTGGCAAAAAAGGCGGCAGTGGCTGCACCGGCGCTTTCCATTTGTTGCGCCATATCGGCAATCTCAACGCAAACCTCGGCTATTTTGGATGCCAACTGTATGACGGCTTTTAATTTGTCTTCATCAGTGCTCGCATCGGCAAGGGAGCGAATGTCATCGGCAATGGCGGCAACCTTGCCGATCAGTGAAACCGGGATGCCGGTAAAATTTTGCGCGGCTGGCAGCGCGTAACCTAATTTCTTCATCAGGTCGGTTGCCTTGGCGGCATTAGTCACATCGGAAAGCGGGTGAATCGCTCTCGAAATTTCCAGTAACGCGCTATTCAGAAGGTTATCGTCAGGCATCGGTTAAGCCGGTTCGGTTTTAATATGAGCATGAAATTCTTCGGAAGGATTGACCGCTGTTTGTGAGTCGTTATGATCAATGGCTAAACGCGAGAATGCCAAGCCTTTTCCCAGATCGGTAAATGTGTCATCATTTGGATCTGCGGTTCCCTGGGTGTTGAGGATAATGTTGCCTGTCGGATTAATACTGTCTATTGCGGCAAGCGTTGCGGCGGGAAGCGGCCCTTCGAAATGAATTTTTTTGAATGCTTTCAATGCATTTGTTTGAAGATCAGTATAATACAATAGCCTGGTATCGCCTTCGCGGGAAGCTGGTTGAAGAATAAGGGGTAATCCAATATCAAGCATATACCTGTAACCGGCTCGGGAATCAGTCAACCTTGTTTTGATGCTTGTAACGAGTGGTGTAATACCCGATAAGGTTACAAGCTTTTGTTTCAGTAGATCGATACATGCAGTTAAATGCGCTGTTGTGATCGGTGTCGGAGCTGGAGGTAATGGGGCAGACAAAGTGGTTGACAACGTTGTCAATGCAGTGAGTTGTGTTTGCAGCTCCGGTTGCGGAGTTGCATCGGTAAGAGGTGTAACTGCGGTTTGAATACCCGCCAGGGTTGCAATAGACGGGAATGAGTCTGTTTGAAAGGTAGTGCAATCAGCCGCTGTGGGGGTTGCTGTTTGGTCAATATGAAAAATGCTTTTTATCGTGCCTATCGCATCCGCGTAATTCTGTGTAGCCAACGCTGTAAGGCGTGCTGATTCCATGCCAATTGGAGGTAGTAAGTTTCGCCATGACAAAGCGATCAGGTCAAAGGCATTTCCATTGAAAAGGTTGATCCAGAAAGAGATTTGAGAATTGATCCCAATACGGCCCGCCCAGGCTGAATATTCTCTTTGAACATCAATGCCTGTGAGCGGAGTGGCTGGAATACCATTCTTGAAATATCCATCCATGCCCGATTCAGCTGTGGTGGTGTAATTCCCGATGGCGCCCATTTCCTGGTACCATTCCGGCCCGCTGATTGTAGGTTCAGACCCGGGGTTGCCGAAAAAGGAGCGAAGTCCCTGCATAAAGTTCTGGTCCTGCCCAATCCTGCATCCGCGTATATCAACAAAACTGTTATCGAGCCGATTTTTTACTTTTGCCAGGTTGCTCCGGAAAGTATTATGATTTTGAAGATACACGGAGGAGAGGGAGTAGATGACCGTATCGGAATAAGAATCGGCATCAAGCGTATCAAAGGTTTGTAGACTAAAGGCTGCAGCTAAAGCGTTAATATTTGCAGAGCTGGCAGCCCCACTTTCAGTAACAAGACTTTTCAGTTTGCCATTTACAAAATCGATAAAAGCAGTTTTTACTGCGGAAGACACATTGGCCGGAGTTACCACTGCCGGATTTTTTGCCTGCAACTGAATATTGCCATTCTTGATTACGAAAAGATTAGCTGCCCATTTCATGATGGTGAGCACTGGCTGCGATGGAGTCCCTGAGTTTTGTAAACCAAAAGGCGCCAGTGATGCGTGTTTATTTGCCTGGAGAAAACGGAAAATGGCACTATAGTAGGGACGCATGGTTTTATCCGTACCAGTGTTCATTTTAAGTGCTGAAAGGAAGTCAGGGCCAAAATTGGGGAAATATGCTTTTGCTAATTGGCCTATTATACCCTGATCGTCACTTATGGCATATTGGAAATGTTCGGCAAAGGTTTGATTGTGAGGTGCAGAAGTATCATTCCGGGTTTGCCCGGTAAAAAATGGCATTAACATACTGCCAACTCCCTGCAAACTTTTTGTACTTGCCGGCGCTCCAAAATGTGTTACAATCCTTAATCTTTCAATGGGGGTGTTAGCGGCACTTAAGGTGCTGATAAGCTCTTCGCATGAACGAATCTCTGTTGGGTTGAGAGCAAAGCTGTCATGATATAAAAAAGCCTTTCTTAAAAACCCGAGGCTCCCTGCGCCAAAACCGAGTTCCGTATCCCTGTGGGCTATAAATGTTAGTGATGGTAATTTTTCAGGAATACCGACTGTAGCTGCAGTTGTTGGTCCGCCTGTGGCCGCTGCGCCGGCGCCGGATAGTGGAGTAACCGGGATGGTCCAGACCGGATGGATAAATAATTGAAAAACCGATTTGCTGAATGAGCCTGGAACCAAAGCGGCGGCGCCACTCCCGAACGCAACCGGGCCTTTTTCATACTCTGTAATTAATTTTTTCGCGTCAGCGGTCACTCCCAAAGTAGCGGCAATGCTGGCGCCGGGAAAATACCGCGCTTCCAAACCATCGAATATTTTTTTTGCCATTGCCACATGGCTTTTGGGAAACCGCAACAGGTTGAACAAGTCCACTTTTACATCATCACTCAGCGCATTAAAAGCGGTTTCGATAGCCGCTGCATTGGATGTTCGGGCCGCTTGGTTGGCTCCGGCGGCAAGCTCCAGTGCAACGATATCAAGGTATTTATTTCCCGCACTGGCGGGGTTGTCTACAAACATCGCCAGGAGCTGTGGCATTGTTTTGCAGATGCCAAATCCATCTTTCGCCTGGGAATAAAAATTAGCGGGTTGGGTATTTAAAATGCCCGCCAGGTTTTCATTCAGCAGGTTCCTCCTGATTTGTGCAGCCTGCAACGTGCGCGCATAAGCCATGGAGCACAGAGCCTTGTTGTAAATTTCATCACTGGCAATGGGCAGCAGAACGTTCACATAGGGCCGTATATCGTTCACAAGCTCGCGGGATGTTTCAGGACTGCCAGCTACCGGGAAATTATTTTCCTCCTGCTCGATTTTTAATTCGAGCGCTTCATTCAAACTAATGACCTGCAGCGTGAGTGTGACGGTGTGCAACGTGGTATTGGCGGCATTTTGTAAATTGACGGTTATGCCAAGGCTGCCTGTATTTTGCGGTGTAAACTCGGCGATACCAATAGAAGTGGTTTGATTGACAACTGCGCCATTGGTAAAGCTCCAGTCATAGGAATTGACGGTGGCCGCCAAAGCCGCATCCGTTACAAAAACGACATAATTCTGTATCCTTCTTGCCGCAATGGGGGAAGATAAATAGGAGACCAGAATGACATTTGCACTGGTAGCCGACACAGCTTTAAAGCCCAGATCATCTGATGTAAATCCGCCAGGAATTCTACTTTCTGTTTTTCTTACTGACATTTATCTTTGGATTACTTGTTCTCAAAACCCAACTATAACGGTCTATGTCAACAAAGATGTCGCGTTTTGTAAAAAAAATCATTCAACTTTATCCGGGTTCAGAACCACTTCCCGGAGAACTTTTCGTTGCTTGACTGATAGAGAACCCCAACGTTCAGGATATATCGCCAGTGCTTGTCGCTTCAGGGTTCTGTCGAACAGATCCCTGCTGTAGCTGCCACTTTCTTCTTCGTGGACAGCCCAGTCAACGATAGTCTTGTCGAAGATATCCATGATGACATAGGCATTTAAAAAACCTTAACCGTATGAGCCATATAGGTTAACTCCCAAGTGTACACTTGGTCAGATGCTGTCGCCCTCTGTTCCGGTGGTTTTGCATGCATGCTGCGCACTCAAGTTGCTCCGATGATGTTTGCGGGTCTCGTTAACTGCAATTACGAATACGCGTGGTTTATGAGTGCTATAAAAGCTGGACTCTCAGGTAAAGATGTTATAATGAGGTACTGATGGAAATAGTGATGAACTGGTCTTCGGATATTCAATGCAATACTTCCGGGGAACTGCTTGATCGAACACTTTTTGGATAATGCAACAGTTGTACTGTGGCATCACTTCAGGATTATAACGATTGTTAAACGCATTGCAAAAGAAAAAACATTTATCCGGATATTTTTTGCCTGATATTCAGCAGACAATTACGAGCATCGTTACCATTGTACAAACTGCAAGGAATCACTCTTCAGCAAAAAACGGGTCTTCTAAACATTTTTTCCAAATTGATTAACAGGTCATCATTACCGCTCATCACATGTAACAATGGCGTAACAAAAATTTTATCACTATCGATCAAGAAATAAAAACATCGATTATGCTCCCACCTCTGGTTTTTCATGACTACTCCGCCATGAATCCGGAGCAATCCAATTGTCTTTCTTTCATCTGGACGAGCGTTGTTCCCCGTGCGCAAACGTCTGCCTGATGGCTTCTGCGAGACTGGTACCTTCGAAGTCATACTGGCGTGAGAGCATCCAGATATCATAGAAATCTTTCATCCTGCTGTTGAGAATCCCAAGCTTGGCCATCACCTCAAACTTTTCGGCAATCATGCTTTCCCTGCTGTAACAGTAAAGCTTAGCCTAAGGGAAATTCAGCAATGATGGTAACGATTCCTGTACTGCCGAGCATATCGATATCCATTGTCGGTCTTGCCAAGGGAGCATGCCAGACCCTGAGCAACAATGCCCCCTTGAGAATGAAACGATCTGCGAATGAAGAAAACGACAGACGGTAGAGAAAGCGCTCCATGGCATAGTATTGCAACAGCTCCTGAAAAGGCCTGTTTTCCTGCCGCGCCTTGTCCAACAGTCTTTGCCTGACCGAGGCTCCAATATTTTTTGATCGCTTTTGCGGTTCACAGCGTTGCCTCCAGATATGGTTTCATGATGGAGGCAACACGGCACACCTCTGCATACTGCATGAGCGCATGCAGATTCTTATGCATTCTCTGCCGATACAGTTTGAGCGCTTCGAGCACGATATCCATCCCGATCCTGTTTCGGAATTTGAAGCAGTCGACAAGCGTCTTTTCCGGACTGTAGATCTTCACCGGGACACCATCGAGCTGATGCGTTTCAATACCGATCTTGAAACAAGAGGGTGAAAACCGGCAAACCGTAACCGGAGGATAGTCGATTCTTGGTTGTTCGGCACCTTTTTCAAGCGCAAAAGATACGCTGTGTGGAACCTGGGTGGTCATCTCGTGAAAGAAGAGTGCCGAAACCAGGCAAAGTACACCATTCGGAACCCTCAGTGCAACGGTGATAAGATCAGGATATTCGAGCTGCTTCCACCCTTTGAGTTGGTAAAGCCCTCGAGAAAGCTTTTCAAGCTCACCGCTGTCACGAAGACTGTAAAGCGTCCGGGGATGAATACCAAGACGGATCGCTTCACGGGTACGGATGAGGCCTCCCCGGGCAAGAATAAGAGCTTTGGCCTTATCTGCAACTGTACTTTGTTGTGACATTTTTCATACGGATAGAAATACCATACATTATGCATAAGTATAGGTATATTTATCCTAACCAACAATAGAGCAGAGAAGTATCG
>CAIJPS010000058.1 GCA_903822595.1 uncultured Chlorobiaceae bacterium
CGGAACTGGGTCAAGCAGGCTGCAGGCAGTCAGTTGCTTATCGAAGAAACAAGCCCACGGTTCATTAATGCGCAAGAAAAGTATCTTCTCATTAAAGAAGCTGCCAGCATATCAGAAGCGGAGAAAGGGACGTTTTTACGGTAGCGTTCAACCTTATCGGGCTTGGCTCAACGTCGAGTTTCGATACGAGCGGGCGGGTTCAACCACACACCGACAGGTTAAAGTCATGTTATACCGTAAAGAACTATTCCCCATGACCATATTCCAATTTCCCCAATTTTCGCCGGAAGCTGCCAGACTATGGGAAGAAATTCCTGTTGAATTCCAGGAGAAAATACTCGATAACGTCTTTTGTTCGCATTGTCGTGACTCTGTCAGAATCATTGATTATTCTGGTTCAGTCGCGAGTGGTGACTTGCTTCTCAAGGGAAGCTGCGCAATTTGTGGGCATGATGTAGCGCGTCTTGTCTAAGGTTCCTGAAGTATTAACAGTTTTCTGGCGTTGTTGAGCATCGTACGATATCAGGACAGATGGGTGGGTCTGCCATCTGGTGAAAATTGAAGACTGGTGAGTTATGAAATCCTATGATGTGGTTATATCAGGCGCCGGTCCTGCCGGATGTTCCTCTGCGTTGTTTCTTGCCAGGAAAGGGTACCGTGTTTTGCTGCTCGACAAGGCGACGTTTCCCAGAGAGAAGGTTTGCGGAGATGGTATCACCGCAGCTTCTTCAACTCTTCTGGAAGAGATGGGCGTCATGGATCTTGTTCGTCTTCGGCTTGCTCCTCTGATGGTATTCAAGGGTGTTACCCTCTTTTCTCCAGCCGGTACTTTCGTGCAAGGGAGAATTTCGGAGGCAGGAAGTTTGGCGGGTGCTTCTTATATTATTCCGAGAAAAGAACTTGATGACTGTCTCATTGCCTGTGTTAAAGAGCACTCCACGATCACCTTTCTCGAAAATACGACCGTTACCGATATTATCATGGATGGTGACAGAGTGAGAGGCGTAAGAAGTTCCGGAGGTGACTGGTTCGGTCGTGTTATCATTGCTGCCGACGGAGCCTATTCTCCAATAGCTTCCCGGTTGCATCTGGCAAACAAGGAGAAAAAGCATCAGGGGGTTGCCATTCGTGCCTATTTTTCAAAGGTTGAGGGGCTGACGGATGCAATAGAGCTCCATTACGACAAGTCCATGCTTCCAGGTTATGGCTGGATATTTCCTTTAGGTAATCAGAGAGCCAATGTCGGGGTGGGCCTTATGACCCGCGTCAAAGATCAGCGAGGCCTCAAAGAGTTGTTTGAGCGGTTTGTTATGGAGAATGCTTTTGCTTCGGAAAAGTTGAGAAATGCTGTTATGGAGCCGGGAACACTCAATGGATGGTCACTTCCTTTTGGTTCCTTTCAGGGAAAAAGAGGGCGTGGTAATCTCTTGCTCACCGGGGATGTCGGCAGCTTTGTTGATCCTCTGAATGGTGAAGGAATATATTATGCGTTGAAAAGTGGCCGGTATGCCGCAGAGGCTGCTGCAAGGGCTCTGGATGCAGAGGAAACGCGGGCTTCTATGCATTATGAAAAGCTCTGGCGAAAAGAGTTTTCATTTCACGAGTTTACTCTTGGGTATGCTCTTCAGCCTTTGCTGAATAATGAGTTTTTACTGGAGTCGCTCATGAGGTTCGCGGCTACAAAACAAACACGGGCAAACCTGTTAGCCGGGGTCATCGGTCATAATTTTAAAAAACGTGATTTGCTCAAATTGATACCTCCTTTTTCGTGAAAGTCGCCTTGAGATCTTGAAGATTCAGCCAGCAGCCTCAAGTTTTATCTGTTTTTCCTTGTTCATAACTGCTATTGATTACATCGATTTTTCTTATAAAAATTGTATTCTATGGGATACAGCAATGATGTTGTCGATATGATAGACGTACAACAAACAGAGGTATTTTCAAAATGGCTGTCAACACTTCGGGACAGGACGGCCAAAGCTCGTATTCTCGTTCGAATTGATCGACTCCGGCTGGGGCTTGCAGGCGATACAAAGTCTGTCGGAGACTCCGTTTCTGAACTCAGAATCGATCATGGTCCAGGTTACCGGGTCTACTATTCATGGCGTGGGCGTGAACTTGTCCTGCTTTTGGCCGGTGGAGACAAACGTACACAGAAACGCGATATTCTGAAAGCCAGGTTTCTGCTTGAAAATCTTGAAACAGGGGAGATGAGATGAAAACGAAAATAAGATCATATGATGCAGCGGAATATCTTGCATCTGAGGAAGAGATGGCAGCATATCTTGAAGCGGCGCTTGAAGAAGGTGAGCCTTCATTGGTCGTTCAAGCGTTGGGTACCATAGCAAAAGCAAGAGGTATGTCTCAAATAGCGCGTGAAACAGGTCTTGGAAGGGCAAGTTTGTACAAGGCACTTTCTCCCGATGGGAATCCTGAATTTGCCACGGTTCTTAAAGTTGTTCGGGCATTAGGTATTCGTTTACACGCAGAAGCAACGAAGATATAAAACTTCGCCACTGTTATTCTTGACGCGATCGCAGGCTTGCCATCCGGCAAGTATTGCTACTTGCCGTAGAGATGGAAGGTGTTGACCGGTTTGCCTTGCAGCTTCAGATAGTAGAAGAGCTGCGCTTTGTGCTGGTTCAGATGATCAATCATTTGCAGCATGCGCAAGCCGAGGTTCAGGGGGGTCGGATCCCAAGGGGCTGGTGCCGGTTTTGATTCCAGCTCTTCATCGCTGCAATGGTTCAATGCCTCATTGGCAAGGGCTTTGTCGAAAGAGAGGAGTTTCAGCGCTTCATCGATGGTGCTGACGCTCTTAAGTTCTTCAGCCGGAGGGGGCATTTTCTTTTCAGTTTTCTTCTCGTTCATGTCACTATGGGAAGGCATATCCCAATTTCCCGTAGCGAAACCTTTCATGGGAACGCCGCAGGATTTTCCCATATGCAGAAGCAGTTGCCCTGTCGTCATCCAGTTGCTGCCGTCGGAGGGTTTCCAGGCAAGATCTTTTTCGTCAAGAAGCCTGATAAGTCGATCAGCCACCTTGAAGGCGTCTTCGACCTGTTTTTCAAGAAGCTGTTTCCAATTCATAAGAGTGCAGGTGAAATGTGGAGATATTTCTCGTTGTTTTACGATTCATGCCCGATCCCGAGTTAACAGCGTAACGTCAAGATGAGTTTTTCATTTTCATATTTTACAACTTCACAACCGGCCTATAGGTTCATTGTTCAGGGGATTCTTCGTTAAAGAGAATTATCCCCGCTTGTGTGATGCTGTCATGATGCTGTCATCATGATGGGAACCTTTTTTCTCATCCAGACTATTTCTATCCAGTGGCTGATGGTCGTTCTGCAGAAGTTTTTGGGAAAGGATCTGCTTACCAGCGAAAGCTTCCAGACTGTTTCTGAGGGCAAAACGAAGAGTGGACGATCAGGCGGGAAGAACGATCACTGCATCCGATAGCTTTATTTTTTTACCGGAAGAGGCCACTTAATTGGTTGATCGCTTGGCTTTTGGGTTATTGTTGATCTGATTCCTGTCGATTGGGGTTTGGCCTCATTTTCAACAGTCTTACCCAAAATTTTTTTAAATAAGGACTTAACGTTTTCAAATGCCGAATTGAGCGTCTGTTCAGTTGTTTTAGTAGTCATGATGTTATTAAACTTAAGAGTGATCCCTGGAAAAATAATTGCGTTCTCATGATTGCACTTTTTCATTTCATACTGATACATACACATAAACGGAGTGACTAACACTATTAAATCAACTCATTGGCTCCTTTTGAGAGTAAATCCTGGTAGATGAAATACCTGACGCAACCGTTGTCAGAGCATCAGCAATCCGCCTGAAACCGGGACATAGCATCCTGTCACAAAGCGGCTGTGGTCGGAAGCCATAGCCAGCAATGCGCCCGCAACATCTTCAGGAGTGGCGACACGCTGAAGTGGCGTCATACTGGCTATCATTGTTTTCTGCTCTTCGGGTAGCCATGCTGTCGCATCGGTAAGCGTGAGTCCAGGGGCAATGACGTTAACACGTATGCCTGCCGGCCCGACCTCTTCGGCAAGAGAGCGGACAAAGGCATCGAGACCTGATTTGGCCGTGCAATGGGCAATGAAGCCCGGTGATGCATGACGGGAAAGGGTGCTTGATACGGCAATGATGCACCCTGCCCTCTTTTCGAGCATTTTAGGCAGAACCGCCTGGCAACAGAAAAACGCAGACTTGAGTTCGCCGGTCAGCTTGGCTTCGAACTCAGGCCACGAGAACTCCGTTAACGGTTTGACCGGAAAACCGATGGATGCATTGCTGACAAGCGTATCGACGGGGCCAAAACTTTTCTCGATTTCGGCAATCATTGCCATTACTTGCTCCTTGTCACGAACGTCAGCCCGGACGGCAATTGCTTGCCCGCAAGCTTTCGTGATTTCATCGACAACAGCAAGGGCAGCACGTTCACTCTGGAAATAATTGACCGCCACAGATGCGCCGTTTGCGGCGAAAAGTTTTGCTGTTGCGGCTCCTATTCCACGGCTTGCTCCGGTCACTAAAGCGACTCGTCCTTTCATCATGTTCCAGCCCTCCAATTTTATTTTTGAAGCAATTCAGTTGACGATGGTGTATCGTAACGATAGCAATTTACAAAAAGATTATTTCATGGTTAGATTGCGCAGTGAGCGATGGTAACAACTCCGGAGATGAACATCTCAGCCTCTCTTATAATGTTTGTCATTGATTCGTTTACCGAAGTCGTATATTTTCTATGGACCCGCCAACCATCGCTGGACTGGCCAGTTGAGATCTGACTCTATTCGTTATGAAAGCTCAAAACTTTTACCTTCCGGCATATTTCGCCAGAATCGGCTTTCAGGGTGCAGTGTCTGCGGATTTTCCCACACTGAAACGCATGATGCGCTGTCAATTGTTTTCGGTGCCGTTTGAAAACCTCGATATTCAGCAGGGGAAAGTTGTCTCTCTCGTACCGGAGGAGATATACCGCAAAATCGTAGAACGTAACCGCGGAGGGTACTGCTACGAGGTGAACGGTCTGTTTGCCATGGCTCTCGATGCGTTGGGCATTCCTTATCAATTTGTCGCTGCCCGCCCAATGACCTACCCTGTCCGTCGTCCGAAGACACATATGGCAATTGTGGTTACGATAGATGATGAACAATGGTTTTGCGACCTTGGCTTCGGCAGTTACGGTATTCGGGAGCCGCTCAACCTGAAGTGGCTTGACCTGGAAATCAGGCAGGATTTTGACACCTTCAAACTGACCGGAAGCCCGGAGCAATACTATCTTTTGCAGTCATTTACCGATGGAGTCTGGAAAAATCTCTACGAGTTCAATCTAAGCCCGCAGGAGTGGGTGGATTTTGAACCGGCCAATTATATGAACTCGACCCATCCAGACTCGATTTTTGTCCAGTGGCTGATGGTTGTTCAACAGAACAACTCTGGAAAGGATGTGCTTCTCGGCGACCGCTTCAAGTCTGTTTCGGAAGGCAAAACAAAGGGATGGACGGTCAAGCGTGAAGAGATCCCCGCTTTGTTGCAACAGAAGTTCTCTCTCCGGTGCAAGCCATGAGCATTAGTGGTATCGGAAATTGTTAATTTTGTTCAATAAGTGTAATGCCAATGCGCTTAGTGCTTCGTTTTTTTTATCTGAATTATGCGTATTATTGCTGTGTGGCATTTTCCTTGTTAGTAGTTGATAGTGTAAAAAAATTGTATATCCGGTTAAGGATAGCTGTTTCTTGACAGAAACGGTCCGTTTTTTCCGAAAGAGCCCGTTCCGTCTGATCAATATCAGCCATAACGACGAAAGGAGTGGTAGATGAGAGTGACAAGAACGGCAGCGATAGTCTTTACCATCGTTACTTCTGGAGTAATCCTGTTTCAGCTTGCACTTGCACTTGGTGCGCCGTGGGGTTCCTGCGCGATGGGCGGTGCCTTTCCGGGAGTCTTTCCTCCGTTCATGCGATTTGCTGCCGTCCTGCAGGCCGTTTGTCTTGTCGTTACTGCGCTTGTGGTATTGTCACGGAGTGGACTGTTACTTGGGGGTTGGTTTCGTGCTTCGAAATGGGCCGTCTGGTTTGTTGTAGTTTTCGGAGCGCTTGCGGTGGTGTTGAATTCGATTACGCCCAGCGCTGATGAAAGAGCGATCTGGTTGCCAGTGGCAGTTGTGTTGTTTGCCAGTAGTCTTACTGTCGCGATTACTGCAAGGGAGCGTCGGGCACAATGAGATATCGGCTGCTTTTTTTTGATGCAGTCGATACGTAATATTGACTTGTTTTATTACATTGACAGAGGACGTTGTTAGAACCATTCGCTTAGATTCCCAGGTCGTTATACGCTGTACCGCAAGCCCTCAGGTATTGTATCGTTTTACGAAACACTGGAGTGTGTTATCAAGATGCTGGCACAATCATGATGTATTCCCATATTTACATCGCAGGTCATCAGTAGTCCACAATTCCGTAGACAAATTGCAATTCAAAAATCCGCAGATCAGGCGGATCAATTATTAATTCAACTCAATAATTCAGGAAAAACAGATGAAAAAATCTTCAGTTGCGCGTTCGCTCTTTACCGTACTGCTGGGTTCTGTTTTGTTTGCCAATCCGGCGAAGGCAGCACCAAAACCTGATTTGGTAATCACCTCTTTTGGGCTCAAATCCTGGGGAGTTTGCGCCCCCGAAAAACCAGTTTTTACCTTCTCTGTAACCGTTAAAAATCAGGGCAAAGCAAGCTGGCCAAGCAGCGTGGAACCGCCTATTGTCGTAAAAGACATGCATCCTGGCGTACTTGATGCATGGGGTACCGGTGTAGGCATTGCACCGCCATTGAAACCGGGTGAAAGCAAAACGATTCTTGTGCCAATCTCTTACTATTCTGGCAATCCAAAGCATATGACTGCCAATGCTCCGCATCCTTTCCAGGCATTTGTCAACAGCAACCACATCGTCGACGAGTCCGATTTTACCAATAATGCCGGTCCTGGTCCCGCAACCTGGAATGGGATAAAGGTTATTATGGTTGGCGCTCCGCAAGGTTGCCCACCAGTTAAATAAGATAAATCTCAGGCTCTGCAGGAGGGTTTCCATGATTTGATCGTTGCGATGATCTTGCAGGGCCGTATTGTTTTTGACAGGTGAGGTAAGTCAAATCGGCAGTCAGGCCAATCAACCAGTGATAAAGTAAAGGGGATGTGAACTATGGCACTTAGTTTGACTTGGGGTGGTTGGTCCGTTACGACCGTCGCCTTTTCTGAGTTCTTTGCAAGCGATCACACGGTTGCCGCGAGATTCATGATGCAGTTCGTGAATGCCTACGAAGGGCCAATGCTTGCTGTTCATGGCAGCGGTGTTTATTTTATCGGCAATGGTGATGGCCGTGGCGGGAACAATAAGATTTCAATTCGCATTGGTACCGGCTCACTTGATGTTCCGATTGCCGCCAGTTTTCAGGAGAGCTGGCATCACCTTGCAGTTGTCCGAAAAGGCACAACCATAACCGTTTACCTTGACGGTGTGTCGAAAGGCACGTTGACGCTCTCTTCGTCCAATAACCCAAGCGGCACTATTCGTTTGGGACGAAGTGATGAGATACACCAGCAGTTCTACGGTTTTATAGACGACGTGGCAGTGTTTACTCAGGCGTTAACGGCATCTCAGGTTGCGGCACTTGCAGCGGCGACAACGCTGACGGGTAAAGAGGCGCATTTGCTGGCGGGTTTTGTTTTCGGTGACGGAGCGAGCGCGCCGTTACCGGCGACGTTGAACCGGCCGGTTACCTGTGTACCGGGAGCGCACAACGTCACGGTGTCCAACAACCGTAACAATGCAGCCGATCGTAAACTGCTGCCTTTGAGTCTTGTGAGCCACATGCGACTGCCGTTCGAACAAGGTCTTATCCTCAGTATCTCGCAAGCTTTTGGCGATCCGACAATCAGCCATACCGGCTACGCCGCATTTTGTTACGACTTTATGTTTCCCGATGGCGACATCAACGGCCACGCCTTCAAGGCCTCTGCTCCGGGAACTGTTGCGTTCGTTTCGGAAGTTGGTCCGAATACGAGCCAGGGTCCATCCAACTTTGTATCTATCGAACAGGGCGATTCCGAATTCTGCGATTATCTTCATCTTCAGCAGAATTCCTGCGGAGTGAACACTGGCCAGGCCGTAAGTTACGGTAAGGATCTGGCGAAGACAGGAAGGTCGGGCACGGGCCCCCCGCATCTGCATCAGGCTCTGACAAACCTCGGAGAGCACACGAGCGACCGTGCTCACTTTGTGACCATCGCTTTTCCATACTGTAACTACGAGTACTCCGAAGACAATGGCGCAACATGGCATCATGTGATCCGGGGATACCTCAAAAAGGGGCAGTGGGTCAGGAATCCGGAGCCAAAGTCGCCGGTTCGCTATACGGCAGCGTGGGTGCCGAACACGACCGGCGAGTATCAGATTTATGATGTGCCTTATGCCCAATATCGCGCACGTTATGACGAGCTCTGGCCGCAGGGTTGGCGCCTTTACAGCCTCAGCATTGTCGTTGTGAACGGCGTGCCACTCTATACCGCTGTGTGGCGCCCTGGCAGCGGTGGCGAGTATCAGATTTATGACGCCACTTACGCGAGTTACCGAGCACGTTATGATGAGCTGTGGCCGCAGGGCTGGCGGTTAAAGCTTCTGTCGCGATATTCGATCGGTGCTCAAATCCGCTATACAGCAGTGTGGGCACCCGCAACGGGTGGTGAGTACCAGATTTACGATGCCTCTTATGCGCAGTATCGCGTACGCTATGACGAATTGTGGCCGCAGGGCTGGCGGTTGAAACTGATCGATGTTATCGACGTGAACGGTACACCCAGCTACACAGCCGCCTGGGAGCCCTCGAAGGTGGGCGAATATCAGATATACGGAGCGACATTTGCGCAGTTCAAAGCACGCTACGACGAGCTCTGGTCTGACGGCTGGCGGCTCAAGTTTATCTCGACCTGCAACTCAGGTGGAGCGAAGATAACGGCTGTGTGGCGCCAGACGAAGGAGCCGGAAATATGGGTTCATGGGTGGGAGTACGCCGACCTGCGGGCGCGCTACGATGTACTCTGGCAGCAGGGTTGGCGCCTTAAGCTTTTCGATCGGTTTACAGTGTGATTGATGAGCGGTGGCAGGTCATAGAGAGGTATGTCGCTTTTCTTTTGAAAATGAAGAACATAAACATGGACTACAGTACTCAATCGAATTGGCAGGAAATCCAGGCATTTCTTCCCGAAGAGTTTCAGCTTAAGCGGGGTCATGAACCCTCAGAAGAGTGGTGGCAATGGCGGGGACACCAGGTTCACCTTGACCGCTTTCGTAATCCCCATGCCAAGGTGAAAGTGATCCTGTTTCACGGAGTCGGTACCAATGGGCGGCAGATGTCTACCATTCTGGGCAGGCCTCTGTTTACGCGCGGATTTGAAACCCTTGCCATCGACATGCCTGAATATGGTATGACCAGGGTAGCGCCAAGTGTGCTTGTAACCTATGACGATTGGGTTCAGGCGGGCAGTGATCTTATTGATGCTGAACTTGCCAAAGATCCGCGCCCCATCATGCTCTACGGTCTCAGTGCTGGCGGTATGCTTGCTGTCCACGTAGCGGCCCTCAACAAAAAAGTCAAAGGCATTGTGGGTATGACCTTCCTCGACCAAGGGGAGCAACAGGTTCGCGATGAAACTGCGTTGAATTTCCTCATGAGCCGTATTGGTGTGCCGTTGACACACCTGGCAGCAAAAACACCACTGGCAGCTCTTCGTATGCCGATGAGTCTGGCCAGCAAAATGTCGGCACTGGTCAACAATAAAGCTGCGCTCAAGGCTTGTTTGAGCGACAAAACTTCGGCGGGAAAATGGGTTACCATGAAGTTCCTTAGTTCGCTCACCGCGTATAAGCCGATCGTTGAACCGGAAGCATTTGCTGTTTGTCCGATTTTACTGACTCAACCGGAAAAAGATCTCTGGACACCTTTGTATCTAAGCGAGATTTTTCTCAAGCGTGTAAAACGTGTACCAACAAAGGTGGTGATGCTGAAAAATGCTGGCCACTATCCACTTGAGCAACCTGGTCTGACACAGATGGGTGATGCTGTTGTCGAGTTTATCCATTCATGTTGTTTCACATAATTGAGCGTCAGTTTTTTTTGCCTCTTTAACACTGCTCGATTGTCACAGAGAAAAGAGTCTTTTCGATGAGTCAATCGCTTGCAATTTCCTATTTCCAATTCTATCACAGTCACAGGAGGAAAGATGAACATCGAAGAGCTGATCAGCGCAGTACAAGGTGTTTTAGGTGTTGATGCAGACGGGAAAGCTGGACCGGAAACCTGGGGTGCTATCTACAAGCAGATAGTCAGCCCGACACTCCCGGACAATCCGCAGGTACCCGACATAACGCCTGTTGATCCGAGAAGTGAAAAGGCCATCGCAACGCTTCTGCCACAGGTACAGCCAATGGCGCGTGCTCTTGTTCAAAAAGCAGCACTAAGCGGAATTTGCATAAAGATAATCTGTGGTTTCAGAACTTATGCAGAACAGGACGCCCTTTATGCGCAAGGCCGAACCGTGCAGGGGGGTAGGGTAACCAACGCTAAAGGAGGGTACTCAAATCACAACTTCGGGATTGCGTTCGATATCGGAGTTTTTGAGGGAAACAAGTATATCGTTGATTCACCCAAGTACAAGGCTGCTGGTGTTATTGGTACAGACCTGGGGCTGGAGTGGGGAGGAAACTGGAAAACTATTTCCGATCAGCCTCACTTCCAGCTCCGCCCTGTTTGGGCCTCTAAAATGAAGGAATCGGAAATGCTGGCCGAGTTGAGAAATCGTGTGTCAGGCGATTTGCCGGTTTATGTGTAGGTCGTTACTTTTGTTCGGAGTCACACTCTCCTGCCAGATGCAGAGTGCCCTCAAATAATTGAAGATTTTTTCTTAAATTCCCGCTTTACGAAAAGCTCTTAAACGATAAATAAATAAATTTTCTGCAAATGTCTGATCCTGTCATCAAGCGGGCGCTGGTCTCTGTATCTGATAAAACCGGTATTGTTGAATTTTGCCGGGAGTTGAGTGGCATGGGCGTTGAAATTTTCTCAACAGGGGGAACCTTGA
>CAIJPS010000059.1 GCA_903822595.1 uncultured Chlorobiaceae bacterium
AGAGCCGCTACTCCCGGATCCTTGAAGATGGAAATTTCAATGAGCTGAAAGAGCGCCTGAAGCCGCTTTGCAAGCGAACGCTGAGGCGTCAGGTGCTTGAATATGTCAAATACACCAACCGCCTCGCCATTGTTCAGGAGTACTATCCCTACAAGGAAGAGCAGGAGCTTTACGATCTCGTTTCCAACTATCTGATTAAGCCTGACTTGTATGCCCTGCCGGTCAGTCAGCGCAAGCTCATGACGCTGATTCTCCGAAAACTGCTTGCCTCGTCAACCTTTGCCATTCAGGGTACCCTTGAAGGACTTGCCGCTAAGCTTGACGCCCTGCTTGACCGGCAGGCACCAAACAGTGATGATGAGACCATTTCCCTCGACTTCGAGACCTTTGACGAATTGCGTGAAGAGTGGCAGGAAAACGGTGAACCTCCTCTTGACGAATTCGTTGAACCACTTACGGAGGAAGAGCGGGAAGCGGTACTTGCTGAACGGAACGAACTGAGGGAGTTCGCCCGACTTGCCAAAATCATTCAGAAGAACTCGAAAGGTGACAAGCTGGTAACCGCCCTGAGCGGCGGATTCAGGAAACTGCAGGAGCTCGGAGCGCCAGAAAAAGCCATTATTTTTACCGAGTCAACCCGTACACAGATCTATCTTAAAAAAAATCTTGAACTGCAGGGAGTTGGCGGCAAGATCGTGCTCTTCAACGGTTCAAATAACGATCCGGAATCGAGAAAAATTTACAAGGCATGGATTGAGCAGCATAACGGTACCGACCGGGTAAGCGGTTCGCCTACGGCCGATATGCGTCAGGCTCTGGTTGATTATTTCCGGCACGAAGCAACCATCATGATTGCCACAGAAGCCGCTGCCGAAGGGATTAACCTGCAGTTCTGCTCGCTGGTGGTCAACTACGATATGCCCTGGAACCCACAGCGTATCGAGCAGCGCATTGGCCGCTGCCATCGCTACGGTCAGCGCTTTGATGTCGTCGTAGTCAACTTTCTGAACATGGCCAATGAAGCCGACAACCGGGTTTATCAACTGCTCGACCAGAAATTCCGGCTTTTCAGCGGCGTATTCGGAGCAAGCGATGAGGTACTTGGAAGCATAGAGGGCGGCGTTGATTTTGAGAAACGGATTGCCGCAATCTATCAGGAATGCCGAAAGCTTGAAGAGATACAGGAAGCTTTTGACCGCCTGCAGGAGGAGCTTGAACACAATATCGAGGAACGGTTCGAGAACACCCGTCAGAACCTGCTGGAAAACTTTGATGAAGAGGTTCACCAGAAGCTCCGCTTCAGCCTTGAAACAGGACGGCACTACCTCAACCAGTATGAGCAGTGGCTCTGGCAGATCACCCGGTACATCCTGCGCGACTGCGCGGCATTCGATCAATCTGACAATGCCTTCAGACTGCATAGCAATCCATTTCCCGGCGAACAGATACATCCTGGCCCCTATCTGCTGCTGCGAACGGCAGCCAACAGAAAAAAGTCAGAAATTGAAGTAGAGGACGATACCAACATCTACCGTGTCGGCCATCCGCTTGCCCGCCGGATTATTGAAACATGCAAAAACCAACCGCTTGAGACGAGAGAGCTGCTTTTCGACTATTCCGGCAATCCGAAACAGATAACCCTCCTTGAACCGTATGCAGGAAAAAGTGGATGGCTCCAGCTTCGCTGCCTGACGATCTCTTCTTTTGAAACCGAGGACTTTCTGCTGCATACCGGATTTACTGAAACAGGCGAACTGCTTGACCACGACCTCTGCCGTAAGTTTTTCTCACTCGATGCCACCGAGGGAAAAACTCTTGTGATCCCGGAGGAGGTTGAAAAGCGCTTCACCGTCATGAACAAAGAGGCTACTGAAATAATCCTCAAGGAAAACAACGACCGAAACGCGCAGTTTTTTGATGATGAGTATGAAAAGCTCGACAAATGGGCTGAAGACATGAAGCTCAGTTTTGAGCGGGAGATTAAAGACCTCGATGCGGAAATCAGGCTCCGCAAGGCTGAAGCCAGAAAGCTCTCCGATCTTGAAAGCAAGGTAAAGGAACGCCGCCACGTAAAGGATCTTGAAAAGCAGCGTGACGATAAACGGCGCCACCTTTTTGAGGCGCAGGATCAGATTGAAGGCAAAAAAGATGGATTACTCGAAGAGGTTGAGGCAAGGATGACGCAGCGGATAGAGGAAGAAACTCTCTTTACAATACAATGGAGGTTGGAATAGCGTTAACCTTTAGGGTTAATAAAATTTTAATGTGCTGATTAATTATGTTACCTTACGAATGAATATTCGCTATCAAACACGCAAGCTGGAAAAAAGTGTTGAAAGCCTTTCTGCTATCAAGAAAAATTATGGTGACAGGGCGAGAAAGCTGTCTCAGCGCCTGGATGATCTTGCTTCGGTTGTAAATCTTGAAGCTATGCGTTCATTTTCTTCTGCCCACTGCCATGAATTGACAGGAAACCGGCAGGGGGAGTTGGCGATTGACCTCACACCAAACCATCGGATCATTTTTCTGCCTGACCATGATCCTCTTCCCCGAAAAGAGGACGGAGGACTTGACTGGATACAAATTACCGGTATTGTGATTGTGGCGATTGGTGAAGACTACCATTAAATACGAGAGGAAAAACATGTACAAGACAAAAGAAGATATTGCAATAGCCCGTGAAATTATCTCATGCCCCGGCGATACACTTGCTGAACACATCGAATATACGGGAATGTCGCAGGCGGAGTTGGCAGAGCGAATGGGCCGACCCAAAAAAACTATTAATGAGATCATTCAGGGCAAGGCACAGATAACTCCAGAAACCGCAATTCAGCTTGAGCGCGTTGTCGGCATACCTGCTGATTATTGGGTTGAGCGTGAACGGCGCTATCGCCTTAAACTTGCTGAAATTGATGAAGCCGAAACGCTGCTTCAGGCAAAAGAGTGGGCGAAACGGTTTCCATGTAATGCAATGAAAGCGAAAGGGTGGATTGCCTTTGACGGTAGTTCGGCTAACGCAGGCAAAGCCCTGCTCTCCTTTTTTAACGTTGCAAGCCATGAAGTGTATGAAACGTTCTACCACGGTCAGGTCTATGCCACAGCCTACCGTATGAGCGAAAAAAACAGCAAAGACCCATACTCTGTTGCCGCATGGCTTCGGCAGGGAGAACGGCAGGCCGAATTGCTTCAGGTACCTGATTTTGAGAGGAACGCCTTTGTGGAAACCTTGCAGGAGATAAAAAAGCTGGTGATCAGCGGCGCCGATGATTTTTTTCCTGAGCTTCAGGAACTGTGCAGAAAAGCCGGGGTAAAGGTTGTTCACACACCCTGCCTGCCAAAAGCGCCGCTGCATGGCTCAACCCGCTGGGTGAAAGGCAACCCACTGATTCAACTGTCAAACCGGTTGAACCGGAACGATATTTTCTGGTTCACCTTTTTCCATGAAGCGGCCCATATCCTGAAGCATAACAAAAAGGATGTTTTTGTAGAGGGCCTGGAGTACTCCTGTAACGGCAAAGAGAAAGAGGCCGAAGCCGATAGCTTTGCGGAAGAGTGCCTTATGAGCCGCAAGGAGGAAAAAGAGATCATGGAAAGCGGTGGATTTCAAAAAGAGGATATCCAGCGTTTCGCCACCAAAATCGGCACCCACCCGGCGATTGTTGCCGGCAGGCTGGCAAACCGTGGGGTGATGAAACAGCATATCGGCAATGTGTACGGGTTTTATAAAAAAGTTGAATTGAAGGGTTGAATCGCAGTAATGAAACCAAATCAAAAATTAGAGCTGACCTGGATAGGAAAGGGTGAGGAACCGAAGCTTGAGCCAAGGATTCTTGTCGAGCAGCCGGAATACAGCTATGGCGACCCCGGTAGTGGCAACATGCTGATACAGGGAGACAACCTGCTTGCACTGAAGGCGCTGGAGCAGGAGTATGCAGGGAAGGTCAAATGCATCTATATCGATCCGCCATATAACACAGGCAATGCGTTTGAACATTATGACGACGGGATTGAGCACAGTCAGTGGTTGAACCTGATGGCACCCCGGCTGAAAATTCTTCGTGACCTGCTCTCCAATGATGGTTCAATCTGGATCTCGATTGATGATGATGAAAGCCATTATCTGAAAGTGGCTTGTGATGAGATTTTTGGAAGGAAGAACTTTGTCAATAATGTGATCTGGGAGAAAAAGTTTTCTCCTCAAAATGATACGAAATGGCTATCTGACAGCCATGACCATATTCTTGTCTATGCCAAAAACAAGGATATCTGGAGGCCGTATTTATTGCCAAGAACTGACGTGATGAACGATCGATACAAGAATCCTGATAACGACCCAAGAGGGGTTTGGACTTCTTCCGATTTAACGGTCAAGACCTATACCGCAAGTACAGATTATCCGATAACTTTACCTTCAGGACGTGTTGTTAATCCAACAGATTCAAGGTGTTGGGGAGTATCAAAGGAGAGTCTTGAAAAATTGATTGCGGAGAAAAGAATCTGGTTTGGTGAATCTGGTAACAATATGCCTCGTTTAAAAAGATTTCTTTCAGATGTGCAGGCTGGAAGTGTTTCAAAAACTATCTGGTTTCGTGCTGATGTCGGGGATAATCAGGAAGGGAAAAAAGAGGTAAAAATATTTGACTCTGATAATGTTTTTGCTACACCAAAACCAGAAAAGCTTGTTTATCGGATAATGGCACTTGCTTCCCTCGAGGGCGATATTGTTCTTGACTCTTTTCTTGGTTCCGGGACAACCGCCGCTGTTGCTAATAAAATGGGCCGAAAATGGATCGGTATTGAGCTTGGAGAACACGCAAAAACACATTGTTATCCCCGCTTAAAAAAGGTTGTTGATGGTGCCGATCAGGGTGGTATCAGCAAAGCTGTTGAGTGGCAGGGTGGCGGCGGATTCAGGTTTTATACGCTTGCCCCTTCGCTCCTGAACAGGGACAAATACGGGAACTGGATTATCAGTAAAAAGTACAATCCCGATATGCTTGCGGCTGCAATGGCAAAGCAGGAGGGGTTCAGATACCAGCCGGACGAGCAAATTTACTGGAAGCAGGCTCAAAGCAGCGAAAAGGATTTTCTCTTCACCACAACCGGTTTTATGACGGTTGAAATGCTTGACGGCATTCATGAAGAGATGCAGCCGGATGAAAGCCTGCTGCTTGCCTGCAAGGCCTATCAGAAAGAGTGTGCCCACCACCACAGCAATATTTCCATCAAAAAAATTCCGAACATGCTGCTTGGCAGGTGCGAATTCGGCCGGGATGATTACAGCCTGAATATTGTGCAGGTGCCTTACGATTGTGCGGAGGAAGAGGTGCTGCCGTATGAACCGGAGGCAGATATTGAGAGTGAGGAAGCTGAAGAGTCAAGACAGACCGACCTTTTTGAGGGATGAAGCAGAGCTTGTCCTGAGGCAGAGATAGTTATTAAGGGCGAAGTGGCAATACAACCAAAACGTTTAAGAACCCCCTTCATGAATTCTAAAGCAGCATACATCAAGCAACGCCTCTCCCTCCGTGAACCGCTTCGTGAAGCGCTCGATATTGTGGCAGAACTTGCCGATGCCCT
>CAIJPS010000060.1 GCA_903822595.1 uncultured Chlorobiaceae bacterium
AACCACCTCGGTAACCAGAGCCGAAAGTAACGAATATCCGCCGGGAGAATGTGCCCCATAGCCGTTGGACGCAAAGCCTGCGGTAACATCAAATCCGGCTTTGCCACTGGCAACAAGAAAAAGAGTTCCGCCTGCGGCAATAGCCCCTGCAACCTGGGCAGCGATATACGGGGGCAACTCTTTTGCCTCAAAACGACCACCAGCCCATAACCCGATAGAAACTGCCGGATTGAGATGACAACCCGAGATATGACCGATTGCGTAGGCCATGGTAAGAACGGTCAAACCAAAAGCAAGTGAAACGCCGAGCAGGCCGATACCCACATCAGGAAATGCCGCAGCAAGAACAGCGCTGCCACATCCACCGAGAACAAGCCAGAATGTGCCGATGAATTCCGCAACATATTTTTTCATGAATCCTCCCTGATTTTTCAGACTGTTATTGTAGACTCTTTTTTTCTGAACTCGATTTTGAGACACTGTTCTTCATAGCCTGCTTCAGCAACCCGCATTCCAGCCAGAAAAAGGGGTAGAATGACTCCTTTCTGGTAGTTGCCGATTCTAATGGAAAGCGAGTCGCCAAGCTGCAGGACATTGGCTTCCATTTTGTTGTCGAAGACAAAGGGAAGGCGCAGTTTCATGATATAGTGCCCTTCGTTGATTTTTGTAATGGATGTATGCTCCTCCTTATAAAAAATATCAAGCGGGCTTTTATCTCCGTAGACCACTTCGCCAACGGTTTTCAGCATCTCAAGCCCAAGCACTTCGCGCCGGAAAAGGGGCACCTTCGTGATCGGGATGGGTGCAAAGGCGCGCTCAATCTGCTCAATATATTTATGCTGAATGGTTTTCCACTCACTCATGTACTCGCCGTCGATCTCATCGAAAAAAACCCGGTTGATTATTACCTGGTCAACGGTTATGCCGTAAAGGTTGAGATAGGTGAGCGCACGCATCGACTCTTTGATCACCATCTTTTCGGGGTTCATGACAAGGCGAACGGTTGTTTTTGTTCCATCCGACAGGAGGTCGATGATGCCGTCAACCGAGGAGAAAAGTTGCTCAATCTGGTCATAGACCTCAGTTTCAGGCACCAGGTCGTGGAGGCGGCCGATCTTTTTTGAGAGGGGGCGTATCATCGGTTTGACCAAATACTTCTCGAGGGTCCGTATCATCTTCAGCATCCAGCCGAAGGTTTCAGGCAGGGAGAGCAGTCGGAGGGTTTCGCCGGTCGGGGCGCAGTCGACAATGAGAAGGTCGTACTCACCGGATTCGTTGTATCGCTTGATATAGGAGAGGGAGAAGAGCTCTTCCATGCCGGGAAGGACGCCCATCTCCTCAACATAGATCCCCTTGATTCCCTGCACCTCCATGATGTGGGCAAAATGGGCTCGGACGATCTCCCAGTTCAGGGTCAGGTCGCCATAGACGCTTACCTCCTGACCGTAGAGGTTATCGGCAATCTTGATGGGAGAGGGCCCAAGTTCCAGGTCGAAGGAGTCCCCGAGGCTGTGAGCGGGATCGGTGGAGATGACAAGGGTTTTAAAACCCATTGATGCAGCTTTTACGGCAGTTGCCGCGGCTATGGAGGTTTTGCCAACGCCGCCCTTTCCTGTAAAGACGATTGTTCTCATTTACGTATCAAGTTTAGTTGACTGTTGCCAGCTCTTTATTCGATTCCTTCAGACGACGGGAATAAAGGTGAACCCAAAAAAACCGAAGCTCTATCACCAGTCGAAAGCTGAAGCTCTTGAAAAGGTAAGAGCTGTTGAAAAAGATTTTCTGTTAGATGTCGCAGCACTTTTCAAACAAAAAACGAAAGCAACAGAGGATTTTATTGAGTTCTTCCGGTCGTCAACAGAAAAAAGTCGAATTCTTGCTTTGAGGTAAATGTACTGAAAAAACTTGTGGCTTTCAGTGGTGGTGTTGTCACTTTTGACAGGATAACAGCGGGATGGCTGAAGCAGTTCAAAGCGGGTTTTAAGGCGATGTCCCATTCGCAACGTGCGGCGAATTATTTGCACGGCTTGCGGCAGAGCAGCAAGCCATTTCAGGTTTTTTGATATTTTTGTTCAAATACAGTAATTGGTTGGCTCCTCGCTCTTTCAAGCGGGTAAGCTGAAATTAAGCTTACCTGAAATCAGATAGATCATGCTGATAAGATTCTTGCTTGTACGGTATCCCCGAGCACGGGCTTTGGCTGCTTGAACGAGGCTATTGATCCCCTCCAAAATACCGTTGTTGATTCTGGATGTGAACCACCGCAAAATGCCTGACCAGTGTCGTTTGATGGTATAAGCAGCTTCTTTCATTGGCTGCAATCTACTGTGGGTTGCCCAATAATACCATTTCTTCAGAAGCAGTTCTGCTCCTTCAGCCGGTTGATTGAAAAAATCCTGAAAAGCAAGACGCATCCTATAAGCACGAGCTGTTTTCAGGTTGAGCTTGCTTAACGACAAGTGCTCAAGTTTGTTGCGTTGCGATGCCTTAAGGTTTTGTGGGTTCTTCAGCCAGATATAGCGGGTCTTTATCAATTCAGGGTGCTCTTGCTGCTCCTGACGGCGCACTTCGTCTACAGCCTTGTTAATGACCTGCATGATATGAAATTTGTCAAAAGTCAGATGGGCATTGGTAAAGTTGTCGGTTACGCCTTTGATGAAGGCTGGCGACATATCGCTACAAAATTCAGTGATGTTTGACGGTTCACCGTGATGGACTACCAGATCATCGTGGAATCTCTTGACGGTTGTGGCATCTTTTCCCTCGGTGGCGAACAGAACTTTCGATGTAGCAAGGTCAACAAACAAAGACACATAGTTGTGACCGCGCTTGCTGGCGGTTTCATCCACACCGACTGTGGTGACTTGTGAGTAGTCCTCCTGCTTGCGGGACTGCTCGACATAGTGATTAATGATGCGCCAGATTCGGGTGTCATGCTCTCCGACGATAGCGGCAATCGTGTTGACCGGCATTGACTTAGCCATTACCATGATCATTGTCTCAAACAAAAGGGTGAAACCGCTCTCTATGCGAGACAAAGGAAGTGACTTCAGCTTGAGGATACCACAATCAGGGCAGGATACCCGAGGTACACGAGCGGTCAGATAAGCCTCGTGCTGAAAAAAGTTGAGATGACGCCACGTAGTCTCTGACGTATTATAGGCTTTCAAGCCACTACAATCACATTCAGGACAGCAGAAGGTACTTCCAGGAGCAAAGTCGATTCTTATGTCCAGCCGTTTCTTCTCGGCATTGAATGACGATGGTGATACAGTCCAAGTCAGGTTTAGACGAGCAGAGTTAGAAATCGAAGAGATGACCGCGCAAGCCGAACGTGATGAAAGGATCTTGGCCTTTGTGGATGAGACTGGTTTTGCACAGGCCCAGCCGAACCGCAGTGCTTGGACGCATGTAGGCAAATGTCACAAGATTGATGCAAATAAGGGGAAACGCTTGAATGTTATCGGAGCCATGCTCTCAACGGGTGACTTGTTCTCAGTTGCGATGTGGAAAACAACAAATTCACTGCTGTTCACCGGTTTTCTTGGTCTGCTGATGAACTACGTGGGCAAGCCTTTGACTGTCATTCTGGATAATGCGTCATTCCACAAAGGGAAAGCAGTTCAGCCGTTGTTGAAGGTGCTGGCTCAAAAGGGGCTGACGCTCTATTTTCTGACACCTTACAGTCCAGAACTCAATCGAATTGAAAAGTATTGGCACAAGGTGAAGTATGAATTGATGGGATTCAAGACGCGAAATGTTAAAACTCTTGAAGAAGATGTCTGCAAAATCTTGGATGGTTTTGGCACGGATTACGTAATGACTTTTTGTTGAGCACTTATGACAAGCGTTCTTATCTGTCTTTTAATTCTAACAATAATTAGATTGATCCGCCTAACCCGCAGATATTTGAACTATAACCCATACAAAGCGCAATTGAAAACCCACTCCAAATACATGTATTTATACAAAAAGAAATCGCTTATACTTTGTGTTGCATTTTATTTCTGCCTCTTGTATGGATCGGCATAAAAACGTTTTTTTCGGCCCGTCAGCAGAGCAAAAAACTCCAGATAAGCTCCGGTTTAAAAAATGGTTGTGCGTACATCATTACGGCCAACACGCTCCTGAACGGTTCGAAGGACAGCCCGGAACCGTACCTGTTCGAAATCATCAAGCATCTGTATCAGGGTAATAAACGTAATCTCATGCCCCAAAATATATTACTCCATAAAAACAGTGTAACTACTGGTTCATGACACACCTGCAACATCCCTGCCAGCCAGTATCAGAAGAACAATACCGAAAGCTGCAGTCAGCACGTACCTGCCTTTGCCAAAATCGGAGTGGTCATATGAGACGAAAAAAAGCCGGATATGGGCTGCATATCCGGCTCAAAGAGGAAGATGAAAAGGGCTGAAAGCTGCTACTTCTTCATCACTGCGGCATCATCCATGAACTTCTTCAGGCCGGCATCGGTGAGCGGGTGGTTCATCAACTGCTTGATAACACTGTAGGGAATGGTGGCGATGTCAGCTCCCATCATGGCGGCATCAACAACGTGCAGTGGAGTGCGGACACTGGCCACAATCACTTCGGTCGGGTATCCGTAATTGTCGTAGATAGTGACAATCTGCTTGACAAGCTCCATGCCGTCGGTGCTAATGTCGTCAAGGCGGCCAACGAAGGGGCTCACGTAGTCTGCTCCGGCCTTGGCGGCAAGCAGCGCCTGGTTTGGCGAAAAGACCAGCGTGGCGTTGGTGCGGATGCCGACAGATGAGAAGTGTTTGATGGCCTTCAGTCCGTCGATTGTGAGCGGGCACTTCACCACCACGTTCTCGTGGATCGCGGCGAGATCTTCACCCTCGGCGATCATCTCCTCGGCCTTGAGGCAGGTGACCTCGGCGCTGACCGGACCGTCAACGATCTCGCATATCCGGGCGATGTGCGCCTTGAAGTCGTTGTAGGTGAAGTTCGACGGATCACCAACGATTTTCGCGATAAGCGAGGGGTTGGTGGTAACGCCATCAAGCACGCCGAGTTCAGCGGCTGCAAGAATTTCGTCAAGATTTGCTGTATCAATAAAAAATTTCATTCTCTCACCTCAAGCGGTTATTTGTTGACGGTCAAGGATGGCATTAAAGTTTTTCGGCTGGCGACCTTCCCAACTGCGTTTGTGCCAGGCATAACCGGCAATCAGCGGCAGAGCAATGGTTGCTTCAGCAAAGACCATCTGTTCGTGAACGGTATCAACCTTGCCCCATGAGCTGGCCTCCTTGAGGGTTGAACCGGAAAGTGCGCCGTCACGTTCGTCGGCGACCGTGATCTGAACGGCATAGGTATGCATGGAGACATCGTCGTGGCCGAGCACCTCTGCTGCAACCACAATATCCTGGGTAAAGTTTTTTGGAACGCCTCCCCCAATCATGAAAATACCGGTTTTGTCGTTCTCAATCTTGATTCTGGTCAGTTCACGAAAATCCTTGACCGAATCAATTGAAACATGTTTTTCGGGGTTGTTCCACTGATGGTGCACCAGACCGAATCCGGCTGAACAGTCTGAAAAGGCTGGACAGAATATCGGTACGCCCTTTTCGTAGGCCTTATAAACAATTGAGTTTCTGTCGAGGTTATTTGCCTCAATGTATTTGCCCATCTCTACAATAAATTCACGTGAAGAGTAGGCTCCGGGCTCCATGGAGTTGGCAATAATAGCCGTCGTGTCATCACAGACCCGAAGGTCATCCTCATCAATGTAGGTGTCGTAAATGCGATCAATATGCAATTCCCTGAGAATGGCATCATCCATAAACTGGGTTCCCTTGTAATGACGGAATCCAAGTGCTTCAAAAAAATCCTGATCCACAATGTTTGCGCCAGTGGAGACAATAGCATCAACCATATTGCTGTCAATCATGTCAATAATAACCTGCTTCAACCCTGCGCTGATCAGCGAACCGGCAAGGGTTAGAATAACCGCGCACTCCTTGTCCTTCTGCATGAGATCCACAATAGCGGCCGCTCTTGCCAGATTGCGTGCCTGAAAAGCGGTTTCGCCCATCTGGTCAATCAGGGGAACAATATTCAATTGCTTGATATCAATATGGCGAACCGGCGCGCTCAGTAGCTCATCTTTTGTGAATGCTGACGGCATAACAATCTCCCGACGTAATTAAAAGTGTAAAATAAAAAAGAGAGTAAGCTTACTATATCACACACTCAAATTACCGGATGCTGCTTCCTTCCGGATCTGACATGGTTGGGTAACGGAGCGTTGTATAGGACTTACTCTCTAATATAGGGGGGTTTCGAATTCTCTTAACGGTCAAGAAACCAAAACACAAGTTGCATAATATAGTCTATCGTGTCATGAAAACAAAAAACAAACAAAGGCCTTTTATCTTTCTGTTAACTGTTATAACTTCCGAAGCATTTGGAGCCTTACAGAACCACGACCCAGCCTGAACAGCCGCACTCGCCGCCTGTTACTGCAGCAACAATTATTTTTATGGGAATACAGCGAATTTTAAGCGGAATGCGCCCTACCGGCAAACTCCATCTCGGTCATTTCACCGGCGCCCTTGAAAGCTGGGTTGAGCAGCAGAATCTCCTTGATGAAAAGGGTTCAAGAATCTATGAAACCTGCTTCCTCATTGCCGATTATCACAACCTGACGACTTCACTTGACACCAGCGAAATCTATACGAATTCGCTGGACATGTTGCTCGACTGGCTTGCAGCAGGCATCGATCCGGAAAAAAGTCCTGTTTTCCGCCAGTCGCAGGTCAAGGAACATGCTGAACTGTTTCTGATTTTTGCCATGCTGATCACTTCATCGCGTCTTGAAAGAAACCCGACCCTGAAGGAGCAGATACGCGATCTGAATATGGAGTCACTGGTATACGGCCATCTGGGTTACCCTGTTCTGCAGGCGGCCGATATTCTCCTCTACAAAGGCAATGTTGTTCCTGTTGGCGAAGACCAGATCCCTCATGTAGAGATTACCCGCGAAATTGCACGCAAATTCAACAATCACTATCCTCATCCCATTCTGGGAGAGGTCTTTGCTGAACCGGAACCTAAAATCACAAAATTCTCTCGTCTGGTCGGTCTTGATGGAAAGGCAAAGATGTCAAAATCACTCGGCAATACGATTCTTCTTTCAGACGGCCCTGAAGAGGTCATGAAAAAAATGCGCACGGCTGTAACCGATACACAAAAAATCCGTAAAAACGATCCCGGGCATCCTGATATCTGCACGGTCTTCAGCTACCACGGAAAATTTACACCGCAGGAACAGCTCCGCAGCATTGAGATCGATTGTAGCTCAGGCACACTTGGTTGTGTGGACTGCAAAAAACTGTGCGCTGCAAATATTTCACGCGAATTGGCACCCCTGATTGAAAAACGCCATTATTATGAAGCGCACCAGGAGCTGGTAAAAGAGATTCTTCTTGAAGGCGAAACCAAGGCAAAAGTCATTGCCAGCCATACCATGCATGAGGTAAGAGCGGCCATGAGGCTTGGTGAAACAACCTGCTGCAACCATCTATAAACCCCGATGCTGAACGACAAGAGACACGCCTTTATCTTTGACATGGATGGAGTGCTGACCGATAATATGCGATTCCATGCCGATTCATGGGTCGAACTCTTTAGTGATTTTGGCCTTCAGGGACTTGACGCCGAAAGATACCTGGTAGAAACAGCCGGCATGAAGGGCCTTGATGTCCTCCGTTACTTTCTTGACCCGCAGATCAGTGAAACTGAAGCTGAACGACTTACCGAACTCAAGGATTTTCTCTATCGGGTCATGTCACGTGATCGCATAAAACCCATACCCGGTCTTGGGCAATTTCTTGATGCCGCTGAAAAACGGGGCGTCAAGCTTGGAATAGGAACAGGTGCAGGCCCGAAAAACATCGATTATGTACTCGATATCCTGAAAATAACCGAAAAATTCCAGGCCATTGTGAACCCTTCACAGGTGCGCCACGGCAAACCGCAGCCCGATATTTTTTTGCGTGCTGCCGAACTACTTGAAGTACCTCCTTCGGCATGTATTGTGTTCGAAGATGCCCTTCCAGGCGTTGAAGCTGCACAGAAAGCCGGGATGCACTGTGTTGCTGTCACAACAACAAACCGTGCAGATGCATTCAGCCGTTTTGACAATGTCCTGCAGGTCATAGACGATTTTACCCTCCTTTGCCCTGATGATCTCTTGAAAAAGCTCAATGAGAAGCAACCCATGACCCTCTTATAAAGAATCAGATGCGTGAATTTTTTCGTCCAGTCATTTACAATGCCCTTTGCTCAGCAGGCATTACTACCGACAAATCAATCAATATCGAACAACCTGCCGATAAAAAGTTTGGCGACTTTTCCACAAACATAGCCTTGCTTGTTGCTAAAGAGTGCCGGAGAAACCCTCGTGAACTGGCTCAAGCAATTATCGAACATCTGCTTTTCCCTCCTGATACCATTGCCAGAATAGAGGTTGCGGGAGCCGGTTTCATCAATTTTTATCTTGCACCGCTCTTTATTATGCAGTCAGTCGAGAAGGTGCTGCTTGAAGGAGATGAATATGGAAAAGGAAGCGTCGGTCAGGGGAAAAAAGCTATTGTGGAATATGTCAGTGCAAATCCAACCGGACCGCTGACCATAGGACGCGGCCGGGGCGGTGTGCTTGGAGACTGCATTGCAAATCTCTTTGAAACCCAGGGCTACGAGGTTACTCGTGAGTACTATTTCAATGATGCCGGTCGGCAGATGCAGATACTGGGTGAATCAGTCCAACTCCGTTATCTGGAGTGCTGCGGAAAATCGGTTGAGTTCCCTGCCAACCATTACCAGGGAGAGTATATCCGGGAAATTGCCGAAGAAATTTACCATGATCAGGGAACAGGTTTTGCGGAAAGCACAGAGTTGCTGATGTTCAAAAAAAGAGCAGAAGAGATTATTTTCGCTTCAATACGCAAGACGCTTGAACGCCTTGGCATCAGGCATGATTCATTTTTCAATGAACACACGCTCTACACACCCGATGAAAAAGGGATGACTGCCAACCAGAGCGTCATTGACGCACTCAGGGAGAAAGGGTTCATTGCCGAATATGATGGCGCAATCTGGTTTATGACAACAAAGCTGGGCCAGGAAAAGGACAAGGTTCTGGTCAAATCTTCAGGCGAGCCGAGTTACCGTCTCCCCGATATTGCCTACCATATCACAAAGTTTGAGCGAAGCTTCGACATGATTGTCAATGTTTTTGGCGCTGACCATATCGATGAATATCCAGACGTATTGGAAGCTCTGAAAATCCTTGATTACGATACAGGGCGCATCAAGGTCGCCATCAATCAGTTTGTGACCACAACGGTTGACGGACAAACCCTTAAAATGTCAACAAGAAAAGGCAATGCCGATCTGCTTGATGACCTGATTGACGATGTTGGAGCAGATGCGACCAGACTGTTTTTTATCATGCGGGGCAAGGATTCGCACCTGAACTTTGACGTTGAACTGGCGAAAAAACAGTCCAAGGATAATCCTGTCTTCTACCTGCAATACGCCCATGCAAGAATCTGCAGCCTGCTGCGTATGGCCCGGCAGGAAATCGGATTTGAGGCGGACTCCATCCAGGAGCAGAGTCTTCTTCAACAGCTCAACTCTCCGGCAGAACTTCAACTGGGATTTGCCCTGCTTGATTATCCTGACATGATAAAAACAAGCCTGCGTCTTCTTGAACCGCAAAAAATGGTCGAATACCTCCACTCCCTCGCTGAAGTTTTTCACCGCTTTTATCAGGAGTGCCCCATTCTCAAGGCTGAACCGGATATCGCCAGGGCCAGACTCTTTCTCGCACTGGCAACACGCCAGGTACTGCGTAACGGATTCAGGATTCTCGGCGTTTCAGCACCTGAGTCAATGTAGCAGAAGCAGACGGGTTCCGGTAAAGCCCCTGATCTAAGATGTAACGATGCACTGAAGAAGGAACAAGCCGGGAGATAGAGCGCCCGGCTTCAACAATATTCCTGATCTCTGTCGAGGATATCTGAAAGGAAAAATCGACGAACCTCATGGCCCATTCCCGGCACATGGTTTCATGTGGCGATACACTCCGTTGCGTTGATTCTCTGCTGAAAACCACAATATCCGACAAAGTAAAAAGCTGCTCATACTCCTTCCATGTTGGAAAATCCCGGAAACTGTCTTCGCCAACAAGCAGCGTCAGCTTGTCGGCAGGGTAAAGGGCATGAAGGTAGCGCAGGAGATCGACCGTATAGGATGGCTGCTTTTTTTCAACCTCCCAGTCACTAACCTCACTGCATGTGCCCGTACGATTGATTTCCCGGGAAAGCAGCTCGGCCATGCCTTTCCGGTGCTCATCGGCACTCCCTTTGTCTGGCTTGAAAGGATTATTTGAAACGGAAATAATAAGACGGTCGATACCAAGCAGCTCTCTGGCAAACAGGCAGAGAGCAAGATGGCCATTGTGCGGCGGATCAAAGGTGGCGCCAAAAACTGCCAGATGCACGACTTCCTTTGATCAGTTTTTGAAATTTTGCTTGATTTTTTCCCTGGTACCCTGCATTTCCTTCTGCTTGTCAGGGAAAAGCTGCAGATATTGATCAAGCGCCTGCTGTGCATCAAACCACTTTTTTCGCTTGATCAAGACGTCAACCTTTCCTTCCCAGGCTTGTTTGACATATATGGTATCGGGGTAACGCTTGATAACCTCATCATAAAATATCCCTGCCGCCTTGTACTTTTTGAGCTGGATATACTGTCGGGCGATAAAATAAGTGTTCTTTGCAAGTTTTTCTCTCAAAACAGTAATTGCCTTTTCAGCGTATCTCAAACTATCAACCCGCGCAAATTGAGCATTTGCTGTAGCGTAGCTCTGCTTATAAGCTGAATTCCCTGGATTAATCTTCAGAAGCTCCTTGTAGGTTTCAACATCGCTGGCAATCTTCGACGAATCAACCATTGGATAGAGATCCAGATATACCGCATACTGCTCAATTGATTTTCTGGTAAACTGCTGATCCAACTCAAAATGAGGCGAAAGCTTTTCATAGGATTTTGCCAGCAAAAACTGAGCTGTTCTTGCATACGGGGTAGAAGAAATTTGCTGCTGTAACCTCGTGAACATGTCAGCAGCAAGCAGATACTGCCCGGAACGGAAATAGGATTGAGCAAGGAGAAACAGCACATCGTCCTCAAGCGCCGTAGCACGAGAGGTAAACAGCAGTGGTTCAAGGGCCAGAACAGCAGCCGAATAGTCTCCTTTAACGTACATCTTCAACGCTTTGCCATAACCTTCAGTAACACGGGAGGTTGCTGTGGTTGATTTTGCTGCCTGCTTTGAGGACGAACAACCGGAACTCATCAGTAACCCTATAGCAAAAAGCATCAATACTACACGTGAAAACAAGCTGGCAACCGACATAGAATAACTCCATTATCCTTTTTAGAGAAAAGAGAAAACGTATAATACGAAACTGCAGAAAAAGAAACAGCACGCCATGAGCAATTTGAGCCCCCACAAAAAAAGGAAAGTTCAACCACCGCAACACAACACACCAAAGCAGTTGCTCCGTGAACGCACAACGGCCAAAATCCGCCAGACAAAAAAAAGAGCCTATCTAACGGGAAAAAGGGAGCTGGAGGTAACTTCTTGTGGAGCTTAGGGGAGTCGAACCCCTGACCTTCTCATTGCGAACGAGACGCTCTACCAACTGAGCTAAAGCCCCAACCATTTCAATACAAGAAATTTTCACTTCTGCCTGAATACGGCACAAAAAATAGCCTGCACGGGCAGGCTATCGACTGTTGATCTCTTCAGACAACACTGCATGTCACATCACATACCGGTACTTTTTCAGGAAACAAGAGCCAGCTTGAGCATTTGAAGCTGATGACTGATGCTGCCATCGAAAATCGTATCCCCGATTTTAACCGTCACCCCGCCAATAAACTGCTCATCGATAGACATCCGTGCCCTGATTTTCTTACCGGTAAACGCAGCAAGCGTCGTAATCAGTTCACTGGCCTGTTCGTCAGAAAGCTGAACAGCACTGGTAATATCAACATTGATGACCCCTCTTTTCTCATCGAGAAGGATTTGAAACTCATCAATAATTTCAGGCAAGAGCCCTGCACGTTTTTTTCTGGCAATCAGCTTTAAAAAAAGAAACATCTTCTCCCCGATCGAATCCCTGAAGACCTCCTCAAGTATATGAATTTTCTTGTCCCCTTTTACAAGAGGGCTCCGCAAGGCATGGACAAGATCACGGGAGTGACCAAGGACCTCCTTGATCACTTGCAGCTCTTCAACAACAGTATCGAGAAAATTTCCCTCTTCTGCCGCTGACAGAAGAGCGGAAGCATATCGACGGCTTGCAATTAGACTTGACATGACGGTGATCTGTTTTCAGTTACGTTTTGTTGAAAGATCCTGAATCATGCTGTCAACGATCTTCTTTTGCATATCAGCATCAAGAGCTGTCTTTATAATTTTTTCTGCGCCCTTGACGGCAAGATCAGCAACTTCATTCCTCAGCACATCGAGCGCACGGCGTTTCTCCTGCTCAATTTCATCTTTTGCCGTAGCGATCATTTTCTTTGCTTCTGCCTGGGCTTTTTCTGTAAAATCGGCACGAAGTCTGTCGGCATAGTCCTTTCCTTCACGAATAATTTTGTCGGATTCAGCATCAGCTTTTGCAAGCAGTTCCGTGTTTTTACGCAGGATAGCCTCAGACTCATCCTTAGCCTGATGCGCACGGTCAATGGATGACTGAATTCCTTTTTCCCTCTCCTCCAAAGCATTGAGGATAGGGCCCCATGCAATTTTCTTCAGTATAAGCAACACAATCACGAATGTTACCGCAGTCCAGAAAATAAGGCCGGGGTTCGGCTCCAGAAGACTACCGGCAAGAAGTATAATTCCTGACGTAAGCATGAACAATGTTTCCGTTAACGATTAATAAAGCCCGATTGCGGTCTGGGGAAATCAGCCGCAATCGGGATATCTTCTGTATCGAATCTGTAACCGCCTCAACCTCAATTAAGACTTGAGAGCAAGGAGCACACAGATAACTTCGCCAAACAAGGCAACACCTTCGATAAGAGCTGCAGCAATAATCATGGTCGTACGGATATCCGAAGTAGCTTCCGGCTGACGGGCGGTACCCTCAGCGGCTGAAGCAGCAATATTGCCAATACCAAGACCTGCGCCAATGACAGCCAGTCCGGCGCCAAGGCCCGCACCTAAATAAGCTAAACCAAAACCTTCCATCTTGTAATTACCTCCGTTTATTTGTTGTAAGTTTTTTGCTAAAGGATAATTAGCAGTTTTGAAACCGGTGAATAAAAAGCACAATAATAAGACTTGTTCCTCAATAATCCTGAAACCATTTTAATGATGCGCCGCTGCCGCTTCATGCCCGCCATCTCCGGCATGAGCAGTGGCAAGACCGATAAAGAGCGCGGAAAGCATGGTAAAAACAAATGCCTGCAGGAACGCAACAAAAAGTTCAAGCAGATAGATGAAAATGGCAAATGGAACAGAGACAGCCAAGGCGACAATGTAACTTTTCAGAATGAAACTGATGAAAATCAGGCTGAGAATAATGATATGACCCGCTGTCATGTTGGCAAAGAGTCGGACCGTAAGCGCGAAAGGCTTCGTAAACTGACCGATTATTTCGATGGGGACCATGATGATCCAGAGTGACCAGTGAGTCCCGGCAGTAAGATGCTGAAGGTACCCTTTGACACCGTGAGCCTTGAATGCAGCAATCTGGGTGATGAAAAAGGTAAACACGGAAAGGGTAAGGGTGACGTTAACATTACCAGTCGCCGTTGCTCCGTAGGGAATAAGGCCCAAAAGATTACAGATCAGAATAAAAAAGAAAACCGTCAAAAGGTAGGGCAGATGCTTTTCATAGCCGTGTCCGATATTTGACTTGGCCACATCAATCCGGATAAACTCAACAAGAGCCTCAATGGCGTTGGCAAGCCCCTTTGGAGCCTGACGAGGAGTCATACCCTTATATTTGCCTCCAACAAGTAAGAAAACAAGAAGAAGGGTCGCCGATACAAGCCAGAGCATCACCACATGCTTGGTGATTGAAATGTCAAATCCGCCAACAACTATTTTTGGAAGTTCCACACTCCCGAAAGGCTCAAAGGCAAAAACACGATTGTCGAGAATATGATGCATGATAACATCACCAGCCTTTTCTTCTTCAGGAGCTGCCTGGGCACCACCATGAACAGCTTCAACAGCAGAAGCGGCGACCGGACCCCCGGAAATACTGGACGACTGCCCTGCAGAAGCGGCCGCAATACCGTAACCGCTGAGCAAAAGAGGCACAAGAAGCGCAAAAACCTTGATGAAAGCCTTAGGATTTATAACGTTTAACCGTTTCATGCAGTTTTCTTTTTCTGTTTGTTTTTCTTTTGATACCCGAGAATCTCAACAATCACATAGATACAGTAAAAAGCAAAAAATGAGAAGACAAAGTCGTTGATAACTGCCAGATTTCTGATAATGACAACTGCAACAAGCACCATCAAAAGAAGCAACCGAACAGCCAAGCCACCGAAAACAAACTTGGTGAAAACGGCTGACTCCTTGTCAAAGGCATACTCAAAGAGCAAATAACCTGCAACAGTATTGGCAACCACCATTATCCATGCGACAAAAAGTGAGTGCAAATCAACAGCGCCAGACCCAAGAGCTGAAAAAATCCCCCCCCATAAAACGAAGGACAAGATAAACAACTTAATAAAAAATTCAAACAATGGCTTCATATCTACCGTTTCTTTCTTGATTAACAATCATGACGAGTGCGGAATGCACTATTTTTTCTTGTTTGCCGCCCGCACGACCTTCATGAGAAGAAGGGCCATACCAACCATGCCGACAAAAACTCCAAACAGAAACAACCATGGTGTCGAACCAAGCTTGGTGTCGGCCCAATATCCCAGCAAGACAAAAAAAGCAAAGCTTGCCGCAATCTGCAGACCGAGTCCCATGTAATCAGAAAGCGCACGGGCAGATCTCCCCAAATTTTCCGAAAACCTCTCATCATCAGCTTTTTTCATCGTCGACGACCCTTGTTATACATTCAGAAAGACTGCACCTTCTGATCAAAAAAGAGCTCCATACGGCTGCAAGGGATGAACATCGCAATGAAGATAATACTCTTCCGGAAATAATGAACCTTTCCCGAAAATTCTTCATCAAATGACTGGCACCCATAAAAGAAAAACTCTATTTTACCCCGAGAAGCAGGATCCAATCCTGCAAAAATGAATACTATCCCGCAAAGAAATTCGATGACACCTGAATCAAGTGACAAAGAAACTCCATCAGCATATATCGTCCCTGATTGCTTCCGTCAATACCATGAGCTTATTGCACTGCAAAGCACAAGAAACGGAGGTGTAAGCGAAGGTGTCTTTTCCTCATTGAACCTCGGAAAGAATTCAGGAGATATCAAAGAACGAATCGAAGAGAACACCCTTCGCCTCTGCGCAGCAGCCCGTATCAATCACGGATGCATGGTCACCTCCGAGCAGGTACACGGCACAGCGATACTCTCTGCCGAAAAACCGGGACATTATCAAGGGTATGATGCACTCATTACAGACAAACCCAATCTCTTCCTCTGCATCTTTACCGCGGATTGCTTTCCTGTACTCATCTACGATCCACAGCACAGCGCCGCTGCAGCGGTCCATGCTGGCTGGAAAGGGAGTGCCGGGGGAATTGTGACAAAAACTATTGAAGCCATGCAATCACGCTTTAACTCCCAACCAACAAAGTGCCTTGCCTATATCGGGACAGGAATTGCACCTGATGCTTATCAGGTTGGGCGGGAGGTCGCCCTGCACTTTCCATCTGATACCTACCAACGCTGTGCCTTCTTGCTGGAAGAAGAGAAATACCAGCTTGATCTGGGCATGGTCAACTACCGGCAACTTCTTGCATCGGGAATTCCTCCATCGAATATTGAACGTTCGCCTTTCTGCTCGGTTCGCAACCACAATATGTTCTTTTCTTACCGGCGCGATCAGGGAAAAACAGGCCGTATGATCAGTCTGATCGGTGTCAGCTCTCACTAAAAAAAAGGACCTTACCGATCAGTATACACAAACTAAAAACAGGAGCCTTTCGCTGGAGGTCAAAGACTCCTGTTTTTTTACATGCTGGTACGACCGTAGGAACCATAAAGCTCATGGGCTTGGCGACAGATATCCTCCCTGAAATCAGGATGGGCGATGGTGGCAAGCGCCTCAGCTCTCTGGCGGAGATTTTTGCCATACAGATTGACAATCCCGAACTCGGTAACCACATACTGCACATGAGCCCTGGTGGTAACAACACCTGCACCCGGCTTAAGCTGGGGAACAATCCTCGACAGGCCACTTTTCGTTGTTGACGGCAAGGCTATAATCGGCTTACCCCCTTCAGAGAGCGCCGCTCCCCGGATAAAATCCATCTGTCCGCCGACACCTGAATAATATTTCAACCCTATCGAATCAGCACATACCTGTCCGGACATGTCTATTTCAAGAGCACTGTTAATTGCCGTCACCCTGGGGTTTCTTCTTATTTCACGCGTATCGTTCACGTAATCAGAGGGGAGCATTTCAACAAGTGGATTATCGTCAACAAAATCATAAAGCCGTCGGGTACCTACAAGAAAGCTTGCAACAATAATCTCCTTATGGCTTCGCTTTTTACGACCATTAATCACTCCTTTTTCAACAAGATCAACCACCCCGTCTGAAAACATCTCCGAATGAATACCCAGATCGCGGTGACCGGAAAGTGCGGCCAGAGTAGCATCAGGAATTGCACCTATCCCTAACTGCAACGTAGCGCCATCCTCGACAATGGATGCAATATGGCGACCAATACTAATCTCGGTATCACTCAAAAGGTGACGTGGAGTTTCAGGAAGGGGATCGTCCACATCAACCATCGCATGAATTTTGCTGATATGCAACATCCCTTCACCATGGGTGCGGGGCATGTTCGGGTTCACCTGGGCGATAACCACCTTTGCCGCGTGCACGGCTGCAAGGGTAGCGTCAACAGAAACCCCGAGAGAACAATAGCCATGCCTGTCAGGAGGAGAAACATGAACAAGGGCAACATCAAGCGGAAGAACCTTGTTATAGAAAAGGGACGGAACATCACTGAGGAAGACCGGAATGGCATCACCATCACCATTCTGAACCGACTTGCGGACATTGCGGCCCACAAAAAGTGCATTCAATCTGAAACTTTCGCGATATTCCGGCTTCGCGTACGGAGCATCACCTTCGGTGTGAAGACTTATAATTTCCACGTCTCTCAGCTCTTCCGAGCGCTGAACCATCGCCTCAATCAATCTCTGCGGTGTTGCTGCCGCAGTATGCAAAAAAACCCTGTCACCCGACTTGATTCTTGCTACCGCATCTTCTGCGGAAAGCGTACAATAATTCATTAATACCTTTATTCGTTTTTTGGAAATACCTTATCATATCCCGTTGTTTTTCCGGCGAAGATATGCCGGAGTATCTGACAAACCTTTCTGAATTTTATCTTCGTGCTCTCCTCTGCCACCCGTCAGCGGTGGATTGTAATCGGGATCATGCCCGGCATTTTTCCGTCCACCCACTTCGTGAGGATCATTAATTGATAGCTGCCTTCTAATATAGGCAGGAATACGCAAATCCTCTTCCTTTCGCTCAGGAAAAAGGGATGCTGTCTGCCGAACAGATGACGGAGCCTGCCCCAGCCTTATACCCGGAACCGGAGCAACAAATTGGCGCACCGTCTGCACCGCTCCATCATCCTGCGCCTTTCGCTTGAAACCGGTAACAATCACAGTCACCCTGATTTCACCCGATACCTGGGGCTCATCAACATAACCGTTGATAATCTTTGCATCACTGCCAACCTGTTCCTCGATATAGTTCATGGCATCGGACATGTCCCTCATGGTCACCTCGCCGGTAATGTTGACCAGCACCCCTTTGGCTCCCTTTACCGAAACACCTTCAAGAAGGGGACTGTTGAGAGCGTCAGATGAGGCCTTCAGTGCCCGGCGCTCACCTGCAGCAGCAGCAGAGCCCATAACCGCATCACCCGCACCCGCCATAATGCTGCGAACATCAGCAAAATCAACATTGACATGCCCATGACGGGTAATAATATCAGCGATGCCTTTGGCCGCCCTGTAGAGAACATCATTGGCCATGTTAAAGGCTTCGGTGGCGCTTACCCCCTCTTCGGCAATACTGAGGATCTTTTCATTTTCAACGAGGATAAGGGTATCGATGTATTTTCGAAGTTCGACGATGCCGCCATCAGCAATCTTCGCCTTGACCTGACCCTCGAAATTAAACGGTCTGGTAACGACACCGATGGTGAGTATGCCCATATTCCTTGCGATTGAGGCAATCACCGGTGCAGCACCGGTTCCAGTACCTTTGCCCATGCCCGCAGCAATAAAAACAAGATCAGCACCCCTAAGCTGAGCTGCAATAATCTCCCGATCATCTTCGGCTGCCTGACGACCTTTGGCCGGATCAGCCCCGGCACCCAGCCCATTCGTCGCTTTCTTGCCAATTTGCACCCTAAGCGGAGCTTTCGAGTTCAGCAAAGCCTGGCGATCGGTATTGAACACGATATATTCAACGCCGCTGATCTTCCGGTCGATCATATTGTTTACCGCATTGCCGCCGCAACCGCCCACGCCAACAATCCTTATGGTAACCCCTTTACCCTGGTCACTGTCAAACAGGCCGGGATCAAGCTCAAATGCCATGTTATCAGTTCTCCCCTTTAAAAGGCTCTTATTTGCTCTTTCTTCACAGATTATCCCAGAATTTTTTCATCCGGTCCACAATTTTTTTCCCGGCAGGACTCTGCTCCTGCGCCAAAGGCTCTTCCCTGATTCCCGCAGGCGCATCAACAGGGATTACCTCCGCTGTTGATGCGAAACTATGATCAACAGAAAGATTGTTCTGAAATGCGTGGGCCACAAGACCCATTACCGTTGCATACATGGGGTTATTGACTGAACCCTTGATCCCGCCGGATACCCCTTCCGGGTAGCCGATACGAACATCAAGACCAAAAACATCATGAGCCAGCTCTTCGGTACCCGGCAAGAGCGAACCTCCACCTGTTATAATTGCACCCGCATTGAGATATTCATAATAACCTGACCGCTGCACCGAGTCCCGCACCAATTCCAGAATCTCCATCATCCGCGCTTCAATAATCATCGTCAACGAACTCTTCGGAACGGACTTTTGTGTCCGCCCTTCGATACCCTCAATCAGAAGATCCTCGTCCTCGCCACTGAGCCTGCTGTACGCACAGCCATGTTTTATTTTCAAATCTTCGGCGACCTCGTAAAGAGCCCTCACTCCGTGTGCAACATCATGTGTCACATCGTTTGCAGCAACCTTGATGACCTCCGAGTAGCGAATCGCACCGTCAATATAGATGGCAACCTCAGTTGTTCCGCCGCCAATATCAATGACAACCACACCGCTTTTCTTCTCACGCTCTTTCATTACAGCCATACCCGAAGCCACCGGCTCAAAAGTAACCGCATTGATCTCAAGACCAGCCTTCTCGACACACTGTTTGATATTGCGAATCTTTGTCCTCAAACCAACCACAATATAGGCGCTGCCCCGCATCGTCGTCCCGGCCATCCCTATTGGATCAAGAAGCCCCTCCTGATCATCAACAATGAACTCCTGGGGAATAACATGAATAATTTCATGATCAATATCCAGATAGCGGATATTAGTCTTTGCTTTTTCCAGAAAACGCTTTACATCTGAATCATTGACAATCCCGGTCTGGTTGATGCTGATTTCAGAATTACTATGGATACAGTGGACATGTGCCCCGGAAATACCGACATTGACACCATGGATCCGAATGGAAGACTCCCGCTCAGCATCCGCAACCGCAGATCTTATAGCGGCTACCGTCTTGTTGATGTTGACAACCGTCGCCCGTTGAAGACCATCGGAATTGGAACGTCCTTTTCCAAGCACATTGAGCTTTCCTATTTCATCTTTTTCGGCAACAACAACGCACACCTTGGTTGTTCCAATATCAAGACCTACTGCGATATTGCTTTTCAGCATTGTTACTATTCTTGCATGATTATCACAGGGAAACATCCTGTGGAGCCTCCGGAGATACGGGATCCCTGGTAAAAATCCTGTCTCTGAACCTCAAGTCCACAGTCTCATAAGAGTCAAAACCTTTTTTTGAAACCACCTTTTGCCAGAATATCTCGAATTTTTTCAACTTTTCCTTGTAGTTCCCATCATTACCGACAATAAAACGGACAGGAGCCTGCAGAGCAATGCAACAAGCCATATTGTTGTCAGCAAGATGAAGTTCACCAATAAGCAAGCGTGCATAATCACTCTCTGCAAGCGCCTCAAGAAATTGCATGATCATTTTGGCATCACGCACCTCAAGCTGCCGCAAGCCGTTCCCGACACTCTGCAACCGCGTTATTCCGGTAACTTCGAGCAATTTTGGAACTCGACCGGCAATATCCTTCTTCTCCGGCAAAAGAAATCCCTCACGATCAATAGCCATAATTTGACCATTAATAACCGTAACAGCAACGGGCTCTCGTTCGAAAACCGTGACACGGACAAGCCCGTTCAACTCCTTGCTGATCTCGGCATCCCTGAGATAGGGAAGTGCCAAAACCCTCTTTTTCAGCTCTCTGGTATCAAGTTTCTCCAAATTTCTGCCTTTGAAGTCACTCAGGCGTGATAGAAGCTCCCTGTCAGAAATAATCGAAGCCCCATCAACAACAAAACCCCTCACAAGCACCCCTTTTTTCCACTGCGACGCAAAAAAAGCAAGTACAACAAGAGCCGCGAGTACCATCAGAAAAATAAATATCCGCACAAACCAGGTCCCGCTGGAAGTCGAACGCAAATCACCCCCGATTTCGCCTCCAGAAGCCCATTTCCGGGAGCCTTTGGAGTCAGGCTCCGGAAAAGAACCCAAAACCTCCTGCCTTTTAGAATCAGACATAAAAAAATGCTTTTTCGAATCCGTTCATGACACCACCAAACCTGATATGGATGCTCCATCACAGGAATCAGGAACACTCTCCCTGCACGCTGCGGCGACTCTCGATGCAAGATGGGTAATATCTCCTGCACCCATGAAAAGAAGCAGATTTCCGTTGACCGAGAATTCAAGAAGAGCTGAAAAGAGACTCTCCATATCGGCAATAAATTCAACATGCTTGCCGCCTGCTTTCCGGACGGCGTCAGCAACCAGTTCCCCATCAACACCTGGGTAATCTACAGACTTTTCACGAGCTGCATAGACGTCAGCAACAAAAACAATGTCGGCCCTTGAAAGTGCCCATCCATATTCATGAGCAAACTCCCTTGTCCGGGAAAACAAATGCGGCTGAAAAATTGCGACTACTTTGGAATTAAACCAGCCACTTTTTGCCGCTTTGACGGTTGCCTTGACTTCTGATGGATGGTGGGCATAATCGTCCACAACCAGAAGCCCCTGACCATTATCATATTTCACCTGAAACCGTCTCCTCATGCCGCTGTATCGGCCAAGCCCCACAATCAGCCGTTCAGGCATGATTCCCAACTCAAGACCTGTAGAAAAAGCCGCCAGTGCATTAAGTACATTATGGCGTCCAGGCACATTGATGCAAACATCCCGATACTCACGGCCATATACCTGGATAGAAAAACTGGTGCGCTGTTTTTCCAGAACAATATCCGAAGCCATAACATCCGCAGGCTCATCAATGCCAAAGGTTGTATGAAGACGGTTCATCAATGGAATGATCGTTCTGATCTCCGGCCAATCAACGCAACAGATCACCCGCCCGTAAAAAGGTACTTTGTTGGCAAAAGTAACAAACGCCTGCTTCAGCTCATCAAGGGTACCATAAATATCCATATGTTCAGACTCAAGGCTGTTGATAACCGCAATAGTGGGGGTAAGTTTTAAAAATGCACGATCATACTCATCAGCCTCGATAACCATAAATTTTCCCTCACCAACGACGGTACTGCCTTTCAGATAGTCTGATATTCCACCAATCATAACTGTCGGCGACTCACCAGACTCAATCAGCATGGTAGCGATCATGGCTGTAGTCGTCGTTTTTCCATGTGTACCAGCAATGCATACTCCATATTTGTAGCGCATGAGCTCACCAAGCATCTCGTCCCGCTTGATGACAGGAATTCCCGCTTTTGCAGCGGCAATGACTTCAATATTCTCATCCGGTCTGATCGCAGACGAGTAAACAACAACATCAGATGAAGCAACCTGCTCAGCCCGATGTCCCTGGTAAATGATTGCGCCGTGCTCGACAAGCTTCTCTGTCACCTCACCAGACGAAAGATCAGAACCAGTGACGCTGAACCCTGACTTTAGAAGCAACTCGGCAATAGCGCTCATGCCTGCGCCACCAACTCCGACAATATGGACGCTTTTTGTTTTTCCCAGTTCCATGTTTAAACCCTCTTTCTTAATTTTTTTTTGCAAGACGGATGATGCTCAACGCAAGCTTATGGGCCGCATCAGGATATGCCAGTTTCCGGGAAGCCACACCCATGCTTCGCAGCTTTTCAGCATCATGAAGCAACTCAAGAATACCTTGTATTGACGTGTCTTCGACGAGACGATTATCCTCAACTGCCATCGCCGCACCGCTCGCAACAAGAGCCTTGGCATTATGACGCTGATGGTCACCGGTCGCGTAAGGGTAGGGCACAAGAACCGATGGCTTGCCAAGATTGGTCAGCTCGGCAATGGATGAAGCGCCTGCCCGACAAAGAACAAGATCGGATGCACTGTAGGCCGCTCCCATATTTTCGATATAGGGAGCAATCCACACACAAGAAGATGAGTTAACATGGCTCCTTATACGCTCGAAATCGAGTGCGCCGGTCTGCCAGATAATATTTGATGATGCCGTAAGGTCACCAAGCCGCTGAAGCACGGCATTATTTATTGAACGCGCACCCCGACTCCCACCAAAAACGAGAAGGGTGGGGCGCTCTTCATCCAGAGAGAAGTAATGCCTTGCCGAGGCAGAATCCAGAAGATCAAACGACCGTGCCGGATTACCTGAAACAAAAAGCTGCTCTTTTTTGACAATAAAACCACGCGCCTCTTCAAAAGAGAGATGCACTTCACTGGCCAGCACTGCAAGCAGTTTGGTTGTGACACCAGGAAACGCATTTTGCTCCTGAATAAGCGTTTTTTTCCGCATAAGCTGGGCAGCAAGAAGTAACGGTGCGCTGACAAATCCACCCGTACCAACAACAACATCAGGATTTTCACGCCCGATCAAGGCAACAGCGCGTCCCAGAGCCGCAACAAAATCAGCAACCACGCCAATATTGATAACCATATCAGCAAGTGACCATCCCCTTTTCAAGCCTCTGACCGGAATGAGATGCAACCGGTAACCGAGCCTTGGAACTTCGGTCGCCTCAATGCCCGCGGTTGTACCGGCAAAAGAGAGAGCGGCATCCGGCACCAGTTTCCTCAGCTCTCCGGCCATAGCTACAGCCGGATATAAATGACCACCGGTTCCTCCACCGGCAAAAAGCACGTTCATACCCTACTCCCGTCAGTGACCTCAACTGGAACGCTTCTTTCAACTTCCGGTTTCTTGTAACGCGAAATGCTCATGAGGATCCCTACCCCGAGGGAGTTAAAGAGGAGAGCGGTACCGCCATAGCTGATAAATGGGAGGGCGACACCGGTTGAGGGAAACAGATGACACGCAACAGCAATATTAACAAAAGCAAAAAGAGTAATGGCCAAGGTAATGCCGGTTGCAATAAATTTACCAAAATTATCGGGGGCATGTTTGGCGATCATAAGACCGCAAACTAAAAATCCCACAAAAAGTGCAATGACGGCAATAGCCCCCACAAACCCATACTCCTCGCCAATAACCACAAAGACATAATCATTATAGGAGAGTGGCAGATAGAGCTCCCGCTGCTTGCTTGCACCGATACCGAGTCCGAACAGCCCCCCGTTACCCAGACCAATCAATGCCTGAATCACCTGCCAGGTCGCCCCTTGTTCATTAGCACTATTCAATGGCTTCAAACGTGCACTGCGATATGGAGATGTAATAACATAAACTGCAGCAACAGGTATCAGCACCAAAATGGTAGAGATAAGATGACGCATGTTAACTCCACCGATAAACATAAGCGTAAATCCTATCATGGCGATCAGGGTCGCCGTACTGAAATTCGGTTCGAGTGCCACAAGTACCACAACGACCATCAAAAGGGTGAGCATGGGATAATAAGAGGTGTGAAGATCCCTTATAAATCCCTGTTTTTCACTGATAAGCCTTGAAAAATGAAAGATAATCGCATATTTGGCAAAGTCCGATACCTGGAATTTAAGCGGCCCGAAGCCTATCCAGCGAGCAGCCCCGGAAATAAGCCCTACCGCCTTCAAAGCAAGAAGAAGGGTCAAAAGCACAATACTGGCAAAGAGAATTATTTTACTCGTCTTCCAGAAAACATGATAGTCGAGCTGGGCAACAAAAAGCACGGTAACGATTCCAATCAGAGAAAAAATTAGCTGACGCCACAAAAAATACTCTGAGCTTGAGTACGTCATAACAGCCCATCCAGCACCGCTGCTGTAGACAACAACAATACCTATGCTCATAAGAATGGAGACAATGAGTACCAAAAGCTTTCCGGCAAACATTCCTCTGCCTGAAGAGGGTAAGAGCGCGCTCATGGTGGGAACCTCTGCGGTATCCGGAGTGTAATCACTATTCACCATGGCTGTAACTGACGAACGCATTGTTTAAACTGCATACCTCTATCCTCAAAATTTTTGAACATATCAAAGCTCGCGCACCCAGGCGAAAAGAGCACGGTCTGGCCTGGCCTGGCAGCGTCAGAGGCAAACAAAACCGCATCTTCAAGTGATGCTGCAGCTTTGACGGGAACAACGCCCTGAAAGTCTGAAACGATCTTTCCCTGCGATTCGCCGAGAGCAATAAGCAAAGATATCTTTTTACGGACAAGCCCGGCAATCGAAGCGTAATCGTTGCCTTTATCCCTTCCTCCAGCAATAAGAACCGCCGTACCGGGAAGCGCTTCCAGCGCCTGACGCATGGCATTGATGTTTGTCGCTTTTGAATCATTGACCCAATCAGCCCCGTTGATGGTCATTACAAATTCCTGGCGGTGCTCAACGCCCCTGAACTCCCTGAGTACCAGACGAACCACGTCATTATCGATTCCCAATGCATTCGCGACAGCAACAGCCGCAAGCACGTTGGATACATTGTGACGGCCACGAAAACTGTTTTTCAAAAAATCTGATGTCATCACAACAGGCGCATCCCCATTGAGCGTACGAACAACAAGGGTATCGCCATCAAGCAAGACGATACGGGGGTCGGGCACTCCTCCCGCGGCAGGTTCCATGCCAAATGGGATAATCCTGAACGGAAACCGATCGGCACCATCAAGAAAATGTTCCCTGAGCAACACATCATCCTCGTTGTAGATAAGCGTATCCTCTGCACCCTGATTGGCATAAATCATGAACTTCGCCGCAGCATAGCGGCCAAGATCTCCTTCATAACGATCGAGATGATCGGGTGTAATATTCGTGATAACAGCTACGTCTGGTCTGAAGGTGGGAGAGCGCTCCAACTGGTAGCTGCTCAACTCGACCACGGCAATATCCCCGGATTCCATATCCAGCACCCTGGAAGAAAACGGCACTCCTATATTCCCGACACTATATGCCCGGTATCCGCGCCGGAGACCATCCTCAGCACAAATGCGATGAACCAGTGTGGAGGTGGTGGTTTTTCCGTCCGTACCGGTAATACCGACAATCCTTGCCTTGCAAAAACGGCTCGCTATTTCGATCTCGCTAAAAAGCGGGATTCCTCTTGCCTGCATGGTCGTCACAACTGCGGCATAAGGCGGAATACCGGGACTGATAACGCAAAAATCAGCATCATACACCGCTTCGGAATGGCCTTTCTGTTCGAAAGAAATCTGCATCTCCCGGAGACGCTCTGCATCCTCCTCTCCGAAAGCGCCAAGCTCACTAAGCAACACTTTAGCGCCTTCGCGGCGGAGAAGCTCCGCTGCAGCAAGACCGCTTTTCCCGCCGCCAATGACCGAAACCTTTTTGCCCTTTACATCCATAGCTGTTACCTGAGTTTTAAGGTCATGAGACTGGCAAGAAAAAAGAGAATGGTCAAAATCCAGAACCGGATCACGATCTTTTGTTCCGCCCATCCTTTCAACTGAAAATGGTGATGAAGGGGAGCCATCAAAAAAATCCTTTGGCCCTGGCCATACCTCATTTTCGTATACTTGAAATAGAGTACCTGAAGGGAAACGGAGAGCGTCTCAAGAAAAAAGATCCCTGCCATCAAGGGCAAAAGCAGTTCCTGCTTGATCAAAAGCGCGATAACGGCAATAGCACTTCCAAGAGCAAGAGATCCCGTATCGCCCATGATAATCTCTGCCGGATTGGAGTTAAACCACAAAAAACCGACACAGGCCATGACAATTGCCATACTGACCACGGCAATCTCACCCCCTCCGGGAATAAAGGGAATATTGAGATATACCGCATAGACTGCATTACCAGCAAGGTAAGAAAAACCACCCAGACCCATAACCACTATAGCCGAACTGCCAGCAGCAAGACCATCAAGCCCGTCCGTCAGGTTAACCGCATTCGATACTGCGGTAATGATAAAGATAACGATCGGTATATAAAAAAAACCGTAATCAAGAGTCAGGTGCTTGAAAAACGGCACGGTTGTCGTCGACAGGAGCACCGAAAAAGCGGGATCAAACCAGGTATAGATCCCTATCACCAGACCAAGAGAGACCTGACCGATAAGTTTATAGCGGGCAGAAAGTCCACCCTTGATTTTCAGTACCACCTTGCGGTAATCATCAATAAAGCCAATGATCCCCATCCAGAGAATGGCAAGCATGACCAACCAGACATGTGGATCATTAAATTTTGACCAGAGCAGCACAGAGAGCTCAATGGAAAAGATAATGAGGAGCCCTCCCATAGTCGGCAGCTCCTTTTTCTTTTTATGCTCCGGAGGCGCCTCCTCCTTGACGGGCTCAATGAACCTGGATTTCAGATATCTGATAAATCCGGGCCCGGCAAACAGAGTAATCAGCAGTGCCGTAATCGCTGCTGCGCTTGCCCTGAAAGTGAGATACTCAATAACATGAAGGCCCGGCGGATCAAACATATCATCAATATACTTCAGCAGATAATAAAGCATACCCTATTCTGGCCCGGTTATGGTTATAGTTCTTGCATTGATGAGCGCATCGACAACCCGTTCAAGCTTCATTCCCCTTGATCCTTTTATTAAAACAATATCTCCCTCCTGCAGCACTCTCAAAAGAGCCTCAAGAAGTTTTTCGCGACTCTCAAAATGGCCCCGGCAAAGTCCCGGAACCTCCCGCCCAAAAATCCGGGCCCTCTCTCCAAAAGTAAAGAGCATGTCAACTGAGCTCCGCTGAAGGTAACAACTGATAGCTTCATGTTCAGCATCTCCCGCCACTCCAAGTTCAAGCATATCACCCAGCACAGCAATTCTTTTGCCTGAACACGGAATATCACAAAGCGTATCAATCGCCAGGCGCATAGAGTCCGAGTTGGCATTGTAGGTATCATTAAGGATTCTCAGACCGCATGAGTCAACGACCTCAAGACGTTTCCAACCACGAGCAGGAGCAAGTCCTTCCAGCCCCTCCCGAATCTGGCTGAGTGAAAGGCCAAAATGGTGCCCGACTGCGGCGGCGGCAACAGCATTAATCACATTATGCTTTCCGGTAAAGTTCAGCACCACCATTTCTGTTCCAAAATCGGAACAAAGAAGAAAAGAGAGCTGGCCCGCCCTGTTTACCGAAATCTCCCGTGCCCAACAGCTATGAGCGGGACTTTTTGCAATACCGTAGGTAACGCTCCCCGCCATCCCCTCTCCTGCTGCGCTGAGCCTTAGATCATCGGCATTTACAAAAGCAATGCCACCTCTCTGGCGCAGATAATCGAAAAGTGGTATTTCCGCTGCCGCAACCCCATCAAGATCAAGAAGAAACTCAAGGTGCTCATGACCGATATTTGTCAAAAGAGCATGTGTGGGTCTTGCAATGCTGGCAAGCAATGCCATCTCGCCGGGATGATTAATACCCATCTCGACAACAGCGATATCGGTATCAGGGCGAAGTTGCAACAAAGTCAACGGCACGCCGAGATGGTTATTCCTGTTACCCCGGCTCATATTGACCTTAAAGGCGACTCCAAGCACCGATGCGACCATCTCCTTCGTTGTCGTTTTTCCATTGCTGCCTCCAATAGCTACAACAGGGATAGAAAATTTGCTCCTGTAAATCGTAGCGAGTTGCTGCAAGCCAGCTACCGTGTCATCCGTGACAATAAAACCTTTTCCTGGAGGCAGCTCAACAGAACCCTGTGCATCATACCACTGACGGCTGACCATTGCCCAGCATGCGCCCTTCTCAAAAACAGCATTAATATACATGTGCCCATCTGCATGCTCACCTTTCAGGGCAATAAAAAGCTCTCCCCCGGTAACCTCTCTTGAATCGATGACCACGACGGGAGAGGCAACCTCCCACGGTGGAGGTGGTTGTAAGGGCACGCCATGGCGTGCCCCTACGACCACCTCTCCAACTTCCCGAAAATCATCAATCGTCAGCACGACTTTCGCGTTTACTTCCACAAGCTCTCCCTCTCCGGATATCCGGAACTGTTTTCCTGCATATATTTTTTTATAAGCTCTTGATCCGAAAAGAAATGTTTACGACCTGCAATCTCCTGATACGTTTCATGCCCTTTTCCGGCCACGAGAAGAACGTCACCCTGTTGGAGCATCAATACCGCCCTCCTGATAGCATCAGCCCTATCACAGATCCTCATGTAATGCCCGCTGGTAATTCCGCTCTCAATTTCATCAAGAATCACTTCAGGCTCTTCGTCCCGAGGATTATCGGAGGTAATGATAACCTCATCGGCTATTTCGGAAGCAATACGCCCCATTTCAGAACGCTTTGTGCGGTCTCTGTTGCCCCCACACCCGAAAACCACGACAAGACGGGAACCATCAGGCTTAAGGTTGCGCAGGGCATCAAGTGCCTTGAACAGCGCATCCGGGGTATGAGCATAGTCCACAAAAGCAAACCACCCCTGACTGCCATCGCCGATTCTTTCCATACGACCATCAACCGAAGAAACCGCCGAAAGAGAGCGGCAGATATCTTCAGGAGCAAGACCCATACCGACACCAACAGCAGCAGCTTCCAGCACATTCATCACATTGAAAATTCCCGGCAGTCCAACCTGCATCGTCATAACCGTTCCTGGAAAATGAAGGGCAACGGTACTCGACGCAAGAGTGGTTTGAAGAATCTCTGCCTCAAAAAGCCTGCCGCAAAAAAACGTGGGACGAACCTCCTGGCGCAATGTACAACAGTATATTTTATGATGCGCCACCCGTGCAGCCATCTGTTCGGCATAGGGAACATCGATATTGATGACCGCAAACCCTTCCGGGGAGAGCTGATCGAACAATTGCTGCTTGGCTGAAGCATACGCCTGCATGGATTCATGAAAATCAAGATGCTCCATGGTCAGGTTGGTAAAAAGTGCTGCATGAAACCGGATTCCATAAACTCGCTGCAGCACAAGGGCATGAGAAGAGACCTCCATGACTGCCGCCCTGCATCCCGCATCCACCATCTTACTGAAGAGAGCGTGCAAGCCGGAAGCCTCAGGAGTGGTACGATCAAGCGGTATATCAAGTTCTCCAATCCTGCAAAGATTGGTACCGATATAACCTGCAGAAATTCCGCCAGCATTGAGCATGGCCGTAATCAGCTTTGCTGTCGTGGTTTTACCATTGGTGCCCGTAACACCGATAATCATCAACTGGTCAGAAGCTTTTCCATAAAAAATCCGGGCGGCCTCCGCCAGGGCCTTTCGCGCATCAGAGACCTTGATATAAAGGCAGGAAAGTGCGATATCATACGGAAATTCCTCGCAGATAACCGCTACAGCTCCGCGCTCCACCGCACTGAGAATAAAAGAGGAACCATCACTACAATAGCCCTTTATCGCGACAAAAAGCGAACCGGGAAGAACTTCCCGAGAATCAGAGGTAACCAAGCGGATCACCCCGCCTGTACCGGTTTTTCCAGCAAGCTCTAAATAGGGAACTTCTTTGAGCAACTCCTCCATTTGCACCTCATGCCTGCAGGCACGCTCTCTTGAGGCTGTCATGAGGATTTTCCATTAAGGTTCCTTGATGCAAGTGTCACCCTGATCACCTTCTCTTTTAAAACTTTGCTACCGGGCGTAACACTCTGACCAACAACAACCCCATCTAAATCTCCTGAATAATCCATCTCAAGTTCCAGCCATTTCAACAACCGCTTGGCATCGCGCCCCTTAAGCCCTCGAAGCTCCGGAACCGCTACGGTCAAAATAGAATCGATGAGAGACTTCTCCGGGGAGCGGATGGCAAGGTTTTTCTGCATCTCCTCCGAACAGGCAATCATTCTCGATGCAATGGCAGAAAAAACCGGAGCGGCAACAGTGGCTGCATAATAGGCCGTTTTCGGATTTTCAACAATCACAATGATGGCATAGCGGGGAGTCTCTACCGGAAAATAGCCGACAAATGAAGAGACATAGACCGGTATGGCATACGAACGATTGGCAGCACGCCTTGCGGTTCCGGTCTTTCCTGCAACGGTCACTCCCGGCACCGCAGCACTTTTTGCCGTTCCACTGTCAACAACGGCCTTGAAATACTCCCTTCCAAGATATCGTGCCGTTTCAGCCGAAACCACCCGCCGAACTTTTTCAGGAACACTCTCCCGGACAACCTGGCCGTCGGCATCAATAACCCTTTTAATGATGTATGGCTTCATTAACTCCCCATCATTTGCAATTGCAGCATAGGCCAGCAGTGTCTGAAGGGGAGTTGCCATAACTTCATAACCATATCCCATCCACGGCAATGTTGTTTTGCTCCAGGAAGCAAGAGGCTGCACCATACCACGAGCCTCACCAACCAGCCCGATACCGGTTTTTTTTCCAAAGCCAAAATTCCTTGTATAAGCATTGAACTTCTCTCGACCAATCTCCATCGCCGTCTTGGCTGCCACAATATTGCTTGAAAACATGATTGCCTGGCGGAACGTTATATTGCCATAAGGCTCGTGATCCCTGATCTTGAGATTATAGAGGGGCAGCACTCCATGATTGGCAAACACCATATCATTCGCCTTTCTTTTCAGGACTTCCGTTGCTGCCGCAGCCATGACCAGCTTGAATGTTGAACCGGGTTCATACATTTCAGTCACTGCGCGATTTCGCGAATTAACCGTATTCCATGTAGACCTGTTGTTAAGATCAAAAGCCGGGTTGCTTGCCATTGCAAGAATCTCCCCTGTTTTGACATCCATAACAATACTTGACGCCGCATCAGCACGGAAGGTATCGGCTGCCTTGGCAAGTTCGTCTTCAACAATACTTTGAATATCTCCATCGATAGTCAACTGTACCGTATTTCCTTTTATGGCATCCTGTTGCCGTGCATCGGGCATAGGATAACGAGACCCTGTAGCGGATCGCTGAAATATTCTCGTCCCATCACGTCCTTTCAACGCCTTGTCAAGTTGCAGCTCAAGCCCGCCGCTTCCATAAATTTCGTCACTCTTATTGGTACCAATAGAGCCAATAACCTGAGCGGCAACATTCAGATAATAGCGCTGCTGCTGCCGATCATACCAGACACCTGGAATTTTTTTCTGCATCAATTGCATAATCGGCAATGCCTTTGCAACAGGTATTTTTCGGCCAAGCACAGCCGGCCCTTTGCTGCGCTGCAACTCCTTAAAATAAAACGACCGGTTCAGCCCCAAATACCGGGCAAAAAGGGTCGCCAAAGGCCCTGAATTATCAAATGTTTTCTGTTTATTACTTCCCTTCTCTTTTATCGGCTTGCCATGTTCATCAACAAGTGGAGTCTTGCGGACAAGAACAGGGTCAGCGTAGAAAGAGATGGTTTCAATACTTTCTACCAGCATTCTTCCATGCCGGTCAAGAATGGCTCCCCGTTGCGCACGCTCAGTGACCATCCGCTCATACTGTTTGGCCGCTTTCTCCTTGTATTTCCTGGCACTGACCACCTGAATATTGAGCAACATCCCAATAATTGCGACAATAAAAACCGAAAAAATAACAATCACGATGCCAAGCCGCCAGCCAAACTCCCGATCATCCGGCTCCCTGATGCTCTGCTGATCATTCATGGCTCAAGTTCAACCGGCGGGATTCTGGAAGCAGCAAGCCCAAGTGCCGCAGCTCCTTGAGCAACATTACGAATACTGTGCAATTCATCCATTTTGAGCTCTTGTGAGGTAATAACACTGGAGGTCATCTGTATCTGCTCCCGAAGCTTCTCATTCTGTAAGGCAAGATTGTTGATGGCAAGATTATTATGGACCAGAAAAAGAAAAATCACCACTCCGAACAAAATGTAAAGTAAAGAGCGCGGGTGCAACAGCGAACCGATATCGAACTCAAGCGCATTGCTAACCATATCCCGGAACCCCAAATCCTGGGCACCCTGACCCTCGCCAATACGTTTGGCTGCAACCACCTCATCAGGCACCTCTTTTCCAAAACCTTTAAAACGGCGTAAAAGCCTTTTCAAAAAGAGAATAACCGTATTATTGGAGTCCACTGCAACCTCCCTGGTGAATTTTTTCAATAACTCTCAATTTCGCACTCCTTGCCCTTGAATTTGACGCTATCTCTTGCTGCGATGCAAGCAGTGGTTTGTGGGTAACAGGGACAACCGTTCCCCATGCAAGAGGCTCCCTCAAACCAACACCTTTGGGACCCCAGTCACTCCGGGCTTTTTCAGCAAAAACTCTTTTCACGATTCTGTCCTCAAGAGAATGATAACTGATGACCGCCATTCGGCCTTGCTCATCAAGACAATCGATACCATCGAAAAGCGCCTGCCGGAGAACATCAAGTTCAGCGTTGACCTCAATTCTCAATGCCTGAAAAACTCTTGAAAGTGTCTTGATAACTTTCTCACCACCATGCGCATTACCTCGAATAATCGCAGCAAGCTCTTCTGTGCGGCTGACTAACCCATTTTTTTCACGGTAAGCGACAATCGCCCGAGCAATGCTGCGGCTTCTGGGCTCTTCACCATATCGATAAATAAGCCTCGCAATCTCCTGCTCAGAATAAGTATTGACAATATCAGAAGCACTTACTGAAACATCGCTATCCATTCTCATGTCCAGCGGCCCTTCCTTCATATAACTGAACCCTCGCTCTGCCGTGTCAATCTGAAACGATGAAACCCCAAGATCAAGCAGAATACCGGCAACTTTCGGCCTTAGCCCTTTTTCACCGCAAACTCTTGTAATAATGCGCCCAATATCCCTGAAATTTCCTTTGACCAGAGACGAACAGGCATCATACTCTTTGAGCTTTTCGCCAGCCTCCCTTAATGCGTCATCGTCCTGGTCAATGCCAATCAACAGCGATCCCTCATGGAAACGTGCGGCAAAAAGTGCGCGCAGCATCATCAGCGAATGGCCCCCGCCCCCAAGAGTCCCATCAACATAGATCCCGGGTTTTCTGACCAGCAGGGCAACAATTTCAGTGGCAAGCACCGGTTTGTGAAATGTATCTTGCGTCATGGACATCAAAAATACCTGCCCGCAAGTGATGTAAAACGACTGGCACTCTCATGCAAAAGAGAGGAAAGGCGCTCCGGATCCCAAATAATCATTTTTGTATCAGCCCCAATAATCACGACATCCTTTGAAATACCTGCATGCTCAAGAAACTCCCTTGACAGCGCAACCCTCCCGTGACGGTCAAGCTCAACCGTTTCAAGACTTTCATACATCAACGTCTTCAAAAGACGCTCTTCAGGGTTAAAATCAGAAAGACCGGAGAGAGACTTTCTTAGTCCGGCCCAAATGAAAGGCTCATAAAGCTCAAGAGAGCGATCAGGCGCCTTCATGATATAGAGACCATCGACGTGGCCCGGAACAACATCCCCTATATCCGCTGAAGCCGCCGACTCGAACTTCCGCCGAAACCTTACAGGAATCATCAGTCGCCCTTTTTCATCGACGGCATGTCTCTCTTTTCCTATAAAGCCAGCCATTATGGCAACCCCTTTAGACCCCGTTGTGCATATAATTCAGCCTTACACCTCTTTTCCACCTGCAAATCGGCATAAAAAACGAAAAAAACACAAAGGGCGGACAACGGCTCCCATTTTTTACCATTTTTTGCCACTTACAAAATGTATAAAAAAGGATGCACTAAAAAAATTTTAGTCTATTTTATAATAGAGTTGAAGGAGATATTTTGAAAGACGGAGATCCCCCATGAAAACAGGAAACAAAGAGGTTGTGGTGGACGGATATAATCTGATCCACAAGCTTTACCCATCTCCGAGTCAAGCATCGCTGGAATTTCTGCGTCAGGAAACAGAAAAAAAGCTCCTCCGTTTTCAGCAGGAGACCGATAGCCAGATAACTATTGTCTATGATGGGAAAGGCAGTCCCAGAGAGTGTGCTTACGGCGCACCACTGCATATTGTTTTTACTCCATCCTCAAAAAGTGCCGACCTCTGGATTATTGATTACGTAAAATCGTTGAACACAAGAGTAAAAATGGTTACTATTATAAGTTCGGACGATGAGATTCGACGGTATGCAGCAGCATTCGGCGCCAAATGCATCAAGTCTGAGGCATTTGCACTGCAATTGAACGAGATAGAAGCTGCTGTCACCATCAGGAGTAATAGCACGCGCTCCCTGCGCATGTCGATCAAAGAAAAAAAATTCAACGGGAAATTGCTGAGCGATCGGGAAGTCACCCGTTGGATGAAGCTGTTCTCCTGGGAAAAATCATAGCGACAACCCGGCTCATTTTCTTATACTCTTTTTTGGCAACAAAGCTTCACTCTTAACTACCGTCATTATGATGACAGACAGCACCGTCAACAATACTGCACATTGGCAAGAACTTGACGAATGGAGAAAAAAAATCGACACCCTTGACCAGCAGTTATCCTCCCTCCTCTGCGCGAGGTTGCATTGCGCTCAAAATATCAGCTCCCTGAAATCAAGAATTGGTGAGCAGGTTCTCCAACCTGAACGGGAAAAAGAGGTTCTCAACAATGTGCTGAACCATGCCGACTCGCCGCTGAAAGCACATGCTCTGGAAAAAATCTATCGATGTATCATTGAAGAGACCCGACTTTTTCAGCATGAGTGGAAAAATAGTCAGTCAGGTATCCAGTCCAGCTAAAAGACCCTCTCGAAATGGCATCAAAAAAAAACTCTTCACGTAAACAGCTTACTGGTGTCGTGGCCATTCTGCTAACGACAATGACATGCTTTTTATTTTTGCCAGGACTCAATACCGTGCCGAGAACAACCCTCCTGACCGTTCACAACAAAATGGGAACCCGAGCCATCGTGGATGAGTTGTACCATAACGGCTCTATTAACAGTAAATGGCAGACACTCTTAACCATCAGCATCATTCCACGGCTTCACCATATCAAGCCGGGAAGGTACACCATTCCACCTAGAATGTCGAATTTCATGCTTATGTATTACCTGCATTCACATCGGCAGGATGAGGTCCGTGTCACTCTCCCCGAAGGGCTCGATCTCAGAAAAGTTGCCCGCATCCTCTCAAAAAATCTTGATATCGACTCGACAGAGTTCATTACAGCAACCTCAAACCGGAACATTCTCATAAAACACGGCATTACGGCAAAAAATGCAGAAGGCTACCTGCTTCCCGGCACCTATGACTTTGCCTGGGGAAGCACGCCAGAGGAAGCTACGGGATTTCTTATAGGCCGATTCCGCCATTTTTATACCGACAGCCTGAAAAGTATAACCGCCAAAAAGGGACTGAGTGAAACAGAATTAGTGACTCTCGCCTCTATTGTTGAAGCTGAAACCCCGCTGAACCAGGAAAAAAATATGGTCGCAAGTGTCTATCTTAACCGACTGAAAAAAAAGATGCGACTGCAGGCAGATCCAACCGTACAATATGCCCTCGGAGGAGAGGCCAGGCGACTCTATTACAAAGACCTTGCAGCAGACTCCCCATACAACACCTACCGCCATAGTGGACTTCCACCAGGCCCGATCTGCAACCCTGGTGCCGCATCGATCCTCGCTGTTCTGAAACCTGCGGAAAGCAACTTTCTCTACTTTGTTGCAACAGGAAAGGGAGGACACTACTTTGCCGAATCACTGACAGAACATCATACAAACATCAAAAAATACAAACTCACCCAACGCGATACACAACCGCTGATCGACAGCAAGTAACAGATATCAATCACCTCTCTCTGGAGTAGATTGATTCCATTTATAATGTATACATTGTGCTCACAGATCATTTTTTCAACAAATCATCCATAGCAATGCAGAAAAAAAGTTTATCTGACATAGCAATTCAAGGCAAACGCGTATTGATGCGCGTCGATTTCAACGTTCCTCTCGACGGCAACAAAAAGATTACTGACGACAAAAGAATCGTCGAGTCCCTTCCCTCCATCAAAAAAGTTTTGGAAAACGGGGGGCGCCTTATTTTAATGTCCCACCTTGGCAGGCCAAAAGGAAAAGTTAATGCGGAATACTCGCTGGCCCCTGTTGCATTGCGACTTGCCGAACTTCTCGATTGCCCGGTTACCATGGCAAAAGAGTGTATTGGCACAGAGGTGATGAAGCAGGTACTCTCACTGCAGGACGGAGAGGTAATCCTGCTTGAAAATCTGAGATTTCACCCTGAAGAAGAGGCCAATGACCCCGATTTCTCTCGTGAGCTTGCATCACTTGGAGAGGTCTACGTCAACGACGCATTCGGCACCGCACACCGCGCCCACGCCTCGACAGAGGGCATTACACACTACGTTCAGACTGCCGTCGCCGGTTTTCTCATAGAGAGGGAGCTCCTCTATCTTGGAAAAGCGCTTCAGGAACCCGAACGCCCCTTTGTGGCAATTCTTGGCGGCTCAAAAATATCAGGCAAAATAGATGTTCTTGAAAACCTCTTCAAAAAGGTTGATACCGTTTTGATCGGCGGCGCCATGGTCTTTACCTTCTTCAAGGCCATGGGTTACGAAACCGGCAACTCTCTGGTTGAAGAGAGCAAGATTGAACTGGCACTGAAAATTCTGGAAGAGGCAAAAGCCAAAGGCATCAAACTGCTTCTCCCCTCAGACGTTATTGTTGCTGCTGAAATTTCGGCAACTGCTGACTTCCATGCGGAGATGATCACCGCCATACCTGAAGGGATGATCGGCCTCGATATCGGCCCCCTCACGGCAGAAACCTACCGGAACGAAATTCTCTCCGCACGCACCGTGCTCTGGAATGGTCCGATGGGTGTGTTTGAAATCGACAATTTTGCGGCTGGCACGATGGCCGTAGCAAAAGCCATGGCTGAAGCAACCGCAAAAGGGGCTACGACCATTATCGGCGGTGGCGACTCTGCAGCAGCAGTTGCGAAAGCGGGTCTGGCACAAGAGATGACCCATATCTCAACCGGAGGAGGTGCAAGTCTTGAATTCCTTGAAGGCAAGGAACTCCCGGGTATCGCAGCTCTGAACGATTGATACAGGTTCTTACAAAACACGCTTTGCATTGAACATTTACCTTTGAGAAGAACCAGACCTATTGATGAACTATTCCAACCAAACATACAGTCCCGGGGGCTTTCAGTTTATGCCCCCGGCAATCAAAACCATCATTCTTGTCAATGTTGCAGTTTTTCTTCTGCAATTCTTTACTCCATTTGGTGCAATGATTCAAGAGCTCGGTGCGCTCTGGCCAATCGATTCCAGCAACTTCCAACTCTGGCAGCCGCTGACCTACATGTTTCTGCACGGCAACGGCACCCATCTCTTTTTCAATATGTTCGCACTCTGGATGTTCGGTGCTGAAATTGAAAATTACTGGGGAACCCGACAATTCAACATCTATTACTTTACCTGCGGTATCGGCGCTGCAATCATCAACCTTCTGGCAACCATAGGTGATCCCTATCCAACCGTCGGCGCATCCGGAGCCATTTACGGCGTCCTGCTCGCCTTCGGCATGATGTTCCCCAACCGCTACATTTTTCTCTATTTCCTTTTCCCCGTAAAGGCAAAATATTTTATTGCCGGCTATGCGCTTATCGAGTTTATCTCCGGACTCAACAGCCGGGCAATGGGAAGCGGCAGCAACATCGCCCATTTCGCACACCTTGGAGGAATGCTGATCGGTTTTATCTTCATTATCATCAAACGAGCAGAGTGGTCGTTTTCCGGACTCTTCAGCAAATTCCGCCCTTCCCCAAAAAAGAAAAGCGGGCCGCGCCTCCATACCCAAAACAGGGTGGCCCCACCGGTTTCCGAAGCAGAAATCAACGCCATACTCGACAAGATTTCCGAGCGTGGCTATGAATCGTTGACCGAAGAGGAACGCCGCAAACTGCTCAAGGCTGGCGGTAAATAATGGCTGCATTTCCCCGTCAGCAGAACGGCCATCAAGCATGAGAAAATGATGAACAAAGCATTTGACAAAGCAACGCGCACGGCGAAATCGACCGTAAACAGTCCCAGGAAGAAAAAAAAGCTGGCTGACGCGGCATCAAGAATAGCCTCTTCCGGGAAACACTCTCTCAAGGTTTTCGGCATCACCGGTAAAATCAAACCGCTGGTACGCATGGTGCGGTGCTCGGTAAGCAGGGAGTACCTCGATACCCCCTGGCAGACCATTGTCATCATTACCGCCGCCCTCATCTACTTTGTCTCACCCTTTGACGCAATTCCCGATTTTCTCCCGTTTATCGGGTTTATCGACGATGCCGCCATCATTTCGGCAGTTTTTGCCTCAATCAGCAAGGATGTCGAGAAATTCATCGCCTGGGAAGCCGGCAAATCCGCATCCGAGTCTGCACGAATCAGCTCTCCTGAACCTGAGTAACCGCCACAGAGTCATCCCTCTCAAAACAGGCAACACTCTCGATATGGCTGGTATGCGGGAACATGTCCACCGGCTGCACCGACAAGAGCTTGTAGCCCTGAAGGCAGATCTCCTTGCCGTCACGGGCAAGACTTGCCGGATTGCAACTGACATAAACAATCCTCCTCGGCCTGAGCCGAAGCATCGTGGAGAGCGCCTTCGGGTGCATACCCGCGCGCGGAGGATCGGTGATAATCACTCCCGGAGCATCATAGCTTGAGAGCTTATCGTGCATGGCATGAAAATCCTTGAGATCAACCTGGAAAAATGCCGCGTTCTTAATCCCGTTAAACGCCGCATTGGAACGTGCATCATTGATGGAGCTCTCAACCACCTCAAGCCCCACAACCTGACGACAATACTTTGCCATATAAAGGGTTATCGTTCCCGTGCCGCAATAGAGGTCATAAACCGTATCCTCCGGCCTCAGCCCGGCAACCTCCAGAATGCTGTGGTAGAGCACCTCCGCCTGTGAAGAGTTCGTCTGAAAAAAAGAGTTCGCCGATATCCGAAAATCAAGGCCTCCCAAACGCTCGGTAATATATCCCGCACCGCTGAGCAGGAACTCCTTTTCGCCGGTAGCAACCGTATTCTTCCGCTCGGTCACATTGTTGACCACCGTCATCTTCTGGCCAGGCATTCCCGATTCAAGATGGATTCGGTAGCGCTCCATCAGCGCTTCGTCATACCACGAGGTCACAAGGTTAACCATAACCTCCTCACGATTCTCACTGAACCGCACCACAAGATTGCGCAAAAATCCGGTATGAGCCTTGGCTCCGTAGGGCGCAAGAGCGTTGTCGAGCGCAAACTGACGGGTCAGGGCGAGCACCCTGTTCATCGACTCCTTGGCCAGATAACAGTAATCAATATCAATCACCTTCTCAAAATTGCCGGGAGTATGAAAGCCAAGCGCAAACCCCTTGGGGCGCTCAAGCTCTTCAAGCGAAAGCTCCTCCGGCAGCAGGTAGCGCATATTTGAGCACGAAAATTCAATCTTGTTCCGGTAATGAACAGGATCGTGAGAGGCAAGAGCCGCCATAACCGGGGGAGCCACAAAATCACCGAGATGTTCCAGGGCATCCTTCACCTTTTTCTGCTTGTACAAAAGCTGCGCATCATAGCGGATATGCATTAGCTTGCACCCCCCGCAGACACCAAAATAGCTGCACACCGGCTCCGTCCTGTCAGGCGACGCTTCAAGCACCTCAACAGCGATGGCCTCGATATAGCGTTGCTTCACTTTTTTTATTTTGGCCGACACCCGGTCACCAATCGCAAGCATACCGCTGACCATAACCGCCATGCCGTTATCAAGCCGCCCGAAACACTGCTCTTTCTCCGCCAGATCAGTGACCATCAACTCAATGCTATCCCCTTTCCTCAAAATCCCTTCAGCCATGACAACCTTTTTATACCTTATAAAATCAATACGTTACAGCCACTCGGCCACGAGAGAGTCATTATCAAACATCAAACAAAATCCCTGTTACTTGACTCTGTCAGTTTACCCGTAACATATTTATGGAGAATACGGGTAAAAAGTGTTTGACAGGGTATCCCTTCTTCCAGAGCCTTGGTCTTCGGTATGAATGGACTGAGATCAGGATTGCTTATGCAAATCCAAGCCACACTGCGAGCGCCCGGTTAACGGCAAGCATCAAGGCATCATCAAGTCTTCCGAAAGTCGGTCCAATTTTTTCACGCGGGACGGTCTGAACCTTGTCAACCATTACCTGTGATCTTTTTTTCAGATTGTTACCCTCTGTCGGCTCAATCATAATCCTGAATAACGGGACTGACCGTAATTCACTTGTAACCGGCAGAATGGTCAGCGAGGGGTGTTCAGAAAAAAAATCAGACTGCACAACAACCGCAGGGCGAGGCTTACCGTAATCACCCTGTAATGCAATGGTAACCAGATCACCTCTCTTCATGCCTCCCAACCCTCGCGGTCCGCAGCTTCATCAAGAAAATCAAGCAGTTCCTTTTCATGCGAATCATTTTTGACCAGCAGAGACTGCCGCCTGCACTCCTCTGCAAAACCGGAGCGACGTGTATCGGGAACCCATATCTGTATCGGTCGCATCCCCTCCGCGCGTAATTTCGCCCTGTACTTATGCACCCGTTCAAGAACTCCGCCCATGTGTCTCATTGTTAATTCGTAGCCTTACTTGTGACATGTAACATACAAAACACAGGCGTTACATGCAACAATATTTTCTGCAGGAACATAGTCAATCAGAGTTCACAATAATAGTATCGCTGGCTGCTCAAAATCGTCTTGATCAGTTTATGCCCAAAATAGAAAAAATGGCACTCCAAGGGATGTTCCTTCCGTGCTGACAACAGCATCCAAAAAGCAATGCTCAAACAAACGAGTTTCGATATCTCATAAAACGGTCGTTTGATGAGATATCGAAAAGGGTTGCGAAACACCCCTGTTTTCTGGCTCTTTTTGTCTTATAAAAATTTCGTATTTCTATATTTCAGTAATCCGTTAAAATTGGTGCTTTTTAAGATTAGCAAGAGAATGTATGGACGGACGACTGATCGGTTATGCAAGGGTATCAACTTCAGGCCAGGAACTGAACCTGCAGCTTGATGCACTTAAACAGGCTGGCTGCAAAAAGCAGCAGATCTTTACCGACCAGATAAGCGGCTCTAAAGCTGAACGGCCGGGGCTTGCCGAATGCTTGAAAGAGCCAAAAAAAGGCGATACCCTCATCATCTGGCATCTTGACCGACTTGGCAGGTCACTGCGGAACCTGATCGATATTGTCGAACAGTTGCAGAAAAGGGGAGGGGATTCCTCTCAATCGATGACGGCGGCATTGATACCAAAACAGCATCCGGGGAAATGATTTTCAATATCTTCGGCACTCTGGCACAATTTGAGCGCCGCCTGATTCAGGAACGTACCCAGGCAGGCCTGACGGCGGCAAGGGCGAGAGGAAGAAAAGGTGGGAGACCGAAAATCTCGAAGTAGGATCCGAGAGTGCAGATGGCCAAAAAGATGAGCAAGAATATGAACATCAGCATCGGCATCGGCGAGATCTGTGACACGCTGAAGATTTCACGGGTGTCTTATTATCGGTATTTGGGTTTGTAGGGTAGAGTGAAAGTTGGGTGTAAATTTTCTTGGTTTTTGCCTCTCCGTATGCAATATTAAGGTTGAACTTTAATATTGCATACAATGATTGCGCGTCATCTCATGTCTGTCCTGCAGAGTCGGGCCTTGGAATATCCTGTTGTAACGCTTACCGGTCCAAGGCAATCAGGGAAAACCACTCTTTGCAGAACTGCTTTTCCTGAAAAACCTTACAGCAATCTGGAGAGGCCTGATATTCGTAATTTTGCACAGCATGATCCGGCAGGATTTTTGGCCCAGTTTCCAAAGGGTGCCGTTCTTGATGAAGTGCAGCGTGTTCCTGAGTTGCTTTCATGGATTCAGGTTCGAGTTGATGAACACAAAACTGCCGGTGAATTTATTCTGACCGGAAGCCATCAATTTGAATTGAGCCGCCATATCAGTCAGTCACTTGCCGGAAGAACTGCGCTTTTGAAGCTGTTGCCGTTATCTGTTGCTGAACTGTGTGATGCAGGGCTACCC
>CAIJPS010000061.1 GCA_903822595.1 uncultured Chlorobiaceae bacterium
GGCCGGGTTATCGCTGCCGATATGCAGGAAGGGATGCTTCAAAAAGTAAAAGAAAAGATTAAAGGAACAGAACTCGAAAAACGAATTGTATTGCACAATTGCGGAGAGAACAACATTGGGGTGTCGGAGCCCGTCGATCTTGTTCTGTTGTTCTACATGGTTCACGAAGTCCCGAATAAGGAACAATTTTTCAACGAGATCGGAACAATAGTGAAACCGCAAGGGCAGGTTCTGATAGTGGAGCCGCCATTTCATGTTTCAAAATCGGCGTTTGAAGAAACAATCCGGATAGCTGCAAATGCAGGGTTGAAAGTTATTGAAAGGCCCAAGATGTTTTTCAGCAGGGCAGTTCTATTGAAAAAGAGATGACGTCAGGCAGACGACTTTTGGGTGCAAAAAGGAAGTGCGAAACTCAAGAGCAATTAATCGGTTCATGATCAAATCGAAATGATGACCTTTTGATAGCCATAGTTCGTTTACTACCTTTCTCAGAAGCGGGACAGTTGTGATGGTTAATAATTCATTACTGCAAACACTGAAAAGATATAAGTGATGCCAGAGATATCAAGATTTCTTGGAATTATCATTTCAATGTACTTCGATAAACATAATCCACCTCATTTTCATGTGCAGTACAACGAATATCGAGCATCAATGGACATCAGAAATTTGAACATCACTGCTGGTTTAATTCCGGCAAAAGTTCGTGGTCTTGTGGAAGAATGGGCGGAATTGCATTGCGATGAACTTTTGATGATGTGGGAAACGAAAGATTTTCATCGTATTCAACCGCTTGTGTAAAGGAGAACTCTATTATGGAATGTATTTCAATTGTTGAGGCAAGCTATATCAAGGATTATCAGATTTTCCTGAAATTCAATACCGGGGAAACCGGAAAAGTTGATCTTCGCGATCTTGTTTATAAATATCCAATAGCGGAACCATTGCGGAATCCTGAAATTTTCTCACGTTTTTATCTTGATTCCTGGCCAACTCTGGCATGGGACTGCGGTTTTGATGTTGACCCTGAGTCGCTTTATTTCAGGGCAACCGGTAAGTCGCTGTGGGATACGAAAGCATCCTGACCAACCACTCAAGCGATGTCACAGACAAGCTGTTATGGCGTGTATTTCAATTGCTGAAGCAAGGTCTGTTGCAACCGGTAAATTGTTATGAAAGAACTCACTATTCCTGTGTACTTCCGAAAGCATGGTGTATATTGAGCGTCTATCCGGATTGTTAATGTGATGCAACCTGTCAACATGCCATGAAAAACGAGCAGCAAACTCGTATCGAATTGATTGACAGGATGTTACGGCAGGCAAGCTGGAACGTGAACGATCCTCTCCAGGTTGTGGCAGAGTTCGATATTCTTGTCGGTTTGCCTGAAGGCGTGCAGGAACCCCGCACTCCGTACGAAGGCCATCAGTTCAGCGACTATGTGCTGCTTGGAAAGGATGGCAAGCCTCTTGCCGTGGTCGAAGCAAAAAAAACAAGTCGTGATGCCGCCATTGGCCGTGAACAGGCCAAGCAGTATTGCTGCAATATCCGGAAACAGTTGGGCGTCGAGCTTCCATTCTGTTTTTATACCAATGGCCTTGAGACCTTTTTCTGGGATCTCGACAACTACCCTCCACGAAAGATAATCGGCTTTCCAACCCGTGATGACCTTGAGCGGTTCACCTATATCCGCAGAAGTCGCAAGCCTCTCACCGGGGAACTGATTAACACAACCATTGCCGGACGCGATTATCAGATTCGTGCCATTCGATCAGTTCTTGAAGCCATTGAGCAGAAGAAGCGGGACTTCCTGTTGGTAATGGCCACCGGAACCGGGAAAACCCGCACCGCTATCGCCATGGTCGATGCCCTGATGCGTGGCGGACATGCTGAAAAAATTCTTTTTCTGGTCGATCGCATTGCCTTGCGTGAACAGGCTCTTTCCGCCTTCAAGGAGTATTTGCCCCACGAACCTCGCTGGCCAAACAGCGGTGAAAAGGTTTTTGCAAAAGATCGCCGCATCTACATTGCGACCTACCCTACGATGCTCAATCTCATCAGGGATGAATCATTGTACCTTTCACCCTCTTTCTTTGACTTCATTGTCGTAGACGAGAGCCATCGCTCCATCTATAACACCTGGGGAGAGATCCTCGATTACTTCAAAACAATCACTCTGGGGCTGACGGCAACCCCCACCGATATTCTTGACCACAACACCTTCAACCTCTTTCACTGCGAGAATGGACTTCCAACCTTTGCCTATACCTATGAAGAGGCAGTGAACAATATTCCGCCATATCTGTGCAATTTCCAGGTGATGAAAATCCAGACGAAATTCCAGATGGAGGGCATCAGCAAGCGGACAATCTCCCTTGAAGATCAGAAAAAACTGATTCTCGAAGGCAAAGATATCGAGGAGATCAATTTTGAAGGAACGCAGCTTGAAAAGCAGGTGATCAATCGGGGGACGAACAGCCTGATTGTCAAAGAGTTCATGGAAGAGTGCATCAAAGACCAGAACGGCGTTCTTCCCGGAAAAACCATATTCTTCTGCGCCACCATTGCCCATGCCCGCAGAATTGAGGAGATATTCGACAAGCTCTACCCGCAATACAAAGGCGAACTTGCAAAGGTTCTGGTCTCCGATGACCCCCGCGTCTACGGCAAGGGAGGTTTGCTCGATCAGTTCACGAACTGCGACATGCCCCGCATTGCCATCAGTGTTGACATGCTCGATACCGGTATAGACATCCGGGAGCTCGTCAATCTCGTCTTTGTCAAGCCGGTCTACTCCTACACAAAATTCTGGCAGATGATTGGCCGGGGCACGCGGCTCCTTGAACCCGCTAAAATCAAGCCATGGTGCACAGAAAAGGATTGTTTTCTGATTCTTGACTGCTGGGACAACTTTGAATACTTCAAGCTTCAGCCCAAAGGAAAAGAGCTGACACAGCAACTCCCGCTTCCGGTGAAACTGTTCGGGCTGCGGCTCGACAAAATTGAATATGCCCTTTCAACCGGTAACACGGCCATTGTTGAGCGGGAAACGGTAAAACTGCGTAAACAGATTGCCGGGCTTCCGCATACCTCAGTTGTAATCAAAGAGGCCGCATCGCTGCTTCACCCTCTCGAAGAGGAAAATTTCTGGATATCCCTCCCTCCGCAAAAGCTGGAATATCTGAGAAGCGGGATCAAACCGCTCTTCAGAACCGTGTCGGATGCCGATTTTAAAGCCATGCGTTTTGAGCGGGACGTTCTGGAGAGTTCACTGGCACAACTTCGCGACCAGAAAGAGCGCTACGACACGCTCAATGATGGCATTGCCGAGCAGATCAGCCAGCTTCCCCTGAGCGTCGGCTTTGTGAAGCAAGAAGAGGAATTGATACGGGCCGCTCAAACGAAACACTTCTGGAACAATGCAACGGAAGAGAGCTTCGACGAACTGATTGAAAAGCTCTCCCAGTTGATGAAGTTTCGCGAGCCTGAGAACGACGCAATCGGTCAAGTATACCTGAACTTGCAGGATCTTCTGCACCATAAAGAGATGGTTGAATTCGGCCCCCGTAATGAGGCCGTCAGCATTACCCGCTACCGCGAAATGGTTGAATCGCTCATTACCGAACTGACAAAACAAAATCCAATTCTTTCCAAAATCAAGGAGGGTAAAGAGATTTCGCCTGAAGAGGCCACTGAGCTTGCGGAACTGCTTCACGAAGAGCATCCGCACATCACCGAGGAGCTGTTGCGCTCGGTCTATAATAACCGAAAGGCACATTTTATCCAGTTTATCCGCCATATTCTCGGCCTCGAAATTCTCAAAAGTTTCCCTGAAACAGTTGCTGATGCGTTCAATCAGTTTATCAAAGAGCACACAACCTTTTCCAGTCGCCAACTTGACTTTTTAAACCTCCTCAAAAACGTTATTGTAGAACGTGAAAAGATTGAAAAAAGAGACCTGATCAACGCCCCTTTTACGGTCATACACCCGAAAGGCATTCGCGGAGTCTTCAGTCCGGCTGAAATCAATGAAATTCTGGCATTGGCCCGGCAACTTGCAGCATAACATGACAGAAAATAATCGCATCGAATACAAGCGCGAGCTGACTGATGGACTGGAGAAAGAGGTCATCGCATTTCTGAACTATCATGACGGTGGTATCATTTATATCGGTATTGACAAGCATGGAGCGGTCTACGGCGTTTCGGAGTGCGATGCTCTGCAGCTCGCCATCAAGGATCGTCTTAAAAACAATATTCAGCCGTCATGCCTTGGTTTGTTCGATGTCATTCATGAAACCCGTGACGGCAAAGATATTATTAAACTCATTGTTGCCAGCGGCTCCGAAAAGCCCTATTACCTGCGCAGGTTCGGTATGTCGGAAAAAGGATGTTTCATTCGCATTGGCAGCGCCAGTGAGCCAATGACGCAGCGCATGATTGAAGAGCTGTTTGCCCGGCGTACGCGTAATTCAATTGCCCGCATCCGTTCTTTGCGGCAGGATCTCACCTTTGAACAGCTTAAAATTTACTATCAGGAGGCAGGACTTACACTTGGCGACAAATTTGCAGCGAATCTCGAACTGCTCACCGAGGATGGAGTTTACAATTATGCCGGTTACCTGCTGGCAGACCAGAACGGCAACTCGGTGCAGGTGGCTAAATATGCAGGCACTGACAGGGTTGATCTGCTTGAAAGCAAGGATTACGGCTTCTGTTGCCTGGTTAAAACCTGCAAGCAGATACTCGACCGTCTGGAGGGTGTCGAGAACCGTGTTATCAATAAAATAACACCCCGTGAGCGTATCAGCCGAAGCCTGTGGGGCAAGGTTGCCCTTCGTGAAGCCGTTATCAACGCCATCATTCATAACGACTACAGCACCGAACTGGTACCAAAGTTTGAAATTTTTGCTGACCGGCTGGAAATAACCTCGGCAGGTATCGTTCATCCCGGTTCGGAGCAGGTTGATTTTTTTGCCGGTTACTCCATGCCCCGCAATAAAACCCTGATGCGGATCTTCAAGGATCTTGCTATGGTGGAATACCTCGGCTCCGGAATGCCCCGGATTCTCAAAGCTTACCCGCGTGAAGCCTACACCTTCTCGACCCATTTTATCCGGACGACCTTTCCTGTATCCAGGGAAGCTCTTGCGCTGGAAGAAGAGGTGATGAAAGGTGAAGCAAAAACCTCGGGGGCCCAGTCAGGGGTAGAGTCAGGGGTAGAGTCAGGGGTAGAGTCAGGGGTAGAGTCAGGGGTAGAGTCGGCAATGGGGTTGCATATTATGGAACTTCTTCAATCCGACACGTTATCGAAAGCTGCAATTGCGCAGGCACTTGGCAAAGAAAAACCAACACGATATCTCAATGAGTTAATGA
>CAIJPS010000062.1 GCA_903822595.1 uncultured Chlorobiaceae bacterium
CCGGTTCAGGCAGCTCATAAAATCATTGATTTGGTCAATACGTACAAGTCTGAATCAAAACTTGTCACATAATGGGGATAGATAACGCAATGGAACAGGACTGTTTTCCGATTATAACTTCAACTATGGAACTGAATATCTGCCCCCCCCCATAATTGCCGGTCGGTTTCCGCAAATATCAATAAAAAAGCATGAACGCAACCAGCAAAATCATCCTTTCAGCTTTTTTGCCACTGTTCAAATTCACTGAGCGACATAATTGGCGGAGTTTTAAAGAGATCTTTAATAGCAAGCAGGTCGTTATCACCAGTCACTAAAGCATCCGCCTTGCCAACTACGGCTAACGTTATAAACTTTTGATCTGCTGTATCTCTGATTACTGGCAAGTTAATTGGTACTTCAAGCGAAGTGACCGTTTCTGCGTAAGGCAGAAAATCAGCCAGTAGTACCAATTGCTCCGTTTTTGTGAGCTTGAATTTTGGATAGGCCAACACTCTCAAGAGTTCGCTGGCCGTTTCCTTGCTGACTAACGGGATGATAGCCCCGGACTGCCAGTTGTGACGCAACCATGACATTTTCTGGCGTGAAAATATCAATGCAGAAATAATGCAGTTCGTATCAAGCACTATGCGATAGCTCACGGCTGACTTTTTCTTGCCCACTGTATTGCATCCAGAACATCCTGGTCATTAATACCCAAAGTATCTAATTTCGCACGCACTGCATCTGCCTGCTGCATACGCACAGGCGTAAGCATGATGCGACCATTCTCAACTTCCACTTCAAAGTAATCTGTTTTAGGAATTGAGGTTACAATAGACTTTGGCAAGGTCAACTGATTTTTGCTGGTAAGTTTGGCTAACATGGCATTCACATCAAAAAGAGTAATGGAGTAAGAATAGCTTACCAAAAATAATATTGTTTACCAAAAAGTATCACACCATCGGCAACATGGTTCTCTCTCTCTTCGGCAATTTTGCCTGAAAAAAAAGAATCCGGAAAAAATGGCGTTCGAAGCAAAAAAACTGCTATAACAACACTGCCAGCCGTTCACTCACCGCTTGTGAGTTATATCGGCTTGCCTGTCCCGCTCAGTCATTGTTTTGCATCTGATTTTGCCGTCGTTTGTTTGGGCTGCTGAAGTGGTAAAATGATTTACGGTGGTCAGGCCCAATACAATCTTGCGAACTGGACTCATGACCGAAAGGCGGGTGCATGGTGCGTTTGGTCAACTTTTTTGTTATTTCGTGCTGTTACTTGTTTTGTATCGAAGTAAATGCGTTGGGATAATGGACGAGAGGGGTTGATTTGCAAAGCTTGGTATTGATGGATGTTCAGCGGCTGGTAGCCTATGATGAAGTTGTTATTTCGAGTCATGGCTATGAAGAGCTTTCCTCTGATGATATTTCTGTGCAGAATGTTCTTCATTCAATAAGCTGTAGTGGTTGAGTACTATCCGGCTTTTGGTAAAGGGGCATGTGTTTCTTGTGCTGCAAGAGGATAAGAACAGACAACCTGTTCATGTGGTTTGGGGAATTGCCCGAGGTAACGTATCTCCAGCCGTGCTTATAACTGCTTATCGTCCGGATCCTGAAAAGTGGGCCGATAATTTCACCAGGAGGAAACAATGAATACCAGAAAACATACAAAGTTTGTTCATGCAGGTAACTACGCGGCAGAAGTCGAAATTGAGATCATTGATTCTGAGGATGGCTGGACGCCGTATATCAGCCTTGATGACGCGTTAAAACTTGATCGTGTAATAAATCACTCAAGTCGGGTGACGTTGCAGCGGCCAGTACCTACGCGAAAAAGGTTTATGCTTTATCGACGGTAGCCGCATGAATTTTTTTGTGTTATTGAAGAACCGAACATCACCCCAGCCGAGTAAATTGCGCGACTTTTTGTGCAACTCTGCGTGATTCAATTTATCCTGGGCCTATAAATGCACAATTTCCACATCACCCCATTTGTTACGAAAATATTCGGCGACCAGTCGTCGATGGCAATGCTCAGGTGTGACCTCGCTGCAGAGAAGGCAACCGCCATCAATCAGATCCGTTTGGACCAGATTCTCAACGCGACGTGCTGCCATCAATGACAAGAACAGCTTTTCATAACTCTTCCAATTGCCACCATTTTTCTTGTAGCCATCAAGAATCTCTTTGGTCGGCGCCAATTCTGGCAGGTGAACGTAATCAAGGTTATTGATTTCACGGAGGAAAAACTGCAAGTCTTTCATCTTCGTAAATCCGGCTAATTGAGAAACATTGTTAAGCCGAATATCAATAACTCTTGTCAAACCAGGCTGCTTCAAATGGTTGAAAAATTGCTCTGCGCTTTTCTGTGTAAAGCCGATGGTAAAAATCTTCATGATTGGAGAACTTTTTTCTGTTCAGCCATGACTTCATCCTGATATGCCACACGATTTCCTTGAATGGAATACGCTTGTGCAATAAATTCATCGCGGCTCGTAAACATATCCCCATTAGGGAGATTGCACATCGAAAGCAAGCGAGATTCCAACTCTTCGTGAGTCTGAATGGCTCCATCATGCAGAATATGGTTGACTGGAATCCCCAGCTCAAAAAGCTTGCGTGACACCAGCAGCGCTCTGTGACACTCAATGGGATCTTTCTCTGCACACATCAGGGTAATTCGATATGCATCAGCGCCTCGCATTATCCTTTCAATACCCTCCAAAAAAAGGGGAGTCTTGGCCAAACGCGGATACTGAACCCGGCCTTTTTCATAACATGCAGGATCTTCGCTTCGGGCACCCAACTGACGCCCCAAAAAAACATATTTGATTCGATGGTGTCCCATCGGCAGCATGGGAGTTCTACATCGGCGGTTATCAGCCCGCACAAAAGTGGCTCAAAGACCGGAAGGGGAGAGTGCTCAGCTTTGAGGATGTCCGCCATTACCAGCGCATCATCGAAGCACTGACGGAGACAGAGAGAATTATGCGGGAGATTGATATGGTTGGTGTGGAGTAATTTGTATTCGGTGTTCAAAAAACAACAAGAAATGACAACATTTACATATCGACAAGCTGAGCCTGTTTACCAAAACCCGCATTCTGCGGCAGCGTTTGTTATTCTTTTGATTCGATTATTTCGTCATAATGATGATGTGAACCTATCCAAAACCATACAAGACCCTCAGCTCTTTCTTTTGCTAATGCACGGTAACGTAATCCGATACGTGCTGACCAAAAATTCCCGACTTTTTTTAATCGTACCGATGGATGGCGCGGGTTACTTCGAAGCAGCTCAAAATTTTTATCTGCTAAATTACGGATATCTTTGGGGAGTTGTTGGTAATGGAACCAAAATTCCGATATGGTAAAATGATTCACAGCGGTTTTGCTCGACCAGCCAGAAATTCATTGTCGGCCTGTTCCCCAAGTGCATCAAGGCGACCTGTTGTAATATCGGATTCGATTTTTTTATCCCACTGGTCAGCCAGAAACTCTTCGAACCACTCTGCAAACTGTAAAAGTTGATCCGGCGAAAGTTTTGATACGGTTGTTTTAAGTTCTTGAGTGTTCATCATAATCTTTTTCTCCAAAATGGGCTATGCGTTGGGTTCTTCAACTTATAGCAACCGTTTCAGCGTTCTGGATCAGGAACCAGAAACACATTGTACCAATTTAGTATAAGCATTTATGCTGTACAACTGTTCAGCAGTGAACTGTTACTGCATGAATATCGCAAGTTTTTTGCCGCTTTCAAAGCGTGGATGAGTTCCAACGGTTAAGGTTTTGCAGTTTGTGTAATCTCATCATAAACACTAAATTGCTTGCCAACTGCTTTGAATTTCCACACAATCCATAATCAGCCCCAAAAGATGAAACCAAAACGTTTATGTTCTATCGTTTCAGCTCTTTTTCTTGCGGTGTTCCTGCTTTTCAGCGGAGCATTGCCAGCGAAAGCGGCGGCGGCATTCTATGAGCCAGCAAACTATGTGCTTATTAGCGCTGGCGAGTTTACGATGGGAAGCCCTGTGGGTGAAGCGGGCCGATGGTCCAATGAAACCCAGCATCAAGTGAGATTGAGTAGCTTTTCTATTGGCAAATATGAGGTGACGGTTGCGGAGTTCAGGAGATTTGTTGAAGCAACGGGGTACCGGACGGATGCCGAAACAAGAGGTGGCGTAGTAATTCCAAATTGCAATCAAATTGATCTTAATATCCAATCCCAACCAGTTAAAGACCGAAGACCGTCAGGGTGTTCTTCCATTTTTTTCAGTCCTCTCGCAGCTTGTGCGATAACAGCTCCGAGAGTCTCAAATACTTGA
>CAIJPS010000063.1 GCA_903822595.1 uncultured Chlorobiaceae bacterium
AGTTTGGTCGGTTCAAAATACACCTGGCTTCGAAATCCTGAGAAAATGACCAAGAGCCAAAAAACGCGGTTTAACGAGTTGATGGCATGCGAATTTAAGACCGGTGTGGCTTGGGTGATGAAGAACATTTTTCGGGATTTCTGGAACTGCTCTTCAGAACTCAGGGGCGAGTTATTTTTTACGTACTGGTGTGAGTTAGTCGACAAGACAAAACTGAAGCCTCTGATAAAAGTGAAAGATATGATGGAACGTCATAAAGGTAACATTATCAATTACTTCAAACATCAAGTCAGCAACGCTATGTCGGAAGGCTTAAACAGCAAAATCCAGTTGTTAAAGGCGACTGCCCGAGGGTTTCGATGCTTCGAAAGCTATCGAACAAGTATCCTCTTTTACTGTGGAAAACTGGATATGACAATCTAACGGCGCAGTAATATGAAATTTCTTTTCCATTAAAATCCGCGAAGAGCCGTTTTCTTGAACATATCCAGCCAGTCAGATGGATTTCCCTCAATTTATCGATGAGTAATGATCGCTCATCAATCGAACTGATATCGAGACCAGGTTCCTGAAAAACACCGCTTCGGGGTAGTTCACCAAGTGAAGCAAACTCCCTTGCAAGTTCACTGTCCGGATGACAGAGGTAACCAGAACTGTTTCAGAAAATATTATAAAATCATTTCATACTGAACGATTACAAGTCAACCGATAAAGATATTTTCACGATGATATTGCAGGAAGTCCTGTCTCGGAATAAAACGGTTAGGAAAAGACATTTTCACTCCTTCAGTATCCCTGATAAGTTTAATCGTTTTGCTATCAAGAGCAAGTATTTCTTTCGATAAGACAACATGATATGATTCATCAATTGTTAGCAATCCAGAATCAAATGCCTTGTCATGTAGCGCGTTAAGGCACAATCCATTCTGTGGATTAAGTCGATTTTTGGAATCCTTCGCCCACGGAACAATATGACTTGCAACAAGAAGTTTTTCAAGGGGCAGACCTGTAATACAACATTTCGAGTTATAGGCTGCAAGAATCATTTTTCTGAAGAAATGTTGATTCACTCTTAATTTGACGATTGCCTCTTTTGTTTTTCCTTCGAGGATATTCTGGTTAAAAATATCTGCTTCAGATCCTCTTATTGCCGCCATCTTTTTTTCACTTTCATACGCCATAGCTTCCCAATCCTCAAAAAATTCATGCCAAACTTCTTTATCGAGCCTGCTAACATTTGAAGCCCCTTTTCGATCAAGGGAAGGATCTATACTGGCAAAATTTGCTAATTTATAGCTAACAGATCCAGGCGTTCTGCCCAGAAGCATTGCCAACTCAATAATTTCAGGATTTCTGACATGTATTCGTCCAAAAGGAGTCTTGCAGTATAGATTTATCGCAAGAATCAACTCATCTCTTTCCCACGGCTTCATAGTTTTTTTTTGCTAAACTCACACTTTCAATGGCACGATAACTGTTGGGCAATCCTTGTGAACAATTTTCCTTGGTACATTTTATTTCACCTATCGATACAACTCTGTCTGGCTATAACAGGATATATGAGCATTTTTTTTGATAAAAAAACCAGCCTTCTAACGTAACAATAAAAAGCTTTGGGTAGTATTCATGACAACTGTCTCTACTGGAAATATTCTGACATTATGGCAAGTATAATTCAATAACCCAACACCATCAAAAGCTGAAGCCTTTAAATTCAGGACATTTTCGGAAGGAAATCAAGCACAATGCCCCGGTCAGGCTCCAGCACATGGGCAATGAGCGATATCGACGTAAAGAATTCGCCGCCATCATGGGCGTTCTGGGCAGCAAAGCGGGTCAGAAAATATTCATAGATGCGCCCGAAAACATCACCCGAGACCGTTTTCAGCTCATTCCAGTTGAGAGAGCGCAGCAACTGGCCCAAAACGTCGTTCTCAATCTCAAAATATTCGTTTTTAGGCAATACGCCGCGCAGGTTGGTGTAGTCGGCCTCAATGGAGTTCATGGCGGCAATAATGGCCTGGGCCCGACTCTCTCCCTCCTTCAGCGATGCCAGATAATCAAACTGTGCTTCCGGTTTCAGATAGATGGCGCTCTTGCCGGAAAAATCCTCCTTTGAGAGCGGACGGGTTTTGCCCCCGCGTGTGGGCAATGCAGCTTCAAGCCCCTCCCGCACCGCCAGAAAGCGGCTGCAGGCATGGCGCAGAAAAATCAGCCCCATGACCGGCAAAAAGTACTCGTTACTCGCATAGTTCGAGTTAGCCCGCAACGTATCCGCCGCATTCCAGAGGCGCTTTTCTATAGCTTCGATGTGTTCAAGTTGGGACAAATGATTGTTTTGTTAATCTGTTAAAAGGAATCCAGTACAAGCATCCATCGTCAGACTCCTGGAGTCTGGTTAAGGAATGCTGTTGTAATGGCACAATTTACTTTTTATTAAGGCTTTAACCATGCAATTTGCCAGAAACAACAGTCAAATACAGCTTGTCATTTTCAATTCTAACGTCTATAAAAACGGAACATCCAGCACCATGAGCCATGAAACTCGTCAAAAAAGCCTGAATGTAGTGGCTTGGTATTACAAAATATTCCGTTAATTTTGGCATTGAGTCAACTTTTGAGGGTATCGCGGATGCGAGAAATAATTTTCTTCAAAAATTCTGCCGGAAAAAGTCCTGTTAAAGATTTTTTGAGTGCCTTGTCGGCAAAAGAGAAACAGAAGGTTTTTTGGGTGCTCGCTTTAATCAGAGATATTCAGATTGTACCGAAAGAGTACTTTAAAAAGCTGGAGAACACCGACGGAATCTGGGAAGTTCGAGCCAAACACGGCAACAACGCATTCAGATTGCTTGGCTTTATGGATAAGGGAAACCTCGTTATTTTAACAAACGGGTTCAGCAAAAAGAGTCAGAAAACACCAGATCAAGAAATCGCTCTGGCAGAACAGCGAAAAAAAATATACGAGGAGGAAAAAAGAGATGGATGAGCTACAGGCATTTATTGATGAGCAAAAGGCTCTGGATCCAGAGTTTGCGGAGTCATTTGATGAAGGGTATGAACAGTTCAAGATAGGGGTGCTCCTTCGTCAGGCTCGTGAGAGTGCCGGGTTAACACAGGAAGATATTGCGGGTAAACTGAAGACCAATAAATCCACTATTTCCCGTATTGAAAATCACTCGCAGGATGTACGGCTTTCAATGTTGATGCACTATACTGAAGCTCTTGGAAAAAAACTGAACCTTTCGATTCAGTGAGTGTGAGTGGCACTCTGTTCCGGTTTATTATCTGACAAACTCCATCAACAAGCTCCCTTCACTTCACGCAGCAAGGCTCTTCAGCGCTCTTGTTCCCTGCACATTCACAATGCGCGACATGCAGCTTGCCGATTTCAAGCTGGCCAATACGCCCTTTGCCAATGACAAGTTTCCCAAGAGCGAGTCGGCCAATAGCCACCGCGCCGATAGCGAGTGCTCCAATTGAGAACGCACCAATAGCGAAGAGGCCCAAAGAGGCCAGAAATGAAGAGCTGACAGGAGAGGGTTTGAGTGGCTCAGCCTTCAGCGAGGGAGAAACGGAATCGGAGCCACAGCATGAAAAGAGTGAACGCCTCTGCCCTTTTGATCCAATGCTTAGATTACGATGCAGAAATGATTGCATAATGATACATGATGAGTTTAATTTTCCCGATATTCGGGAGCTGAATACCATGAACTCAAAATGGCAAAAAAATTTGACACCATTATCGTTCACAAAGCAGTTTTTCTACTGCCTCAACCTGATTCTTCATCCCCGCCCATCTGCGATGCCAGCAGTACCTTTTTTCCCAAGCCCTTCCGGCAATTCGAGTTGTGGAGTGACGTTTTCCTTTGCCAGATGGAATGCAGTGAATCTGGACTGGCTTTCATGCTGACTGTTGGTGACAAGAATCAGCCCCTCACTGCAGGCATGAGCGGCTCCAGAAAATCATCCGTCACCTCTGCGGGTCGAGGAAAAAACTATCCCAAGTCTGGCCGACGGGAGCTATTATGCGCTCATTACCTTTTACGCGAATAGTCACTTTTTTAACATTCTCCGATAACCGGGCTTCCACAGGCAACCGTACAGCCTGAGAGCGATTATTGATAAAAACGGTGCTGGTAGTCATTATTGCCTCCTGAATCCGTGGATATATTGCCAGTATATAGCAAATATTCGCCGGGCTGGCAATCTCTTTTTGGTGGTGACGGAATTAAAACCGGCCGCCACGAGGCGGCACTGTGTCGTTCACTGACGTAAAAGAGTTGTGCACAGCCGCTCGTCCCTCGCTGCTGTTCTCAACTCTTTTGTCAGCTCTCTCTGCTCAAAGTAAAGGTCGGAATGAGCTGCCAACTGACTACGGGACGAAGGCCAGGCGGAAGCCAACAATGACGCAGCGGGTGCCGGGGGTATCGTTGAAGCGATTAGCCGACCGACAGTACCCCGCATCGCTGCCCCAGCCGCCACCACGCAAGACACGGTCCGAACCAGTTGCTGGCCCTGAAGGATTTTCAACCGTACCTTTCGCCTTGCACTCTTCGTAATATTTATCTCCGTACCAGTCTCCACACCACTCCCAGACATTCCCGTGCATATTGTACAAACCCCACGCATTGGGCGCAAAAGTGTCAGCCGAAACCGTATTCTCAAGGTAATTCCCTTTCTGGTTATTCCTGTACGGATAGTTACCGTCATAGTTTGCCTGTCCGGTCGTCAGATTCTCGCCTGTGTTGAAGGGTGTCGTTGTTCCTGCCCGGCAGGCATACTCCCATTCAGCCTCAGTCGGCAGGCGGAATGACTCTCCTGTTTTTTCTGACATCCATTTGCAATAGGCTACGGCATCGTTCCAGCTCACATGCAAAACCGGATGGTTCTCTTCACTATGATCTCGCACACTGCCCGAGATGCCATAACGCCAGTTTATCCCCGCTCTCTTCTCCCATGTTTTACCATCCCAGGCGTAGCTGCCATCTTCTTTTTCAGCATCGGTGCGGTACCCCGATGCTTCCACAAATTTCCTGAAGTCGGCAACCGTCACAGCATATTTGGAGAGATAAAAATCACTCACCTTCACCTGATGTTGCGTCTCGTTATCAAATCTGTCAACTTCCCCTTGCGGACTTCCCATGGTAAAGAGACCACCTCGTATGGAAACAAAGTCCGATAGTTTCTGTGGTGCAACATTCGCAATATATCGCCTAAAATCCTCGGGATTCGGAACAATTGACGTAAGAGCATCAAGGCATTTCTGAAATTCCGGATGTGACTTATCATTGTTCCAGCCAGAAAGATTTGCTGCCTGAATACGCCTGAACCCAAACGGCGGCTGCACGGTATCAATGAGAAGAGGAACCAGGATTTTTTTGCCCTTGGCGTACTCTGCCTCCTCTATCACCCATTCTGAAATAACCGAAAACTCTGACCAGACAACCACAACGCTGTGCGCTGCCAAAAGTGCATGCTCAATGTAACTGTGCCATGTTTTACCGACAGGAATACTTCTGTCCCAAAAAACAGTCCAGCCCCGACGCTCAAGCTCCGCCACAATTGATCTGACCCGCAGCTCATCTTCATGAGCATAACTGACAAAAATATCGGTCTTGGTCTCATTGCGATGCTTCCGGTTTGACTCGTCTGCTCTATCGCCACTACCGGTCGGTTTGTTCTCGGCTAAATCAAGGTAGAGTGACAAAAAGTTTTTCATTTCGCCAACCCAGCGTGGCCGTTCATGATCAGTCAATCCATCAATATATTGCTGCCGTTTTTGTTCGAACCGTACCCTGTCGTCACCCCGGAATGGCAACTTCGCCGCTTCAATCAAAGCTTCGCCAATCGTTGCCGGATTATCGAGCATCCTGATGATCTCTTCAACGGTCATACCTTTTATCTTTTTTTTCGGGTGTTGCTCTACCGTTTTTTCCAGGTAAAAAAATGCCCGTAGTCTTCGAAACGGCTATCCGGCTCGTCCTACCAACAACGGGCATTGCATCGTCTGCTCTTCGCCCTGAAAATTCCAGGGACAGGGCCATCAATCTGTTCAGAGGCAGTCATCCGACTTTACTTTGAGCTACGGGACGAAGGCCAGGCGGAAGCCAACATTGTCGCTGCGGTTGTCGGGGGTATCGTTGTTGCGATTAGCCGACCGACAGTTCCTCGCATTGCTGTTCCAGTTGCCACCACGCAAGACACGGTTCGAACCCACGATTGATGCCCTTATTCTTCACAAGCAAAACATTTACTATACACTTTTTTTCTGAATTCTCTTGCGTTGGCATACTCTGTAAAGGCGACCAACGGCATGAAATGATTGGCAAACTTTTTTTGTGTCCAGAGCCCTGTTTGCAGATTGCAGGCATATCGGCTTGAGGTATCCATAAAGCGCTTTTTGCTTCTCGGTGAAAGCCACACACGATCTGAAAAGAGCCTGTAACCCAAAAACGGCAACCCTTTTGTTGTTGCGTTTAAACAAAAAGGCTTCAGCTCAAGATCCAACTCACGGGCAACAAATTCCTGAAAGCGGCAGCCTGTTTCGAGTAATTTCCCTTTATCGTTATGCCACAACACCATATCATCCATATAGCGCACATAGGCTGGCACTCTCAAAACCTCTTTGACACAATGGTCAGCCACCGACAGATAGTGGTTGGCAAAGTACTGGCTTGTCAGATTACCAATCGGAACACTTTTGTTCTCTCCGGTCGAATAGCTGTCAATTATTTTTTCGAAAATCAACAGCACATCCTTGTCTTTGAAGAGACGATAAAGCTGTTTTTTCAGCAGTGCATGATCAATGCTCTCGAAATATTTGCGAACATCAAGCTTCAAAAACCAGCGATAGTGGCGTTTGTACTCCCTTGCCTTGTCGAGAGCGGCATAGGTGCCTTTACCGCGACGGCTTGCAAAACTCTCACCGATCTGCTGCTTTTCAAAAAAGGGATGGCAAACATTCATCAACGCATGGTGCAACACTCGCTGCGGAAACGGTGTGGCGCAAATTAACCGTTTTTTGGGATCATAAATGGTGAAGCTGCGATAAGTTCCTGTTTCAACAGAACCGGAGGTGATTTGAAGGCGCAAGGTGCGCAAATTTGCCTGCAACTGCTCTCGGTAGGCGCAAATCGCCGGTTTATGGGCCTTGCCTTTTTGCGCCTTGTAAAATGCTTCGTACAGGTTATTCAGATCCGCAATATGATCAAGCAACTGCCCCTGCCGTTTCATTGATTTCCGGATTTTCAATAAAATAGTGAGCAAAACGCTCTACTTTTTTCTCCCCAATGCCCTTTATACCGAGCATACTATTGATCGTGATTTCATCGAGTTTTGCCAGCCCGGCAAGCTCTTCATCGGTAAAGACGATAAAGGCCGAAAGCCCTTCTGCTGCAGCCACTTTTTTCCGTATTTCACGCAAGCGGGCAAACTTCCGGAATGTTGGTTCATCGAGCGCCTGACGGTAATCAACCTTAGGTCTGCTTGCTGTTGCGACATTAAAAGCCTCCTCAAGGAAACGCGCACAAAAACACCAGTTGGCTCCGTTTTTGGTGCTTGTCAGCTTCTGTTCAACCTCCATAATTTTGTGTGTTTTCAAAAACAGATTCATCTCCTGCAAGGCAGCGCCACCATCACCGATGGATATGGTAAAAAGTTTTATTTGCATAACCGTAACGCTCCAAAATGTTTGCAAAAATTCACTGGCCGATTTTAAAAAATATTTTCGGCCGCCACGAGGCGGCACTGTGTCGTTCACTGACGAAAAAGAGTTGTGCACAGCCGCTCGTCCCTCACGGCTGTTCTCAACTCTTTTGTCAGCTCTCTCTTTGCTCAAAAGTAAAGTCGAAATGAGCAGCCAACTGACTACGGGACGAAGGCCAAGCGGAAGCCAACATAAGCGTTGCGGAAGCCGGGGGTGTCGCGGTCACGACGAGCCGAGCGACAGTGCCTCGCAAAGCTGCTCCAGTAGCCACCACGCAAGACACGGTTCGAACCGGTTTCAGGGCCAGCGGGATTTTCAACCGTACCTTTCTTCTTGCACTCCTCGTAATATTTGTCTCCGTACCAGTCACTGCACCACTCCATGACATTGCCGTGCATAATGTACAA
>CAIJPS010000064.1 GCA_903822595.1 uncultured Chlorobiaceae bacterium
CAGTTCGACCGTGCTGTAGCTGTCATTGATAGAAATATGGCCAACCGATTCGGGATCAAGACCCACTTCGTTGAGGATAGCGCCAAGAATATTGCCTGCTTTCACACCATGCTCACTGCCAACTTCAAGACGGTACCTCTGTTTGCCTTCATCACCATAGGTCTCGCCCCTGCTTTTTTTCCTCGCAGGACCACGATCCCTCTCTGAACTCCGCTCTCTGTCGAAACCGCGATCCCTCCCAGCTCCATCACGGTCGTCGTGTGACCTTTTTTCAGGCTTGTTGGACAAAAGAAGCGGCGTTTCGCCCTGAACCATCGAAGCAAGCGCTGCAGCAGCTTCAAGTGCAGGAACATTATGCTCATGGCAGTACTGCTCGATAAGCGTCGTGAAAAATCCAAGATCTTCAGCGGCAATGGTATCGGTAATCCGCTGGTTGAACTTTGCCATCCTCTTGTTGTTGATGACTTCAGTTGTAGGCAGCTCCATCAGCTCAATTCGGCTGTGCGTTGCCCGTTCAATGGAGTAAAGCATGTTTTTCTCTCTTGGAGAGACAAACAGAATGGCATCGCCAGCGCGTCCGGCACGTCCAGTACGTCCTATGCGGTGAACGTATGATTCCGTATCGGAAGGAATATCGTAATTGATCACATGGCTGATGCGTTCAACATCAAGGCCTCGTGCGGCAACATCGGTTGCAATGACAATACTTAACGCCCCGTTCTTCAGTTGCTCAACGGTGCGTTCACGCTGACTCTGAGGCATATCGCCGTTTAAAGCGGCTGCGCCATATCCCCTTGCCTGAAGTTTTTCGGCAAGTTCAAGCGTCATGGTTTTTGTACGCACAAAAATGAGCATGCCGTCAAACGGCTCAACTTCAAGGATTCTGGTCAGAATGTCGATTTTGTGACTTCCGCCGACAATCCAGTAACGCTGACGAATGGTGTCAACCGTTGTGGTTTTTGTCTGTATGGTTACTTCCGCCGGACTGTGCAGATACTTTTGGGCAATACGACGAATCACCGGCGGCATGGTTGCCGAGAAAAGGGCGACCTGGCGACCTTTTGGTGTCTGGTCAAGAATCCATTCGACATCGTCGATAAATCCCATGCGAAGCATTTCATCGGCCTCGTCAAGCACAAGGCATTTCAGGGATGCGAGATTGAGCGAGCCACGACGCATATGGTCCATAACTCGACCTGGTGTGCCAACAACCACATGCACACCACGTCTCAGCATGCGAAGCTGAATACCGTAATCCTGACCGCCATAAATAGGGACAACATGAAAACCCTTGAGATATTCGGCATAACGCTGAAATGCCTCGGCAACCTGTATGGCAAGCTCTCTTGTAGGAGCAAGCACAAGAGCCTGAGGCTCCGCATGTTCAAGATCGATATTGGAGAGAATCGGCAGGGCAAACGCTGCGGTTTTTCCTGTGCCGGTCTGTGCCTGCCCGAGGACGTCGCGTCCTTCGAGAATCAGTGGGATTGTCTGGGCCTGAATCGGGGTAGGGTTTTCATACCCGACCTCTGCGAGCGCCCTCATTAACGGCTCTGCAAGTTGAAGGCCGAGAAAATCCTTCGGCAATAATTGCTGTTCTTTCATTTGTGTTTTCCTGTTCCGGAACATTGATAAAAAAGAGCCTCCTTACGAGGCAGTAGTGGCAGCAATGCAGGAAAGAAAAAAATGAAGAAAAGTTCTCATCAACCGAAAACATCCGGGTAACTTCAGACAATGCTGAGTACCATCGTATCGTCACAAACACTGGAAACTGTCAGTCACTGCGACCACTGCATTCCCCTGTGTCCTTTCTTAGCATATTAACCACGTATTAAAAACGTCAGCAATGTATGATTTTTTTTTACCAAAGCCGAATTTATTTACCAAAATCCGGCATTGCGGGAAAGCGCTGCCTGAGACGGTGGAAATAGTTTGGGCTATCGATGCAATCCGGGTTTTCTGGTTCAGTACAGGGTATCTCTGCTATCCGCCATTTCCCATTGCTTTTATGGAGAAGTGCAAAAAAATCTTCGTACCGGCTACGACCATCCCTTGAGCATGGAAGAGTATGCACCCACGCCCACTCTTTTGATATCTCCATCCTTTTAACCACAAAAACAACATCAAGAGCGTGAAGTTCAGCAACCTTCGCACGCATGACATCAAGCACCTGATGACGTTCAGCGCTTCCCGGCGCTGGAGTATAAAAACGGGCATGAGAGCGGCTCTCTGCCAATGCTCCGCAGGGAGTGGCCGCACAGAAAAGCGCGAACAGACCAACAATCCAGTACCTGACACTCATAAAATGATTAATTATGATCGATGAAAACCTGCTCTTGTTAACTTTACAACTTTTTCACAAAAAGAGAAAAGTGACCGCACACTCCGATTAACTTTTTTCTTACCTTCAGGTTCTTTATGACAAAGAATACTATCGTTATGAATAACTCTGCGCTCTCTTTCTACACCCGGCTCTTTCCCCTGCTTCTGGGTACAGCAAAACTCTTCCGCGCTCTGCACCCCAAGCTCCGGACTTTTTTCAGGGTGAGGAATGGAGTGATCGAAGAGCTGGAACAAAAAATCCACAAACTCCCCTCCTCTTCTTTCCGATTATGGGTTCATGCCGCATCCGTTGGCGAATTTGAACAGGCGCGACCGGTCATTGCTGCACTGAGAGAGAAACACCCGGAAATCACACTTTTTGTCTCCTTTCTTTCTGATTCAGGCTACAATGCCCGGAAAAACTTCCCGGATGCAGCAGCAGTCTTCTACCTTCCCGCCGATACACGGGACAACGCCAAACGACTGCTCTCGCTCATCAAGCCCGATCTGCTTCTTTTGATGCGCTACGACTTCTGGCCAAACCATCTTCTTGAGGCAAAAAGTTGCGGCACAACGCTGATCCTTGCCGCAGCAGTGCTTCAGCATGGTTCAGCCTACTTCAACCCCGTTCTGAGGGGTTTTTACCAAAGCATCTTTCATCTCTTCGATCGCATCTACACGGTATCAGAAAAAAATACACTTGCTTTCAGGCAGACTTTCAATTGCCAACATGCAGAAACCGCAGGCGACCCGAGATTTGACCAGGTCTTTCTGCGAAGCAGGAACTGCGAGAGGGTTGCTCACCTTAAACCACTGTTTGCAAACCGTGTGGTGCTGGTTGCCGGAAGTGTATGGGAAAAAGATGAGCTTGTGCTTCTTCCTGCATGGAAAGAGCTTAAGAAACAGCCATCACTTGTTCTGGTACCACATGAAGTAGACCCCGAAAACATGGCCCGGCTATACGAAAATCTTCAACAGCAATCGCTTGATTTTATGCCCGTATCGGCCCTGACTGAAGCCTTCAATCCTGAACGGCAGATCCTCGTCATCGACCAGACCGGCTATCTTGCAGAGCTCTATTCACTTGCATCAATAGCCTATGTAGGAGGAGGCTTCGGTGTCAATGTACATAACACTCTTGAACCTGCCGTCCATGCTATTCCGGTGCTGTTCGGCCCACACTGTCAGAACTCCCCCGAAGCCGGAGATCTTGTTGCAGCAGGAGGCGCTACAGTCATTTACAATCAGAAGGAACTTGTCGCAGCACTGAAAACCCTGACAAGCGATACTGAACAAAGAAAAAAGAGCGGAATGAAGGCAGCAGCATTCGTTCATGGAAGCATCGGCGCCACAAAAGCAATAGCGGCAGGTATTGAGCACTACTATGGGGAGCGAACACCCGACTGACCCAATCAAGCTGTTGAGAAGTGCGCATCAAAAATCTGCACCGTTGACAGTAAATACAAAATATCAAAAACTTCCCACTTTTTTTCAAAGGAGGAGTTGGGTTCGAGAATGCCTCAAATCTTGCGGGAGAGTCCGACCTGGATACTTCTGGCACTGAATGTTGCCAGACCGGGATCACCGGATCCACCGATGCACCACTCATCCCGCTGCTCATATTTTTCAAATTTCAGGTCTACCAGCCAATCCGGATTCAACTGCTTGCTCACTTTCAAGCCAAACGTGAGTGCACCAAAAGCTGAAAGACGCTGATCTTCAGTATAATAGGCAGCATTCGTGGGCGCTTTCGGAGTTCCATCTCCACTGAACTGCTCCTCAGCAACAGTAAAATAAAAGTCTGCTTCGCTTTGCGTATAGAGACGGAGTAAGGGGGTAAGTGTCCAGCCATGATGGAGCGGTTGAACATATTCAGTGTCAAGGGTATGTGCACGGATACCGAAGGTGTCGGAATAATAGCGATAAGAAAGCCTCGCTGTGCCGTCAGTGCCATCAAAATGGTGGTTCCATCGGCCTAACGCCGTAAAACTGTTGCGATCGCGCGGTCTCTGGTCCGGCTCCTTGTAGGGATCAGTGTAATAACCGGTTCCGTTAGAGTAACCCAAATTAAATTGAACGATATCCTTTTTCGTCAAGACCCTGGTAACACCAACCAACCCTGCAACAACCTGCTTTTTCTCTTCAGCAACCTGCTGTTTCGATGCAACCACATTTGGCCGGTTGAGATCGATGGTATCGTCGTTAAAGCTGCCGCCAAGAGTAAATGTTGTATTTTTATCTTCGGTGGAGAGATTACCTTGAAGAGAGCAACTGCGGGAAACATAATCCGATTCAGTCGAATAACTGGTACCGGCAGCAACGCTTCCCTGCGGAAAGTATCGTGCAAGATGCAGGTCGACGGCATGACGCAACTCCCCTGATGCTCCCGACAGGGCTTTGCTTTTGCTTGCAGGAAAACCTGATGAGTGATAGGCTGGTGATGCCCCGGTAACGGAATCCTCCATGAACGACACCCCTACAGACCAGAGGCCAGCCACAGGCATCTCAGCCATGATCGAGAGCGCGTTAACAGCAATCCGGTCCCTGTTCAACAAGTTGGCTGTTGCTGGAGTATCTGCAGACTGACTATCCTGATAATTCAGGTATTTCAGGCTGACGACACCTCGTTCCGGCGCAGCATCAGCATAGGCAAACTGCACTGATGGCAACGAAAGGGCTGCCGCAAGAAGAGCGGTTCCAAGAAGAGTTGACGTAGTTGTTTTCGGCACCGATGGCATAGTTTTTTCCTGATTTCAATATTTACGATTAATTGCAACCACAACCACCACCGCCAACACCTGCACCACCGGAAGCCCCCTCTTTGCTGCTGTAGATATGTTCAGTATACCGTGTATCAAGCTGGTCACCCTCAAATGTCATTTCAGGACGGGCCAAGCTCTCTTTCTCCCATGGCTGAACGGCTTGGCCAATCGAACAACCGGATAAAGCCAGCAATATCAGCAAAAAAATATGATGCGCTGATTTTCTTAACATCTTTTTGTTCATTTCGTTACCTCCAGAAAATTATTCCAATCCACTTTCCTGCATCCTGAATGCCAGACTAACAACAACAGTTGAAAACCAATAGCGGTCATAACGCCCTTGATAAACCAACTTGAATGCTTCTGGCGCTGAACGGGGCAATACCCTTATCATCACCGGACGACACACTCCACTCGGAACGTTGCTCATAGCGCTCATATTTGACATCAACAAGCCAATCCTGATTGAGTTGCTTGCTCACCTTCAACCCCAGTGTGAGCGCACCAAAAGCTGAAAGGCGCTGATCTTCGGTGTAATAAATATCAGCAGCAGCATGTACTCGTTGTCTCGTTGGATCAAGCTTCTCTGCGGCACTGACAGCAAGATAAAAATCCGCCTCATTTTGGGTATAAAGCCGGAGTAACGGTGTAACCGCCCAACCATTACGCAGCGGTTGAACGTATTCAGCATCAAGCGTATGCGCCCGAATCCCAAAGGTATCAAGGTAATAGCGATAGGAGAGACGTGCAGTGCCATCGGTACCATTATCATCAAAATGGTGATTCCAGCGGGCCAAAGCAGTCATACTGTTGCGATGCCGGGGCCTGTTGTCTTCACTTTTGTAGGGATCAGTAAAATAACCACTCCCATTGGAATACCCCAGGTTGAACTGGATAATGTCCTGCTTCGTCATCACCTTCGTGACGCCAATCAATCCCGAGACAATCTCCTTTTTCTCATCAATCGTCGGCTTGCTGACCGGATTAATGGAATCATCGTTGAGACTGCCGCCAAGAGTAAACCTTGTATTTTTATCTACCGTATCCACACTTCCTTCGAGAGAAAGAACGCGCGAAATATAATCAGACTCACTCGAATAGCCGGTTCCGAGGCTCAACCTGCCCCTCGAAAAGTAGCGAGTAAGTTGAACATCAACTGCTCGCCGCAAATCTTTCATTGTGGTCAAGCCCGAAGAGTGATAGGTTGGAGATGCACCAGATACGGAATCAGAGGTATACGTTGTTCCTACAGACCAGACCCCAGCAACAGGAATCAATGCCATAACCGAGCCTGCATGAACACCAATCCTGTCCTGACTACCGTATCCTGAAGAGAGAGACGATCCTCCGCTGGAAGCTCCGGATACCGTATCTGTTATGGAATTGCCAAGTACTGACTGACTGTCCTGATAATCAAGATATTTCAAACTCACCACACCTCGTTCCGGTGCAGCGTCAGCATACGCAGATTGTAACGACGGCAACGAAAGGGCTGCCGCAAGAAGAGTCGTACCAAGAATAGTTGACCTTGTTGTTGACACCGATGTCATAGCTTTCCTTGATGTTTGAATTAGGGTTAAACGTAATTGCAGAAAACCCGATCCCGATCGGAGCGACAAGAATCAGAAAAACCCCTCCTCAAGAAGGGGTTTTTCAAAAAAAGGAAATGACCGAATATTCATAAAGCAATCATCATCCATTGTACCAATCAACCGGCCATCATCACTTTCGTTTCCTTGTAAGTGACAACGACTTACTTGCCTGCTGCAGGAGCGACCTCTTTCTTGGCTTCTACCTTTTTGGCAACAACTTTCTTGGCTGATTTCTTTTTGGCAACCTTTTTCGGTGCTTTCTTTTTCGCTGCAGGAGCTTCTGCTTTTGCCTCTGTAGTTACAGCAGGCTTCGCAGCAGTTGCAGTTTCAGCAAAAGAAACACCACCAAACATTCCGACCATCGCAAGAGAGACGATAACACCAGCAATAAAATTCTTTTTCATAACTTTTTGTTTAATTTTGGTTTCTATAGTAGTAACAAAGGAACAGAAGCAATCCATTTGTGCTTCCTGTTAATTACTACGCATCACTCCTGATTTTCTTTCAAAATATTCTGCCTGTCAACCCTATTTCTTTTGAACCCGGAACAATCAGGGAAAAACACAGTTCGAACAGGCCGGGAGGGAGAGTGCCATAAAACGATAACACATTGAAATCAAAGAACTTTCTCATCTTGATGTCTCTCCGCTGGAAGAATTTTTTGTGAGGGTATACTCCGCTTGTGATATTTCTTTTCCCAGCCCTGTATTGAAAGCGCATGAAAAGATCTTTTGCCGGTTTTTACACCGGTAATCTTCAGATATTTACCGGGTGCCAGCACGGTTTTTGGATGCAATTCGGTTTCACTGATATCAACACGCCAGATGCCTTTCTCAAAATCCCTGACAACAAGAACATGGTTACGAATATCAAGCTGAATAACCTTTCCTCCAAGCAGACCTTTGTCTGAATTTGTCCAGCGGTGTTCATTGGCGTAGATCAGCTTGTTATAAACATGGACATTTTCAATGAGGTAACGATGAATATACCCGCCGATATCGACCATATTGAGGCCAGCACTAAGCAACAGGCTCGCAGAGAGGGAGGCAGCAATAACCCTCGCTGCGGAATAACGGTAACCTTTTTTGGTGTGCCGGAATCCGAAAAATGCAACCAGGATAAAAAGCATCAGAGCGATCAACCACAAATAGGGGATACTTGAAATGATATCAGCAATGACTGGTTTCTGGGTTAAAAACAGATTGATGTAATCGTGATCTTCAATAAAATCATTATCAAAAAAAACATAAAACGCTGTTACCATCGCAAGGCTGCCAGTCAAGACCGAAAGTACTGCAAGCAGCCAAAACCCGAATCGCTTAACAAGAAAATGCCAGCGTGGAATCAGTACCACCTTTCTTTTTTCAATTTCTTCCAGTATGGATTCAGATCTCTCCTTTTGCATATACCTTATTGCTAACTTTTTTCTAAATAAATTTTTATCTTTTTCTTCGCACGATTAATAAGTGTTGCAACAGTCCCTTGAGGAATCTGAAGAATGTCAGATATCTCTTCGTAGGATTTTTCTTCAAAAAACTTCAGGACAATGATATCCCGATACTTTGGATCAAGCCGATCAACAGCGGACTTGATTTCAGAAGCGTTATGCCGCTGATTCTTCTGATCGTTCAGTACCGCCTCATCGGCAATATTTTCAAAAAGGAAAAAGTCCTCTGCCCTTGTTATTACGCTTGGGCGAATCCTTTCCTTTCGAAAATAACTGACTATTTCATTATGTGCGATTCTGTAAATCCACGATGAAAACTGAAGGGAGTGATCATAATCGTTGAGATGAACAAAAGTTTTGACAAATATCTCCTGCAACAGATCCTGTGCAGCACTTGCATCCTTGCATCCCAAACGAAAGATATATCTCAAAAGAGGCGCTTCATATCGATGAACAATTGCGGTAAATGCCTGCTTATTGTTAATCGTTTTTGTCACCAGCTCCTGATCACTGAACTGTTGCTGTTCTCGATATATTGGAGTATCGGCCATATCTTCTGAAAGATCCTGTTGTTCCCCGTTTCAACACTTGAACATGATGCTGATTCCCTGCACGAACGCTTGCCACCAAAGCTTCGATACCTGCTACAGTATCCGGTGGTGTTTTCCATTTCGTTTAAGCATAATTACCATATAAAGTACAATAACAAGATTAATCGATACGAAAACAATCTTGAGCCACGTAACCCCTTTTGCAAGCTCGTACAGTTCAAAAGGCAAATAAACAGCTCCGCTCAACAAGGCAAACCATTCCGCCCATCGCTTTGCAAACCACAATCCGTAAGACTCAACAAAACGCATAAAGGCATAGAGCAATGCAAACAGTGCAAGAAGACGTATGCGACCATCAGTCAGGTTGCTGGAGGCCTCTATAAAGATTTTTGGAATGTTTTTAGCTGGATTGAGATGCAGATGCCCGACCAGTTGTTCGGCAACGATCTGAACATTCTGATGGAGAAGTGAGAAGAGAGCTGCCCCGGCAAAAAGCACCAGAAAACCCTTACAGGCCTCAAACAGAGCAACGGCCCTGAGGATACGCCTCATTTTATCGCTCAAAACCATTCAGATCAAATACCATGTAAAAGCGCATCTATATTTTTCCCACTATTTACAAGAGATATCCGGCAAAAAGAAAAGCAGTTGCTTCAATTAATCCAGTCGGGGCTTGACCCCCTTGATATCATGAAAAGAGACCACACCAAGCAGATAATCATGGTCATCAGTTATCGGAATTGCCCGGAAAGAATAACGGGAAAACATGTCAACAGCATCATGAAGCGTATCATCCGGATTCAGCGTAATAAGACTGTCTGTCATAATTTCACCAAGCGTCTGCTCTGGATCGGCCTCAATCAGCTCCCTGATATCAACAACCCCCTGAAGAATATTGTCTGTATCGACAACATAGACATACATAATCACATCCATATCGCCGGCAACAGCACGGTAATTACCGATAACATCTTTTACGATCGTCTCGACAGGCCTTTTGATAACTTTCTGTGTAGAATAGAGCATGATGTTTTCATCATTCTGCTCGATGAGCTGCTGAACCCTCTGCTTGCTTTCATGATCAACAAACTCTATAATCTCATCAGCATCAGACGCGGGCAATATCGAAAGGATTCCGGCAACCTGTGCAGGGCTCATTTCATTGATCAATCCGGCTGCCCGCTCTTTTTCCATTGACCGGATAAGTTCGCGCTGAACCCTTGGTTCAACCTCTTCAAGCGTATCTGATGCCAGCTCCGGTTCGATTTCATTGAATACCGCCAAGCGTTGATTGCCCTCAAGTTCCTCAAGAATATCGGCGAGGTCAACAGGGTGAATATCATTAATGTTTTCCTTGAGCACATTGAGCTTGACGTTGCCCTCAAAGCTTCCAATGGTTTCCGGCAACGGCTGAACATAGAGCCATGAAATACTGGATCCCTCCTTGTATCGGGCAAGATAGTTGGCAAGCTTTTTAAAGCCCATCCTGCGAAGAATGCGAAAACGGTTGAAATCCACTTCGCTAACAAAAAGCCTCTCGCCCTGAAAAAGAAGCTTTACGTCATAAACCACTTCAACTTCATGACCATCCATATCAAGAATTTTCTTGTCGAGGATATAGTCCTTCAAAAAAATGTGGCTATTGAGCGGGTCAAGTTCGTATCCTTCGGTGCTGGTGATTTCCGAAACGATCTCGGTGTTTGAAATCAGCGTGATTTTCTCCCAGGGGATCAAAAGACGGGGGTCACCATAGGGGCGGTGAACGAGCAGGTGGGTCACTTCCGGAATTTTACCCGCATTCTCCTGTATCACAAGATCTTTAAGCTTGCCAATTGAGTTCGATTTGAGATAGATCCGGCGACCGACAATTTCGCTCAGAAAAAATTCACGATCCAGTACAGTAACCATTTTCCTCGTCTCCCTTTTTATAAAACATTCATAACGGTTATGAATTTGTAGATCATCAGCACCACCAGAAGGAAGAGATAGATCCGGAGTACCGCCAAAGAAAATTTGACGCCTCGCGACATTTCAACTTTCGGCTTGGAATAGCGCTGGTTGATCTCGCGGATCTTGCTGAAAAACTGATTGATCGTCCTCATGGCCTTATATCCTCAATTACTGAAAAAGGTTGGGAAAAAGCGCACTGACGCCATACATCGTCGAAAGTATGATAATTGCCACAACTATAGTGGTACTGACAATATTCTGCAATCGTGTATTGGCATACTCCCCCATCGTCTTTTTATCGTTGAGCAAAAGAATCAGAAACACCAGCGCAGCGGGCAGAAGCGTGACCGCAACGACCTGAACAAAAAGGGTAATGAGCACGAGCGGAGCTCCCGGTATCAGGGGAACAACACCAGCAGTCGCCAGGGTAATGAAAAAGGAGACATAAAACCAGGGCGCTTCCTTCACCTTGGTATTGAGGGAGTGAGCCCATCCGAAGATTTCGCCAAACGCCCAGGAACTTGCCAGCGATATGCAAATTGCGCCGAGCAGACCGGCATCAAAAAGTCCTATGGCCATAAAGGCACCAACATAGTGATTCGTTTTCATCAATAACTTGGCCGCAGTTGCTGCATCATCAATAGGGGCACCATGCAGCAAGGTTCCTGTTACAATCACAATGAAAATTGCAATCGAAACGGTTATGATTGAACCAATAAACGTGTCGAGCTTGCCCATCTTGATATCTTTTTCCTGCAATCCTTTGTCAACGACCGAGCTTTGCTGGAAAAAGAGCATCCACGGTGCGATGGTGGTACCGATATTGGCCATAAGCAGGAAAAAAAGCTCATTGGTGAGACCACCGGGAAGGTTGGGAATAAGCCCCTGAGCGGCTATGTCAGAAAGTGAAGGATTCACCATAAATGCTGCCGGAATATAGATCAGGTTCAGCAGGCAAAATCCCAGCGCAATCTTTTCCCATGTCCAGTATCGCCCGTTCAGCACGATGATGCTCATAAGCAAGACGACGAGGATCACGGTCAACCAGGCAGGAACTCCAAAAATGCTTAACGCGGCGGTCATTCCCACAAACTCAGTGACCAGCGTCAGCCAGTCAACAATCATGAGATCAAGAAGAGAAAACCATCCCCAGAAGGCACCAAAACTTTCAAAAATAGCCTCAGCATGTCCACGTTTGGTCACCGCCCCCAACCTCACTGTCATCTCCTGCACATAAAAAGCGACTGGAATAAGAAGAAGCAGAAACCATATCAGGTGATAACCATATTTGGCGCCCGTCGCAGCATAGGTAGTAATGCCACCTGCATCATTGTCGGCAATCATCACAACAAGCCCGGGACCTGCAATAACAAGATAGAGGCGAACCGCTTTCCATACTTTTTTAAACCGGTAATAGAGAACGGAAAAAAAATCCATATCCGTTGGGTTGGACGTTGACAAAACCCGGCATTGATATCAAGACAGAAAGGAGAGGCACCGAACTTATGGTCTTTTTTTCAATACCTGGCCACGGATGTTGTCTGCACTGAATTGAAATGAATGCAACTCGTTGAGGCTCACCAGTCAATCTGGCGAAAATTTACCATTCTTTGCCAACTTATACAAAGACAATTTTCAGATCTGACTGCATGACAAGTGGATGAAAATGGCGAAAATACAGGTGAACGGAGCGATGCTGATTTTAAAAAAAAGATTAGGAAATGCAGAATAAAAGGTATAGAGTATTTCCTAATAAGATTAACAATTGTAACCAGGATTTTCCATAACAATAAATTACCTGCCATGGGCCGTATTGCAAAAAAACTTACCGATCTCATCGGTAACACTCCTCTTCTTGAGCTTGAAAATTTCAATCGTGAACATGCTACCGAGGCCACGATCATTGCCAAGCTCGAATACTTCAATCCAGGAGGAAGTGTCAAGGATCGTATTGGCTTTGCAATGATCGAAGATGCAGAAAAACAGGGATTAATCAACCAGGAGAGTGTCATCATCGAGCCGACAAGCGGCAATACCGGCATTGCCCTGGCCTTGATTGCAGCGGCAAAAGGGTATCGCCTTATCCTTGCCATGCCTGAAACCATGAGTATAGAACGCAGGAACCTCCTCAATGCTCTCGGTGCTGAACTGGTGTTGACACCGGGGTCGGAAGGAATGCCCGGAGCAATAAAAAAAGCAAATGAACTGCACACCATCTATCCGAATTCATTTGTCCCGCAGCAGTTCAAAAACCCCGCCAATCCCGAAATCCACCGCACCACAACTGCCGAAGAGATATGGAGCGATACCGATGGCGAGATTGATTTCTTTGTCAGCGGCGTTGGTACCGGCGGCACCATTACCGGTGTTGGCGAGGTACTCAAACAGCGAAACCCTGAGGTAAAAATCGTCGCAGTAGAACCATTCGATTCACAGGTTATTGCCGGTGGCAAACCAGGTCCGCACAAAATACAGGGCATTGGCGCCGGCTTTCTTCCCGATATCCTGAACAAAGAGATTATCGATGAAATTATCCCGGTAAAAAACGAAGACGCTCTGCGCACCGGTCGTGAACTTGCCAGAACGGAGGGGCTTATTGTCGGCATCTCTTCAGGCGCAGCCGCTTACGCAGCATTGCAACTGGCACAACGCGAAGAAAACAGGGGTAAACGTATTGTCGTCATTCTGCCCGATACCGGCGAACGATATCTCTCGACACTGCTCTACCAGTTTGAAAATGAACCCGTTAATATCTAAAAAACAAAGCCGTTTTTGGTGCTCAAAACAAATTGTTCACCAATAACTTTTAACCATTGTAAAACCATGTCAACCGCACAACAGGAACCAAACAGTCAGTTACAACGCAGTGTAACGACCCACGTAGCAAGAAATCTGGCGAATACGACCAAAACCGCTCCCCAGATGAACTCCATAACCCCGAGATGGCTGTTGAAGCTTCTCCCGTGGGTTCATGTCTCATCGGGTACCTACCGCGTCAACCGCACCAAGATCGAACTGCAGAAACCCGAGCGTATCGGCATAGATTTTCATAGAGGCATCGCATCATTCCGCCCTGAAGCACTGAAAAGCATCCCGCTTTTTGCATCGTTTGACAACGAAATCATCAGCAGCCTTGCAAAAAAGTTTGTGCTGGAAGAGGCTGAACTCGGCAAGACCCTGATTCTTGAAGGCGAAGACCGCCATAAGATCTTCATCATTGCCCATGGCCAGGTCGAAATTTTAAGCAAGGGACTTCATGGAGAGGATCTCCGTATCGCCCTGCTTTCAGAGGGAGAATATTTCGGTGAGGAAGACCTTGTTTCCGACAAGCCATCGTCGGTAACCATCCGCACCATCACCCCTGGCTCCTATTTCTCACTTTCCAGTGTCGATATCGAAAGGCTCTTCAAGGAATCCCCCTCCCTGAAGGACTCTTTTCAGACTTCGGTCGAAGAGTACCTTAAAATCCGATCGACCGTCAACAAGCATGGCGAAAAGCACATTGACCTTATTGCCGGTTTCGCTGAGAATGTCGAAATTCCGGAGACCTATGTCGATTATTCCAACAAACCCCGCGAATACTCGCTGCAAGCGATACAAACCGTTGTTCGTGTCCACACAAGGGTTTCCGACCTTTACAATGAGCCTTACAACCAGATAGAGCAGCAGATGCGCCTCACCATCGAGGGCATCAAGGAGCGGCAGGAGTGGGAGTTCATCAACAACAGGGAGTTCGGTCTGCTCCATTCTGCCGACCCAGGACAGCGCATCAGCACCCGCTACGGCACACCGACCCCGGATGACCTTGACGATCTGCTCACAAAGGTGTGGAAAAAACCGGCCTTCTTTATCGCTCACCCGAAAGCCATTGCCGCCTTCGAGCGCGAATGCACCTGGCGCGGCGTCCCTCCACCAACTATCAATCTCTTTGGGACTCCGGTACTGACCTGGCGCGGCGTACCGCTTGTTCCCTGCGACAAACTGGAAATCAACACACAAAACAAACTTGGTCAAGGCACGACCAACATTATCCTCGTCCGTGTCGGCGAAAATGAGCAGGGCGTGGTTGGACTGCATCAGGCCGGAATTCCCGGAGAGATCAGCCCGAGCCTTTCAGCAAGACTGATGGGACTCGACAAGCTTGGCGTCGCCTCCTATCTGCTGACGCTTTACTCATCACTGGCCGTACTGACCGATGATGCTCTCGCTATTCTTGAAAATGTTGAAGTGGGTTATTATCATGATTACGAACATCGCCAGACAGTCTCCAAAATAAAATAGAACAGCGACAATAAACTCCTATAGAGAGATTACCCATTCAGAAACTGAATCAAGGTTGTCTCTCTATAGATTACTCTTGTACTTATGCCACATGAAAATGAGCAACCAAGCATTCCGGGAATCGGAAGTGATATAATCAGTCCGGTGTTCATTGCGCAGCTTGCAAGCCGTCTGTTCAATGAACTGCCCGAAGCAGGAAGCATTCCAAGATATGAAACTGACGGCGCAGGGGCTCCATCCTCCCTTGCTGCAACCCTGAATGATAAAAAAACTCTTGGCGAGGAAACTGGCAGTTGGGATACCGGCAACCATATCCCGACGAAGGAAGTCCCTCTGCAACCAGATCTTCCATCCTTTTCTGATCAGGCTCCGGCTCAACCAGAGCATGATTATTATTTTCTCTCCGGCAAACCGGAAAAAAAGCCGGAACCACTCGGCCATCACGCCAATAAACTGACCGAACAGCAGAACTATTCCGACAATAAAGAGGGATCATACGGGCTCGATCAATTCATACAGCGTACCTTGCCAACAAAACCGAATGATGCCGAAAACAGTGCACCGTTTTTTACTACACTGAATGGTGGTCTTCCGGCTCAAGAGGAGTTCTCCTTCAACCTGCTCTATGCTGCAGCTCAAGACCCTGTGGCACCTACCGGCACACATCCGGAAACAAACCCTCAGGCATTTACCCCTGACATGTTTTCGGCCAACCAGTTGCAGGAGCAACTTCCCGAGCTGCCAGGCACGGCAAGCAAACCGGCAGAAGGTCAATGCTATGCTGAAAAGCTCTACAGGACATTTGAACAGGAACAGGGAAGCCCTGACCTGGAAGCAGTATTCCGCTCCCTTCGTGCCATACCGAACCTGCAATCAGGAGATGTTTCAGGGCTCCCCTTCCCGGGAACCGCAGACCGCTCCTCCAGCACCCATACGGAGTTCCCCGGAAAGGTCCCGGCCCCGGTCTGGCCAACAGCTACTCCAGCAATACCTGATATCACCCTTTTACCTTTCAGCCTGCCTGCAGCTCCCCGAGAGCCCTACTATTTTCTGCGTGAGCCGCAAGCTCCGGTACACCAGCCTGAAGGGTTTGATGTTGCCACCATACGCAGGGACTTTCCGGTGCTGCACCAAAAGATTCATGGAAAACAGCTTGTCTGGTTCGACAATGCAGCAACAACACAAAAACCGCTGAGCGTCATCAACTCTGTCGCTCACTTCTATGCAACCGATAACTCCAATATCCACCGCGGTGCTCACACCCTTGCCGCCCGTGCAACCGACGCGTACGAGGGAGCGCGCGAAAAAATCCGGCAATTCATCGGTGCAGGCTCCGCAACGGAGATCATCTATGTGCGGGGCACCACTGAAGGAATCAATCTGGTGGCACAAACCTGGGGACGCAAGTTTCTCCAGCCGGGAGGCGAGATTGTGCTCTCCATCCTTGAGCACCACGCCAACATTGTGCCCTGGCAGATGGTTGCGCACGAAAGAGGAGCGCGAATCAAGGTCGTACCGGTCAACGACCGGGGTGAAATCATCATGGAAGAGTACACCAAACTGCTCGGACCCCGCACAAAATTTGTCTCGCTTACCCAGGCGTCGAACGGCCTTGGCACCATACTTCCAATCAGGGAGATGATTCAGCTTGCCAAGCGCTTTGACGCCAAAGTGCTGATCGACGGAGCCCAGTCGGTAGCCCATATCCCGGTCAACGTGCAGGATCTCGATGCCGATTTCTTTGTCTTTTCAGGCCACAAGATCTTTGCGCCGACCGGTATCGGTGTCGTCTACGGCAAGCGGGAGCTGCTCGAACTGATGCCACCATGGCAGGGCGGCGGCAACATGATCCAGGACGTACGGTTCGAAGAGACCATTTACAACGAGCCTCCTGCAAAATTTGAGGCGGGAACACCCTCTATCGGAGATGCCATCGGCCTTGGAGCAGCGCTCGACTATGTGCGTAAAATAGGACTCGACAACATCTCCCGTTACGAGCATGAGCTGACCCAGTACGGTACCGAACGCCTGATCGGGATTCCGGGACTGCGCATGATCGGAACCGCTCGCAACAAGGTAGGCGTTCTCTCCTTTGTGCTCAACAATCTCCCCAACGAAGAGGTCGGCAAACTGCTTGACCGTGAAGGCATTGCCGTCCGTACCGGCCACCACTGCACCCAGCCCTCGTTACGGCGCTTCGGCGTGGAAGGCACCATTCGGCCATCTCTCGCCTTTTACAACACCAAAGAGGAGATCGACCGGCTTGCTGAGGTGATCAACCACATCCAGCGCCGATAAGCCCTGGAAAAGGGAGATTCTTTCCTGAATCAGAAACAAGGAGCCATCCGCACGAACCGGATGACTCCTTGTTTTGGTTACCATGGCAGCCCGACTAACCCATCGAGAGTAAACAATATCACGCTTCTATGGGATTTACAGACAGCTTTTTATTGATGATATTGTTGCCTGGAAACATGTTCTTTTGACTTAATAACTATAATGATTACAGCTATGGCATTTGTATATCGAAGAGAGCTATATTCCATACGATAGAAGATAGAGACGGAGGTTATCATGTCAGTAAGCCAGGCAAAGGCGTTTATCAAGCGTATGAAATCTGATATCGCCTTCAAGAAACATGTTATATCCCTTGAAAAGATCACTGCGAAAATCGAGTTCATCAACAGTGAAGGGTTTATCTGTACCGAAGAAGATATCAGGTTAGCCGAGATTGAAGCCCATTCGTCCGTAGGTGAGCAAAGCGGTGGATATTGGTTCCCTTATTCATTTTATACCAGAAACCACTTATGGTCTGAATATTAATATATTTTATCGCTCGCATCTGAACTGAAAAGCCACGGTTAACACAAAGTAAAACGAAAATATTGATGCAAAAAAGGGTACACCTGATTGTTGCAGGTGCTGTACAAGGCGTAGGGTTCAGAATGTTTATCGACCGGAAGGCAAAAGAGTTGAAACTTGACGGATGGGTAAGAAATCGTGTAGATGGCACCGTTGAAATTGAGGCTCAAGGCCCGGAAGAAGCAATCGAGGAATTGCTCTACCAGGCAAAAAGAGGACCATCACGCTCAATGGTGACCTCCATCCGAAAAGAAGAGAGGGAACCGGACAGCACTCTCGAGCGATTCAGTGTCATCATGTGAACGTTCATCATCTCATCACTATCCATACAACGCAGAGGCTTCAAAAGCCTGCGCAATGTCCCAGAGCAGGTCATCAATATGCTCTGTCCCAACTGAAAAACGGATCTGCTCAGGCTTTACCCCGGCAAGCCGCTGCTCCGCCTCGGTAAGCTGCCCATGAGTAACCGTCGCCGGATGTACAACCAGTGATTTTGAGTCCCCGACATTGGCCAGAAATGAGAAAACCTTCATCGCTTCAATAAATTTTTTTGCGCGCTCAAATCCGCCCTTGACACCAAAGGCAAGAATTGCTCCCGGCCCTTTAGGGAGGTATTTTTTTGCAAGCTCGTGATACGGACTGCTTTTGAGGCCCGGATAAGAGACCCATGCAACATCCGGATGCGACGCAAGATACTCGGCAATCCGCTGGGCGCTTTCGACCTGACGGGCTATCCTGAATGAGAGTGTTTCGAGACCCTGAAGAAAGAGAAACGCATTGAACGGGCTCATGCAAGCACCAAGATCACGCAGATACTGGAGACGGACTTTAATGATGTAGGCAATGTTTCCCGCACCCGGATAATTCCCCCAGCGATCCCAGTAGATGAAACCGTTATAGGCTGGATCAGGAGTGGTGAAGTCAGGGAATTTGCCACTTCGTGACCAGTCAAAATTTCCGCCATCCACAATCAGGCCGCCAATGCTGGTGCCGTGACCACCGATATACTTGGTGGCGGAATGAACAATAATATTGGCCCCATAATCAAAAGGGCGAAAGAGGTACGGAGTTCCGAACGTATTGTCAACAATCAGCGGAATACCATTCTCTTCAGCAATACGCGCTACACGCTCAAAATCAATAATGTTGATATCAGGATTACCAATGGTCTCGATAAAGAGTGCCCTGGTCTTGTCATTGATGGCTTTCCGGAAATTCTCCGGGTCAACCGGATCAACAAGATGGGTGCGTACGCCATGTTTCGGCAGGGTATTCTGAAACAGGTTAAAACTGCCGCCATAAAGCGTTTTCGCCGCCACAAGTTCATCCCCGGCATGGGTAATGTTCAGTACGGCATAAGCCGTGGCTGCTGAACCGGATGCTACGGTAAGAGCTCCGCTCCCGCCTTCAAGAATTGCAATCCGATTTTCAAGAACTTCATTGGTCGGATTGGTGATACGTGTATAATCAAAACCGAACTCCTCTACCGAACTGATGGCCTTTGCCTGCTCAAAATTCTTGAAAACAAAGGAGGTTGTCTGATAAATCGGCACGGCACATGCACCGGTAGTCGGATCAGGAACCTGACCGGCATGAACCTGCAACGTGTCAAAATGATATACTCTCTCGCTCATAGGGCCTCCCTGTCGTTCTGAAAATGTGATGACCCGGCAAAAGCAATTTCCGGCTGGATGGTGTATGCCCGGAGCCCTTCGTCCACCTCAACCCGCAAGGCGCTGTTGACCACATTGTTGACAATCATCAATGCCCCGAAAACCGTGAGATCAACAATCTGGGCTTCCGTGAGATAACTGCGGAGCCTTGCAAATAGCTCCTCCGATACCCTGTTGGGATCGGCTGCAAGCTGACGGCCAAACGCAATAATCGTCTCATCGCGCTCATCCAGCAGAAGCTCTTCAGGATTCTCGCCACCGTCCACAATCTCCTTCTGCATATAGGTTGCGCAAAGCGTGCAGGCGTTCTCTCTCGAAATCGCATTGCAGAACAAAATGCTCAACCGCTGACCGATAACCGGCTTGACCTTGCCAAAAAGGGTGTACCATTCAAGGACAGCCCGTAATGCTGCGGGTGAATGGAGAAGAGTCGCTTTCATGTTCGAAACAGAACCATGATGCTTTACCACCCTGTTATACTCTTCCTGGATTTCAGAGAGAGCCTCTTCATATATGACTTTTGAAATTCGTGACATAGCGTTACTTTTTCGGGATTTATAATAATTTTTCAGAAACCGGTTGTATTGGCGACTGCCTGCCGCACGATATCGGCAAGACGATCAATTTCCTTTTCACTGATCACCAATGGAGGGGCAAGGCAGATAATATCGTCGGTCACACGGGTACAGAGTCCAAGAGAGAAGAGCTCATCCCTCACTTTTTTGCCAATCCCGGAAGCCTCCGGGAAACGCTCTCTGGTAGCGCGATCAGCCACAAGTTCGATACCGGCAAGAAGACCAACTCCCCTCACCTCCCCGACATAAGCACTACCCTGCAATGGCTGAAGCTTTTCCAGAAGCCGTTTGCCAAGCCTAGCCGATCGTCCGACAAGATCCTCTTCCTCGATAATCCGAAGATTGGCAAGCGCCACGGCACAGGCCGCGGGATGAGCCGAACAGGTATAGCCGTGCATCCAGCGCCGCTGGGCATCCACAGAATCCATAACCTCCTTGATGGCACCTGAGACACCAACACCACCAAGCGGGAAATAGCCGCTGGTTATCCCCTTTGCAAACTGGACAATATCGGGTTCCACTCCCCAGTGTTCCAGGGCAAACCACCGTCCAGTACGTCCGAACCCGGTGATAACCTCGTCACTGATCAGCAGCACATCGTAGCGATCACAAATTTCACGGATGCGCGGGAAATAATCCGCAGGAGGAATAATAACGCCGCCGCCGCCACCCTGAACCGGTTCAGCAATAAAGGCTGCCACCGTTTCAGGCCCTTCGCGCAGAATTGCCTCTTCAAGCAAATCCGCCGCTGCAACACCTGGCGAAACATCCGTTCTTGCTGTACTGAACCGGTAGGGATAGGGTGAATCGATATGCAAAAAACCATTGGCCCTCGGCCCGAACACGGCGGAAAATTCCTCAACTCCGGTTGCGGCTGCGGCTCCGATGGTAGAACCGTGATAGCTGAGTTTGCGGGCAATAATCTTGAACTTTTCAGGACGCCCTTTCGCTCCCCAGTAGAAGCGGGCAGTTCTGATTGAAGTATCCGTCGCATCAGAACCGCCAAGGGTAAAATAAAACGCTTCAAAGTTGGGGTACACCAGCCGTTTGAGCGTTCTGGCAAGTTCGATAGCCGGTTGATGCGTTGAACCGGCATAGGCCGTAGCAAAAGCAAGCGTTTTAAGCTGAGCTGCGGCTGCATCCACCAGTTCCTGACGGCCATGACCAACATAGACATTCCACATGCTGCTAAGCCCGTCAAGAACACTGCTACCCTCCAGATTCGTCAGCATCACCCCCTTTCCTGAGACCCATATCTGGGGATCAAGATGTTCACTCGGGTGATGCTGGGGATGAATCAAGTGGCTGCGATCCTGAAGAACAAGAGACGATTTTTCCTGATTTTCTTTAGCTGAAGCCTTGAATACTGATGGCTTATTCATAATGACCTTTTTTGCGATTTATTACTGCTGGCTCACCCCTCTGATTCGACGCTGAAACGTGCGCTGTTAAACTGCGTTTCACGATGGATTTCATCGACAACATGCGGATGAAATTTATGAATGACCACAATCCACGCGACACCACCCAGAAGAATGGCAAAGAAGAGGTAAGGAAGCCAACTGTAGGGTGCCGGTGGCACCGGATAAAGGTTACCGAGGATAGCCAATCCAAGAATGCCTATGGAGACAACCGTAATGGCGAGATGCTGCACCCTCAGCTCTCCACGACGTTTGAGATAAACCGGAGCAGCAACAGAGACGATGATGTAGGTAACGATAAATCCGAGTGTCGCCACCGTTCCAACCCAACCATAAATATCAAAGTCACCTGCGCCATTCAGCGAGAGAAGGGCCGCAGGAATAAATGCAATGACGGAAGCAATAGTCACCGCCTTGTGGGGTGTCTCATTGGTTTCATGGGCATCCCCGGCAGAGTTGTGAAAGATGCCATGGCGACTCATCAGAAAAAGAATACGTGCAGCAGCATTGATACTGGCCAGAACACAGGCAAAAAAACTGATGATGGCGCCAATGTTAATGAGAAGACCAAGAGAAGAGAGGCCTGCCTTGTCAGCAAGGAGGTTGAGGGGCGCCGAACTTTTATCGAGCGTGACGCTGTTACCCTGGAAGCCGATCACCTGCGCATAAGAGGAGAGAACAAAAATAGCGCCGACAATCACCGCACTCCGCACAATCGCTCTCGGAATATTATGCAAGGGGTTTCTCGCTTCAGAACCAAGCGTTGCAGCACTCTCAAAACCGGCAAAACTGAACAGGGCAAGCACAAGGCCACCGCGAAGGGCATCCAGACTGGTCGTTTTCAGGGCCAGTTGCTCAAAATCAAGTTTGAACCCATAATGATAAAGCGTGACACCAACGAGGAGAAGAACAAGAGAGACCGATGCAAACTCAAGGATAAGCGTCAGGCGTGTTGAGAGCTTGATATCTTTGTAGGCAACATACCACGCTGCCAGTACGCTGATTGCAATAAAAATGACCGCCGGAATTTTAACACCGGCAACACTTTCAAGCAACACATTCGAATAATTGGAAAAGCCGGAGGTTACCGCCGAAGCACAGCCAATATAGGCGATAAGCAGCGCCCATCCGGTTACAGCGCCCCAGAACGAGCCGAGACCCTCAATCGCATAGGAGTAGAATGAACCGGGTGATGCCGAACGACGGGCAAACTGGTTGATGCTTGAGGCAACGAGCAGTATAGCAAGCGTTGCTATCAGATAAGCCAGCCATGTACCGCCACCCGATACGGCATAGACCAGAGGTATAACAACCGTAGGCGTCGCCGTTGGTGCAATGTTTGCAACAGATTGTCCGAGAGTTTCCAACGGTGAAAGTGTTGCGGACTTCAAACCGTAGGACTCTTTGCCCCGGTTTGAACCCGCGTTCTGTTGTGTATCGTTTTTACCCATGAGTGATTCCTGTTGAGATCATTATGTTCAATTTTTCTGAACAACAATATCCAACAGCTTTCACTCTCGGGAAATCCCGCAAATGCGGTATTCTTTATGCCATAAAAAGAGGAGAACTTTTTGATCGCGCAGGCGTAGCCCGAGGGGGGCTCAGGCTTTCTTGACAAATTCCGACTTCAATTGCATCGCTCCAAAGCCCTCGATCTTGCAATCGATGTCATGATCACCGTCGATGAGGCGGATGTTGCGCACCTTCGTTCCGCCCTTAAGCGCCGATGATGAACCCTTGACCTTGAGATCCTTGATCACCGTCACCGAATCACCATCCTGCAAAATAGTGCCATTTGCATCCTTCCAGACCCGGGCCTTTGTCGACGACGGAACCGGTGAGTTGCTCCACTCATGGGCACACTCAGGGCAGGTCAAGAGAGCCCCAACCTCGTAGGTATATTCCGAGTTACATTTTGGACAGTTCGGTAAATCGCTCATAATGTTCATTTGTCAAGATTTCCCAGCAAAAACTTTTGCGATATGATACTATTTTTTTGCCGGTAAAGCCTTAAAAACCTTCGATGGTGTTGCAAATCCGAAATCAAAAAAATGCACACCGACCTGTAATTTCTCGTGTTGCAGATGCGACCTCAGTATTTCAGTATATATTGTGACTTGGGATCACGCAGAATGTTGAGCCACGATCCGTAGGTTGGATTTGGCAACACAAACCATTTCCGACCCCAGTTATTGCTGTTTTCACTGACCAGGCGGTCACGCTCTTCAGGTGTGATATTGGATTTAACATCCGGCAAAAAGTCACCAAGATCGTCCCCGAACAACATTACGATCCGATATTTTTTCGAGATGTATTCCCTCCTGCTTTTCTTTTCGGAAGTCCAGCCATCCTCCTCCCCAAGTAACAAAATGTCTTCAGGCAGAACACCAGCAACTCCGACTTTAGCAAGGTTTTCTATTGTGCCAGCCTCCTGACAAGATCCCGTTCCCGGATTACCACCCCTTCTGCACTCCCTGTTGGAGATAAAGATGACCCTGACATTTTTCTCTCTCATTGCTTTGATGAACTCGACCGCCCCGGGAACTGCCGTTGCCGATTGCAGGGCAACCCACTCATTCCATGTCACCGCGTTCCACTCACCATTTTCAAAAACCACCTTCCCCATATACCTGGAGTTGTCCAGAACCGTTTCATCGATATCCATGACAATGGCTGGCGGTAAGGAGGAATAGTTACCAACCTGTTCTTTGGCTGCCGTCCATTTGCGATCGCGAAGAGCTGCATTAATATTCCGCAAAGCCGTATTGTAAGCCTGTGTCGTGTTGGCCTTGTATTCCGCCGACGCTTGCATCCAAAGGAGACTGTTGAAATTATTGTTGTCGGCCAATGCACTCCCGGTAAAGAGCAATAATAACACACCGGCAAAAATCGAGCGGTAGAAATTGTTCATGGCAACTACCTCCAGAGTATGGGGTTGGTTCAAATACGAAGAAACTGAGAATGCAAGCTAAAGAATGTTATCAAAAAAACACTTGACAGGCCATACCGATATCGTTCTTTTGATTTTCACGAGCATTGAGCTCAAGTTGAAAACTTTTTGCTTTTCCGAGAAAGATGTATGTAAATTGAAAATAATACATTCAATCTGAATACTTAAAAAAAATGAACTATCTCAAGCGATTAATATCAACCGAGGTTGAGAAGGGGCTGAAACACTCCCCTGTCACCGCAGTCATAGGACCACGGCAATGCGGAAAATCAACACTGACACGCCACCTTCTCACTTACGATCGTCCGTTTCTCTACCTCGATCTTGAAAAGCCCTCCGACCTGCGAAAACTTGACGAGCCGGAATGGTTTTTTATCTCACAGAAAGAAAAGCTGATCTGCATTGATGAAGTGCAGCGAAAACCCGATCTCTTTCCCCTTATCCGCAGCATGGTGGATGAATGGGGTGAAAATGGCCACTTTCTTGTTCTCGGTTCAGCCTCCCGCGATCTTCTCAGGCAGAGTTCGGAATCACTTGCCGGACGAATTACCTACAAGCAATTAACCCCTTTTTTATGGGAGGAGGTGAACGATCAGGTTTCATACGAACACTATCTCTCGGCTGGAGGGTTCCCGCGAAGCCTGCTGCAAAAAAATCCGGAAGTCTCATATCAGTGGCGGGAAGATTTTATTGCAACCTTCCTTGAGCGCGATCTGCTGAAATGGAGCGGTTTTTCACCACAAACCATGAGGCGATTGTGGCTGATGCTTGCCCATAACAACGGCCAGATGGTGAACCTCTCAACGATCGGCGGATCTCTCGGAATCAGCCACACAACCATCCGGAACTACCTTGATCTGCTGCAGGAAACCTTTATGGTGAACATCCTGCCGCCGTTTATCTCAAATACCAGCAAGCGCCTGGTCAAAACGCCCAAAGTCTATATTGTTGACACCGGTATCATTGCTGCGCTGCTTGGATTGAGCGATTTCAACCAGCTTGCTGGCCATCCGGTTTTCGGCTCATTATGGGAGAGTATGGTGATTACCAATCTCAAAGGGATGTTTCCGCGTGCAGAGCTCTCATTTTACAGGACCTCCAATGGAACAGAGATCGACATCCTGCTCCAGCTTTCAGGGAAGCTGATTGCCATTGAGTGCAAGGCATCCGTGACGCCAACACTTTCAAGAGGGAGTTATTCTGCAATAGAGGATATTGCTCCCAGGCATACGTTTATTGTTGCTCCGGTATCGCAGAGCTACCCCATCAAACCGGGAATCACCATCGTAACACTTTCAGATCTTTTCAACGGAATACAAGAGCTGGTTGCAAACAATTGAGAACTCTCATATTTGAATAGAGGCTCACCCAGCCTCGGCATAAACCCCGGCATCCCGTTCGGGATAGGATTCATAGACATGTTCAAACACGGCGGAGCATTTCTGCCGGTAAAGTTCCGGCGTATAGGCGCGGGGCAGACCAAGGTCGAGGGTGTCCTCGATGGCCAGCTTCAACTGCGAACGGGCCGTTGATTTCTGACGCCAGTTCAGCACCAGCAACCCCTTGAGCTTGACCAGCAAATCACGGGCGACCTTCTTCACCTCGTCGCGTTCCTCAGTGCTGAGCTCCGGCGCCGGACGGGTAAGGATGTCGAGAATAACCAGCTCCTCCTCGCTCATGTTTTCGCGCACATGGCGCTGCTCCTCGTCGTTCAGGCTTAATGAAAGCTTCAAGAGTTCCTCGAACAGCTCTTCGATGCTGCGGCTGCCGGCGTTATAGCTCTCGATCAGCGTCTCGAACTTCCCGGCGAAGTCGGCCCTTGTTCGATTGAGCTGGATCATCTTTTCAAGCTGGGCGCGGATCGCGACCTTGAGCAGTTCAAGGTCAGTGTTTTTATGCTTCGATTTATTGAACCGTGCAGCCAGCGCCTCAAAGTTGATCTTTGAAAGGTCAAGCGCAGGCGGCCCGGATTCGCGGATTGCGTGGCCGGTAATGGACTCATCAAGCAGGCCGTTGATCGCCTTCATCACCTGCGAAATATCTGGGGGGTTCGGGTTCAGCATGGTGCGGATTGCTTCGCCGAGCGTTGCCAGGCAGGCAACACGGCTGGCAAACTCCAGCGCCGCCGGATCAGGTTTCACCGCACCGTAAAGCGTGCTGACCAGACGCTCATGGCCGAAAAATTCGCGCCTCAGCGGGTCAGGTGAAATCAGCGCGTTGACCGCATCGTCAATCCGTTGCAACCGCTCCATGCTGCCGGAGAGAAGCTGTTCGATATCGCCAAGCATCACCCTTTGAGCAGCGCAGAAGGTCGTCGCCGCTTCAATCGCCTTGCGCAATTCCAGAACCAGTTGCTGCTTGTCCTGCACCGGAGAGGTACCGACCTTCCCTGCTCCATAGATCGCCAATGCACGCTCAAGCG
>CAIJPS010000065.1 GCA_903822595.1 uncultured Chlorobiaceae bacterium
AGAAACGCGAGGCTGTATCCTGCACGATTATCCAGGCAGGTCCATGCTTTGTAACACAGGTTAAGCGTGTTGATACAGACGGTTACGATGCTTATCAGATTGGTATCGGAGAAAGGAAGGAAAAGAATGTCAGCAAGCCACTGCAGGGGCATTATAAAAAGGCTGGAGTAACCCCGGGTTTTAAGCTGGCTGAGTTTGACTTTACAGAACTTAATCAGGAACTGGAACTGGGTAGTGCTGTCAGTGTTGAGTCGTTCAAAGAGGGCGAAAAGATAAATGTTCTCGGTGTTTCGAAAGGAAAAGGTTTCGCTGGTGTTATGAAACGACATAATTTCAGTGGCAGTCAGAGAACACATGGTCAGTCGGACAGGCAGAGAGCGCCAGGGTCTATTGGTGCCTCATCCGATCCGTCAAGGGTTTTCAAGGGTACCAGAATGGCTGGACGCATGGGATCAGATAATATTACCGTCAGGAATCTTGAAATCTTCAAGATTATGCCGGAGTCGAATCTTATTGTGATAAAGGGATCTGTGCCTGGACCAAAGAATTCCTATGTCAAGATTGTTTCTACAAAAAAGTAAATGCTGAATGCACGAAGCTATGGAACTTAAAGTCTTAAATACCGGCGGTACTGAAACCGGGGAAGTGGTAACGCTCCGTGACGATATATTCGGCGCAGAAATATCAGAACATGCGATGTACCTCGACGTCAAGTCGATTCTCGCAAACAGAAGGCAGGGGACGCACAAGTCTAAAACACGGGGCGAAGTAAGAGGTGGCGGCAGAAAACCCCTTCGTCAGAAAGGTACCGGTAATGCTCGTCAGGGTTCAAGCCGTTCTCCGCTCAATAGCGGCGGCGGTACGATATTCGGGCCTGTTCCCCATTCATACGATCAGAAAGTCAACAAGAAGGTAAAGCTTCTTGCAAGACGCTCTGCTCTGAGCTCCAAGGCAAAGGCTGGCCAAATTGTTGTCATAGAGGATTTTGTCTTTGAGAACATCAAGACGAAACCTTTTGCCCAAATTCTGAAAAATCTTGGTCTTGCTCAGAAAAAAACGCTTATGTTGACGCCTGAGTATGATCTGATCATTGCAAGATCCGGAAAGAATATCGCGGCACTGAATGTCATGACAGCCGATAAGGCTTCGACCTATGATATTCTTCATAGCCACACGGTACTCGTTCAGAAGACCGCGCTGAAAAAAATAGAAGATACGTTAGGGTAATTTGCAGTTTTCCAGAAAAAGGAGTTAATGAGATGATAAACCCGTTGTTGCGCCCCTTGTTGACAGAAAAAAGTACCGGGCTGACAGAGAAGAAAGGACAGTATGTCTTTGTCGTGAAACCTGATGCGGACAAGACTGATATCAAGAAAGCGGTAGAGAAGAAATTTGGTGTAGAGGTAAAATCGATTCGTACGATTAATTGCCTCGGCAAATCACGTGCCCAGAATACCCGCAAGGGACGGGTTACCGGAAAGAAAAGTGACTGGAAAAAAGCGATTATCACTCTTGAAAAGGGTCAGTCAATAGACTATTACTCAAGTACACCCCAGAAGAGCGAAGGATAGAACTCATAAAAAGGATAGATCATACATTCAAATGGCTATAAGGAAGTTAGCGCCGGTAACGCCAGGGTCAAGGTTCATGTCGTACCCTGCATTCGATGAAATCACAAAAAGCACGCCTGAAAAAAGCCTGCTTGTGCCCTTAAAGAAGTCAGGTGGCCGCAACGCTGCTGGACGCAAGACTTCAAGGCATAGAGGTGGTGGACACAAAAGGCATTACAGGATTATCGATTTCAAGCGCAACAAGGATGGCATTTCTGCAACAGTTGCTGCAATTGAGTATGATCCGAACCGTTCATCAAGAATTGCATTATTGCATTACAATGACGGAGAAAAACGTTATATTCTTGCCCCGAAAGGTTTGAATGTCGGCGACAAGGTGGAAAGCGGAGAAAAGGTCGAAATCAAGACCGGTAATACGATGCCTCTGAAGAATATTCCGCTTGGCACTGATATTCATAATGTGGAGATGAAAGCAGGCAAGGGTGGACAGATTGTAAGGTCAGCGGGTGGATTTGCTGTACTTGCAGCTCGCGAGGGAGATTATGTTACGTTGAAACTTCCTTCCGGTGAGATTCGCAAGCTCAGGGTAGAGTGTCGTGCAACAATCGGTGTGGTAGGCAATACAGATCATGAAAATGTTGTTCTCGGAAAAGCTGGAAGAAGTCGCTGGCTTGGTATCCGTCCCCAGACAAGAGGCATGGCGATGAACCCTGTCGATCACCCGATGGGTGGTGGTGAAGGTAAGTCGAAATCAGGCGGCGGAAGAAAACATCCTATGTCACCATGGGGTCAGCTTGCCAAGGGTTTGAAGACGAGGAACAAGAAAAAGGCTTCACAGAAATTGATTGTACGCGGCAGAAACGCCAAATAACTATAGCGGTTAACAACAACAAGCAGAGAAATTATGCCAAGATCACTTAAAAAGGGACCGTTCATTGATATAAAACTGGAAAAGCGGATCCTTGATATGAATAGCAAGGGAGAAAAAAAGGTTATCAAGACCTGGTCCAGAAGTTCAATGATTTCACCTGATTTTGTCGGTCACACAGTTGCGGTGCATAATGGCAAGAGCCATGTTCCGGTCTATGTTGGTGATAATATGGTAGGTCACAAGCTTGGAGAGTTTGCCCCGACAAGATCATTTCGCGGCCATGCTGGTGGTGGAAAGGCTGAAAAAGGCGGATCAGCGCCAAGAAAAAAATAAATTGAATAACGCGAAAGGTTAAAGACAATAATGGAAGCTAAAGCAATTTTACGGGATACGCCAACATCGCCAAGAAAGATGCGTCTTGTCGCAGGTCTCGTTCGTGGAAAGCAGGTTGATCTGGCCAAGGCTATTCTGCTGAACTCAACAAAGGCCGCTTCTCGAAATGTTATGATGACGCTCAAGTCAGCCGTAGCAAATTACGCTCAGCGTAATCCTGATGAACGGGTCAGTGACCAGGAGCTTTTTGTCAAAACTATTTTTGTTGATGAAGGCATGACGCTGAAGAGAACGCTTCCGGCTCCTATGGGTCGGGCATTCAGAATTCGTAAAAGATCGAATCATCTTACGATAGTCATTGATAAGGTTAAAAATCCAGTAACTAAATAATAACAAGGAGAGAGCATTGGGTCAGAAAGTTAATCCTACTGGATTTAGGCTGGGAATTATCAGAGACTGGGCTTCACGCTGGTACGATGACAGTCCTGTTATTTCGGAGAAAATAAAGCAGGACCATGTTATTCGCACTTACGTTCTTGCAAGGCTGAAGAAGGAGAGAGCCGGGATTGCGCGCATTATCATTGAGAGAACGACGAAGCATGTCAAGATCAATATCTATGCAGCCCGTCCGGGTGCAGTGGTAGGAAGAAAAGGCGAAGAGATCAACAACCTGTCACAGGAATTGAGTCGTATCACCGGTAAAGAGGTGAAAATTGATGTTGTTGAGGTGGTCAAGCCGGAAATTGAAGCACAGTTGATTGGTGATAATATTGCCTATCAGCTTGAAAATCGCGTTTCATTCAGAAGAGCTATGAAACAGGCTATCCAGCAGGCCATGCGCTCTGGAGCTGAAGGTGTCAGAATCAGATGTGGTGGTCGTCTCGGTGGGGCTGAAATTGCCCGCTCAGAGCAGTACAAGGAAGGCAAGATTCCGCTTCATACCATTCGTGCCAATGTCGATTATGCAAGTGTCACTGCTCATACCATAGCCGGTACTATCGGCATCAAGGTATGGGTTTACAAAGGCGAAGTACTTGTGCAGCGTATTGACGCCATTGAAGAAGAAGAGATGAAGAGAATGAAGGACAGACGCAGTGATGCAGGCGCAAGAAATCGTGACAGTCGCACCAACAAGCGCCGTAATCGTACCAAGCGCTCATAATATCAAGTACCATACAATCAGAAAATAGAATGGAGTTGCCTGTATGTTAATGCCAAAGAGAGTTAAGTATAGAAAGACAATGAGGGGCCGGATGAAAGGCAATTCCGGACGTGGTACAGATGTATCTTTCGGTTCTTTCGGTCTGAAAGCAATTGAGTCTGCATGGATTACCAGCCGTCAGATTGAGGCTGCGCGTGTTGCAATGACGAGATTTATGAAAAGGGATGGTAAAATCTGGATAAGAATATTCCCGGATAAGCCGGTAACAAAAAAACCTGCAGAAACCCGAATGGGATCTGGTAAAGGTTCTCCGGAGTTTTGGGTTGCAGTTGTAAAGCCAGGAAGAATCATGTTCGAGGCTGATGGAGTGCCGAAAGAGGTCGCCACAGAGGCTTTCAGGCTTGCAGCAAAAAAGCTGCCTATCAAGACCAGATTCATTGTCCGTCCTGATTACGAAGGTTAAACGAGCAACTAATTCGACACAAGGGTTACTTATTATGAAAAAGTATGAAATAGCGGCATTGAATAAACAGGAACTGATCGACAGGCTCCAGGAGCTTGAAAACAGACTTGCCGATATCAATTTTTTTAAGGTTATTGAGCAGCCGCAGAATCCTATGGTATTCCGCAATTCGAAGCGGGATATTGCGCGCATGAAACACCGGCTCCATCAACTTGCGGCTGCTGAAACGGCTCAGGTTTGACGGAAAGGCAAACAAAAAAACTGTTTACTTACATGGAAGAAAATAAAATGGGCAGTGTAGCAATGGAACAGAGTGCTCCAGTAAGAGGAAGAAAAAAAAGCTGGTTAGGAAAGGTTGTCAGTGACAAGATGGATAAGTCGTGTGTTGTTGCTGTCGAGCGTAGCGTACAGCATCCGGTTTACAAGAAATATTTCAAGAAAACAACGAAGCTGACTGCTCATGATGAAAAGAATGAAGCTGGTATCGGTGATCTTGTCAAAGTAGTTGAGTGCCGTCCGTTGAGCAAGAGGAAAAGCTGTCGTTTGGTCGAAATTATAGAAAAAGCCAGGTAAGAGAGCATTTTTATACATTTATTAAAGTTTGAAACAGGATGATCCAGAAAGAAACAAATCTGGTTGTTGCCGATAACAGTGGAGCCAAAAAGGTTCGTTGTATTCATGTTTTCGGTGGAACCGGGAGGCGTTATGCCTCATTGGGTGATCAGATTATTGTAACGGTCAAGGCTGCTGTTCCTGGCGGTATCGTAAAAAAGAAGGATGTTTGCAGGGCTGTTGTTGTGCGCTGTGTCAAGGAGTCCCGTAGAAAAGATGGTTCTTATATCCGCTTTGACGAGAATGCTGTTGTTCTTCTTAATGCACAGGGCGAACCAAGAGGAACCCGTATTTTTGGGCCGGTGGCAAGAGAGCTTCGTGACAGAAAATTTATGAAGATTGTTTCGTTGGCTCCCGAAGTATTGTAAGGTGCCTTAGGCGGGAGTAACTCAGTTGGTAGAGTCACAGCCTTCCAAGCTGTTGGTCGCGAGTTCGAATCTCGTCTCCCGCTCAGAATTTTATGAATAATATCATATCAGTAAAAAATGAAAACAGGGATTAAAAAGGTTAAGTTGCACGTTAAGAAAAACGACTCAGTCGTTGTGATAAGCGGCAATGATAAAGGCAAGGCTGGAAAGATTCTGAAAGTATTTCCGATAAAGGGTCGTGTTATTGTTGAAGGAGTCAATATCCGCAAACGCCATATGCGTCCGACTCAGGGTCAGACACAAGGATCGATCATTGAGAGGGAGTTCCCGATACATTCATCCAACGTGAAGAAAAGTTAAGTGTTTCCACTAAAGGTCCGGATGACAAAGACCATTCGGGTAAACAGATAAAGAATAAGATGGACAAGAATAAAGAGATGACACCGACCGCCCCTTCATTGGCAAGACTTGAAACATTTTTCAAAGAAAAAGTAACACCCAATCTTATCGAGCGTTTTGGGTACAAGAATGTAATGCTGGTACCGAGACTTGAAAAAATATCAATCAATATCGGTGTTGGAGCTGCTGCGGCAGAACCAAAACTTCTTGAAATTGCCCTTCAGGAGCTTGCCCAGATTACAGGCCAGAAGCCACAGATCCGTAAGTCCAAAAAAGCGATTTCGAACTTTAAATTACGTGAAGGTCAGGCTATAGGCTGCCGCGTAACGCTTCGTCGCAAAGCCATGTATGAGTTTTTTGACCGTTTTGTAAGTCTTGCCGTTCCAAGGATACGTGATTTCCGCGGGCTAAGCGATACCAGTTTTGACGGACGTGGAAACTACACCGTGGGAGTCAGGGAGCAAATTATATTTCCGGAAATCGATATTGATAAAGTACCGAGAATATCCGGAATGGATATCAGTTTTGTAACATCCGCTCCTACAGACGAAGAGGCGTATGTACTGCTCTCGGAACTTGGAATGCCATTCAAAAAGAAGAACAACTAAATAATTCAAAAAACAGATGGCCAAGAAAAGCGTTATAGCAAGGAACGAGAAGAGAATCAAGCTTGTAGCGAAATATGCAGTTCTCCGTGCTGAGTTGATTAAAGCCGGGGACTATGAAGCACTTCGTAAACTGCCAAGAGACAGTTCTGCGACCAGGCTTCGCAATCGTTGCGTTCTGACAGGTCGTGGAAGGGGTGTTTATGCAAAGTATGGATTATGCCGGCATATGTTCCGCAAGTTTGCTCTTGAAGGTAAGTTGCCTGGTGTTAAAAAAGCAAGCTGGTAAGCTCGCTTGATAAGAAATCAAAGGAAGGTATTTGTTCATTTTCGAAAGTAACCAACGTTCGCTATGCCTGTAACGGATTCTATTGCAGATTATATCACCCGTATCAGAAATGCGGGAAGAGCAAAAAATAAAACCACCGATATCCCGTATTCAAAGCTCAGGGAGAATCTCTCGCAATTGCTTGTAGAGAAAGGGTACATTAAAAACTTTACGGTCATTACCACCGAAAAATTTCCTTTTTTGCGGATTGATCTCAAGTATACTGCACACGGTGATCCTGCTATCAAGGAGATTACCAGAGTCAGCAAACCGGGTCGGCGTGTTTATGACGGAAAGGATATTAAAAAATATCTTGGTGGTCTCGGGTTATACATTCTTTCATCATCGAATGGAGTTATAACCGATAAAGAGGCAAGGGCACAGGGCGTAGGTGGTGAAATCCTGTTCCGTATCTATTAATTCATAAGCCAAAGAGCATTAGAATACCATGTCAAGAATAGGAAAAATGCCCATATCCCTGAGCAATCAGGCGAAGATAGAGATCAATGAATCGAGTATCAGGGTATCCGGACCTAAAGGCACTCTTGAACAGAGGCTGACGGATCAGGTAACCATATCGGAAGAAAACGGTATCGTTACGGTACAGAGAATCGACGAAAGCAAGAAGGCGAAGGCACAGCATGGTCTCTACCGTATGCTTATCAGCAATATGGTTGATGGTGTGACAAAAGGCTTTACAAAAAAACTTGAAATTGCCGGTGTAGGTTATCGCGCAGAGCTGAAAAATGATCTGCTTGCACTGACACTTGGCTATTCGCATATGATCTATTTCAAGGCTCCTGACGAAATAAAGATTGAAGTGCCTGATCAGGTCACTGTTCTTGTAAGCGGTATTGACAAGGCTCTTGTTGGCCAGGTTGCCGCCAAGATCCGTTCATTCCGCAAACCGGAACCTTATCGTGGAAAGGGTATCAAGTATGCAGGTGAAGTCATTCGTCGCAAGGAAGGTAAGGCTGCAGGCAAATAAAGAGTGAACGAAGAGCTCAAGTAGTCAGGCAATAACATTATACAACGGTTCAAGAGAATGAGTCAAATCGATAAAGCCTCCCGGAGGCAGAAAATCAAGGACAGAAGCAGAGGCAACGTCCAGGGTACCCAGGCAAAGCCAAGACTTTGTGTTTACAGGAGCCTTTCGCAGATTTATGCACAGTTGATTGATGATGCGAATGGTACAACCATATTGGCCGCATCAACACTTTCAAAAGATAATTCGGCTCTTCAGGGTACCAAGTCAGAACGCTGCCGCATCATTGGAAATCAGCTCGGTGAGAAAGCCCTTGCAGCGGGTATAACATGTGTGGTCTTTGACAGGAATGGATTTCGTTATCATGGAAGAGTCAAGGCATTGGCTGATGGTGCGAGAGAAGCAGGACTGATCTTTTAAAAACTTTTCAAAGAGATAGGTAAATGGCGAAAACATCTGCTAAGAATATCAGGCCAGGTGAATTAAATCTGAAAGAGAAGCTGGTTCATATCAACAGGACTGCAAAAGTTGTCAAGGGCGGTAAACGCTTCGGATTCAACGCGATTGTTGTCGTTGGCGATAAGGAAGGCCATGTAGGATATGGACTTGGTAAGGCGAACGAAGTACAGGATGCTATTGCAAAAGGCATTGAGGACGGCAAGAAAAATGTTATCAAGGTTCCGATTGTAAAGGGAACCATCCCACATCAGATTATTGCGAAGTTCGGTTCTGCGAAGGTCATGATGAAACCTGCAACGCCTGGTACTGGTCTTATTGCCGGTGGAGCTGTCAGGGCTGTACTTGAAATGGCAGGTATACATGACATCCTGACCAAATCGCTCGGATCATCCAATCCGCACAATGTGGTTAAGGCTGCTATCAAGGGACTTCAGAGCATCTCTGATGCATACGATGTCGGTGAAAGACGGTCAAAGAGCCTGAAAGAGGTTTTTGAAAGCTAAAAATTACGAATGCGATCATGAGTGAGAAAATATTGAGAATTACCCAGGTGCGCAGCATTATCGGTGGCACAAAAAAGCAGAGAGCTACCATTCAGGCGCTTGGCCTCGGAAGGCCTAATTATCATGTTGACCGCCAGGATAATCCCTGCACCAGAGGGCAAATCAGGGTTGTGCAACACCTTGTAAAGGTTGAAGAGATATAGGATTTTTACTAATAGCAAGTCGGGAATTGAAACCATGGATTTAAGTTCACTTCGTCCTGCAAAAGGCGCAGTAAAAAACAAAAAACGGGTTGGCCGCGGTCAAGGTTCGGGTAACGGAACGACGGCTGGCAAGGGAAACAATGGTCAGCAGTCACGAAGCGGCTACAAGAGGCCTCTTATTGAAGGTGGACAGGTTCCGGTATACCGGAGACTGCCTAAATTCGGTTTTACTCCTCTTGATAAAAAGCCTGTAAATACTGTCAATCTTACACAGATTAACAAGTGGATAGAGGATGGTCTTGTAGAAAATGAGATTACCATTCTTGATCTGAAGTTGCTTCTCCACGCCAGTAATGCCGATTATTTTAAAATTCTCGGTAATGGTGAGCTAACGAGTGCAATTAAAATAAACGCTCATGCGTTCAGCAAAAGTGCTGAAGAAAAAATTACCGCAGCAGGCGGTACAGTAGTGAAGGCATTCCGTACGCTTGAAGAGGCATCCAAGGTCAGGGAACTTCCGTTTGAAGAGGCTCTACTGAAACCAAAGGCTAAGCTGGTAAAAAGAGCAAAAAAATCCACCAAGCCCTGAATCCGTTAAAAGGACGCCATGAAGCTTACTGAAAGTATAAGGAACATTAATAAAATCCCTGAACTCCGTCAGCGGATCCTTTATACGCTTCTTCTTTTATTTGTCTACAGGCTTGGTTCACATATTACCATTCCGGGAGTTGATGCGGCTGCTGTGTCAGGCGCATCACAAACCCATTCAAACGACCTCTTTGGACTGTTTGACCTTTTCGTCGGTGGTGCTTTTGCCAGGGCTTCTATTTTTTCTCTTGGCATCATGCCCTACATCTCGGCGTCTATCATTGTCCAGTTGCTTGGAGCTGTTACCCCCTATTTTCAGAAACTTCAGAAAGAGGGTGAGGACGGTCGACAGAAAATCAGCCAGATGACAAGGTATGGGACGGTTCTTATCGCGGTGCTCCAGTCTTGGGGTGTGAGTGTTAGCCTTTCGAGTCCCGCTTCATTTGGAAGAATTGTTGTTCCTGATCCCGGTTTTTTTTTCACTCTCACCGTTGTAATTCTTCTGACAGCGTCAACAGTTTTTGTCATGTGGCTTGGTGAGAAGATTACGGAGCGTGGTATCGGCAATGGTATCTCGCTTATTATCATGATCGGTATCCTTGCGCGCTTTCCCCAGGCACTTGTTGCTGAATTTCGTTCAGTCTCACTTGGAAGCAAGAACTGGATTATTGAAATCATCATTCTGGCCATGATGGCCGCAATAGTAGCCTTTGTTGTGATATTGACGGTTGGTACACGCCGCGTTCCAGTCCAGCATGCCAAACGGGTTGTCGGGCGAAAGGTCTACGGAGGCAGTACCCAGTACATTCCCATGCGGATAAATACAGCCGGCGTTATGCCGATTATATTTGCCCAGTCTATCATGTTTCTCCCTGGTACATTTCTCTCTTTTTTCCCGGAAAATGAGGTGATGCAGAGCATTGCAGCCCTGTTGGCATATGACTCATGGTGGTATGCACTCATGTTTGGTACCATGATTGTCTTTTTTACCTACTTTTATACAGCGATAGCTTTTAATCCAAAAGAGGTTGCTGACACGATGCGCCGTCAGGGCGGGTTTATTCCTGGTGTGCGACCTGGAAAAAGTACTGCTGATTTTATTGATAATATTTTGACACGTATTACACTTCCGGGAGCCATATCTCTTGCCATCATTGCGATTCTGCCAACATTTCTGACAAAGTTCGGTAATGTTACCCAGGGGTTTGCGCAGTTTTTTGGTGGAACCAGCCTTTTAATCATTGTCGGTGTAGGTCTCGATACGTTGCAGCAGGTTGAAAGCCATCTGCTCATGCGCCACTATGATGGTTTCATGAAGTCAGGCAAAACACGCGGTCGTCAGGGCAGGTAATGGATAATCCGATATGATCACGATTAAAAGTGAACGCGAAATTGAATTGATGAGAGAGGCTGGAGCCTTGGTGGCAAAGGCACTTGATTTGCTTGAAACGGAAATAAAACCAGGCATGACAACAAAAGAGCTTGATGTCATGGCCGAGGAATTTATAAGGGATCACCATGCTGTTCCGAGTTTTTTGAATTATGCCCCGAAAGGGGATCCCGATGCAACACCCTATCCAGCAACGCTTTGCGTATCCCTCAATGAAGAGGTTGTGCATGGAATACCGAGCAAAAAGCGGGTGATCAGGGAAGGTGATATCGTTTCTGTGGACTGTGGGGTTTACAAAGGTGGTTATCACGGCGATGCAGCTCGTACTTTTGTCCTCGGTGTCATTGATGAAAAGGTTCAGCAACTTGTCGATGTAACCCGGGAGTGTCTTGAAAGGGGAATTGCCATGGCGGTTACAGGCAATCGACTGCATGATATCTCATCGGCGATCGAAGACTATGCGCGTTCATTCAGATTCAGTGTTATTGAAAACATGGTAGGCCATGGTATCGGGAGTGAACTTCATGAGGATCCTCCCGTTCCCAATTACGGAAGGGCGCATACCGGGCCACTGCTAAAGGAATGCATGACGCTTGCCATCGAACCTATGATTGCCCTTGGACGATCGCGCAGGGCAATAAGCCGTCGTGGAGGGTGGGTTGCGGTAACAGAAGATGGGAAACCGTCAGCACATTTTGAGCACACTATAGTCGTAAGGGCTGGGAAAGCTGAAATACTGACAGGCTCTTTTCTTGGTGGTAAACACTCTTGATCGCTTATAACACGTTATTAGAACAAAGGAGCATACAATTTGGCTAAAGAAGAATCAATTGAGATTGAAGGTGTTATTCTGGAAGCACTTCCAAATGCGCAGTTCAAGGTGAAACTCGAAAACAGCCTTGAAGTATTGGCGCATGTGTCCGGTAAAATCAGGATGCACTACATCAGGATCCTGCCAGGTGACAAGGTGAAAGTTCAGATATCTCCCTATGATATCTCAAAGGGACGGATTACCTACCGGTATAAATAAGTGGCGAAATAAGTAAACAGAATATTGATTTTTAAATCTTTATTTATTACATTACAGACCTTTTCAGGTTTCGGGTCAGTTAGTTTAATCATTGCATCTGGGTGTTATTATGAAAATATATTCTTCTATAAAAAAGCGCTGTGAGCACTGCCGCATTGTCAAGCGCAAAGGCAAGAGATATGTCATTTGTAAAGTAAATCCCAGCCATAAGCAGCGCCAGGGTTGATCTTCAGAAAAAAAACAATAGAACTTTAAAGAGAATATGAGGATAGCTGGGGTAAATTTGCCGTTAAACAAACATGCCGTTATTGCTTTGACGCATGTTTATGGTATTGGGAGAGCATCTGCAGAAAGCATTCTTCAGAGAGCCGGTATTGCGCCTAACAGAAAGATCTCTGAGTTGAATGATGAAGAGGCGCATGCTATCAGGGAGATTATTGCTGAAGAATACAAGGTTGAAGGGCAGGCGCGCGGTGAGCAGCAGACTGCCATTAAACGTTTGATGGATATCGGCTGCTACAGAGGACTTCGTCATCGGCGCTCACTGCCTGTTCGCGGACAGAGGACACGGACTAACGCAAGGACCAGAAAAGGTAAACGGAAGACTGTCGCCGGCAAGAAGAAGGCGGTCAAGAAGTAGTAGTGTACAGGCAATAAAATCTTCGATACTAAAGAGTGTAAGTTCATGGCTACAATAAGCAAGAAAAAAAAGAAGGTAAAGGTTACCCCTGAAGGTGCCGTACACATCAAGGCATCGTTCAATAATATCATGGTTACCATTACTGATCTTCAGGGTAATACTGTTTCCTGGTCCAGCGCTGGAAAAAATGGGTTCAAGGGGTCAAAAAAGAACACTCCTTATGCATCCCAGATTACCTCGGAAGCTGCCGCGAAAGAGGCGTATGACCTTGGGATGCGGCATGTCAATGTCTTCATCAAAGGCCCCGGTGCCGGACGTGATGCTGCCATCCGCGCTTTGCAGGGCGCAGGCCTTGATGTTCGGACCATTAAGGATATAACACCTCTTCCGCATAATGGCTGCAGGCCTCCGAAGCGCAGAAGGGTCTGATTTTATATATTCATAGAATTTCAATGAAGCAAGTGATATGGCAAGATTCAGAGGCTCAATAACAAAAGTATCCCGCAGGTTAGGTATTGCGCTTGCACCAAAAGCAGAAAAATATCTTGAAAGACGCCCATTTCCACCAGGTCAGCATGGCCAGGGTAGAAAAGGAAAAGTTTCTGAATATGCTCTTCAGTTGAGAGAGAAACAGAAGATGAAATATCTTTACGGGATCCTTGAGAAGCAGTTCAGGAATTATTATAAAAAAGCAGTATCACAGAGAGGTGTTACCGGCGATAACCTTGTCAAACTTCTTGAAAGACGTTTTGATAATGTTGTCTTTCGTGCGGGTTTTGCTCCCTCACGCTCAGGTGCGCGCCAGCTTGTTACGCACGGCCATCTTCTTATCAATGGCAAGAAGGTGGATATTCCATCCTATATCGTTTCTCCATCTGAAGTCATTGAGTTCCGTCAGAGAAGCAAGAACATGGGAGCTGTAACGGATTCTCTCAATAAAGCGCCGGAATCCCGTATTCCTTCATGGATACAGGTTGACAAGGCAAACCAGAAAGCGGTTTTTCTGAGTGTACCTGAGAGAGTGGAAGTGCAGGAGCCATTCAACGAACAGTTGGTCGTTGAATTATACTCGAAGTGATTTTAATGAATTCTAAGGTATAAATGACTATGATATACCAGATGCAGATGCCTGCAAAAATAGAGGTTGACGAGGCTTCCCATACGGATCGTTTCGGAAGGTTCATTGCCCAGCCGCTTGAGCGCGGTTATGGTGTGACCCTTGGAAACGTTATGAGAAGGGTTCTTCTTGCCTCACTTCCGGGAACTGCAATAACAGGGATCAAAATAGATGGTGTTTTTCACGAGTTTGCTGCCATTGATGGCGTTCGTGAGGATGTACCGGAAATCGTTTTAAACCTTAAGAAGGTTCGTTTCAAATCTACCTGTAAAAGAAACTGCAAGACTTCCCTTACCCTGGTAGGTCCAATGGTTTTTACAGCAGGTGATATTATTGCACAGGAAGGCGAGTTTGAGGTGTTGAACAAGGAAATGCACGTCGCTACAATAAACGCAGGCGCGACTGTAAAAATAGATCTTTACATTGGAAGAGGTCGCGGGTATATGCCTGCAGAGGACAACAGGCCTGAAGGGATGCCTATCGGATATATTGCCGTTGATGCAATTTATACACCGATAAGGAACGTGAAGTTTACGGTAGAAAATACCCGTGTAGGTCAGCGCACTGATTATGAGAAAATGATTCTTGATGTAGAGACCGATGGTTCTGTCAGTCCTGATGATTCAATCAGTCTTGCCGGTAAAATCATCACTGATCACCTGACATTTTTTGCCAATTTTTCACCGACCGAAGAGGAGTTTACTGAAGAGGAGTTCAAGCAGCAGGATGACGAGTTTGAGACCATGCGCAGACTCTTTCATACCAAAATTGAAGATCTTGACCTTTCTGTGCGTTCACATAACTGCCTCAGACTGGCAGAAATTGATACGATTGGCGAACTTGTTTCCCACAAAGAGGAGGAGTTGCTGAACTATAAGAACTTTGGTAAGAAATCGCTCACAGAGCTTAAGGAACAACTTGAAAAGTTTGACCTGAAGTTTGGTATGGATATTACCAAGTATCAGATGAAATGATTAAATCGTAACCGTTTTTTTGAATTATTGAGATCAGGAAATAGACATGCGTAAAGTTAAGCCGGCAAGAAAACTCGGAAGAACCGCAGCCCATAGAAAGGCGACACTCAGCAATCTCTCAACGCAACTGCTCGTCTACAAGCGCATTGAGACGACAGAGGCAAAAGCCAAGGAGACCCGCAGGGTTGTTGAGAAGATCATCACAAAAGCCCGTAAAGGAACGGTTCATGCCCAGCGTGAAATCTTCAAGGATATCCGCGACAAACAGGCTATCAGAATTCTTTTTGAAGAGATTGTGGCTAAAGTGGGTACCCGGAATGGAGGTTACACTCGCGTTATCAAGCTTGCTCCGCGTTTTGGCGATGCTGCCAAAATGGCTGTGATTGAACTTGTCGATTATCAGGAAGCACCATCAGCAAGTCAGAAGGCTGGCAAACAGCAGGATCGTGCAAAACGAGTCAAAGGTTCGAAGAAAACCGCTGAAGCAGCAGTTGTATCAGCAGAATAGTCTGCTCTTTTCGCCCTTATTATCGATGATCATTGTTAGTCATTGTCTGTGGGAAAGTTTTTAACCGCAGGCGATGACTATCTGTTTTTCAGAGAAAAAGGGGCTGGCGCTATGGATTGGATGTAGCTCTATTCTTGAGGGAAATCCGTTGTGATACTTGCTTGAGTCGAGAGCTTTTGTTATCTCACTTTCAAGATTTCCTCCCTTCAGGCAGATCAGTGTGCCACCTTTCTTCAGCAGTCGGCCGGAATAGGAGCAGAGTTTGTCGAGAGGAGCAACCTGTCTTGAAAGTACCGTATCAAACATAACGTCTTTAAGCTCCTCCACCCTTGTATGCAAAGCTGTGGCATTGTTGATGTCCAGTTCCTTGATCATGGCCTGACAGGCAGCAATTTTTTTCCCGGTGGCATCCACCAGAAGAAATCGGGTACGGGGAAAAAGAATTGAGAGTGGTATGCCCGGGAGTCCTCCTCCCGTTCCCAGATCAAGAACATACTCACTCTCATTGAAAGAGTGGTAGAGACTGATCAACAGTGAATGAAAGATATGTTTGATTATGACCGGAGCATCTTCCTTTCGACTGATCAGGTTGATCTTGTGGTTCCACTCTTCAAGGCATTCGCCGTAGCGTACCAGTCGATGCAGTGTCAGGAGATCGATCTCTATGCCTTGTTCAAAGCATAATGTCTGTAGTGTCGATATATTATCATCCTGTCGTTCCATAAGTAACTCAATCCTTTCTGTTCTGTGGTTTACCCCAAAAAACAATATTTTGCGATGAATGGCAAATCGTCACTGCTCTTTGCAGTGATGCCTTACCTTCTTTCAACAAAAATAATTGTAAATTACCCTTGTTGTCTTGTAAGTGACTGTTTTTATTGGAAAATGCAGACAATAGATAGTGTTTTATGAGTTATGGTTCAAGCAGGCATGTTTATGTGGTCATCATGGCGGGCGGGATTGGCAAAAAACTCTGGCCTCTTTCAAGAAAAAAAATGCCAAAGCAGTTTGTTGATCTTATGGACGACGGAACGATGGTTGCAAAAACAGTTCGTCGCATTTCGGGGTTAGTTCGTGAGGAAAATATTTTCATCATTACCAGCGAACTGGGTAGAACACTGCTATCGAGCTCCCTTGGCAGCTTCAGTCGTGACAATATCATCGTTGAACCTTCCAGCCGCAATACAGCACCATGCATTGCCCTCGCAACGGCGCATATCAAAAAAAGGGACACCGATGCGGTAACCATTGTTCTTCCGTCCGACCATCTTGTGCTTGATGAACAAGCATTTATCAAGATTGTTGAGGCAGGCATTGAGATTGCCCGTGAAAAAAAAGCTCTTGTAACCATCGGTATTAAAGCTGACAGGCCCGAAACAGCCTATGGTTATATTCAGGTTAATGGACAGCTATCGATTCCGATGGCGTTTTCAGATTGTTGTGACTTCCTCCTTTTCAGGGTAAAGGCTTTTGCTGAAAAGCCGGATGCCGCAACAGCGGAGGAGTTTCTTGAAAGTAACGACTTTTACTGGAACAGCGGGGTCTTTATCTGGCATATCGATGCCATATCGAGGGAATTTGAGCGCTCTATGCCCGATCTCTACAAAGATCTGCTCACAATCTATGAAAGCCTGGGTTCGGAGAGTGAACAGAAAGTCATTGAGGATGTCTATTCTTGGATTCACCCCCTCTCTATTGACTATGGTATTATGGAGAAGGCTGAAACGGTTTTTGTGCTGACAGGGGAATTCGGATGGACTGATCTTGGCTGCTGGGACGAGGTACTTAAAGTTGCCGGGAACCGGAGTGCTTCTGTCGGGGAGTTGCCCGAAAGCAAGTTGGTTCAAATTGACTGCAACAACGTCTTTGTAAAAAATACCACAGGTAAAGTTGTCTGCACGATAGGGGTCAGCGACATGATCATTGTCGATACCGATGATGCGCTTCTTATTTGCAGCAAGGGGCACTCGCACCGTGTAGGTGATGCTGTCGATACGCTCAGGCGCGAAGGGCTTGAAGAGTACCTTTAAACGCCTGATTTTTTTGACCAGCTTGCACCCTCTTTTGTATCCTTGATTTCGATCCCGGCCCCAAGGAGCTGATCGCGTATTTTGTCACTGAGGGCGAAATCCTTGTTTTTTCTGGCATCGGCACGCAGGTCAAGCAGAATATCCATGATGCCATCGAGCAGTTTACCTCCATCTCTGGCTGCCGTAGCTATCAACCCTTCCCGGCTTTTCAGGATGCCGAGCACTTCACCTGCATAGGTTTCGATGAAGTCTTTAGCACAATTTGCTGTCTCCTCTTGAAGTTTTCCATGTTTGTCAAGCACACTATTGACATTCTTGATGAATTCAAATATCACAGATATGGCAATGGGGGTATTGAAGTCATCATGTAAGGCATCTTTTATCTTTTGATCAAACTCGTGTGTTTGAAGTTTCACTTTGTCGAACTCATCGAAGGGTAGGTCTCCGCTGTAAGTGGGTGCTGTCAAAAGTCGTTTATATGTTTCCTGCAGCTTTTCGAGGCCGGTTTGTGATGCGCGGATCGCTACATCAGAAAAGTCAAGCTGCGAGCGGTAGTGCGACTGCAGGATAAAGAATCTGATGACAATCGGATCGAAGATGTTGAACAGATCTTTGAGATTCACGAAGTTCTTCAGCGATTTGCCCATTTTTATCCCGTTGACCGTCACCATGTTATTGTGCATCCAGAACCTGACGTAGGGCTTGCCGGTGACCGATTCCGATTGGGCGATTTCACAGTCATGGTGGGGAAACTTGTTCTCCATTCCTCCACCGTGTATATCAATCGTCTCTCCAAGATATTTCATCGACATTGCCGAACATTCCAGATGCCAGCCAGGATAGCCGATACTCCAGGGAGAACGCCATTTCATAAGATGTCCCTCCTCGGCTTTTTTCCAGAGCGCAAAATCGGAAGGGTGGTGTTTATCAGAGCGTATCTCTACCCTGGCACCGGATTGCAGTGCCTCCTGGTCAGTTCGTCCTGAAAGTTTCCCATATTCCGGGAACGACTCGACCGAGAAATAGACGTTGCCATTTACCTCATAGGCGTGACCGGTTTTAATCAACTCATCAATCAGATCGATCTGTTCGGGGATATGGCCGGCAGCATTCGGTGCTATGTTCGGGCGTTGAACCTCGAGGCGATCCATATCCTCATAGTAACTTTTCGTATAGAACTGTGAGATCTCCATTGGATCTGTTTTTTCGAGGAGGGCCTGCTTTGAGATTTTATCTTCACCCTCATCGCCGTCATCGGTCAGGTGACCCACATCGGTAATGTTCTGCACATACTTTACACGATACCCGCTGTGGCGCAGCCAGCGAACGACCACGTCAAATGAGACATAGCTTTTTGCATGGCCAAGATGGGCATGGCCGTAAACGGTCGGGCCACATACATACAGGGTAACAAGTGGTGGATGCAGGGGTTCAAATTTTTCTTTTGTTCTGCTGAGAGAGTTATAAATGAAGAGTGACATCTTCTACTGTTCTGCCTTTTTCTTATGGTGAAGTGAGGGTGTCGTGAGGTAAATACCTCGGTGAAAGTTAAACATTTGGGTTTTTAACGCAAGGTTTTTAGCTTCCTTTTTGTTGCTCTTTTTTTTGTGACCGCTCTTTTTGTATGAAAATTGTCAATACCGCCTTTCACATCAGTGTTTCCGCCCTTTCAGGGCTTCCGGAGGAGTCTTTTCCTGAAATTGTTTTTGCAGGCCGCTCCAATGTCGGGAAGTCGACGCTTCTCAACTCTCTTACGGGGGTAAAGGGTCTTGCAAAAACCAGTTCAACTCCTGGAAAAACAAGACTGATCAACTATTTTCTGATTAACCGTGATGTCTATTTTGTCGATCTCCCCGGTTATGGTTATGCTGCCGTCGGTCATGCAGAAAAGGCATTGTGGGGCAATCTTCTCTCATCCTACATCATACAACGGCGCAGTATATCTCTGGTCGTGCTGCTTCTCGACTCTCGCCACCCTGCCATGCAGTCCGACAGGGCGATGATCAATTTTCTTGAGTCTCATGAAAGGCCCTACGGTATCGTGCTGACCAAGTACGACAAGCTCACACAAAAGGAAAAGGTACAGACTTGCCGTATTATGGAAAGTTGCACTGCCAAAGCCAAATTTATTGTAAATTATTCATCGTTTTCAGGCAAGGGAAAGAGTGAGCTTCTGGCTCATTTTGATCATTACATCTGTCAATAAAAACAATCGTCGTGGAATCAAAAAAATTCAGGACACCGTCACAGTCAGCAACCGTTATTGTCGGTACACAGTTCGGTGATGAAGGCAAAGGAAAGCTTGTGGATTACCTTTCGGACAAATATGATATCGTTGTCCGTTACCAAGGAGGGGCTAACGCCGGTCATACCATCTGTTTCGATAACAAAACCGTCGTTCTGCACCTTATTCCCTCTGGAATATTTCACAAGGGATGTGTTTGTGTGATCGGTAACGGCGTTGTCATTGACCCTGCAGCGCTGCTCGATGAGATCAAAAAGGTCGAGGAACTTGGTTATGAGGTAACGGGCAGGCTGTTTATCAGTCATAATGCCCATCTCATCATGCCCTACCATAAACTGCTTGATTCCCTGCATGAAAATGCCCAGGGTGATCAGAAAATTGGCACAACCGGCCGTGGTATCGGACCGAGCTATGAGGACAAGTTTGCCCGCAAGGGTATCAGGGTTGTTGATCTTCTCAGCCCGGAAGTGCTGCAGGAGAAGCTTCGCGACAACCTTGCAGCCAAAAACAAACTCTTCAAAAATATTTATGACAAGGAGGAGATCGATGTCGAGACGATGGTGCGCGAGTATGAAGAGTTCGACAAGATTATTGATCCCTATGTGACCAACACCCAGTTATACCTGAACCGTCAGCTCCAGGAGGGAAAAACCGTTCTGCTTGAAGGTGCACAGGGCTGTCTTCTTGATGTTGACCACGGAACTTATCCCTATGTGACCTCATCTAACCCGACATCAGGAGGAGCCTGCACTGGCTCCGGCATAGCGCCGAACTATATCGGCAAGGTGATCGGCGTCTGCAAAGCATATATGACCAGAGTTGGCAACGGGGCATTCCCTTCGGAACTCCTTGATGAGACCGGAGAGCTACTCGGCCAGATTGGTCACGAATTTGGTGCCACAACCGGAAGAAAGCGCCGCTGCGGCTGGATTGACCTTGTGGCTTTGCGCTATTCACTGACTATCAACGGTGTGACGGAAATTGCGCTCACCAAGCTTGATGTGCTCGATACGTTTGAGGAGATCAAGGTCTGTACCTCCTACATGCTTGACGGCAAGGAGATACACGATTTTCCGACAGACCATCAGACGCTTTCCAGGGTGACGCCGCTTTTTACCACCATGAAGGGATGGATGGCATCGAACGCTCATGCCAGAACATTTACAGACATGCAGCCTGAAGCGCAGAACTATGTCACCTTTCTCGAAGATGAGCTGCAGGTTCCGGTTACCTTTATCTCTGTCGGTCCAGGACGCGAAGAGACTGTTTTCAGATAATCAAGCACTCTTTATTGCTATGGCGTTGATGGATATTGCGGTTATTCCTCTCGACAGCAAGGAGGGGAGCCTGAGTGGTTTTGTTGCCGGATTGCAGGAGCTGCTTGCTGCGAGCGGTTGCAGTTTCAGGCTTCATGATATGGGTACGACGGTTGAAGGGCCAGCAGCGCTGCTCTTCGACCTCGCGTTGAAACTCCATGAGTACTCGTTCAGCCAGGGCGGCAAGCGAGTCTATACGGTCATAAAGATTGATGATCGCAGGGATCGTACGGTTCGTCTTGGAGAGAAGAGCGCTTCGGTTAAAGCGAAAATAGTCCCGACAAGGGTGTCGGGAGAGTAGGGGGATTGGTGAAAATATTTTATCTTCACCTCTCTTTACGTTTGGCCTCTGTAACACAGGTTTATTGCGGGCAGTAACTCTCAAAAGAAAATATTCATGATGCAGCTTTCCCGAGATATTCAGGTAATCAAGGAAGATAACGTTACACACAGTTTTTGTGGCCTTGCCTGCGTTGGCTGGATGTATCAGAAGATCAAGGACAGCTTTTTTCTTATTCTGGGAACGCATACCTGTGCCCATTTTCTGCAGAATGCACTTGGAATGATGATCTTTGCCAAGCCGCGCTTCGGTATTGCTCTCATGGAGGAGGGCGACCTTTCGAAGCATGAGCCGAGCCTTGAGGAGATCATCAATGAAATCAAGGCCGATCACCATCCATCAGTGATTTTTCTTCTCTCTTCATGTACCCCAGAGGTCATGAAGGTTGATTTCAAGGGACTTGCCCATCTGCTCAGTACTCCGGATGTTCCGGTACTCTTTGTACCTGCAAGCGGTCTGGTCTATAATTTTACCCAGGCTGAGGATTCTGTGCTTTCCGCCCTTGTGCCCTTCTGTCCAGAAGCGCCAGCAGGTCAAAAAAGTGTCGTTTTCCTTGGCTCGGTAAATGATGTAACGGCAGATGACCTCAGGGCAGAGGCTGAAGCACTTGGAATTCCGGTGGGAGGTTTTCTTCCTGAATCCCGTTTCGACAAAATGCCGGCCATTGGCCCCGATACCGTTCTTGCCCCGATTCAGCCCTATCTTTCAAGGGTAGCCGTCAAGCTTTCCCGTGAACGTGGATGCAGTGTGCTTCATTCACTCTTTCCTTTTGGCCCTGACGGTACCAGAGCTTTCTGGGAGGATCTCGCCCGAGAATTCGGGATCACCGTCGATCTTCGAGACCGTGAAAAAGCTGCATGGGAAAAAATTCGAAACCAGACGGAACTCCTTAAAGGAAAAAAGGTTTTTCTGACCGCCGATACCATGATGGAGTTGCCGCTTGCACGCTTTCTGCACAGTGCCGGTGCCGATGTGGTTGAATGCAGCAGCGCCTATATCAACAAAAAATTTCATGCGCGTGAACTGGTGGCACTTGATGGCGTCCGCGTTGTCGAGCAGCCGAACTTTCACCGCCAGCTTGAGGATGTCCGGCGTATAAAGCCTGATTTGATCATTACCTCTCTGATGACGGCCAACCCTTTTGTTGGCAATGGTTTTGTTGTCAAGTGGAGCATGGAGTTCATGCTGATGTCCATTCATAGTTGGTCGGGAGTGATTACTCTTGCAAACATGTTCGTTTCACCGCTCCAGCGCCGCAGCAAACTGCCAGCGTTCGACAAGGAGGTCTGGCTTGAAGGGGTCATGCCGAGCGCCGAATAATTCACTGTCATGAAAATGCAATAAACAAACAACACAAGAGTATGCGCTTAGCTTTCTGGCTCTACGAGGGCACCGCCCTTCATGGTATCAGCCGCGTCACCAACAGTATGAAAGGGGTTCACACCGTCTATCATGCCCCACAGGGGGATGATTACATCACGGCAACCTATACCATGCTTGAACGAACCCCGCAATTTCCCGGCTTGTCGATCAGTGTTGTTCGTGGAAGAGACCTTGCCCAGGGAGTTTCAAGACTTCCCGCAACACTCCAGCAGGTTGAACACCATTACAGCCCTGAACTTATTGTCATTGCACCAAGTTGCAGCACGGCCCTGCTCCAGGAAGATCTCCATCAACTGGCAGCCCATTCAGGCCTGCCTCAGGAAAAAATTCTGGTTTATGCGCTCAACCCCTTCAGGGTATCGGAAAATGAGGCGGCTGATGGTCTGTTGACCGAACTGGTGAAACGTTTTGCCGCTCCCCAGGAGAAAACAGCACTGCCATCAGTGAACCTGCTTGGCTTTACCTCTCTTGGCTTTCATTTGCGTGCCAATCTGACAAGTATACGTCGCATGTTGCAGACACTTGGCATTGCGGTCAACGTTGTTGCTCCATGGGGTGCCAGCATCGACGATCTCCGGAAACTGCCAGCCGCCTGGCTCAATATTGCCCCTTACCGGGAGATCGGTACAACGGCGGCGGAATATCTTGCGAAAACGTTCGATATGCCGGCGATCTACGATGCTCCTATTGGGGTCGAGCCCACTCTTGCATGGCTCCGCTCTCTGATCGATAAGCTTAACGCCATAGGCGCTGAACGGGGAGTTCCTCCGATTGTCCTGCCGCAGCTCCACGCATTCTCGCTCGACGGCCTGAGTGCCCCAAGCGGTGTTCCCTGGTTTGCCAGAACTGCCGATATGGAGAGTTTCAGCAACAAACGTGCCTTTGTTTTTGGTGATGCCACGCATACGGTTGCCCTTGTGAAGTTTCTGCGCAACGAACTCGGTATGCAGATTATCGGTGCTGGCACCTATCTGGAGCGTCATGCCGACTGGGTTCGCAAGGAGCTTGAAGGCTATCTTCCCGGAGCGCTTATCGTAACCGACAAGTTCCAGGATGTTGCACAAATCATTGACGATGAAATGCCCGATCTGGTCTGTGGCACGCAGATGGAGCGGCACAGTTGCCGCAAGCTCGATGTTCCCTGCATGGTGGTTTGTCCACCGACCCATATTGAAAACCATCTGCTTGGTTATTACCCCTTCTTTGGTTTTGATGGTGCCGATGTTATTGCCGACAGGGTCTATCTCTCATGCAAACTCGGTCTTGAAAAGCACCTGATCGACTTTTTCGGTGATGCCGGTCTCGAATACGAAGAGCACGAAGCATCAGCTCCCCCTGAAGAACCTTCGGCAACGCCTTCTGACAGTAACGAACATCCTTCTTTGGAGATTGCAGCCGATGTTGCGGTGATTCCTGTGGTTGCAGAGGATGGCGAAATGAAGTGGAGCGATGAGGCTGAAACCATGCTGAAAAAGGTGCCCTTTTTTGTCCGTAAAAAGGTCAGGAAGAACACGGAAACCTTTGCCCGCGAGAGTGGTGCTAACATGGTTTCCATTGAGGTGTTCCGGCAGGCAAAAGAGTCGCTTGGCGGGTAAGATTTTCTTTCAATCATATTCTCTGTTACCATTATGAGTTTAGTTTTAGCCGTATATGGCAAGGGCGGCATAGGAAAAAGCACCACAAGCGCCAACATCTCGGCGGCACTTGCCCTGAAAGGCGCCAAGGTACTGCAGATCGGCTGCGATCCCAAGCATGACAGTACCTTCCCCATTACAGGAAAACTGCAGAAAACCGTTATCGAAGCTCTTGAAGAGGTTGATTTTCACCATGAGGAGCTGAGTGCAGAGGATATTATCGAGACCGGTTTTGCCGGTATTGACTGCCTTGAAGCTGGTGGTCCTCCAGCCGGAAGCGGCTGCGGTGGCTATGTGGTCGGAGAATCAGTCACCCTGCTCCAGGAACTCGGTCTTTACGAAAAATATGACGTCATCCTTTTTGATGTGCTCGGCGACGTTGTCTGTGGAGGCTTCAGTGCTCCACTGAACTATGCCGACTACGCCATCATCATTGCCACCAACGACTTCGACAGCATCTTTGCTGCCAACCGTCTTTGTATGGCCATTCAGCAGAAAAGCGTACGCTATAAGGTGAAGCTGGCCGGTATTGTTGCCAACCGGGTTGACTACGTCACCGGCGGAGGTACAAACATGCTCGACCAGTTTGCCGAAAAAGTCGGAACAAGGCTGCTTGCCAAAGTGCCTTACCACGAATTGATACGCAAAAGCCGTTTCGCCGGTAAAACCATGTATGCCATGGAGGATACACCGGACAAGGCGGAGTGTCTCCGGCCCTACGATGAAATTGCCGATTTTCTCATTCAGGATAACCCCATCGCTTCGGTACCCGTACCAATAGGCGACAGGGAAATCTTCAAAATGGTCAACGGCTGGCAGTAACGTTGGTTTTTACATCAGTACAAAAAAAGGCAGCTCGAAAGCTGCCTTTTTTTGTTGATCAGCGATGAGCCTTCAAATCTCACATCGATAAGAGCAGCGTATGTTCCCGTTTTCCTTACGAATGTCGGCCTTGATTTTCGTTGTCGGGTTGACCAGCTCCTGCAGGAGGGCTGTAAAGGTGCCGAGGTAGAAGTTTCCGACAACCTGGTGGGTAGGGAAGGTTACCTTGACGGTTATTTCGGGTGGGCGGTTCATGGTGTAGCTGAATTCACCGCTTCCGGCAAAAGTCCATGCATTTTTGCTGATGGCAAAGAGGAAAAGCTTGAATGCCAGTCGTGATGGCAGGAGTTTTACAAGTTTCTGGAATATGCCGGGAATGCGCACTTTCAGCAGGTAGCGGGCAGTCCGTTCTCCTGACTCTTTGAGGATGGAGGAAGTTGCCGTATCACCGATCTCTTTTTGCAACGCGATGACGAGTGAGTGAAACTTGGCCTCTTCTACCATCTCTTTTGGCAGGTTTCCGATAAGGTATCCCTGGCCGATTTTGCGAAGCAGGGCTTCGCATTTTGTTTTGCCGTATGTAGTCTCAAGCGCGGCAACGGTCTGGATGATGGAGTTAGGTCCTATTCTGGATGGTGTGCTCATTATGGAAAAATAATCGTTGTTGTTACCTGGAAGTGTTGATATGAATATCGATATGCTCTGTTGTCCAACGAGGCCGAACGGTTACCTTTTCCGGATAATATCCGCATGGTTCGGCTGGCTGATAAGGTTCAATGGAACCGGGGTTCCATTGCTGTTTGGTATCGGTTTTTTTGCTGCTCAATGGCACATACGCACTGATGGTATAGCTGCCTGGAGGGAGTTCAGCGAACGAGTAGTGCCATGTTCCGCTCCGGTCACGAGATGCTGTTGTGCTGTATGATGCTGTCTGGCTTGATGCCTCAACAATAACGTATTGAGCGGATGCAACGCAGGTTCCGGAGAGGGTTCCGGTAGCATCAGCAGCCGGTGCCTTGCTGGCTGGCTTGGAGAGAGGTTTATGGTTATGGCCTTGAATTCCGGAAAGCCTGAAGAGCAGGTCGGCTGATCCTGTGGGAATTATTGCGGTACTGCAGAGTCCTACCTCTTCCGTTGCAGCGTTATAGTGCAAATCACCGTTTTGATCGTTGACGGCAACAATTCTGTACGATCCTGCGGCGAGATGCCTGAAAGAGAACTCTCCGGAGTTCTCTGCCTGTACAAAATAATCCGGTTTTCTTTGCAGCAGGTTTTCGGCGCCGTTGTTTGCCGGGCGTTCAGCAAAAGCAAGTATCAGCGCATTCGTGGCAGGTGAAAAGTCGGCATCGACCACCTTTCCTGTGATGGTGCCGCTGTCGATGACCTCTCCAGTGGAAAATGCGAGGGTATAAGGGGCTGGCAAGCTGTGTCCACGGTTGTCGCTCAGCTTTTTATCGAGGGTGATGCTGAAGGTTCTCTTTTGTTCAAGAGGCTTGAACGCTCTTATTTCCGCCTCTTTTCCGTCAACAGAAATATCGTAGTCGCCAAGAGATGGAGAGATGATAAGGGCATTGAGTAACTGCCGCCCGGTAATTTCATGATTGAACTTCAGGTGGATCGTTTTCGTTGAGACACGAACGGACGATTGAGCTGGATCGGAAAAAATCACCTGCAAAGGAGTTGTATCGAGAGGGCCTCCGGAAGGTGCGCGATCGGAAGCACAGCCACTGGCAAGCCACAGCAGGAGAATAGGGAACACCTTCATGATACGTAAGGTACTCTGCATGAAAAACCTTTGGTTCCTTGGTAAATCTCCGGGAAGAGAGGCTTGATTGTATGTGTCTGTGAAAATTCGTAAATTAAAAACTAATGTAGTTCTATGAAAGCTTTTCATGAAAAATTATAGATTGAGTGTCATATAGATGTCCAGACGAAATTTTAAAGTTCTTTATGTCTCCGGTGAAGTCTCTCCTTTTGTAAGGATCAGCCCGCTTGCTGATTTTATGGCGTCATTCCCCCAGGCTATCGAGGAGGAAGGATTTGAGGCACGTATCATGATGCCGAAGTATGGTACCATCAATGACCGGAAGTTCCGGTTGCATGATGTCCTGCGTCTCTCCGACATTGAGGTTGATCTCAAGGAGAAAATAGATTTGCTGCACGTCAAGGTGACTGCGTTGCCTTCAAGCAAGATCCAGACCTATTTCCTTTATAACGAAAAATATTTCAAGCGTAACGGTCTTTTTACCGATTTACACAACGGAAGTGATCTGAAAGGGAGTACTGACAAGGTTGTTTTTTTCAATGTAGGAGTGCTCGAAACTCTCCAGCGTCTTGGCTGGAAACCTGATATTATTCACTGTCACGATTGGCATGCAGGCCTTATTCCTCTTCTTCTGAAAACAGTCTATGCCTCTCATGAGTTTTTCAGGGATATAAAAACGGTTTTTACCGTTCACAATATTTATCGTCAGGGTATTCTGCCCTTGAAGGCATTCCAGAAATTGCTTCCTGAAGAGGTCTGCTCCGCACTGCATTGCAGTAACGAAGAGGTCAATATGCTTTATACCGGTGTTGAACATGCCGACCTTCTGACGACGACGTCGAAAGTTTATGCCGAGGAGATTGTGCACGATGGCCTCAAGACCTATGGGCTTGGTCGGGTTCTTGAGGAGCATAAGTCAAAGTTTTACGGTATTGTGAACGGTATTGACAGCAGGCAATGGAACTCTGCGGCCGACAAGCTCATCAAGAAACGGTACAGTATTGAGCATATGGACGGCAAGCTTGACAACAAAAAAGCACTGCTCGAGGAGGCGGGTCTTCCCTACACCGAAGGTGTGCCTGTGGTGGGGGTGATTGTCAATTTTGACGAGTTTCAGGGCGCTGAGCTTTTGCAACAAAGCCTTGAGAAGCTCGTATCTCTCGATATTCAGATTGTTATCAGTGGTTCAGGTGACAAGAAATATGAAAAAGTGTTCCAGGATTTTGCTCTTGAACATTCCGATAAGGTGAGCGTTCATGGCGAATATTCCGATTCTTTTTTTCACCTTGCCATTGCGGGACTGGATATTCTTCTTATGCCAGGCATGATTGAGTCATGCGGCATGATTCAGATGTTTGCCATGAACTACGGAACGATACCCGTGGCCTATGCCGGGGGCGGGATTGTTGAAACCATAGAGGAGCATGACGAAGAGAGTGGTTCCGGATTCATTTTTCATGACTATACTGCTGAGTCGCTTGTCGGCAAGCTTGAAGAGGCTCTTGCCTGTTTTCATGATGAGGAGAGTTGGCAGCAGATTGTCACGACAGCCATGACCCGCGACTTTACCTGGAAAAAATCGGCTGAAGAGTACGATCAGTTGTACCGTGAACTTCTTGAATCATAGGCGGAACCATGGAACAGACAATAAAGGTACTGTTTCTCGATCGTGACGGTACCATAAATCAGGACACAGGTTCCTATGTCTTCCTGAAAGAGCAGTTGAAACTGATTGATCGCTCCGATGAGGCTATTGCCCTCGCAAAGAGTGCAGGATTTCGGATTGTCATTGTGAGCAACCAGGCAGGGATTGCCCGAGGTATCGCTACGGTCGGGCAGGTTGAAGAGGTGAATCGTTATCTTAATGAGCTGCTTACGGCAAGGAATGCAGGCTTTGACCGCTGCTATTACTGTCCCTTTCATCCCGAGTATCCTCATCCTGAGTACGACCGTTTTGCTGATTTCCGCAAACCGGCAACGGGTATGGTTGAATTGGCCATCAATGATTTTTTGGCTGAAGGCCTCATTGTCGACAGAAGTGCATCATTTTTTGTCGGGGATAAAACGCTTGATATTCAATGTGGCCTGCGTGCCGGACTGCGACCAGTGCTGGTTCGAACCGGCCACAATGAAGAAGCGCTCTGCCTGATGCAGAATATTATTCCTGAATTTGTGGCTGACGATCTTTATCATGCCGTTACGGAGCATATTCTTGCTCTTTCCTGATCCGGTGTCGCCCTCTCATGTCAGCCATTCCTGCTTATGCTGACTCTTTATCTCCACATTCCCTTCTGCAAGGCGCGCTGTACCTATTGTGATTTTTATCTGGTGACGGGCAAGGAGCGCATCGATGCTTTTTTCAGCGCACTTTCCCTTGAAACAGCATCCCGATTGGCCGATCTGAAAGGCCGGACTGTTGGTGCCATTCATTTCGGCGGAGGTACTCCATCGATGGTTCCTGTGCACTATCTTGCCGGATGGCTTGAGGGTATTGCTGCCCTGTGCAACTTTTCTTCTGATATTGAGATAGCGCTTGAGGCCAATCCTGAAGATCTTGGAGGAAAGAAGATGGATGAGCTTCGGGCAGCGGGCATAACGAGGCTCAGTATTGGCGCTCAGTCGTTTATGTCGGAAAAGCTGCATGTACTCGGTCGGGCGCATACCGCACTCGACGCGCAACAGGTCACCGCTGCTGCACTACGAAAGTTTGAATCGGTGAGCGTTGACCTGATTTGCGGGGTTCCTGGTGAGAATCGCTCAATGTGGGAGGCTGATCTGCATAAGGCATTGGCACTGCGGCCTCACCATTTTTCGGTTTATATGCTTTCGGTCGAGCCGAAGACCATTCTTCACCGCCAGATAGCAAAAGGTATTGTTACTGTTCCTGATGACGCCGTTCAGGCTGCTCTCTATGAACGTGCACAGAGCGAATTGCTGCTTCAGGGGTACAGCCATTACGAGGTATCGAATTTTTCTTTGCCGGGCCACCATTCCCGCTACAACCTCGCTACATGGAAGCGGGAGCCCTATCTTGGTTTTGGCCCTTCTGCGCACAGTTTTCTTGTTTCGCAGGAGCGGGAGATTCGTACAGCAAACGTTTCCAGCCTTACACGATACCTTGCTGCTCCTGCAAATGCAGTTGTTTTTCGTGAAGAGCTTTCGGCTGAAGAACGCTTTACGGAACAGGTTTTTCTCTCGTTGCGAATAAACAGCGGTCTGGATGTTGATTTTTTGCGAAAAGGAAATAAATTAGGGCACACTCTTTCACAGACCATTGCCCGATTTTCTGAGAGAGGATGGATAGAGCAGCAGGAGGGGAGTATTTATTTGACCCAAAGGGGTTTTTTGTTTGCCGATCTCATTGCCGAAGAGTTTATTTTCGGGTAACCCAATACTCCAGAGCACGTTTCACCTATGACACACCGGACGATTAGCCGTACGCTTGCCACTGTTCTCTTTCTTGCCGCTGAAATTTTATATCTCCGCACCATGGCCCCCACCTTCTCTTTCTGGGATTGCGGGGAGTTTATTGCCACAGCCTTTACACTCGGTGTTCCTCATCCTCCCGGCGCGCCTTTTTTTCTCCTGCTCGGGCGCCTCTTTTCAATGATTCCTTTTTTCAGTGATACCGGTGCAAGGGTTAACCTGATCAGTACCCTTGCAAGTGCTGCCACCATCATGCTGACCTATCTCATTACAGTACGGCTGATTGAGATGTATCGTAAACGTGATCCCGATCTCTGGAGCACGGCTGAAAAGGTGTCGGCCTACGGTGGCGCCGTTATTGGGGCTCTTGCCCTTGCCCTGTCCGACAGCTTCTGGTTTAACGCTGTTGAGGCTGAGGTCTATGCACTCTCTTCACTGTTTACTGCCCTGGTTGTCTGGCTCATCCTTCGCTGGTATGAAGAGGAGCCAAATCCAGGTCACGAACGGTGGCTGATGCTCGTCATGTATATTATTGGCCTTTCAATCGGCGTGCACCTGCTCAGCCTCCTGGCCGTTTTTGCTGTTGCGCTGGTCTATTATTTCAAAAGGTATGAGGTTACCGTTAAATCTTTTGCACTGCTCATTACAGCTTCGTCGGGCCTTTTTTTCCTTATCTATGTCGGTATTATCAAGGGGCTTCCAATTCTCCTGCAACTGACCTCATGGTGGGGCTTTCTTCTTTTTCTCGGTATACTTGCCTATGCCATCTGGTATTCGCACCGGCATCGCAAAGCGCTCATGAATACGCTCCTGATGTCGCTTCTTCTCATCATTATCGGTTATACCTCTTACGGCATGATTTATGTAAGGGCGCAGGCAGGGCCGCCCATCAATGAAAACAATCCATCCTCATCCGAGACCTTTTTTTCCTATCTCAACCGTGATCAGTACGGTGATATGCCGCTCTGGCCAAGACGGTGGTCGCCTGAACCGGTACATCAGTACTTTTATCAGCACTATTCGAGTGATCTCGACTATTTTGTTACCTACCAGATGAAGAAAATGTACTTCCGCTATTTCGGCTGGCAGTTCATCGGGCGAGAACATGATATGGAGGGGGCCGGAGTTGATTGGTCGGTGCTTTGGGGAATCCCTTTTCTTGTGGGACTCGTTGGAGCGATAACCCATTTCAGGCGTGAGTGGAAGATGGGACTGGTTGTTACCGCGCTTTTTGTGCTGACTGGTGCAGCGCTTGTCATCTATCTCAATCAGACTGAGCCCCAGCCGAGAGAGCGGGATTACAGTTATGCTGGAAGTTTTTTTGCCTTTGCTCTCTGGATAGGGATTGGAGTTGAGTGCATCTGGCAGTGGCTTGGACAGAGACTGAAGCTGACCAGCAGAAACCAGATGTTGGTAGCTGTCGTTACGGTTACCGCCGGTTTTCTCTTTATCAACGGCAGGATGCTGCAGGCAAACTACAGGGTGCATGACCGGTCGGGAAACTATGTTCCGTGGGACTGGGCCTGGAATATGCTGCAGAGTTGTGAAAAAGACGCCATTCTTTTTACCAATGGCGATAATGACACTTTTCCCTTGTGGTATCTGCAGGAGGTTGAACGGGTCAGGACTGATGTACGCGTGGTCAACCTGAGTCTTGCAAATACCGGATGGTATCTTGACCAGTTGAAAAACAGCAGTCCTCGTGGAGCAAAGCCGGTTGCGTTCAGTATGAGTGATGGCGAAATAGCAGGTATTACCTATGTTCCCATTGATTCTGTTGATGCCGAGCTGCCCTCATTGGTTGCCCGTCAACAGCTCTTGCGTGACTCACGTCTTCATGGTATTTCGTTGCCCTCTGAACCGCTCAATATCATGAAATGGCTCCTGAAACCCGGATTGACCTACGATGGCCAAGGCTATCTTCGTCCGCAGGATATTGCTGTTTATGAGATTCTGATGAACAACTTTTCCATGCGGCCAGTCTATTTCGCCTTGACGGTCGATCCGGAAAGTATGATTGGCATTGAAAATTATTTGCGTCTTGATGGGCTTGCCTACAAGGTTGTTCCCCTCAAGAGTGCTGATCCGATGAGCTTTGTCGATCCGGCGCTTCTTTACAGGAATCTTGTGGAGGTCTATCGTTACCGTAACCTGAATAATCCCCAGGTCACCCTTGAAGAGACCTCACGGAGGCTTTGCGGTAACTATACACCTTTGTTTGTGCGCCTTGCCCTTGAACTGGCTGCTGATCCTAATGGAGTTCTTACAATAAAAGGTGCTTCAGGAGCGGAACAGAGTGTTCTGCGCGGAACTCTTGCGCTACAGGTACTTGATACTTCGGCTAAACTTTTGCCTCTTGCGCAGTATCCCCTGAATCCTGAACTTGCCGGTTCGGTCATTGCCCTTTATGTTCGTCTTGGCGAAAAGCAAAAAACCTCGCTGTATATTAGCTATCTTGAAAAACTGGGCATCCACGCATCGCCCGCCTCTGACCCTCGACTTTATTATGTTCTTGCAAGGGCATATCGGGATGTTGGTCGAAACAGTGATGCAAAGCGTGTCATTGAATCGCTTGCCAGAGAACTGAAACAACCGGCGCTGATAGACGAGTTTGAAACAATGAAGCAATAAACAACTATGCAAAGCACTATTCATCCAACTGCCGTGATCGGTCAGAGTGCCATTCTCGGAGAGGGCGTTACCGTTGGTCCCTACACGGTTATTGAGGACGATGTTGAAATTGGCGACGGCACAACGATATGGCCCCATGTCCACATTGCCTCAGGTGCCCGAATCGGCAGCGCATGCAAGATCCATTCCGGGGCTGTGCTTGCCAATGAGCCACAAGATCTCAAATTTTCCGGAGAGAAGACCTGGCTTTACGTTGGCGACAGGACGGTGATCCGGGAGTGTGTGACCCTCAACAGGGGAACAAAGGCAAGTGGTAAAACCGTCATTGGCTCTGATAATCTGTTCATGGCCTACTCGCATGTCGGGCATGACTGTGTGATCGGTAATCATGTGGTTGTAGCAAATTGTGTCCCGTTCGGTGGCCATTGCGAGGTTGGCGATCATGTTGTTATCGGGGGGCTTGCTGCAGTGCACCAGTTTGTCCGAATCGGTCGCTTTTCAATGATAGGGGGACTCTCCAGAGGAACGCTTGATGTGCCGCCCTTTGTCATGGCCTCCGGGAGTGAAACTTGCCAGTACGAGGGCCTGAACGCCATTGGACTGAAACGGTGGGGCTTCACTTCCGCAAAGATAACCCTCATTAAAGATGCCTACAGGATCATTTTTCAGTCCGGGCTTCTGCTTGCCAATGCTCTTGAAAAAGTAAAATCCGAACTTCCCCCGGAACCGGAAATTCTTGAGATTCTCGATTTTTTTGCTTCAGGCATTCATGGACGGAAATTTATCAAGCCGTTTAAAAACTGATTATAAAAAGGGCAAACTATGTCGCAATGGGCAATTGGCATTGATCTCGGGGGTACAGCAGTCAAGGCTGCAATTGTTGGTGAGGAGAGCGGAATTCTGACAAAACAGAGAGTTCTCACCGATACGGCATCAGGCCCGAAAGGGATCGTCGGTCAGCTTGCGGCTATTATTGCCGAGCTTTACCATGTTGCTTCCGAAACTCTTGATCCGGGAGATTTTGCCGGAGTTGGATTGGGAGCTCCGGGAGCGGTCGATGCAGAGATGGGTGTGCTGAGCTATCCTCCCAATCTTCCTGGATGGACTGTTTTTCCCCTCCGTGACGAACTGCAGAAGCTGCTGCGTCAAAAGGAAGCGCTTTCAGTTCCGGTTTTTCTTGACAATGATGCCAATGTTGCAGCGTTCGGCGAAGCGTTCTATGGTGCTGGCCGTGAGTTCCAGGATTTTCTTATGGTGACTCTTGGTACCGGTGTGGGCGGCGGAATTGTTCTCAACAGGAAGCTCTATCGAGGCCCTCATGGTACTGCCGGTGAGGTTGGTTTTATGATTATTGATTTTGAAAGTACCGTTGTGCATGCAGGTATACACGGGACGCTTGAGAGCCTTATCGGCAAAAAGGCCATTGTGGCCCTTGCCTGCAAAATGATTGAGGCCAGTCATTCAGATTCCCGACTCGCACGCAAGTACCACCGTGATCATACCAGGATTTCGCCCCGCAAGCTTGAACATGCAGCTTTAGCAGGCGATGCTGTTGCTCTTGCGGTATGGGAGAGAGTTGGTACCATTCTTGGCGTAGGGCTTGCAAGCGTTACAGCTCTTCTGGATATCAGAAAATTTGTGATCGGTGGCGGAATCGCTGCCGTCGGAAACCTTGTTTTCGAACCAGCCCTCGACCAGCTCAGACGCTCTACTCTTCCCTCAATGCATGAAGGGCTGGAACTGGTACCGGCACATCTTGGCAACAAGGCGGGAATATATGGCGCTGCGGCCTTATGTTTCGGTGAACCGTAACGAGAGTTGCCATGCGTGAACAGCAGCTTCACCTTCTTTTTCCCCATGTTTGCCTGCTCTGCCGCAAACTGCTTTTGCCAGGGGAAGAGCCCTGCTGCAACTCATGCCGGGCCGACTTTGATCCATTCAATACTCCTGCAGCGGCAGAAGAGCTGCTGCGTCGTACCATTGCCGCTCATTTTGGTGAGCAATTTCTCTTTGAGCGGGGTTGGTGCCGTTATCAGTTTCATAAAAAGAGCCCATTGCAGCAGGTGCTTCATGCCATGAAGTATGAAGGGCTCTTTAATCTCGGAAGAAGTTTCGGCCGTCAATTGGGTGAGTGGATCTCATCCGGGGCGGATACAGGAAATATCGAGTGCATTGTGCCGGTTCCACTCCACCCCCTGAAAAAAATCGAACGTTCCTATAACCAGTCAGAAAAAATTGCCGAAGGCATTGCGCAATCATTGCAAAAGCCGTTACGGAGGGAGCTTCTGATCAGGAAACGCTACACCGTTTCGCAGACCGGCCTCTCTGCCGAGGCGCGGAAAAAGAATCCCGAAGGGGCATTTCAGGCAGCAAAAGATGTTGCCGGGCGTCATGTGCTGCTTGTTGATGATGTTGTCACAACCGGAGCAACCATGGCTGCCGCAGCATCAGCATTGCGCGAAGGAGGGGCCCAAAGAATCTCTCTTGCCGCTGTTGCTTTAGCCATCAAGGAGTAAACGTATGGAACTCTTTTATACCTCAACGGGAAACATTGATCTTGATGGCGGGAACCTTGTCATTGATGGAGATGAGTTTCATCATCTTGTGCGGGTTCTGAGGAAAAAAACAGGGGAGGGGATTCTTGTTACCGATGGCAACGGTCTGCGTTGCGAGGCCAGAATTTCGAATATTGGAAAAAGCTCATTGAACTGCGAAATTCTTGGCTTCAGCCAGGTGGAGCGACCAAAAACAAGCGTAACGGTTGCCCTCTCCCTGCTCAAGGCGCCCCAGCGCTTCGATCTTTTTCTGGAAAAGGCCACCGAGCTTGGCGTATCGTCCATTATTCCCATGATTTCGGCACGGACGATCTCCCAGCCATCAAATGAAAAAGTGCAAGGCAAGCTCAAGAGGTGGAGAACCATCATGCTTTCAGCGGCAAGGCAGTCAAAACGGTGCTACCTTCCGCAGATCAGTGAACCACTCCCTTTCAAAAAGGCTCTTGCGCTTCCGGGTTATGATCTCAAACTGATTCCTTATGAACTTTCAGAGGAGGCGCCCAGGGTGCAATGTTCAGGCAAAAATATCCTTTTTCTGATCGGTGGTGAAGGTGGGTTCACTGTCGGAGAAGTGCAGGAGGCCCGTACCGCAGGTTTTCGTGAAATCTCTTTGGGAAAGAGCATTCTCAGAGCTGAAACCGCAGGAATTTTCGCTGTCGCTTTTGTTCGTGCGCAGCTTCTTGAAGAGGAGCGCACGGAGTGGCTTTAAGGCTTATAAAAAAACGATCATGAACAGGATAAAAGTAAACCAGGTTATTCTTCTTGCTCTTCTTCTCTTGATATCGGCCATTTTTTTTGCCATGATCCGTTATTTCCTCATGGCAATCGTGCTTGCGGCTCTTTTTTCGGCACTCGCCATGCCGGTTTTCAACCGTTTTGAGCGCTGGTTCAAGGGGCGCAAAAGCCTGAGCGCCTCCATGACCATGCTCACGCTGCTGCTGATCGTTTTTCTTCCTTTTGCAGCTCTTCTCGTTATTGTTGCCAAACAGGCAATCAGGATAAGTCGCATTGCCGTGCCCTGGGTGCAGCAGCAGATTCTGGAGCCAGGCGCATTCGACCAGCAGCTTCACTCTCTCTCTTTTTATCCCGAACTTGAACTCTACCGTACCGAAATTTTTCAGAAAGTTGGAGAGTTTGCCAGTAGCACAGGCACGATGCTCTTCAACACCATCTCTTCGCTTACCTATTCGGCGGTCAACGACATCTTGATATTCTTTATCTTTCTCTACACCATGTTCTTTTTTTTACGGGACGGAAAGGAGATTCTGGCAAAGTTTCTCTCTTACCTTCCCTTGTCGCAACTCGATCAAAACCGGCTGCTCGACAAGTTCATATCGGTGACCAGAGCGACCATAAAGGGAACCATGGTCGTCGGTGCCGTGCAGGGTTCCCTTGCAGGCCTCGCCCTGCATTTTGCCGGTATTGACAGCGCCCTTTTCTGGGGTACCATCATGTCGGTCCTTTCGATTCTGCCTGTTCTTGGATCGGCGCTTGTCTGGGTTCCGGCAGTCGGATACCTTGCCGCAACAGGGCAGTATCCCCAGGCAATAGGGGTTCTCCTTTTCTGCAGCATTGTGGTCGGTCAGATCGACAATATTCTTCGCCCAATGCTGATCGGGCGTGACACGCAAATGCCCGAACTGCTTATTTTTTTTGGAACACTTGGCGGTATAAGCCTGTTCGGAGTCTTCGGCTTTATTCTTGGCCCCATTGTCGGCGCCCTTTTTATGACAATATGGGAGATGTACGGAGAAACGTTCAAAGACTATCTTTCGGAGGTTAAAGGCGATAAATCTTCCGGCAGGAAGGATGTTTCAGAAAATCCACCACGCAAAGGGGAGTGAGCTGTGAGCCTCAACGTGAAAGCGGCAATAAAAAAAGCGACCTCTCGGGGCCGCTTTTTTGCTTTCAGGGTATAAGCCGATCAGTTGCTTCTGACAACCTCTTCAGCCGCGAAGAAAAATCCAGCCTCGATGGCTGCGTTCTCTTCAGAGTCAGAGCCGTGAACGATGTTCTCGCCCTTGCTGTCGGCATAGAGCTTGCGCACGGTACCAGCATCAGCCTGAGCCGGATCGGTAGCGCCGATCAGCGTACGGAAGTCAGCCACAGCATTCTCTTTTTCAAGAATGATCGGCACACAAGGGCCCGAAGACATGAACTCAACCAGTTCGCCGAAAAACGGGCGCTCACGGTGTACGGCATAAAACTCACCGGCAGTTTCCCGGGTAAGCTTGATTTTTTTCATGGCGACAACACGGAAGCCAGCACGTTCAATTTGGTCGATGACTGCACCGATAAGCTGCTTGCGCACGCAATCGGGTTTCAGTATGGTAAGCGTTCTTTCCATTTTTTTGTATGCATTAGTTGCTGAAGAAACAAGGTCGAGCGAAGATACAGAAATGTGCCGGATTATTGAAACGTGAGGGCATCTATTCGTGCTTATGGGGGCTCATGGGTGATAGTGGGCGCTTTGGTTTTTCATTGTTGCCGGTAATGTGGCGCCACTCTTCTCATTATTTGCATTTTTGTTGTGAACAGAGGTTGACAGTGAAAGTGAGTGCTTTATGACGAAGCTATTGGATATTTTTTGCTGTAATTTTTGATGACGTGATATTATTTTGCTATAATCTATGAAGTTATCCTTGTGATAAGGCACTCGCTCTTTTTCCACTCACTTGCTGGATGGTGGGTATGATATTCGAACCGTTCAGGAAGTAATGGGGCATAATGATGTGCGAACAACCATGATTTACACCCATGTTTTAAATCGAGGGCCATCCGGCGTTCGCAGCCCTGTTGACGGCTTGTAAGGAACGTTGTTATGCCGATCAATATAAGACGTTGAAATAAAAAGCAACAATGGATTTAAATAGTTTAAAAATAATCGGTTGGCAATATTGTTTGTGGTTTGAAAATAACGTGTTATATGGGTTGTAACTCAAAAATTTGCGGTATAGGCGGATCAATCTAATTATTGTTATGCTTCTAATCATAATTTATGAAACCAGAAACGAAAACCGTCGGCGGCCTGCAATTTTGGGCCGTAGGTCCTTTGCAGTTACGCCGAGACGCGAATGGCCAAATCCAAGAATACTCTCATTCCCTTCCCGACGGCGTTCGCGGTAACGCACACTCTATCGGGCCATTCTGCTACTTCTCGTTGCCCCAAGCCCCTGATGCTGCGGGAGTTTACGCGATCTTTGTCAGCGGAAAACTCAAGTACATCGGTGAATGTGAGAATCTAACAGGTAGGTTCAGCGCAACTGGGTATGGGAGAATCAGCCCTCGCAATCTTCATCATGACGGACAGAGCACGAATTGCAAGCTGAACTCACGCGTCCTCGCGGCGGCCAAAGATAGCAATGTCACCGAGATCTGGTTTCACCCGACGAATGATCGTAAGACAGTTGAATCGCGTTTGATTGCTGAACTCGCTCCAGAATGGAACGGACGTGAGTTGCGGCAAGCTCCCAACTTCACCACTCTGGCAACTTCCAAGTCTGCTCGCCCGCGAGCTGAGGGTCGCGGTGCGGCGGCGGCGGAATTTCGGACCGCACTCCTAAACCTACTTCAGGAGCGTGAGAAGGTTGAAGCGTCGAGCGCTGTGGTTAAAGCTGGAGATCTGCACCGGATTGTTGGCGGATATCCAGGCAATAATCACCGGATGCCGGTCTGTTGCGCAGTCATGCGTTCATTTATGCGCAGTGACGACCGGTTCCTATATCAACCTCCGAAGGGAAATGGCGCTAGCCTAGAAATCGAATACAGACTCCCGAGGCTCTAACATCATGACGAAGCCTAACAATCGGTTGAAGCTACCAAAGCGCCATAGTCGCTCGTTCAATCATTGATTTTGCGGCGCATCGCAGCTTAACCTTGGTACGTTATGCGAATGATCTAAGAAATTGCATTCCCATCATAATCAAATAGGAGGAAACAAATGTCCACTATCATCAAAAGATCAGCTCAACTATCAGCAAGGAATAACGACCCATTTTCACCATTAAGAGTCGATTCGTCTACAGCCTTTGATAAATCGACAATTTCGTATTTCACAAAGACATTGTCAGTACCAATATCCGATAAAATTCTTGATGGTGTTCCTGTTGTTAGTAAGAGTTCTTCTGAGAATTGGGCAGAAGAAAACAAGCTTCATTCAGCAAGGTCAATTTCAAAATCAATAGACAGTACAAGAGGGTTTCTCGGGCGACAAGTAATAGCAATTAGAGATGATGTTAATTTACTCACCTATGCTGCATTTATAGAAAGTGGTGGCCTTATTAAAGTTTCATTGAGAGACGGAGAGCTCATTTCACGAGAAATTGTTCATTCTGGTTACACACAGAGGGTACACTTAGCTCTTAATAAATTTAACGGGAAATTGTTTGTGTTACATGCAAGTAAGATAGCCAATAAGACTGCTCTTTTTCTTAATGGGGATCTTATTCCGACATCATCGGATAATGTTGATTTTCCATATATGGTGTTCGCCCAAGTATCTATTGGTCATGTTCAAACGACAGAACCTGAATATGCCATAATTTCATATAAGTGCAGAAACACAAACAAACTGTTTTATAGAATTATGACTGACGAAAAGGTAAGTCAAGAAATTGAACTAAAAAGTCCTAATTGTCTTGGTGGTGTGGACTTTGAAATAAACGGCAACGATGTTATTTTCCGAATTGACACCATAGAAGATGACGTATTGGTGCCAATGATTTCACGATCTAACGACCGGGGCTCAAACGTTACTACATTTAGTGCAATTGACCTCAGTGACTATAAACCGGATGCGGTTCTCCCTGAAGGAAGTGGTATAGTAAAAGACTATCTTGGGAATTTCCATGTTCCAGTCACTGTAATGAAAGACAACTCACGATATTTGCTAAATGTTTTGTCTGATGACACAATTGTAGAAGCAATAGAACTTTCAGTGAAGGGGTTCGGCACTACTCTTGCCAGGTTCCCTAAAAATCCTAACTTGACTGCAAGTGTTCTTGGTCGTGGTGATGGAGTGACAGACGGAACAGGTATAATTGCTGTGGGTTTATCTGAAGGAAAACTTTTTTCGTCTAACTCTCAATCTGGCGGAATCAATTTTCCGCCTGCGAGACTACTAAACCATGAAATGCAGAAGGTATTTACATTTAAACCAACAGACAACTGCTACACTAGATCAGTAATTCCGAATACGGTAAGTATGGACTATTTTTATTTAGAGGCAGACGATACCGGTAATACTGTATCCCAAGAACTATTCTTGGAGTCATGGGATATGCCTCTTCCCGTGCCAGTGATTCAAGCAACAACAAATGCAAATACAATTGAAGTGGAAATTATTAAAGATGGCTGGTTCGAAAACGGAAAAACAATATTTAGCCTAAATAATCCTTCTATTTCTATAACGAATGTTGTCATTGTCAATGATCGTAAGGCTGAAATTTCTTGCAGTAGCAGCAACCTTTCCGGGTTTAGTATTACATATGAATTAAAAAGCTTATTCTATTGGCAAAAAGCTCAGACGAGCGTGAAATAGCAGACTTTGCATAACAAGCGCCTGCACTCAGACGGCGGGGAGCAGCTTTCTTCGAATCTATTTCAGTGGCCGCCGCTGGTGAGGCTGGTCGTTGGGCAGTTGAATAGCGAAACAATAATATCCTTCAGATAAACACTCAATATGGTTGCAAAGAGAAGGTGAAAATGTTTGCCAGAACACTAAAATTAAGAGCAGTAACCAGTTATAGCCAAAGCGGTGATTATGACATAACCGGTTCCATAGATTCTTCTGGACGGGTTACTTTAAGAGCGGTAACCAGTTATAGCCGAAGCGGAGATTACGATATAACCGGTTAGTTTCGCCAACGCAATGTACACAACCAAAACAAGATTTTATAGATAAGTTTGTGTATCCTTTTTGTTAATACCTAGCGGACAAGAACTACCCAACACCGCTTGCACACGGACGCGGGGCGGGCTTCGCCTCGTCCCGCAGGGATTCAGCACCTTTGGCCGGGTTCTACCCGTGGCATTTATCCGCTAAATCCGTCCCGCGCCGGTAAAGCCAGCCGTTAGGCCTCAGGGGAAAACCAACTTCCGCCAACACGCACGGCGGGGTCGTTCAATCAAAGTGCGCTAAAAGGAGTATCAATATGACTGACAGAGTTTCGGCTTATAACCAAGCCATTGCAGATGTAAAGGCTGCGCAACGCGACTACGGAAAACTTGAGGTACTTTGGTCGAACGTCACGAAAGACCGATTCACCACCGGCCTATCTGCGCGCTACAAAGATGTAGGGCTTTCTCCAGAGCAAATTTCCAAGATGGTGGAAACTGAAACCAAAGCATTTCGTGAATCATTAAATGCAGAGCAGTTTCAAAAACACCTTGACGAACTACATGACCAGTCAGTCGCGGCTGCGGTAAAACAGCTTGAGTATGAACGCGACAATCCGGGCTCTGCAAATCAGCCAGCGCCGGACGAGCAAGAACCGTCTGCTGGTAATCAAGCCCTGAATACGATAGGAACCTATGCTATAGCAGTTGTCGCGTGGCTAGGCAGTAGCGTCACATCCAACATTCAAGCTGCTGGAAACGAATCTGGTGCGGGGGCTCAAGTGTTGAGGGGAACACTGGGCATTAGTGTGGGGGATATCCAAAAGTATGGCATTCTCGGCGGCGACAACTCTTACCTGCGCAAGATTATTCCAACTTGGAGCGATGGCGGAGGCGTCTTCGGTGGTGACAACAGTTTTTTCCGCAAGCCTTTTGGTTAAGTCAATGGGTGGTATGCCTAACAATTCGTTCCAGCGGACTGCCTTCGGCAGCCGCTGAACTCAGACGTTAGGCCACAATATTCAATTACCGTTTATCAAACACGACATGCAGGCAAAGAGTGTTGACGCGGCTTACACATTTTTCGAATTTTTTCGGTGTAAAGAATGGCAATCAAAAAACAGCAAACGAAAAATACATCTCCATCACAATTGCGAAAGTGTCTACTCTTACTCCCTCGCGGGGAGGGCTCATCCGAGATTACCCGGATTGTATGCTCTGTACTTCGCGATTGTGGTGTCTATCCAATTTCTTTTGAAGACCGTATGCAAGTTGGTGCGTTGTGGGTAGATGGAGTAATGACTTCGTTACGCGAGGCCGATTTCTTGATCGCCGATGTCACAGGTAGAAACGCAAATGTTCTATTTGAACTTGGTATCGCTCATGGTCTTGGCAAGCCATTTGTCCTCTTAGTTAGCGTGGATGGCAACGGTGATATCCCTTCAGATTTAATGGGTTATCAGTACATTGCCTACGATCCAACAGATATATATATGCTAAGGTCCAAACTGGAGCGATTTGTTCAACATGTCGTAGAACGATTGGGGCGTGCATCATGACAGCCTGCCGCACTTGCTTCGTAGTCATGCCGTTTCGTGCGGAATTAAATTTCTTTTATCTGTACATTCAAAAGCATTTAGAAGAAAAACATGGCTTGATTGTCCGAAGAGGCGATACTAGCATTCTAACGAAAGTTCTAATGGAGAAAATTGAAGCCGAGATTCAAACTGCAGACTTTATCATTGGCGACGTCACGTACTCAAATCCTAATGTGTTTTATGAATTGGGTATTGCTAGAGCCGCAAGAAAGCCAATAATATTCCTCACTCAAGAGGAGCCAGAAAAGACTCCTGTCGATCTCCGTCAGTTTGAATTCATAAAATATGATCTAGCCAATGATAGAGATCTTCTTGCAAAGCTAGATAATGCAGTACGGAATCTATTAGGTGAAGATTATCAGACTATATATCAAACTTCGCTTGACCTCCTACGATCATTTAATGCAGAAACACAATCTGCCTTCGATTCAGCCCCATTTGAAGAGTTTCAGGCCAGAGTGATGCGGGCCGAGCGATTAGAAGGGATTCCAAAAGGGCCTGCCCTTTTGGAATTTCTGTTACCAAAGGTAATATCCGAAGCGACCGATATATCGACCATTCGGAAAATGGAGCAGTGGCTGACATCGGACGCGCGGACGAAACAGCGGAAGAAGCCTAACAAGCGGGTCAATCTGACCGCCGGGAGCTGCTGATTTTAAATTCACGTTCATAGGCGGCGGCAGGTTACCCTAGTCGTTCGGTGAAATGACAACAGACATGGCATACGAACGACAACTGGTTGCAGCAGCTGGTGATGCCCGTGCAATAATGAATCGTATCCCCTGGCGTCGGGAAATATAGGAGTAGCTATGCCACAAGTTACCATCCAACAATGGAAGTCACGGCCAATCTTTATCAGTTCCACGTTTCGTGATATGCAGGCAGAAAGAGACCATTTACGCAATTTCGTTTTTCCGCGGCTGGAGGAAGAGTTGCGCAAACGTCGGTGTCATCTGGAATGGATTGATCTCCGGCAAGGCGTGGAATCCGGCGAGGCCAAGACTGAGGAGCAACGCGAGTTAACTGTCCTAAAAGTTTGCCTTGCTGAAATCAAACGTAGTCGACCATTTCTCATAGTGTTACTCGGGGACCGCTATGGTTGGGTTCCATCTAGCGACCGTATGCAGATTGCCGCTCAAGAGGCTGGCTTTCCAACTAAAACGGTAGGTAAAAGTGTCACCGCACTAGAAATTGAGTTTGGCATCTTCAAGGAAAGCTCGGAACAACAACGCCAATGTTTTTTCTACCTTCGCGAACCACTACCGTATGAAAGACTTCCAAAACAGCTTCGTGCCGAATACAGCGAACAGTTTGCAACAGACGATCATGCTGGTTTACGCCGCAAGGCACTCAACGAACTTAAAGCACGCCTTTTGACTAATCCGGACATCAAATCACGCCTTCGCACTTACAAAGCAGATTGGGATGAAAAGAAGAAATCTGTCACAGGTCTTACAACATGGGGCAATCAAGTATTTGAAGATTTGTGGAAGGAATTGAAAACTGAAACCAGTATCCTCATAGAGCAAGACACACAGGCCTGGGAAGATGTTGAGCGTGCATCGCTTGACCAATTTATCGAGCGATGCAGTCGCGATTTTACCGGACGTGAGCAAATAATACAGGAGATTTATACACTCGCCTACTCGACGCCAGCGGAAGGCGGTACTTGGGGTGCGTGCGTAACGGGCCTGCCCGGTTCGGGAAAGAGCTCACTTTTTGCTGAAATGCATCGCAAATTTGAATCTGATTCCAATATTCTTCTACTCAGCGATGCTGCCGGGGCAACGATGCGTGGTTCAAGGGTAGATTTCATGTTGCGTCGCTGGATTGCTGAGCTTGCTGGGTCACTTGAGATAAAAAACCCGCTAGCAGAAACAGCCACTGTTGAGAACATAGACTTAGCCTTTTCTTCATTGTTAGGAAAGGCCTCTTTGAAGAAACGCGTCATTGTGATGCTTGACGCGCTTGATCAATTCGAGCCCACGCCGCGTGCGAAGTATCTCACGTGGCGCCCCAAGCTTTGGCCAGCTAACGTTAGGCTTGTCGCTACCGCACTGGCGGGCGCAGAGGCGGAGACTCTCACACAACTACCCGGCGTTTGTAAAATAGAGCTTCCGTCGCTCACGGAAGCAGACTCCTGCAGCATTGCGCAACACGTCTGGAAACGCTGGCATGTACCGTGGAACGACAGAGTATGGCAGGTGCTTGTTGACAAGAAACTTCCCGCTGGGACTTCAGGGGGAGCGACGAGCAGTCCCCTCTGGACAACGCTTGCTTGTGAACAGCTTGCGCTGCTGGATGCCGACGATTTTGCCCGTGCCGAATACCAGTTTGCTGCTGACCGTGACCCTCAGACTCGACTTGAGGGGCTACGTTGTGACCTTGCGGAACGGATGCCACCCGACATGCCTGGTCTATATGCGTGGTTACTGGCGTATGCTGAAAAAATTCATGGTGAGGCGTCAGTTCGTGCCTTCGTAGGCGCTATTGCCCTAAGCCGCCATGGCTGGCGTGAGAGTGATCTGCAGGTATTGGTGCCCCGGTTGAGTGAGATTCTTGAGAATGGGGCCAGAGGTCTTCCGCAACATGTGGTTCATGATGCTGTAATGGCCCGTGCGCTCGATCGATTTGACCCGAATTACACCCCTTCATACTCATCAAACGTTTTGCCAGTTGCGGAGCTTGCCGCCATCCGACGGACGTTTCGTTCCAATCTGATACTTCGCAATGAAATGCAATGGGATTTCTTCCACAAAGAAGCCCGCACGTCCATACAACTCCATCTTGGACTGGATCCAGAAATGACGGTTGCAGTTCACAAAGTGATTGCAGCTTTTCTGATCGAACAACGCACTGATGACCCGGTGCGATGCGACGAAATCACGTTTCACCTTTTGGAAGGGAAAGAGTATGCCCTCCTTCAAATATTCTACGGATCCAATAACACGACTCATGAACGTGAATTTGCTGCTGCAGTTGCAACCTTTGTAGACGATGTAAATCGCAACGGCATGGAACGGCTGATATATATCTCGAATGGTGATGTGAGTCCACGACCGATTGATCCCGATGGACTTTCCGTGAGTGAATTTGATGACATATTCGATGACTTAGGAAAGGATACTCGACGGGACGTAGCAAAAGGATGGACTGGCTGGTGCCTTGACAGTCTTCTTCCAGCGATAGCGTCTGCAGCTCCGGTGTCTACACGCCGATCCTTGATTGACTTGATGCTTTCGCGCTTATTGGATTCGCTCAGGGATTTCCCGGAAGATCTTGATCTTCAAAGAGCGGTAGCGAGAGCCCGATTCATAGGTGCAGAGCTTGCCATTGCTCAAGGCGACTGGCAGCGAGCACGCCAATTCAACGAAGATGCATTGCGCATCTTTGAAGGTCTAGCGCAAAAGAATACTTTAGATTCTGAGTGAACGGCCATGCAGCTTCATAAACTAACAATAATGCCACGAGGATGGAAAGCCTTGGTGAACCCTAAAGAACGTACTGATTCTTCACACGCTGTAGGTCACCATCTGTCCTTGAGTCTCAGTTTCATAACGACGGAGCAAATTAGTGATAACTTTGGAGTCTACTTTTTTGAAATGGAGGTTTAGTGATATGAATGAACAACAGATTGTCGATCTAATCAACGGTCATCTCATGCAAGGTGATCTCTCTATGCAAGCAGGTGATATAGGTGCAGCAAAGAATGCTTACCAACGAGCCAAGGATGTTTCCCCCAGTTTGTCATTTTGGTTTGCAGTGGCATGTGATAAGCTGGGTGATGTGGCGCGGTTCAGTGAACAGTTCTCCACCGCACACAAAGAATATGATCAGGCGCTTCCTGTCTTCCGCGCGCTGGCTGTGACGCAATACGAACATCGTCGCGATGTTTCATTGTGTTTATCAAAAATAGGCGAACTTGCCCTGGCTGAAGGTAACATTGCTTCAGCAAGACTTGCATTAGGGGAACACTACTCAATCGCTGAAGAAATTGCCGCTTCGGACCCAAGCCACTATGAATATCAACGTGATTTAGCAGGGGCTCACAACCGCTTGCAGCAAATGGAAACAATGGGTGGCAATCTCTCGCAAGCGCTTATACATGCGCAGGCTGCACATGCAATCATACAAAAGTTGGTTGACATTGACTCTACAAATACCAGTTGCGTTCAAGACCTTGCAGGATCCGATTTTGTCTTCGCTATGCTGTTGCTCAAGTCTGGCGATAAGGAGCGGGCTGTTAATATGCTGAAGAACAGTCTTAGAACGCTTAAGGAGTTGGCTCAACAAAACAAACTTGATGTAAAAGGCAAGCAGTTGTTGGCGCAGTTGAGCAAGCAGTTCGGTTTCAAGTTGTGAGCTAACTTAAATGAGGAAGATGAGGGAGTTAGCAATTGACACCGGACAAACTGAAAAGACTGACCGAACGAGGCGTTGCAGCCAATCGGCGAAAGCGCAGGCTACTTTCGCCTCTGGCTGAACTCTGTGTTAGTCGTGTCTTACGCACCAATGGCGCATCACAAATTTATGGGAGCATATGATGTTTTGGAGAAAGAAGAAAGAAACGGAAATTCCTAAACAAGCACTCATTCTGCAAACCTACCTTGCCGGATCCACTGTGCTAATAGAAGGTCGAGATATTAGTCCTGCTGCGAAAGCAGGTATTCAAGTATTTATCCTTGGAATGACGGATATGCTCAGACAGGCCGAGAACCTCAGCTGGGATGAGTGTTTAGCTATTTACAGTTCTATCCTCTCTCAATATAAAATTTCTCCATCACAGCCAGTAGATAAATTTGTTGATCTAATCGGTCGCCTTGTCTCTACAAACGAAGACATCGCTAAAGTTATGAGAGTAGGAGCGCAATCAATCACCATGTATGTATCAGAGAAAGACGCTGATGCTCCTATTGACTTACTCAGTGTTATTCCTTTTGCAGAAGAAAATGTAAATAGTTTTAAATGCGTTATTTAGTGACTAACAATCACATTAAGTCCGTTCACTTCGTTCGCCCGACGCTCGTACCTCGGCGACTTATGTGAGGCGTTATGCATGCAAAAGCACATCGCGATACATACAGAGAATTGACCGATAAACATAGGGAATCAAGGGGGAAAGAACTGTTTAGTCGTGCTTTACACGACATCCAGCATACTCTTGGGATGTATGTGCTGAGTTTTAGCATTATTCCTGCTGAATGTGGGGGATATGGATACGGTCATGACTGCCCACACTTATTCCAACGATTTAGTGTAATAATTATGGTTCGTGATAGGACGGGAGCGAAGGACAGGATAACGTTACCGGAGTCGCTGAAAAAGCCACTTGGCGACCATCTGAAAAAAGTCAGGAGCATTCACGATAACGATCTTGCCGATGGTTGGGGCCCTGTACTCTTACCTGGAGCTTTAGACCGTAAATATCCCAATGCGCCTGCCGAATGGCGATGGCAGAGGGTATTTCCTCAGGAAAGCCGGTGGGTGAACGCAAAAACCAGCGAACAGGGACGGCATTACATAGATGAATCGCTGATTCAAAAAGCGGTTAAAAGGGCTGCTTTTGATGCACAATTGACAAAACGTGCCACTTGCCATACATTTCGGCACTCTTTTGCCACTCACTTGCTGGAAGGTGGATATGATATTCGAACCGTTCAGGAACTTCTTGGGCATAATGATGTACGAACTACCATGATTTACACCCATGTGTTAAATCGTGGGCCATCCGGAGTTCGCAGCCCTGTTGACGGCTTGTAAAAAAACGTTTTTATGCGGAATATAAGACGCTGAAATAAAAAGCATAATCAGATTTAACTGAATTATATAAAATCGGTTAGTGGTATTTTTCTCGGTTTGAAAATGTCGTCTTATATGGATTGGAATTCAAAAATCCATAGTATAGGCGGATCCATCTAATTATTGTTAGGGCGCGCAGACCATGACCGAGCCAATTTCCTCGCTGGCCGTCGCATATTGCAACTGCATGGACGACGTCAAGCACCGGCTGTTTCATATGAATCGCATTCTTTCTGGCTATTCCCCGATGGGCCACGAAGGACTTGACGGTGAAGTCGTCTTTCTACTAATGCGGAAGTCTCTTGAGCAAATAGCGTTCTCGTCGCTTATCGCGCACAGAGATGCGTACTCTCAAATCCATGAGGATTTTGCCAAAACGTGGCGGGTAAAAGGTTTGCTTGAGCGCATACGTGCAATTCATCCAGCGTTCTATCCAAAGCCGGTGTCGTTTCCTGCGGTGGACACCGGTCGCGTCAAGCACTTGCTGGACGTTACGGAGGGATACTTAACCCAAGACGAGTTCGCCTTTCTCTACGACGCGTGTAGTGAGGTCCTTCATACATGGAACCCATACAGGCCCGGCCCCCGAGTAGTTAACACACAGCGTCCAATGGCCGAGTGGGTTCAACGAATACAGCGATTGCTCGACCTCCACTACATTCAGCTTGCCGGCGAGGAAGGAGTTTGGGTTGTCCAAATGCAACACCCTGAAGATGGGAAGGTACATGCATTTCCGGCTAGTCCTCACTAAAGAACCGCGCGCCCTAACCCGGCGTTGCAGGGGACGCTGCGCGATAAAGCCGCGCAGCGCCCCTGAACTTGAACGTTATGCCCTGCTCGAAACGGAATAGGTATGTTTGATTTTCTACTAAAAATACTTCCCGGAATTATTACTGCTGTTTTGGCTTCGTATTTAGCTGCCAGATAGTCAATGAGAAAGTTCTACTCTGAGCAATGGTGGCAAAGAAAGGAACGTGCGTATGTTGAAATTATCGACGCTCTATATGCCCTGATTCAACATTGCGAAATTCAAAAAAAAGGCTATGGCGCGGGCAATGGTTATAGTGAAGAAAAAGAAAGTGAGTTCAGAGAAAAACATAGCCAAGCCTTGTGGAAAATAAAAAAAACAACGGATATTGGTGGGTTTGTTATCTCATCAAAGGCAGAGGGCATTTTGAAAGAACTGCGAGATCGGCCAAGGCTGGACTTGAATGAAAATCTATTGTGGGAATTATATGAACAAGACTACGATTACTACCGAGATGCGCTAAATAAAATAGTGAGTGCAGCTAAGGAAGATTTGAATGCAAATAGGGCATAACCGCCTATGCTCAATTCAGACTGCGCAAAAGCGTGTAGCCCCATCAACGTTATGTTTTGAAAAGGACGGTTGAACTTTGAACGAGAATCTTTTTGATATTGAAGCCTTGTCGCTGCGCTGCAGATCTGAACAGTCAAAGAGCTACATTGCCGAAGCGACGCTCTGCTATAGAGCCGGGGCGTATAGAGCTGCTATCGTTAGTACTTGGATCTCGGTTGTGTTTGATCTGATTGACAAAATCAGAGAGCTTGCAGTGAGTGGGGATGCCGCTGCTCGGGATCTTGAAAGTCAATTTCAAACGTACGTTGACCAAATAAATGATGGGAACCAGCAGGGAGTTGCAAAGGCTCTAGAATTTGAGCGTGAGATCCTTGATGTATGCCGTGACAAGTTGCGGTTCTTTGACCAACAACAGCTTGTTGACATATATCGATTAAGAGAAGACCGGCATCGTTGTGCGCACCCTTCATTTCAGCAGGTAGGTTTGCCCTACAAGCCGTCTGCAGAGCAGGCGAGACTACATATAAGGAATGCGGTTGTACATGTACTTGCCCAGCCTCCGGTTCAAGGGAAGGCGGCACTTGCTGGAATTAAAAATCTCGTTGCATCAGAGTACTTCCCTAAGGATGTTGAGAAAGCAATCTTGCAGCTCAAGAAATCCGGATTGGAGAACCCAACTGACTCACTTATTAATTCAACTATTGACGCCCTTGTTTTCGGATATCTTACACCCGAAGACGATCTGTACGAGAAACTTCAAGTAGTGCCTGCCCTAAATGCGCTGTACGAACTATACCCTGGTCACTTTGAGGCAAGGATTGGTGTTCAGCTCAGCAAAGCAGTTAGGGATGTCGAAGATGATAGAGTTTTTTTTGCACTCTACTTAGTGGTGTGCGTCAATCGCGCATGGAATCTAATTGACCAGCCTTCAAAAAACAAGATTGAACTCGTTGTTAAAGAGATGTCCTATGAAGAATTTGCCTTGGCAGCCGAAGCTTTAAGGGGTGTCACGCAGTTGCGACCAGTTGTCGAAGCGCATGTACAAAACTTTAATCTTGATCAGTTGGCAGGTATTATCGGGACAAAGGGCTTTGAGATCGTCTTCAAAGAAAGGGCAATTGAGCTTCTTGCAGCGTCAAGGTCTTGGGATAGAACTAATGCCATATTTAATAAAGTCGTTTTTCCAATATTCGCGAATCTTCAGGTGGAAGATGTCACAAAAATAATTAAACTTTGTTCTGAGCATGGAGCGGACCTGCCAGGGGCACATGGATTTGGACTGTTTGTGCAAAAGGTTCGTGATACGGGTCTTGTTCCGAATGACGTACTCAATCCGCTCCTTGTCGAGAATCGCGGAGAGTATTTAGTTCTTCAACAAGAGCGAACATGACTTTTTCATTCACTCTGACCGCCATTTCGCTGCGCTTCATGGCGGCAGGTGATTCTCCACGTTCTGCCGATGAAAACAGACGGCGCTCATCATGTCAGTGACTCCCGGCTTCCGAAGTTCACCAAAGTCCTTTCGCAGGGGGTCGGCAAGACTCGGTACGGCGCCTCAAGCAGGACAGGGCACGATGGAGGCAAAGGAATCCCGAGAAGGTCCTTGCCTTCGAGTTCACAAACGGGCAATCCCACTCCCATGTCGTGGTTCGGCCACGGGAATCCGGGACATGCCCGCTCAAAAGACCAATCAAAAGACCGATCAACATCAACCTAAACTGGCGGGCAACGCAACTGTACCGCACGACAAGGAGAACCAAATGGCAGCACACTTTACCATTGCAGGCGTGGAGATCACGCAAGGGCTTCAGTACTACCACTCCTGACTTCATACATGAAGTGAGCCTGTGAGCTTGGAAAGCCAATAAAATCAAGGGGTCTTTTCGTTTTTGTCTTTGTAGTGCCTAACGATCGATTTGTATTGTTTTTTATTGTTTTGTTTTGTATTTTTCAGTCAAAG